>QIAU01000088.1:34218-36475 GCA_003225055.1 Acidobacteriota bacterium
CGTCCTCGGCCGCCCGGAGAGTTTCGGCCCGTTTACCGATCTGGGCGTAGGCCGTGGCGAGAATCGCATAAGGAATACCTGCCGCAGGTTCCAGCTCAATGGTTTTCTGGCACTGCTCGATAGTCTCCGGCATTCGACCGGAGAAGTAGTAGATCCAAAGCGCTTCCTTGCGACTTTCGACCGCAAGCGGATCGTAAAGGTAGGCCTGCTGTACGCGGGAGATTGCTTCGTCGAAGCGCCCCAGGGTCGCCAAGTAATCCGCATAACCCAATTGGGCTTCCGGCAAGCTTGGATTGATTTCGAGCGCCCGGCGATATTCCTTTTCTGCCGCCGGCCAGTCCCAATCGTAAAACAAATGCACATAGCCAAGCTTGACATGGGCGCTCGCGAGGTTGGTGTCGAGCTGGACCGCTCTCAGGGCCGCTTCTTTTGCTCGCGGCATGACCTCGGCTGGAGAATTATAGTAAGTGGTTGCGGCATCGTAGCCTTCGGCCAAAGCCGAGTAGAGGCGGGCGTCTTTCGGATCTTTGTCTATTGCTTCTTGAAGATACTGAATGCCCTTATTCACGCTCTCACGCGTATCTTCCCCGAGTTCATGAAGCCCCAGAAGGTACTTATCGTAGCTCTCCACATTGACGTGCGCGCTTGCAGAAGAGCTGGTCTCGATAGGCAGCAATTGAAGGGACAGAGAACGCGTAACCTTCTCTGCGATTTCTCGCTGAATGTTCAAGACATCCGTGAGAGGCCGCTCATAGGTTTCGGCCCATAGATGCGTTTGTTCTCGTGACTGAACCAATTGAGCGGTAACTCGCACACGCTCGCCGCCGCGCCGAACGCTTCCTTCCAGCAAATAGCCCACACCCAGCTCCTGGCCAATTTGCGCGACGGTTTCCTTGGTATGTTTGTACCGCACAGTTGAGGTCCGCGCGATGACGCCGAGCTTCGCGGGCTGCAGCTGGCCCAGTTGGGCAATCATCTCCTCGGTGAGTCCATCGGCGAAATAATCTTCATGAGCATCCCCGCTCAAATTCTCGAATGGAAGCACCGCTAGCATTACTCTTTGAGGCGGAGGGTTTCTCCTGGGCAAGAAATGCCGTGCCACCAGAACCCCTGTCACGGCTAGCAACCACAAAGCGAGCGGCCACAACCAGAGGCTTCTCTTGTGGCCGAGATGCACCGCAGCTTGGGGCTGCTCAGACAGCACCGGGACGGACGGAGCTGGCGCGGCTGGCTCGCGATCTTCCTGCACCTGAGCGACGAGGCGATAGCCTCGCTTGGGGATGGTGTCGATGTATTTGCGCCCGTCCGGGCTGTCGCCCAACACTTGGCGCAGATTGAAGATGTGGCGGGCCAGATTGCCTTCCTCGATGAAAACACCCGGCCACACTTTTTCTAACAGCTCTTCTTTCCCGACGATGTGCCCAGCCCTCTCGACCAAGACGAGAAGGGTCTCCAGGTCCTTTGGCGGAAGCGTGACGGGCTGACCATCGCGCAGCAAGACGCGCTCGTCCGCGTCGAGGCGATAAGAGCCGAAAATGTACAAGTGCTTTGGTTTCAACGGCATGCCCGACCGAAGAAATTGACAAGAAATTTTTCAGAACTCCTCAAAGACATTTCATGCCCCAGGTTGGCACATTGCAACCAGCACAAGCCGTCCTGACGCTCGCCTTCAGTCCTCGAAATGCCAGCGATTTTAGCGCATCCAGGGCTGGTTCAGAAGTGACGTGTTCATGGATCGGCTGGTCACATTCTGTCACCAAAGGAGGCTTCTACCATGAAGATCGCAGGAGTCGCAAAGCAATTTCAACATTTGATGATCGCTTCAATTTTGCTGGGCATGTATCCCGCGAGTGCGCTGGCGCAAACTGGACACTCGCACGACACGACAGCAGAACTTCAGCCACTGACCCAGTCTCAAAGCACCCTTTCAATGATTGTTCGAGAGAACACGGAACGCTTCAAGGATGTGGCGGTCGCCGAGGCGGAAGGATACTCCCTCTTATTCGGCTGCGTCACGGGGCCAGATGCCGGGGCGATGGGGCTCCACTTCGTGAATATGAAGTTGGTGGGGCTCGGTGAAGTCGACGCCCGGCGTCCCCAGATCGTGATCTATGAGCCGATGCCAGACGGTCACCTGCAACTGATTGGCGCCGACTTTCTGGTGATTGCAAGCGACTGGGACAAGGCTCATCCGGGGCAAGGGGCGCCACAACTCATGGGACAGCTCTTCCATTATTTCGAAAGCCCTAATCGCTTC
>QIAU01000089.1 GCA_003225055.1 Acidobacteriota bacterium
CGGGCAGAGCGTCGGCGAAGAGCTTCACAGCAAGTCGCGGCCTGCGCTGACCCTGTGACACGCTCGCCCTTGACCTGCGCCCAGTGGCAGGAGGCCGGGAGCAAGAGGCAGGAAACGCATTTCGGCTCGTTCCGCTTTGCCTGGCCGCTCCGAACCTTATCGAGGTACTTGTCCGCGATGCGATCCGGACATCACCCCGCTTCATCGGGGTCACAGTCCGAGCTCCCCGGCCAGGATTCTCGCGACCAAGCCTCCGGGTGCCTCGCCCGCGACGAGCCCCTTCACCGTCTCGCGGACTTCAGAGGCATTACCGTTCTTTTCGGCCGCCTTCATCGTGCTCGCGTAGGCCGCCCAGACATCGGCGCCCGTGATCTCGTAACCGTATCCCTGCACGAGCCAATGCAGGGCGAGCAGCCCCGCGCCAACCGCGAAGCGCGGGTGTCGATCCGAGAAATCGCGCGCGGCGCGAGTGAGCGTCTTCGGATCGCAGGGTGTACGGCTCGCGAGCGCGAGCGCCTCGTCATATAGCCCGACTTCCTTGGCGGCGGCGAACCACTTGCCCTCTTCGCCTGGTGTTGTTTTCACCAGGTCGACGAGGATTTCACCCGAGCTCTTGTGCGGGTACTCCTTGGCGACGGCCTTCAACGTCGCCAGGTAGGTGCCACTGCGTCTGGCGCAGGCCGTAGCGCTCGTACGCCTCCTCAACCAATCCTGCCCCGCGCGAGATCTCTTCGCAGATCGCATCCACCTCGGCGTCGTGGGTCCAGGATCCGCGACATGACTCGGCATACCGGATCGCCTCCGACTTCTTCCCCATAGCGGCGAGCGCCTTCACAGCCCAGCGTTTGTAGGGCCAGATGTTGTCGCCCTGGAGCAGATCGACAATCTCGGTGTACCTCTCTGCTCGGTAGAGCGCGCTGAGGCATGCCGACGTCCCGTGGAAGTGGCCATGGAGGTTGCTATCAGGGCTGAGCGCCATCCGCGTGATGCCAACTAGGCGGTCCGCCCAGGTGTTGGCCACCCCCTTCGAGGTGCAGAGCTCGCCCCAGTAGTCGGCGAGCCTCTCGATGTAGGGGATCTGGTCAGCCTTATGCGCCGCCCACAGGCGCTCGAGCCAGGTCTCGCGCATGTCAGAAGCAGCGGGCGCGCCGACGATGATCGGAACGAGCTCGACGATGGCGTTGTTGACCGCCGTGCCGATCGCGCCCGAGGAGCTGTCGACGTGCTCGAGGGCTGGCGAAAGGCGCTCGAGGAGGGTTACGGCGCCGTCGCCGGCCAGCACCGGCTCGCCGCGGGCTACCTTACTTTATCTCACTCACCGCTTGCTTCACGCGCTGGATCGCAGGCTGTGACTTCCAGCCGAAAGCGTGGCGGCGGAAGTGTGCTTTGAACCCCCACTTGTGGTCGTCCGCGGCGAGCGCACGGTGTGTTCGGGGAACTCTGGGTGCAGAGGGAAAGGCTTGGCTCATAAGCTGGCCTTGTGCGGTCGCGCAATCGGCGTAGGCTTACGCGCGTGCTCGGCTCGCAACCGCTCGAGCCGGCGGGGAAAGTCAGCCCCATCGTTGCGCGCGGCGAGGTCTTGGAGGTCCCACATGGTCTCAAGCGCCTCGTAGCGTTTCGGTTGCTTGGCGACCAGGTCCTCCACCTGCTGCCCGAGCTTTCGCTTCCGGCAAGGCAGTCGAGATGTCTGACTCGCGCGGCCGCAGCCTTGCCCTCGCGCCGCGCCTTCTTCTTTTTATCAAAGTGATTTTTCCTTGCACAAGTGTGATTGTGATTGGCTCCTTGGGTGCTTGCGATGGACCTTGATGCCTGCTTCCCCGCGAAGCGGAACCAGCATCGCACGAATAGATCCCCAGTGCCTGGAAATGTCGGATGCCGCCACGCCATGGGCGGAATCGGTTTTACTTCAAGCATTTGATAACTTCTTCATTTCGAAGTCGACCACGAGTCTAGACAGCGACTCTTTACTTCTTTGTCGTCACTCAAAGGGGAAGTTTTTTGGAGAAGCGATTTCCACAGCCATGAGGTCTTACCGCTCTGTGAATAACCTGCGTTCGGGGGATGTGGTGCCACGGGAAGGGCGATGCCGAACTGGATCGCGCGGGAGTTGAAACACGGGGTGTCTCGCGGTCCCCTGCATCCTCGCTGTAGGAGCTTGAAGGCTCTATATTCTTGGATTCCGCATATCAAGGGAGCGTGTGCGAGGAGAAATGCCATTGCGGAGAAGGGGCGATGCGTTTGTGGCGCAGGATGGCTGGCGCGCGTTTCATGTTCCCATGCTCATCAGGCTTCTCAGAGGTAATTTGGTGCAGTATGGTTCATCTTGGTGTACCTTCAACTCCATGACAACCGGAAAGGCCTCAAAAAAAACCGTACGTCGGAGCGTCTCGCTGCGCCCTGACATAGATAGCAAGGTTCAAGTGCTTGCAAGACGCGAGCGCAGAAGTGCCAATCAGGTCATAGAGGACCTTATCGAGGCTGGGCTGGAGACCAAGGAAGCTGAGAAGCACCGCTTTTTCGAGCTGGCGAACCGTCTGACTGTTTCGACCGACAAGGCCGAACAGCACCGTATCAAGGAAGAACTGGCCCGCATGACGTTCGGAGCATGAATGCCGAAGATCCAGTGGCCGGATCTCCCGCCCGCTCTTCGTGACCACCTGTTTGAAAGACTACGTGAACGCAAGATCTCGGCCGAAGACCTTTACCAGTTGAAATTATGGCGTGAAACTGAGCCCGAGGCCCCTGACGGGTTGTGGTACAAGGACTTCGGGTCATTCAAGTCTGCGGGGAAGGAAGATACCCGAAGACATTTCTCCTCCGCGGCCAACCGGCAGAGGGCAAGCAGTTCTAATATGTAGCACCCATGCTAACCGTGGCGGTGTGCCACGGCACCGACGCTACTGGTTATCTGCCAGCTGCTTTTAAATTTTGCTGGCCGCTCAAGGGCACTAAAGCTGTACATCCGGCTGTTAAGACGGCAGTAAAAATTAAATAAGTGCTGCATCTGGTGTCGCTTACAGCCGAAAAGGTCGCCCAATCACCCTCTTGAAGTGGACCGAAGTTGAACCGAAATTCCTGAGGTAGCGCCAGACCCCCTTGGTGTTTTGTACGATTGCAACTCGACACATTTGCTTGACAGCCTGTGTTCCGCAAAACCCTCGTCGTTCTGGGTCTGGGTTTTCGCCCGCTCCTCATGCAGCTATTTCCTCCAGTCGATATTCATGATGCAGACCTTTTCGGAAACTACGCTTCTGGAACTAAGGCAGCAATCCCACGTCCGCCGAGCATCCCAGAAATCTTAAAGTTCCCGACTTTGTAAATCGTCCGCCTCTTGGGCAGGACCCGTGCGCGTGAATCTGGCCTTCATTCTCCGCGTTACAAATCATGTTCCCCAAATGACTCGTGGCTTGAAAAGGCGGCGTAACTATCACAAAATGGGGATGATCCCCGGTAGCTCAACGGTAGAGCATTCGGCTGTTAACAGAGAACTTCAAATCAAATAACTCGCTTCTCTGGCGTCAGTTAACAGCTTCGGGGCCATCCCCAAACATTTAATTCTTGTCCCCAAGATGTCCCCATCATTGTTTCGGCTCCTCTGCACATCGAGTCTATGCGTAGGATTTGCCCGGTGATTCCAAAGGCGTAAACATCAAGGATGGCGTTTGGTCCAGTTCTGGAGCTTGAGGCCGGGAACGCGCTTGAACTCGCGTTCATTGTTCGTGACGAGAGTGAACCCCGCGGATTTGGCATGAGCTGCAATCCAGAGATCATTGCCACCGATCCTATCACCACGGGCCTCGAGCGTGGCGCGGATCTCGCCATAGGCTGCCGCCACTTCCTCCGGCAAAGGAACCACGGACAAGAGAGATACAAGGCGCGCTAGAGATTCCAGCGCATGGTCGCGTTGCTGGCTTCGCTCCGCACCGTAAAGCAACTCGCCATACGTAATCACCGATAAAACCGCATCGCCATGCTGCATTTGGCGAAATCGCGCGGTCACTTTCGGAGGCCGGTTCTGCCGCAAATAGATGCAAATATTGGTGTCGAGCATATAGCGACCGCTCATCATAGGCCTCTGCGACGCTGTGGCTGAGGATCCTTGCGCTTCTTTGGGAACATGTCCGCTGGCAAATCGGCTAGCAAATCCAGCACGCGGACCATTCCGCCGGCTTTCTCCCGTAATACGATTTCGTCGCCACGACGGAAAATCTCAACCTCCGAGCTTTTCACCCGAAACTTTTTCGGCAACCTCACAGCTTGGCTGTTCCCGGACTTAAAGACGCGAGCGACAGTCATGATTCGCCTCCCATATATATATACACTAACGTATATACGTTCGCAAGCGACATTTGCTCCCGCGCTCCGGGGGGGATTCTCCAGGTGCGTCTGCCTCGGCCTCTCAGGCCATCCAGATCTTCGAGAAGACCAGGTCTATTGGCAGCCAGGGAGCAGCGGATATTGTCTTATCAAAGTCTCTGCCGAAGGAAAACAAAATCGGTGAGGCCAGCGAACGCACAAAAAAATGCTCTCGCAATTGCGCGCAAGTCCAACAACCGCCAACTGGAAATTGCTGCAACTATTATCATTGCTCAGCTGAGGGCAGCTTCCGGCATCCAGTCAGATCGAGCAGAAGCGTTGGAAACCCTGCAGCAGGTTGTTACGGATGCAAAAGGCAGGACTGGTGTCCGAGGAATTCGATGCCCACCTCGCTCTCGCTGAAATCGAACTTGCATCAGGCGAGCTAGCGAGCGCCCGGAGCGAGCTAGTTGCCCTGGAGAAGGATGCTTCCCAGCGCGGCTGGCAATTAGTAGCACGTCAAGCGGCTTCGAGCAGTGCCTTTCGACCCTCTCCGAGAGTTGCGAATGTAGGCGACCGAAAGGATGCGTTTGTGTCCAGGCATCGATTTGGGAAGCAAGGCATCGACTGTGGTCCAAATCTCACGGCTCACGGTCCGGCTGAACCAACCCACTGCAGTCCATTTTGCCAACTAATTTGTTGAGAGGACTTCAAGAGGGGCAATATGAACCCGCTCAGGAATACCGACACCCCACAAGCAGCGCCTGCCTTTCGACTACGTTCTACCACGCCAAATGCTTTGACATCGCCGCCTCGCCTCCCTACACTGACTCACATGGAAGTGCATTTCAACCCCGAAACGGAATCACGCCTTACCGAATTGGCTTCCAAAAGTGGCCGAGCAACCGATGATCTCGTGGAAGACGCCCTCGCTGGATATCTGGCAGAGCTAGCCGAAGTGCGTGACATGCTCGACAGCCGCTACGACGATATCAAGAGCGACCGCGTTAAGCCCATTGACGGCGAAGCCTTCTTTGACAACCTGCGCCAGCGCGAGGACGAACTGCTCAAGCAGCGCCATCCCAAATGACGGCCAACCAGGGGTTTGCTTTGCACCCTGGCGCTGCGCTGGACATCACCGAAATCTGGGAGTTCATCGCAAAGGACAATCCTTTGGCGGCCAGGAGCGTCCGTGAAGACATCCTCGATGCCATCCGCAAGCTTGTCCCCTTCCCCAACCAGGGTCACCAACGGACAGATCTCACATCATGCCCGCTGCGCTTCCAGACCGTGCGCAACTATCTTATCGCCTATGCGCCCGATGCAAAGCCACTCCTCGTGCTTGCGGTGCTTCACGGAGGCCGCAGCCCGCGTGTGATGGCGGCCATTCTGCGCGGAAGGAAGTGAATCGTGAATTTTCAAATCACGTCAGCGGCTTACCACGGACGCTCAGAGATGCTAAAGTCCTACTCTTTTGCATCGTCTGCGTGCTATTCACGTGCTGTTTGCGGAATCAACAGAGACTTTCGGGAACTTAGGTGTCATCCGTGGCCGTGTATGTTGTTGAATCTACGTTTTCACGCGGATTCGAGTCCTACCTGAGGAGCCAATTTTTTCTTCAGTTTACAGGCGCCTTCGACTTTCTCTGTTGTGCAAAATAGTGCAAAACGCTCGAGGATTTTCCGTTCGCTCCCTTTTCTACGGAACGTTGAAGATCTCAAATCAACCGGGGCAAGTTCTTCTTCAGGGAATCCCTATTGTCGCCCTGAAATGTCCAACCGGATGTTGCTGTGCTTATCATGGACGAAAACCGGTACGGATTCTGCCAGCAGCTGGAAAAGGTGCAGCGAAGATCCCTGACACCAGCTGGGCTCACCGCGTTTGAGGCGTGAGTCCGTGCACGTCTCGACGCCATTATTGCCGCGAGCCTGGCCGCGTCTGGTAAAGGACACCGCGCCAAGCTATAGCGGCAGCAAAACCAACTACCGATGCGTCTGAACACACATTGCCACGGGTCTGTTTAGGGGGCCATCTAACCCGAAGCTCCGACTATTTGCGCGTTTCCCACAGCTCGGATATGGGTATGCCATGGAGAGTGGCAGTAAACGGAATGGTTTCGGTACCAGTATAGAGAACGACGCCACGAATCCAGCGTTTACCTACTGCGCTAGCCAGAGCCTGAAGCCCCCGAAGGTCACCGGTCTGCAAACTCGCGCTGGCTTTCACTTCGACGCCAACGAGATGTCCGGCCGGGTTTTCCAGAACGATGTCCACTTCTTGCCCCGAAGCCGTACGCCAGTAATAAAACTGAGGCCGCGTGTCACTCCAACCCGACTGTTTCCGTAATTCCAACAAGACAAAGTTTTCCAATACAGCACCAGCCAGCCCTGCATCCAGCTCTAGCCGTTCGGCGGACAGCCCCAGCAAATGAGAGAGAAGGCCCGTATCGCTTAGATAGACCTTGGGCGTGCGAATCACACGCTGGCCGACATTGACCGACCAAGGTCGCAGCAACTGCATGAGGAATGTCGTTTCCAGCAACGCAAAATATCGTTTCAGGGTCGTCTGGGGCAAAGATAATCTTCTGGACAAGTCGGCAAAATTCAGCAGGCCACCAGCCCGGCTCGCCACAACCGAGAGTAGTTGAGGCACTGCCGTTAAGTCCGCGATATTGGCGAGGTCACGCACACCGCGCTGTAGAATCGTCGTCAAGTAAGACTGAAACCAAGCATTACGGCGTGCAACTTGACGACGCGCGGCGATCGGCGGATAGCCGCCAACCAGAACCTTTTCGAACAACTCAGTACGCTGCAGAGCCCCTGATCTCCCCCTGTGCCCGACCGGGTGCTTTGAGAACAGCGTGTCCAGGAACGATTCCCGAACTCCGTTCATCTCACCTTGCGAAAAGGGCCAGAGGGTCAACACTTCCATCCGGCCGGCCAGGGACTCGGAGAGCTTCGGGAGTAGCAGCACATCCGCGGAGCCGGTGAGCAGGAAGCGCCCGGGTTCTCTTTTCCGGTCAACGGCTATTTTGATTGCGGAAAACAGTTCGGGCACATGCTGCACCTCGTCTAGAGTGACCGGCGTCATCAAACCTGCAATGAAGCCGCCTGGGTCCCCTTTGGCCGCAGCCAAGACACTTCGATCATCGAACGTCAGATATCGCCGGCCTGGTTCCGCCACTTCGGGCGATTGAACGAGAGTACTCTTACCGGTTTGACGCGCTCCATTAATTAGGACTACAGGTGTGTCGGACAGCGCCAGAAGTAGACGGTCGCACAAGTTGCGCCGGATCATCACAACCGCATGCTAACTTAAATGTGGATGATAATCAACCACATTACGGATGATAATCAACCACAAAAATGGCTGTTAATCATTCATAATTGATGGGAACTCCGGCTGTTAAGAAGGCAGTAAAAATCATATAAGTGCTGCATCTGGTGTCGCTTACAGCCAAAAAGGTCGTGCAATCACCCCCTTGAATTGGACCGAAGTTGGACCGAAACGGGTGGGGTGAACCCTGCTGGGCGCTGCGACCTAAACAACCAACGAGACAACGAGATGAGTGCCGGCTCGAGTGATCACCCAACCGACCTTAAACGGCCCTTCAGAACCACCCATGAGTAAGTAAGCGCAGGACATTGATTCCGGCAAGGATGATTGCAACAGGCTAGGACACGCGAAGCGGGGGTCCCACACCTCGCTCTGCATGCCACACTGCAAGCACTATTACCTGGTCACCCCGCGGGACATAGTACACGTGATAGCGAGTTCCCTTGAGTAGGACACGACCGGTACCGGGGATTGCCGATACAGGCGCCCGATGTGTGGTGCGTGCCCAAGGATGTCGAACGTCGCAGCGAGTTCGTTGGTGAACAGGTCCGGTGAGGCAGTACGATTTCGCCGCCACCAATTCTCGATTTCGCGGATCTGCGCGTCCGCTTCGGGCGTGGTGAGGACCGGCAGGCTCACCGCCGCCGACGCAGTTCGTCGAGAATTCGCGTGGCAGGCTGGAGACCGCCTGCCTCGGCGGATCTCCAGGACGTCAACAACGCTTCGTGCAAGGCGCGCCGCTCATCGTTAGTGAGGTCATCGCCTTCATCATCGACAACCAGATCGACAATCGTCCCCTCGGGTAAGGTTGTCGGTTCGTCCAGAACGAGGCGCCCCTTCTCGACACGTGCTCGCAGAGGGCTCATATAGCTACTGTACGGGATCCCAAGATGCTCCGCAAGCCTCCACCGGCAGCGCCGTTGACGCTCGGCGCGCTCGACAGTGGCAAAGTTATCCGCCGTCTGAAACGGTAGATAGAGGTCTGGATTTCGGCTGGCGGAAATGGACCTGGTGAATGCCGGACAAACGAGGAGTCAAGCTGAGGACACTCAGGTTGTTGAGTTTGCAGGCTCTCGCCGCTGACCCCGCTGGTTTTGTTGACCCTCGGCGAACACGCCAATATCTTTTTCACCGGAACGGAGAAAATCCAGAAAGTCCAAACCAGAGTACTTGCATGTTTGACAGACGCTCAAGAGGATCAGGTACTCTTCGATCCCCCTGGGCGTCGAGAGACCCTCAATGGCCTTGCGGAGCCTAGCAAAGGCTTTGATCGCATGTTCGGCGTTGTTGTTATTCCAAGGAATTCCATCGTAGCTTAGAAAAGTGAACAACTTGTCGCGATCTCTATCCAATCGAGCTTTCAATTTCATCGCGGCTGCGCTTAGGTGCTCCATCTTGGACATCCGCCTGTAGAAGCGGGCGACATCAGCCCGATGTTTCCGCAGAAACCTGCTCTTGAGACCCCAGCGGTCGGTCGTCTTCAAAATCTCCCGAAAGAGTTCGCCAAATGCAGTTGCAATTCCCTTTATGGTTTCATCGTATGGGTTGTCCAAAACCGCGTCATTGAAGTCACGGATCAAGTGGAGGATGCACTTTTGCTGAGGGCACGAAATCGCGTCGTAGGCCGCGTAGAAATCAGACACCAAAACGCCGGTGAATCCCTGCAAAGCGCTTTGCACGAAGCTCCCTTCGCGGGTCTCGGAATAGAAGTAAACCACTTCACTCCATGTCGCAAAAACCCACACGTACGCTGTCTTGTCGTGCAGTTTGATTCGTGTTTCATCGGCATGAATCAGGTTTCGATGTACCATTTTGTCGAGAATGTTCTGTCGGGTTTCTTGGTAGTATTCAGCTCCGCGCGTCTTGAACCGGCGGATGACGATTTCGTCCAGTCGGAACCCGAACAGCCTATTCAACGTCTGAGTAACAGAACGCTGCGAAACGCAGAGCTCAATTATTTCAAAGATTGCAAACGAAGCAAGGTTGCGACCATATGTGCTCCGATCCCAGAATTCCGTCGGCCACGGGGTAAATTCTTGGCAAGTCGGGCACCGGAAAACCTGAAACTGATACTTCACTAGCGATCCGTGAACACCAAACCTGGTAAACCTCAGATCATGAAGGCATTTTGTTACTTTCCGAAAATCCTGGGTTCCCTTCCTCTGGCAGCGAGGACAGCGGCGTAATGGCTCGCAGACGGTCACTCTGCTTATGCGGATACTCCTTCTCGTTAAACTCTTGCCTTCTCGCCTAGATCGCTTCAATCCTTCTTCGGTCCTGATGTAGATGCGATCACGCTGATAATCCCAGCGGGCAGCCTTATTGATGGTCTCAAACCCCTCAATGGAACTGCTAAAGGTAGGCCAGATCGTCTGCTTGGAATCTACATTGTCTGCAGCGACAATTTCGAAACGATCTGTCGCTTCTGAATTCAACCCAGTGCCCCGTTCAACGATTTGTGCAACAGCAGCGGTAACGAGTTCCAGTGCAGTACAATCCTCCAGGTTATAAGTGACAAGTTTTTCCTTCATCAGCGGTGCTTTCGTTTGTTCCCAGCCATCACGCCATATGATGGCCTGCAAACCAGAGGCCTCGTGCTCTGACCATTTGAACCCCAACCAGCCAGCAATTTCTTTTAGCCGATTCGAGTAAGTGGGAAAGTAGATCTGTCCGAAAATTATCGAAAGAAGGTTGATCGGCGATTCAAGTGCGCTTGCCGCACCACGGCCAGCGGGAGGTGCACCATGCCTTTCGCACATTCTTTTCAGGAAAATACTCTCGAAGCTTCCGTAGTGGATCAAAACCGGGTTCTCGACCTCTGCCAGTTTCCCAAGAAACTGCTGCCAAATTCGGGCCTCTTCCGCGGGGCTATCAGCCCAAAGACTTTGCTGGATAGAGGAGTTGCCCACCCTGACTCGAATTCCAATCAGGTAGTAGAAGTTCCGGTCTGGTAAGCCCTCAACGTCGAGGTAAACAGGGGTGCCTTCGACCTTCAATTTCGGACTGCCTACAAGGTAGATTTTTCCTTCTCGGATCGCTCGCGCCTTCAGGGAATGGTGGTATTTCTCTCGCTTGTCCTTTAGTTCTTTGGGCCGGCGCCGAGGTCGGAAAGTGTAAGACAGTTGGGTGACGGTGAAAATGCCCCTGCTATTGGCTTTAGCTCGCTCTTTTTCTGTCATATTCCCGAGAAGACTGAGGTCGTCTTGATCGATGGCTCTTTGCCGGCAACGGGTTTTAAACTCACATTCGGCACAGTGTCGGTTCAGAACTAGATCAGGAGGTGTGGGGCTGGCAAGTAGACTGCCAACCTTTTCGATCGCCAGGCGTACGTCATCTGTGAGAACCGAGGTCTTCACCTGCAGAGTTGCATAGTAGTCGCCGTAGATAATCCTGCCGCGATCAATCGTCCGGTCCAACATCTCTGATAAAACCAGCCCATCGAATGCCACTAAGAGCTTGTCGTCGCGAGTCGGCTTATTGTGTGACACATATCGAATCGGAATGAACTGCGCGGCTCTGTCTCGTCCTAACGGCGGAATGCGCTCCACGGCGTGACAGGCGCACTGGAGGTTCTGACTGCGTGCCTCGAAACCTGTGGCCAACTGCCATTGGGTCGCCCTAAGGCTTTCTGGGGCCGACGTGCTCGTGACGCATTTATCTGCCGCAACGGCTGCTATCAACCGCCGGATACCCTCGCGGCGAAAGCTGCCGCTCTTGGTTCTCTTCCAGTCTGCATAGGCGTTTCCGGTCCCAACCTCTCCATGTGACAAAAGAAAGCATTTGGTGGAACACTTGAGGTAGGCTTCGATCAGATCGGTTGTGATGGTCATTTTCACCTCTCGCCTGCTTACGGCGTTCCTCGCTACTGCTCCCTTGAGTTCCGCATTCTATTTTGACCCGGCTTGCCTTCCACGAGACTCGCTAACCAAGAAGTTCCACATCGCAGAAAAAAGAGCATTTGGTGCACAGCCGAACGCTCATGAATTTCCGAAAGGAACTCTGGGCGTAACTCCTTGAAAATCAGCAAGCCAATTTGTCCGTTTCAAGCAGCTAACCGAGAAAAAAGACGATGTCGGACCTAAGTTGGACCGAACGGTTGTAGTGGCGTCATTTCGATGGCTGTACTAGAATGAAAACAAATACGTTGCGCGGGTCCCCGGTAGCTCAACGGTAGAGCATTCGGCTGTTAACCGGAGGGTTGTAGGTTCCTACCTGAGGAGCCATTCTTTCCTGCAATTCGGTCCTGACGGTACAACCGTCGTGGCACAGGCCAGCAATCCAGCGAATGCAAGTGGTGTTTGCGGTATTTCGGCTTCTTTCGCCCGGCGAACCTATCCTGCACCCACTGGAACAGTTCGAGGTGCAATCAACGCTTCTCGGTCGCTGCGGAGGCGGAAGGGTCCGGCTTGAGCGGCGGGGACAGCGGGACGCGAGCAGTGATCCCCTTGCCCTCCATGATCGTGTAGATGAAATCGGCGGGGACATCGCGCAGCAGTTCGGTCTGGCCGCTCGGCCAGAAAACTTCCACCGTGTCCATCTTGTCGGCCGCGCCCAGGCCAAAGTGCGGCCGCAGGTCGTTCTGCGAGAGATAGCTGCCGCCGCCCCGAACTTCATTGAACTGCATGACTCTGGCGGCGTGAATGGCGACACGCGCGCCGATGGCGGCACGATTGCTCTTGGTTCCAATCAAGTGAAAGGCAATGCGGTGGTTGCTGTTGCGGGTCTTGTTGATCAGCAGCGACGGTGGCTGGCCGATGTTGAGCACCAGAATGTCCATGTTGCCGTCGTTATAAACGTCGCCAAAAGCAGCGCCGCGGCGCGATTCAGGCGGCATCTCGAACACGCCTGACGCTTTGGAAATATCTTCGAACGTTCCGTCGTGATTGTTACGGAACATCTGCATGGGCTGTTTGTAGCCAGGGCTGTTGGGGATAGCGTCCACCTGTGGATAGACGTGCCCATTGTTGACGAATATGTCCACCCAGCCGTCGTTGTCGAAATCTACGAAACCGGTGCCCCACTTTACATAGCGATAACTTGGCTGACCGAGTTTCGCCGGCCAGGATACATCCGAGAAGGCGCCTCCGCCGAGGTTCCGGTACAGGTTGTCGACCTGGTCGGTGTAGTTGGTCACGAACAGGTCGAGCTTGCCGTCATGATCGTAGTCGGCGAAATCCACTCCCATGGAGCCGAGTTCCTGGCCGTCATCACCGAGGGCCACGCCGGCCAGCATACCGACCTCATCAAAGGTGCCGTCGTGGCGGTTGTGGTAAAGGAAGTTGGGGCCGGCATCGTTCGCCAGGAACAGATCAGGCCAGCCGTCGTTGTCGCAATCGGTCCAGATTGCGCCCAGACCATAGCGGTGCTGTGGATCGTCCATCCCCGCTTTTTTGGAGACATCCTCGAAGGTGCCATTAGCGCGATTGTGAAACAGGTAGTCTCCTTCGCCTGGCATCCCCCAGGGTCCGCATTGCACCAGCACGCCCTTGAAGCGGCAGAATTTTTCGTCGCTGCCGAAGGCAGGCAGATGGTTCATATCCACGTGCACATAACGGGAGACGAACAAGTCCACGTGGCCGTCGCGATCATAATCGCCCCAGGCGGCGCCGGTAGCAAAGCCGGTAATTCCGCCAAGCCCGGCCTTCTCAGTGACATCTTCAAACTTGCAGTTGCCGAGTCCGCGATAGAGGACGCTGTGACCGTAGCCGGTGACGAACAGGTCCAGATTGCCATCGTTGTCGAAATCGGCCACGGCGACGCCCATGCCCCAGCCTTTCACCGTCACTCCGGCCTGCTCGGTGATGTTGGTGAATTTGCCGTCGGCGCCCTGGTGATAAATTGTGACCATCAAGTCGCCGCCGGCGCGGTAGCGGTCAACACTTGATCCGTTGGTTACGACGATGTCGAGCCGGCTGTCGTTGTCGCAGTCAAAGAAGCCCACTCCGCCGCCCATCGATTCAACAATGTAGTGCTGCTCTTGGGAGGCCAGATGCGAAACTGTCAGCCCGACCTGCGGCGCAACATCCACGAACTGCGGAACCGGAGTGGTGGAGGCGTTATTCTGGGCGGCCAGCGAGCAGGCAGACAGTAGCAGCACACAGCACATGGGAAGAAGAGGACGGCGAGGCATAGATTGATGATGATAATGTCAGGAGCCCGGCCATTGTACTGCGGAAAGCTTCTGTTTTGCTCGCCGCCACTCGCTCGGTAATGGTGCCATTGTGGCGCGACGCTCTTGCTGCGTTCTCAACCCGGGACGTTGTCGCAAACTACGCATGGTGCGCTGCGAAAGAAGCATCGCGTGCAACGGTGCGCTCAGTTGCTGCTGGACCGGTTGAATCTCGAACGACCAATTCGGGTTCAATTGTGATCTTGGGCACCCAAGGTTCGTGGTCTTCGATCCGTTTCAGTAACGTCTGCGCTGCTGTTTCGCCCATTTTTTCGAGCGGCTGGCGCACGGTAGTGAGACTTGGGTTGTTATGTACAGCAATTTTGATGTCGTCGAACCCCACGACCGAAATATCTTCAGGAACCTGTAACCCAGCCTCTTGAAATGCCCGGATAGACCCGATTGCAGAAATATCGTTATATGCAAACAGGGCCGTGAACGCCCGCTTACGGGCAAGCAGCTTGTTGGCGAAGGGATAACCCAACTGGGGCGTGGCATCGTCGCTCTCAAGCTGAATCACCAAGTCGGTCGGCATGCGGATGCCTAATTCCGCAGCAACTTCGCAGATGGACTTCCAGCGATCCTCTGAATCTGGGCTGACATTAGCGCCTTTCATGAAGGCTATCTCCGTGTGGCCGAGATCGACGAGATGGCGAAGGGCCAGCCGTGCTCCCCTGCGATGATCGAGAACGATATTCGTGACGTCTTTCAAACGGAGGTGTCCAGGGATGGCAATCGTCGGCAGCGGCAAAGAGCGATCCATAATTGTGTCAACCGTAATGAAGCCTTCGACGCCGCGATCTAAAAGAAGGTGCGAATAATTTTCGAGGAGCTTCGGGTCGTGACGGTGAGCGACTGTGAGGAAGAAATAGCCCCTCTGGCGGAGATATCGCTCAATGCCACTGATAATGGGTGAACTATAGAAGTCGCCGATCTCTTGAGTGACTACGCCAATCATGTAGGTGCGTTTTGTCCCCAGATTGCGCGCGTGGAAACTGGGGCGATAGTTGAGCTCACGAGCGGCGGCGTGGATTCTTTCTTGGGTGTGCGCCGGGACCGAGCGGGAAGCAACGGATTTGTTCAGCACGGCCGAACAGGTTCCTTTGGTGAGTCCGACGCGGTCGGCCACCATTTGCAGGGTCACAAGATGAGGTTTCTTCTTGCGTCCTCTCTTTCGTGCTGTCATACAGCTTTTGATCCTAACACGCGGCGATCCTGCCTATAGCTGTCAGCATAGAGACGTACCACATCCAGTTGGGGTAGCAAGAATACCGGTTTTCCACGTGCTTGACTATCTAGAATAGCGGTTTTTTAGCTTGACAATGCAAGGTCACTTGCCATTAAATGCCTCGCGTCTCAGTAGTACAAAAGTATTAATCGTGGAAAACGCGCAAGCCTGCAGTCAAACCGGGTTCCAGGAGGACGTCTATGGGTTCCGGGCTGGTGAAGCTCATCGCGATCCTTGCCATTTCCTCAGTCGTATTTGTGTCGTTTTCAGTTGCCCAGAAGACCACCGGCGATGTCGACGGAACGGTCACTGACCCGAGCAGTGCGGTCATTCCGGGCTGCGCACTCACGCTGACTGACCAGGCTACCGGAGCTGTCCGCAAGACCACCTCGGACGCGCAGGGCCACTTCAGCTTCCTGCAACTCCCAGTCGGGACCTACACGATCACTACCACAAAGGAAGGGTTCAAGACGGGGTCGCAGACGAATGTGGCAGTGCACGTTGCTACGGTGACGACGATCACCGTGCAGTTGGAGGTCGGCGCGGCCACGGAAACGGTGACCGTGGAGGCGGCGGCGGTCACGTTGAACACGGAGAACGGCGAAGTGGGCAACGTCATGCTGAGCAACCAGGTGAGCCAATTGCCGCTGAACGGCCGCAACTTCATTGAACTGACCACGCTGATGCCGGGCACTGCGGTAGGAGGAGGCTTCGACAATAAGAACAAGGGCTTGCTGGCGGGAGTTGACATCTCCTTCAGCGGCGCACCGGCCAACGCCAACCAGTGGCGGGTGAACGGAACCAACAACAATGACCAGGGCTCGAAGCGCACCATTCTAATCTATCCGTCGGTGGATGCTATCCAGGAATTTAAGATTCTGCGCAACAGTTACGGCCCTGAGTATGGAGGCGCTGGCGGCGCGGAGATCAACCTCGTGACCAAAGCGGGCGGGAACCAGTTTCACGGCGATGCCTATTATTACGGCCGCAACGATGTGCTCAATGCCGAGAACTTTTTCCTCGGCCAGCAGAAACAGAACTGCATCGCTGGCGATCCTGTTTGTGGAAAGAAGAACTATCTGCGCCGCAACGACTTCGGCTACACCATAGGCGGGCCGATCAAGAAGGACAAGCTCTTCTTCTTCTGGTCGGAAGAGTGGAACCGCGAGCGCCGCGGCCAGGTGCGCCAGGCGTGGATCCCGACGGCAGCGGAGCTTGGCGGCAATTTCACCGATTTGGCGCAGGCGCGGATGGCGGCGGGTGCTGATCCTACGAAAGATCCTTTTCTGACAAAAGACAGCAGTGGAAATACGATCAACTGCGGTGGACCAGCCATGCCCAGCGACCCGTCAACCGGTCAGCCATTCGCCGGATACATGATTCCGGCCGGCCAGCTCAGCCCTGCCGGCCAGGCGTACGCTTCCCAGCTTCCACCGCCGAACATCAGCAATCTCTGCGCCGCGCATGATTGGGTATCACAGGTGGGAATTCCGCTGAACTGGCGGGAAGAGAACGTTCGCGGCGACTTGAACATCACCAAGAGCACGACCTTGATGATTAATTTCACCAATGAATCCTGGAAGAATCCGCTGCACGGATATGAAGAAGGCGGGCTGTGGGGCGACTCGAACTGGCCGGCGGTGAGCGATTCATGGTCGCAGCCCAGCAAGATGCTGGTGGCCAAACTGACCTCGACCATCGGCGGCAATAAGGTAAACGACTTTGCCTTCTCCTGGTCGGCCAACCGCATCAACATCACCCAGGCCGGCGATAATCCGCAACTGCAGCAGCGGGTCGTTTCCGCCATGCCCCTGATTTTCCCCACCAGCGGCAAGCTGCACTCCAACCAGCTTCCGGAACAGATTTGCTGGTGCTCTACGTATATCGGCGCCCTAGGTCCGTGGGGCAACCGTCAGGACCTGTTCACCTGGAAAGATGATTTCTCCATCGCCAAGGCCAAACACACCTTCAAGCTGGGCGTGCTGTACGACCGCAATGCCAAGGACGAGGAACAGGGCCAGGAGGCCGGGGGGCTGTGGGGCGCGGCGGGTTACAACAGTAAGCTTTCAGGGCCGGGCTTTGCCTGGAGCAGCCCGACCGGCAACATGTGGTCGGACATGATCCTGGAGAACGTACTCTGGGGGGCGAATGAGAACTCGAAAAACCTCATCAGCGATCCTCGCTGGCGCGATACCGAGTTCTACTTTGGCGATACCTGGAAGGTAACCAAGACGTTTACCCTGGATTACGGCTTGCGCTGGTCGTTGATGCCTGACGCATACCTGGCCGACAACAAACTGGCCAGCTTTGAGCCGTCGGCTTATAACCCTGCTCTGGGCACTTCTCCCTGCAACGGCATTGTGTTCGCGCACGGTGCGCCTAATGGGTGTGCGGCACAGGGCTTCGCTGGAGGTGTCTATTCCAGCAAGCGCAGCATTGTTCCCTCAAACTATCACCTGATTGCGCCGCGCCTCGGTTTCGCATGGGACGTATTCGGCCACGGGTTCTGGGTGCTGCGCGCGGGCGTTGGGCAGTTCTTCTCTCGCGATCCGATCAGCGGCACTAGCACCCGGCTCGTCGGCGCAAATCCCCCGTTCACGGTCGGCGTCGGCCCTGAGCGCACGCTCGACGGCCCAACCTATACAACCAGCGGAAGCAACCCGAACATGTTCGACTATGCCGTGGGCGGTACGCCAACCCAAAGCGTGCAGATGAACACGAACCTTGCCAATAGCTGGCAGTGGAACCTGACAACTGAAATCGCGCCGTTCCGCAATGCCAAGCTGGAGATCGGCTACGTTGGCCTGCGCGGCATTCACCTCGCGACCTATGTGGATATTGATCAACTGCCGCCACAGAACCGTTTGGCTTGGATTACCCGTAAGGCCGGGGACAATGCCAACAATCTGTTCCCCTTCGGCGCCCTTTACGGAGGCGCGCCCAAAGCCATGTACCAATGGGCCCATCTCGGCGATTCCATTTACCACTCACTCCAGACCATGTTTTCGCTGAAAATGTCGCGTAACTCGATCTGGCAAACGAGTTATACCTTCTCCAAGAACATCGCCAACACCGAAACCGATTACCCCAATAACCAGGACGGCATTGCCGACCTCTACAATCCGCGCGCCAGTCGTGGACTGTCCGACTTCGACCGGCCCAACGTCTTCTCCTCCAGCCTGGTTTACAATCTACCCGGCCTGGAAGGGCGGAATGGCTTCTTGAAAGGCGTTGCCGGTGGATGGGAGACCAGCACGGTGGTGAGTGTCGCAACCGGCAATGCCCTTACGATCACGGGCAGACTGCAAGGCACCTGCCTTACTTTTGACACAACGGGAAAATGCACCCAGACTATTGGCCAGGATCCGTGGGGGGTGGTGGGCAACGGCTCCTTAACGAATTTCGGCATTCGTCCACTGCTCACTGGCAAGCCCTGCTTCAGCGGAAAC
Source organism: Acidobacteriota bacterium (assembly GCA_003225055.1). GTDB lineage: Bacteria > Acidobacteriota > Terriglobia > Terriglobales > Acidobacteriaceae > Gp1-AA122. The sequence continues at coordinate 18,479 of QIAU01000089.1, forward strand.
AAGGCGCGGTGGATCAACCCCGCGGCCTTCACCATGAACGGTTATGTCCTCGGCCAGCCGCCGCAGTCCAGCATCGGACAGTGCCATGGCCCGGGCATCCGGGACGTGGACTTTGCGCTCGACAAGAACTGGAGCATGCCGAAAATCCTGGGCGAGAATACCAAACTGCAATTCCGCCTGGAGTTCTTCAACCTGTTCAACCATCCGATGTTCCGCTTCGGCAGCTCCAGCGCTGATAGCAACGTGAATCTGCAATTCGTCGGCCAGGGTGGGCAGATCGTGAACGGCGTCGTGCAGGGAACTACTCTGCAGGGTGGATCGACTTTTGGCAACACACCGTTCTCCAGCAACCTCGGTAACCGCGAGATTCAGTACGCCCTGAAGGTCATCTTCTAACTGTGCCACGAGCAAAAACTGCGAGAGCAGTTTTGCGTAACTATGCGACCGATGAGGGAGGGCCCCTCGAACCGACTTGCAGGAGTGGGACTCAAACCACCTTCCGCTGCTGCGCTCT
>QIAU01000090.1 GCA_003225055.1 Acidobacteriota bacterium
GAAGCCGGAAAAGAAGTACGCTCCCACCCGCTGCAACCCCAGTTTGCCAGCCATGAAACCTTGACTGACATGGATGTAGCCGTCATAACTGCGGCCTCCCACCAAGCCCAGGTTGCCATTGGTGCTGCTCACCATGGACAGCGCATAACGGGTATGGTCGTCGAGAGAGTGTCCCATCAACTCCACTCCCAGCTGGTTCTCTCCGAAAGTGAAGTCATTGACGTCACCCCGCGGCACGAAGTGGTACAACTGGTACTCACCGCCCACCCCCGACAGGGTCATCATGCGCTTTTCCGACACCGGCCCATCCAACTCGAATTTGCCGAACTTCAGGTTCAGCCACGGCGAACCATGAAGGTTGTCCAAGCGGACGTTGGCCGACTCGAATCCAATCGTGCCCGTGCCGGCATCGATCGAAGGAACCAGCAGGAAGGAGATGTTCTTGGCCAGGGTGCCGCCGGTCAGAATGTCGATGCCGGTCAGGTCGAAACCAGAAGTGTTGATGGTCTTCTCGATGGGAGGACTGGTCGGATCGTTTGGAATCGAGTCCACCGTCTGGCGCCCGGCGCTTTCATAATGCCAGTGCGGCGTGATTCGCATAGAGACCGGCCAGTAGGAAGGATTCTGCCAGATGGGCTCATCCCGATCGTTCATCAGCTGATAGCCCGTGTCTTTGAAGGTCTGACCGAAGCTGTTCAGTTTCGGCCAAGCTTCGTGGCATGCCGAACACGGCAGCCCGTACTTGCGGGCAAAGGCGGGAATAGCGTATCCCGTGCCGCTATCGGTTAGGACAAACAGAGTAAGGGCGAGAGCAGCGAAGAGAAAACAGGACCCAGCTGACCGCTTGCTTGCGAACCCAATCTGCATGGTGTCTCCTCAGAAGCCGTATATCGGCTTGCGCGAATGATAACAGCGGCATGTGAATTGGTTCTCTCCGGCAGTTCCACGCAGGAATCAGCCTTGTAAAGTCGCGGGGCTTAGCCTCGTAGGGGCGTTGAATCTCACGGTGTTAGAACCGCCATCCCCACTGGAAAGGCAGCCAGAATATACACTCGATGTTAACAAATTGCAAATGATTTTTTACGATGTTTTTACAACACGACTCTCAAAAATGTGCTCGGGGCCTCTGATTCGAGCAGAGTTTGCCCTTGACATTGCGTGGCGGCGCGCGATACCAATGCTTTCCGGACCGACGCCGTGGCGGCGCCGTATTCTCACATGTATTGCGCGAAGGCGGCTGGAGTAACGCACGCAATGTTTGTTTCCCGGGTCTTAGGCTTCTCAGTTCTGCTCTTTTTGCTCTTGTTTACGACGGTTCCTGCTGTTTCTCTAAGCGGCAATCCTGCCCGCCAAAGTCTTGAGGCGCAGTTCGATGTCCCCGAAGCCGATCTGCTGCGCGCCGTGCAGGAAGTCGTCGGCGACCAGATCATCCACGGCACACAGCAGTACGCCAAAGAGAAACTACTCTATGGGGCGCACCCAGCAGAATCGTCTTCGGCTTTTCGCGGGCAGCAGGTGGATGGCAAAATTTTTTATAAGGTTGCCGAGAACGTTTTGTCTCCTCGGTTTTTCCAAGATAGCAACGATCTGGGCACTATCACCGTCCGCTACCTGGTTCGAGCCATCAATCCGACCAGCACCGCCGTGCAAATCGACGCTGTCTTCGTAGAAAACGATCATCGCCGCGTACACCAGTCCGAAGGCGTCGTGGAGTCCGCCGAGTTCGCTGAGATCCAGAAGCGTCTCGATGCACTGAATCTCCCGCGTAAGGAAGTTCACGAAGAACGGAAAAAACTCGACCAATTGCAGGCCGAAGATACTGCCCTGGCCTCGGCCAGCAGTCCCGCAACCGGATCCGCCGGGGCGGCCAACTCTGCCGCTGAGGATCTGGAGCGGCGCGTGGCCACCCTGCGACGGCAAGCGGAACGGCGCGTCAAAGATTCGGGAACTCCTCTCAAGTCGGCACCCTTTCGCAGCGCCACCACGATCGCCGCGCTCCCCGCTCAAACCGAGGTGCTGATCGTAGTGATTACTCCCTACTGGTACGGCGTCGAAACCCAGGATGGGCGCCGTGGCTGGATTCATCACAGCCAACTGGAGATGCTCCCGTGAAAACAGCATCTCTTATTTCTCGGCGCCCCAATTTTCTCAAGCTTGCTGGCGCTCTACTGCTCGCGACCTTCAGCGTTGCCCAAACTGTGCCCGCGGAACATAGCTTTCATGCCTCAAAAGCCGAGGTCGAGAAAGTTCTGCGCGACCTGCACGCCTATTCTGGCGGCAAGCTCCCCATCCTGGATGGCTTTGTCGAGCCCCAAGAGAACTCTTTGGATCACTATGAACGCGGATATTACCAATATTCAATCCAGCTCACTTCGGCGGCGGCAAACGAAACCTTAGTCCGTGCCAGCGCGAGGATAACTGCTTGGTATTCGGACAAAGATAATCCACGCTCCGGTTATCGCGTGCTTCCTTCCAATGGCCGCTTGGAAGCGGATCTGTTCGACCGTTTGCAGCAAGAGTTGAGCGCAGGCAATGCTGCGAGTAAGCCGACAGCGGCAAACTCCGCGCAGCAAAGTTCGCTTCCCGAAACTCCCAGCGCAACGGCCAACCCTGCTTCCGTTTTTTCGTCTTCGCGAAGTGTGCCCCCTTCAGGGCGAGTTCGAGCCGAAGCTGCGAACCAGTCCGCCGGAGCGGATGACCGGCGCATCCAGCAACTGGCACAAGAAACTCGAAATCTGGAAGAGATTATCCGTAATCAATCGCACCCCGACAACCTCGTGAGCGTAAAGTCTTCGCAAACTCCGGTCTTGGTAAAGCCTCTGGCGGGAGCACAGGTTCTGTTTCTGGCCGACGCTGAAGACGAGTTTCAACTCGTGGACACAACTGGCTCCTGGGTGCACGTGCAGATTTCCGGCATTTCCCGCGGCTGGATCGAACGCGACAAGATCAACCTGCCGGGAGAATCAGCGCAGAAGACTCCGAGCGCCGCTGCAAGCAATCCCGCCCCTGACCAGGTCAAGCCGGAAGCGTTTCGTCCCACGCGGGAAGAGACCGGCACGTTTCCCGGCAACTGGGCGGAGCTGCGCGGAAAAACCGTGCGGATTATCTGGGTTGACACTCCGGCAAACGATTCTTCCCCCCAAGAAACCCGGCTGAGCTTTGCCAAAGCCTTGTTTCGCAAAAAATTTCCTGAGCTGTCGCAGGCGGCGTCTTCTCTTGCCGGAGTGGTGATAGTCTTTGATGCGGAGGACGGCGGCATGGCGGCCGCGACCATGGCGGCTCTCCAGCAATGGAATGCCGGCCACTTGTCGGATAATGCTTTTTGGAAGCAGTGTTGGCTCGATCCGCCCGACGCCTTCAAAGGCGACGATTAAATTTCGCGAACCACAGTCGTATTGGAGCAAATGGCAATGAGCACGACCGCACAACTGCTGGCCTTTCGCAAGGGCCGCCTGACGCTGTTGCTGGCCGACTACGCCGAGCTGACCAAGCTCCGCGTCACTACCTTGATTGTGATGACCGCCTGGTGCGGGTTCTTCTTTGCTGCACAAAAATCGGGAGTCTCTTCGCTCTCCTGGGAACTGTTGCACGCGCTCCTCGGTATCGCCATGGTTTCCAGCGGAACTGCCGCGCTGAACGAAGTCATGGAGCGCGATGTTGACAGCTTCATGCGGCGCACGGCACAGCGGCCCTTGCCAGCAGGACGAATGAGCCTTCTGCACGCGATCCTTGTCGCTCTGTTGTTGACTATCGGCGGCTCACTGTACCTGTCGAAGTTCTCGAATCCGCTTACCGGACTGCTGACGTTTGCAACTGCCGTGGTTTACCTTGCCCTTTACACTCCCTTGAAACGCGTCTCCCCGGCTTGTACCTTCGTAGGCGCTTTTCCCGGCGCGATGCCGGGCGTGCTCGGTTGGACCGCGGCTCGCAACCAGCTGGATTGGGGTACGCTGGTGCTTTTTGCCATCCTCTTCTTCTGGCAGTTTCCGCATTTCTTCTCAATCGCCTGGCTCTACCGGGAAGATTATGAAAAAGGCGGAATTCGCATGCTGCCGGTAGTTGAGTCCGACGGCCGCTCCACCGCTGTCCGCATCCTGATCTATTCGCTGGTATTGACACCCGTGAGTTTGTTGCCTGGCTTGCTGGGCATGGCCGGCCGTATTTACTTGCTGGGCGCGTTCGCGCTCAGCGTCGGACTGCTTTACTTCGCAGTGCGGCTGGTCAATCTGAACCTGCCGATTACTCATGCCATGTCTAAGGCGCGTGCGCGGCAGTTACTACAAGCTACCGTTATTTATTTGCCGCTGCTGTTTGCGCTTATGATGACTGACTCGACGCGTCTCTGAGAGCCCTGGAACTACATTGGCAAACTGCTGAAGAACCACATCGCGTGAACACCGCAGCCGAAGCCGCTCGTGTCTTAAGAAAACTACGGCATGTCTGAAGACGTACCCTGATAGAATCTGGTGTTTCCCCGCAGAGTGTTAGGGCTCGCCCGACCAGACGTAGTCACCTTTGTCATTGATATAGCCGCAGTGATTAGGCGCGTCGCACACACGCGCTAAGCCATGGTTGAACGTTCCGCCCCGTACAAATTTCGCCGCGATCACGAACTTGCCCTTCTTATCGATAAACCCCCATTTGACGCGCTCTTTGACGCAGGCCTTGTTCTCAGAAAATCGGTAGGCGGCAGGACTGCCGGAGGGACTGAAGAACTCGGGCTCGACGATGAGCTCACCAGCTCGGTTGACGTATCCCCATCTTCCTCGGCGCTCGATCGCGGCGATCCCCTCCGAAAAAACGCCTGCACTGTCAAAATGAGGCTTAATCTGAAATATGCCCACCTTGTCGATGTAGCCCCAAAACCCACTCTTAACGGCGGCGAGACCCTCGGCGAATGCGGCGCACCTCTCAAAGTTGGCGGAAACTACAATGGTTCCTTTCTTATCAATGAAACCGCATTTTTGGTTGAGATATACCGGGGCCAGCCCTTCGGAGAACCCTGATGTTAAATCGTACTTAGGACTGATGGCTCGCGCACCCTTCTTATCGAGATACCCCCACTTACCTTCGAACTTAAACGCGCCTAAACCCTCCGCAAAGTCGTCGACAGCCTCGAAGGCAGCATCTGCAATAGGATGACCCGTTCGATCGATGAACCCCCATAAGCCCCCGACTTGTACGGCTGCGATACCGTCGTGAAATGCGCGGGCATAATCGAAGAGGGCGGGGATGACGAATTCCCCCCTGGGGTCAATGAACCCGGCCTTGGAGGCAGCGGGAAGTCCGACCCACGCGCTTGCCAGGCCCTCGCTGAAATCCCAGGCAAAATCAAACCTCGCAGGGATCACCATTTTGCCTTCGCGGTTGATGAACCCGTACTTCCCGTGCAGTTCGACCACCCGGAGCTCGTTTGGATCAAGCGCAAGTGCCGACGAAACAAGTATGACAACTGCAAGGAAGGAGCGTGTCACCAGGGTATGTTAACTCGGCGCCTGGCTCCGGGCTCTGAGCGCGGTAAACTCGCGGTTCTCCTAGAACCTGTCGCCGAGAGCCTAGAGCGCGCCTGCTTACCGCACGGCAGATTTTGTTGCACTCGAGGAATTTAGAATTGCGACAGCTTCGCGCAGGGTGGCGTCGTGGTGGCGGCGGAGATCTTCGAGCGTGAGGGGCACGGGAACGTCGGGGATGACGCCGGTGCCTTCCAGGCGATTGCCCTGGGCGGTGAGAATGTTGAACTCGCTGATGTCGAGTTCGCCTCCGCCCTTAACGCGGTGAGCGATGCTGGCCAGCACGCAGCCGCAGGTTTGGCGTCCGACGACGGCGGCGCGGCCGTTTTCCTGCATGCCGGCGGCGAAAAGTTCGGCGTCGCTACCGGAACCTTCGTTGACCAGGATCACCACTGGGCCAGAATAGATTTGCCCGCCGGGATGGCCGACGTCAAGGTCTGAAGGAACCCCCAGAATACGCAGCAGCAGCGACGGCGCTTTGCCGGAGCGGCTGATCACTTTTCCGAAAGAAACTTTCTCCGCAAAGAAGCCATCGGCAATGCGCAACGCGGTCTCGAGATCACCGCCCGGATTCCCGCGCAGGTCAACCAGGATTCCCGGCGCGCTCTTGGCACGGGCGAGCGCGTCCTTGAATTCCCGGGCGGCGCGCTCATCGAACATGCCAAACCTCAGATAGACGTAGCCGGAAGGAAGCTCGCGCGTGATCACCGGCGGCGCCAGCGGGATGATGTGCCGAGTGAGGCTGACGTTCAACGTTGTACCATCGGCGCGCAGCAGGCCGAGGCGGACGCTGCTCTCCGGCTCGCCGGTCAGGATGCGGTGATAGCTGATCAGCGCGGTGGCGCGCTGGGAGGACGAGGTACCCACTTCCTCGCGCACCTGCTGCAGGCGCTCGGCGAAGGCTACACCGTCCACGGTGGAGACGATCATGCCGGGCTCAACGCCGGCACGAGCGGCGTCCGAGTCCGCATCGACGGTGATGACGACCGGATTGCCGTCAAGCTCGCCGACCGCAATACCCGCCGTCGACGCCTGTGACTTGTCCGAGCGCTGACGCTCCTGAGGCGAGCGGAAACGAGTGTGCGCGTCGTGCAGTTGCCCGGTCATTTCTTTGAGCAAGCTGTAGAAATTGCCGTCGGAGGTCACCCCGGCAACGCGGGGACGATAGCGTTCGCGCAAAGCTTTCCAGTCGACTCCGTTGAAGGCGGGATCATAATAGCGCTCGTTCACCATTTGCCAGACCTGGTCAAAGAGCTTCAGACGCTGCTTGGCCGAGAGAGGCTTGGGATGACCGGCCCAACTGAGGACCGACAGGGACAGGACCAGCAGAACAGAGAACAGCTGGGCCAGAGGCTGCGGAAGTTTTAGTCGGCTGAAAATGGGCGTCATCTCCGCCGTGGTCGTCTTACTAAGAGTAAACAACCCAGAGCAGGGTTGGAAGTGGGAGGGGGAAAAATTGGATAGCGGCGAGGTGGCACTGGCCTGGACGGCCGGGCGCCTGCCCCCTAAGCACAAAAATTTCGGGGAGACTTAAAGCCTCCCCGATCAGGATTGTCGAGTTGCGGAGAAAAATTACGGCTGGGCTTCGCCGTCCAGTTCGACGTCGTCGCCGATGTGCACATCTTCCAGGGCGAACGTGATCATGCCGGTCGCCGTCGTCGGCGTCACGCTAATGATGATGATCTCACCCACCGCACGGTGCGGCAGGTCGGCAGGATTGAGGGTCGGGCCGCTGTGATAGCTGGTACGCTCGTAGAAGGGGACCTTCCAGGCGGGCGGCTTCTTTTGAGTGTCGTCTCCCATCCCGGCCTTGAACGAGAGCGAATCGACCGGATCGTGGAGGTCGTCAGTATAGGGACGAGTGGCGCGGTAGTAGTCGCCAACTTTGACGCCTTGGTTGGCTCCGACATTCATATAGACCTTTCCGCCGGTGCCGACAAAGGCGTCGAAATCCTTGGCCAGGACGATGCGGCCGGAAGTGCGGCCGGACCCCGGGGCGAAACGATCGAACTTGTCAGGCGGACGGTATGTGACCGCCGGCTTCTCGGCGAATGGGATTGCCGTGTCGCCCGGCAGAATGGCGTCGCAGCTGTACTCGACTTGGGCGACGGCAGTCTTGTTTCGGGTATCAAGAATCTTCACGCGGCCGAGCTCGGCGTAGGGCTGGCCAGTGGCTGCAACCAGACGATGCTGGCCAGGATAGGCTTCGAACTCGTTCACGTCGCGCAGTTCGCGGACGATCGTGTACTCGGCGCCGGGCTGGTAGCCTTGCCCAGCCAGATAAACAATGTCGCCGCTGACATACTTGGTGGTGTTCGGAGTCTGCAGTCCACCGGCAACGTAATTGGCGTTGGGCAGGAGCTGCTTCGTGATAAACCCCGCGCAGTACAGATCAGCATAAGTCGGCGTGGCGAACTGCACTTGGGGATAATTCTTGCTGGTCTCCACCGGCGTCGCCGAGTCAGCCGGAGCCGAATCAGAAGAAGAGGCCTCCGGGGTGGTAGCGCCAGCCACGGCGGCCGGATCGGCCTGCTGCGCCCACGCCACGGTGGCCGCCAGCAACGTCAATATCAATCCTGTTTTCTTCATGTTACCTCCGAGCCCTAGGTTCGGCCCGACGTCCGCCTCCGTCTCCAGCTAAGTGCTCGAAAGACAAGGCCTTGCATTCGGAAAGTAGCAAGGGGGATACCGATGGGTCAAGGTTACGGGGGTGCCATGCCGGCCACGGTCAAAAAGTTTATCGAGGGTTTGCGGATAATGCATTGCGGATAATCCGTTGTTGCATCTGGAATTACGGGCCTGTAATATCGCGCCGACTAACCTAAATGGCCACTGCCGCCAACCATGTCGTACCGCGGTTTTTGCCGCTGCGCCTGCCTAAGGTATGTGTGGCGGTAACCGGGCGGGATGCAACCGAGATGGTGGACAAGGCCGAGGCGCTGGTGCGCGATAACCAGTTCCTGGAATTCCGCCTAGATTACCTTTCCAAACCCGGCCTCGCACTGCCTAAGATCAAGAAATTCATGGAGTTTCACCCCAACGCGGTGTGCATAGCCACGTGTCGGCGAGCGGCTGGCGGGGGCAAGTTTCGCGGGTCAGTTGCTTCCCAAGTGCAGATTCTGGCCAAGGCGGCTGACAGCGGTTGTCAAATCGTTGATGTTGAGCTGCAGAGTGCGGTCCGCATCAAGCCGGAACAGCTTCGACGGCTCCGGACACGGGCGGCGCTCATCCTCTCCTATCACGACTTCCGGGCAACGAAGAAACTCGACGAGACCCTGGAGAAGATGGTGGCTATAGCGGCGGACTTCTACAAGCTGGTCACCACCGCTACCACCTTGTCGGACAACGTGGCGATGATGAAGTTCCTGGAGAAGAACGGCGACCGGCACTCCATCATCGGGTTGTGTATGGGCGAGCAAGGAATCATCAGCCGGGTGCTGGGAGTACGCGCGGGCAGCGTGTTCACCTTTGCGTCCGCGACGGTTGGCCAGGAGACCGGCCCCGGGCAGGTGACTGCACAGGAATTACGCAGCACGTACCGCATCGAGCAGGTGGATGCCGCCACTCGCGTCTATGGAGTCGCTGGCGATCCGGTGGCGCACTCCCTTTCGCCGGTCGTTATGAACACGGCGCTGCGGCGGGAGAACGTGAACGGTGTGTACCTGGCGCTGCACGCGAAGACCTTGAGCGACCTGCTGACCTGCGTGCGCGATATTCCGATTCACGGGCTCAGCATCACGATGCCATACAAAGAGAGTATCGTGAAGCACCTGGACAACACCGATTCGAGCACAACCAAGATCGGCGCGTGCAATACGGTAGTTCGGGCGCAGGATGGAAACCTATACGGCTTCAATACGGACACCTCGGGCGTGGTGCGCCCTCTGGAAAAGCGGATCGCGCTGCCAGGCGCCAAGGTGTTGGTGCTGGGGGCGGGTGGAGCAGCGCGGGCGGCGGTGTTTGGGTTGAAAGAAAGAGGATGCGAAGTCTACATCCTGAACCGCAGTGTGGGACCGGCGCAAAAGTTGGCACGCTCCGCGCGCGCTCGTTTGATGAAACGCGCCGACCTGAAGAAGATGAAATTCGACGTGATCATCAACGCGACTCCGGTGGGAATGGGTGGTTCCAAGGAGTCCCCTCTTGGCGAGAAGGAGATCGATGCGCGTTATCTGTTTGAGATGGTCTATGACCCACCAGAAACCCGCCTGGTAAAGCTGGCGAGAGAGAGAGGAACGGAGATCATTCCCGGGATTGAAATGTTTGTGCACCAGGCGGCTCGTCAATTTGAGATTTGGACGGGCAAACCGGCGCCTTGGGACGAGATGCTGCGAGTGGTCAATCTTGCCCTGCAGGAGCGGGCCGGGGCGCGGGCAGAGGGCAAGAAGTAGGGATGTTATTGATTTTTAAGTAGATGCTGGCCGATATCTTCTTTCATGCGCGCCTATCCGGCAGGCGTTCCCGATGGCGGCTCCCAGCCTCGCCTCCCACAGAGACCCGGCGACCACAGGGCTCAGGCGAGTCAGAGCCCGCCGCCCCTCCCCACGAAGGTGCTACGAAAAGGTTGCAATTTTCTAGTAAGGAGAAGTAAGATGAAGCTCAGGACGTGGGGATGACGTCCGACTCGTCGAAGTACCTTGCCCAATCTTCCAGATTCGATGTTCCAAACTTCGTAAACATGCCCGGGGCAGGTTTTTTGCCTCGGGTGCAGCTTTCGGAGATACAGGATATGGCGTGGTACGCATACTGCCTCACTGAGTCACAAGCCCTCTCCAACGGTACTCGCACCCGGCGGCCATTTTTGTTGGAAGGCATTCAAGGAGTGAAAGGCGCCTCCGTGCTGGGATATCCGAGTGGAGAATTTGCGGTTATAGTCAGCGAATACGAACACGATGGCGAACTGAACGAAAAGGCGGTGCTGGAACATGCGCGGGTGGTAAGCGTGTGCTTCCGGCAAGGGACGGTGCTTCCCTTCCGGTTCGGCACAGTCTTTGAGACCGAGGATGCGCTTCGGCAGGCGGTCCGGGCTAACCGGCGAGCTTTTGGCCAGAGCGTACAACGGCTGCGGGGCAAGGCCGAAATGCGCATCAAGCTGGTGGTCCGCGACGGCTCCTTGCGCGAAGCAATGACCGATACCCAGCTGCCGGATACGGTCGGCCGGGAGTACCTGGCGCAGTTGCGGGTCAAGGCGTCGCGCGACCGGGAACGCCAGACCAAGGCGCGGGCGCTATCGGTCCAGGTACACAAGCTCTTCAACCCACTCGAGGAAGAGGTCAGCTGTAAGAAAGTGGATGCGGAGGGTATGTTGATTGATATCGCCCACCTGATCGATTCCAAGTCGGTCGAGAAGTATCAGAACCGGTATAACACCGCCGCCAAGCAGCTCAAGAATTGCGAGGTGGCAATCAGCGGGCCGTGGCCGCCTTATCATTTTCTCCCCGGCAAGCTGCGGACGGTCACGGGAAACAGTTAGGCCGTTTACCAGTATAGAGGGTCAGGGCGCGGCGAAGAGCCGTGCCTTTTGTTTTACGGAATAAAGTGGCGCTCCTGACGGGGCGGGCACATTGCTGGGCCTTATTCCCACCGGCTTACGCGGGCGGCTAAATGAACCTTGCCGCTCCGCGGGTGGGCGACCAATGAACTGACGATTCGCTGAAAGCACCGGCGTGTACAAGGATGTGCAGTTTGCTGCAGCATGGATCTACAGGATTCTCCGGAGACCGGACCTACCCTCGTGTGAGGAAGATGAGGTAAGTACCTGCCGGGCAAGAGCTTGTAATTTTCGCGTCGGGTGCTGGTGGAGACGCTGGCTTTGGCTGCGCAAGTGCACAATTGCTTGTCAACAAAAGAGGCCGTGACCAAGACATGAAGTTTCCATTCCCGTGCTCTCGACTTCTCCTGTTAAGTCGTTCTGGCTCGCAGAACGACACCTAAGTTTCGCCTTCCCGTTTTCCCACCGTTTTGCCTCTTTATGACGGCCCCAGAGATGGGGCCTCTTTTTTGCCGCACAGGGCCGCCGCTGCCGTCGCTGGACAAATTCTGAAATGGCCAAATCGTTCTGGTAAGCTTTGCGATTCGCTGAGGATGCCTGAAGGAATGTTGATAAAGAGATCGCCCCTTTTGAAGGCTGTTTCACTCATTGTTCTATTGTCCTTTGCGGTGGTCAGCAGCGCCCAACGGTCCCGAGTACCTGAGGTGGTTTATCCACCGCAGCTGCTGAGTGATCTGGCCGCTCTTCGGGATGCGGCGTTAACGAGTGACTACGCCTACCGCCAGGTAGCGCACCTGACCGAGAACATCGGGCCGCGCATGGGAGCATCGCCGCAGGCGGAACACGCGGTCGACTATGTGGCCGAGCAAATGCGCCTGCAGGGACTGGAGGTGCGCCTGGAGGAAGTGCGGTTGCCACGTTGGGTGCGTGGAATTGAAACCGCCGAACTCGTGCACTATCCCGGGCAGGCTCCGGGCACCACGCAGAGGGTTGTGGTGACTACCCTGAGCGGAAGCAGCGCAACGCCTGCCGGTGGGATCACCACCGAAGTGGTGGTGGTCGGAAGTTTTGATGAATTGAAAGCGCTCGGCCGGGAGAAGGTTGCGGGCAAGATTGTTTTGTTCAATGTTCCTTTTGATAAGAAGAAAGCGGCGGCGGGATACGCCGGGGAGGCGTATGGAGAAGCGGTGGCCTACCGGGCTGCAGGGGCCAAGGCAGCGGCAGAATTGGGAGCAGCTGCATCGCTGATTCGATCGGTAGGAGGCGCGGAGTATCGCCTGCCTCATACCGGATACAGTGTGCCCGCAGGCATTCCAGCGGGCGCCGTGACGGCGGAGGACGCTGATCTAATCGCCCACCTTGCCAGTCAAGGTCCAGTGCAGTTGCATTTGACGCTTACGCCGCAAACGTTCCCGGAAATCGTGTCGCACAATGTCGTGGCAGACCTCAGGGGAAGCGAACATCCCGAGCAGGTGGTGGTCGTCTCTGGGCACCTGGATTCGTGGGACCTGGGGACGGGGGCCATTGATGATGCGGCCGGGGTGGCGGTCGCCATGGAGGCGGTACATCTTATGCAGGAGTTGCATCTGCATCCCAAGCGCACAATCCGAGTGGTGGGCTGGATGGACGAAGAGAACGGCGGACGAGGACACGACGCTTACGCGAAGCAACATGCGGCGGAGATGGCGAACCACGTGGGCGTTCTTGAAAGCGATCTCGGAGCAGGACATCCCATGGGATTCATCGCCAAAATCAACCCAGACGCGGCGCCGCTGCTTCGACCGATGCTGGAGGTGTTGCGGAGCACGGGGTGCAATGCCCTGCGACAAACGGACTACAGTCCGGGATCGGACATTTCGCCGCTGGTGAAGGCGGGCGTCCCGGGGTTCGCTCCCATGCAGGATTCGCGAACTTACTTCAACTATCATCATACCGCCGCCGACACCCTGGACAAGATCGTTCCCCGAGAATTGCAGGAAAATGCGGCAGCGATGGCGGTGCTGGCGTATACCTTGGCCAGTCTCCCGCAAACACTGCCGCGATAAAAAGACTCGGTACTACCGTGCCTGGGGGGTTTCCTATCCCGCCGCCGCGGTCTCATTTCAGACGCAGGGGCTTACTTTACTTGGCAGCCAGTAATCTCTCTTGCTTAACTTTAACGGCTACGTGCCGCAAGCGTGCGTTCTGCTTCGCCGAGGCGCGTCTGTGAGCGGCGGAGGTGGCCTGTTTGTGAACAGTCATGGCCGGTTTTGCGGAGAGGGCAACGGTCTTCGTTGCCTCAGGAAGCGGGTAATTCGTGGGGTCAACTTCCTGTTGACCGAGAGCAGGGAGCACGAGGAAAGGCGCGGCCACGGTCCCGAGCAGGACCGCCTTCGCAGCTAGCATTCTGACTGATTTCATGGGCCACCTCCATGTTGGATCTTGGCTGAGAGCTCTGGCGCTCTCAATTCGTGATTGGGAGGAAGCACGAGGAATTCCAACTCGCCCGAGGGTCAGCAAACAGCCGGAGCCAAGGCGGCAAGTCTATGCCTGCATGGAAGATTCGGGTGAATTCAAAAACTGGTTCAGCGAGGTGTTTTGGCTCGGAAGAGAGAAAGTGGTCTATCTGATCGGGAGCGGGACTATCCACATGGATAGGAACAAATGGTTGGGCGCAATTGCTACGGCCAGCGACTGAAGCCGCGCCGATTGTTAGAGGAACTTGTGGCACGGCTGACGTGTGTGGGTGCGTACCGATTTCGCGCTGGACGGTGGCACAGAAATACCAAAAACAACCTCGCAGGATATCGCGAGAATCAGTCATGTGCATCACGGGTCCCATTTTGGAGAGCGCGCTGAAGATTACACAACTTAACTCAGTTGGGCGGGTTGGGGCACGG
>QIAU01000123.1 GCA_003225055.1 Acidobacteriota bacterium
TAGCCCTTTGGGCGAAACGGAAATACAAGAAGCTGCGCGGACATTTCCGGCGGGCGAGGCATTGGATTGCGCGCATTTCGCGGCGTGACCCACAACTGTTTGCTCACTGGCAGATGGGAGTGCGGCGTGGCTCTGCAGCGGGAGCCGTATGAGCTGAGAGGTTCAAGTACGGTTCTGAGAGAGCGCGGGGGTGAGACTCCTCCGCGCTACTCACCAACGGACGCGGGAAGGCGGACCGTTCCATAGAACCTGTGAAGTCGCCGAACAAGGCCGATGGACCGGCAGCGGAGGCGAGGGAGGGAAGGGAGCGGGCCAAGGGGAACTCGCCCGAGCGCAACGCGCTCCGGACTCAGGGCCGGGAAAGCACGCCCAGCGCGCTCGAGCGGCTACGTCAAGCGCGATGGTTTCCGCCGGCTCGTGTGGGTCATCGTTATCCTCTCGTGCGCTTGGGCGTCTTCACCCACGGTGGGAGCCCGGTAACTCCACTGGGCCGGTTCTGTGGAGGGGGTCATGCGCGATCATGGTCCCTACTCCGACTCTCTTTAATCTTTAGACGGGGTTCAACAGATGGGGGGTCAAGGTCGTCACTAAATGCACAGATTCTACGCGGCGTTCAGGATGACAGCCAGGGCTCTTCGCGAAGTATACGCTGGCATCTGCCGATTTGCCCCCCATGGGCTCGGTTGCCCGCCGCGGATTTACCCGCTGTTATAATCGAGAGTTGACTTCATGAGCAGGAAACGTCTAGTGCGTTCCACCACAGTTCTTTCCGTGCGTAGGGATGGCAAGGTAGTTCTGGCCGGGGATGGCCAGGTCACGCTGGGCGAGTCGGTCATCAAGCATACGGCCAAGAAAATACGCCGTCTCTACCAGGATAAGATTCTGGCTGGATTTGCCGGATCGACTGCTGATGCTTTCTCGCTCTTCAGCCGTTTCGAGTCAAAACTGGAGCAGTATCACGGCAACATTGGCCGCGCGGCAGTCGAGCTGGCTAAGGATTGGCGCACCGACAAGTACCTTAGGCATCTCGAAGCGCTACTGCTGGTCTGCGACAAAGATCAGACATTTTTGCTCAGTGGGCAGGGCGACGTGATTGAGCCCGACACCGGGATTGCGGCGATTGGTAGTGGCGGTCCTTATGCCCAGGCGGCGGCCCAGGCTCTTGCCAATCACACTAAGCTCTCGGCCCGCCAGATCGCGGAAGAAGCCATGAAGGTTGCGGGCAAAATGTGCATCTATACTAACGAGAACGCAAGCTTTGAAGAGTTGTGAGCTGGTTTTTAGTTCCCCGTTCTCGGTTCTCAGCTGGTCCAGGATTGTCCGATTCGAACCTGAGCGTGAGAGCCGGGAACTGAGAACCGCCAACTGAGAATGGTTTACCATGGCTATCTACTTACCCGGAAACATCGCGGAAGAACAGCTGGCGCTGGACGAACTGACCCCGCGCGAAATTGTGGGTGAGCTCGACAAGTATGTGGTCGGGCAAAAGGATGCGAAGCGCGCCGTGGCGATCGCCCTGCGCAACCGTATGCGCCGGCAGAAACTAGCGCCCGATCTGGCCGAAGAAATCATTCCCAAGAACATCATCATGATCGGACCCACGGGCGTGGGCAAAACCGAGATTGCACGCCGGTTGGCCAAGCTGACGAACTCGCCTTTTCTGAAGGTCGAGGCCTCGAAGTTTACCGAAGTCGGCTACGTCGGCCGGGATGTCGAGTCCATGATCCGCGATCTGGTGGAGATTGCCATCGACATGGTGCGCGAAGAAAAGCTGGAAGACATCTCCGACAAGGCCGAACTGAATGCGGAAGAGCGTTTGTTGGACATTCTGCTGCCGACTTCCCCAGCTCCTAAGCCTGCTGACACAACCAGCGGCGGAGTAGTGCTGGACGGGTCCAATTCGGTCACCGAATCGCACTCCCGCACTCGCGACAAGCTTCGCCAGCAACTGCGGGAGGGCAAGCTCGACGAGCGCATGGTGGAAATTGAGACGAGAGAGAAATCGTTTCCGGCGTTCGAAATCATCTCCAACCAGGGCGTGGAGGAGATGGACATCAACGTCAAGGACATGCTACCCAGCATCTTCGGCCAGCGCAGCAAGAAACGAAAGATGAAGGTCAGCGAAGCTTTCGAGTACCTGATCCAGGAAGAGGAACAAAGACTGATTGATATGGACCAGGTCACCCGAGTTGCCATCGATCGCGTCGAAAACTCGGGCATCATCTTTCTCGATGAAATCGACAAGATTGCCGGACGTGAAAGCGGGCATGGGCCGGACGTTTCGCGCGAAGGCGTGCAGCGAGACATCCTGCCGATCGTGGAAGGCACGACCGTTAACACTCGCTACGGCATGGTGCGGACCGATCACATCTTGTTCATCGCTGCGGGAGCGTTCCACGTTTCGAAACCGAGCGACCTGATCCCGGAATTGCAGGGCCGATTTCCCATTCGCGTCGAGTTGCAGTCGCTTACTATGGAAGATTTCATCCGCATTCTCACCGAGCCGAAGTCTTCGCTGGTGAAGCAGTACACCGCGCTACTGGAAACCGAAGGCGTGAAGCTGGAATTTACTCGCGAAGCTCTGGACGAGGTAGCGCGCTTTGCCTTCCGCGTGAATGAAGGCACCGAGAATATCGGCGCCCGCCGCCTGCACACAATCATGGAGCGCGTGCTCGACGAAATCAGCTTCAACGCTTCCGACAAGAAAGGTGAGCACATCACGGTCGACGGCGATTACGTTCGCAAGATGCTGACGGATATCGTGAAGGACCAGGATTTGTCGAGATACATCCTGTAGTGCCTCGGTTTCTTCTCTCCCCTTGCGGAGTGGAAAAAAGTTAGCGGGGACGAGTCTCTAACCGGTCCCGGCGAGCCGGAGACCCGCCTCCACACAAGCCGTGCCCAGACAGGCCGACGTGGTACCCTCATAATTCCGCTCCATGATGATCCGCCGCCCGATCTTTGGTGCGCTGTCCATCTCAACTTTGCTTTTGCTGACCGCGTGCGGTGCGCCGGGCCCCCCCCTGCCGCCATCCCTTGAGTTGCCTCAGCCAGTCACCGACCTCCGCGCCGCCCGCAAGGGCGACAAGGTGGCCCTCACCTGGACTGTGCCGAGCAAGACCACCGATTTCGAGAATGTCCGGCACCTCGGCCCGACACGTGTCTGCCGCAGCCTACAAGCTCCCATGAACCAATGTGACACCGTGGGAGAAGTTCCGATCTCGCAGTTGGTTGTGTCCTCTTCTTCTCGCAACAAGGGGAGGCCACCCAGTCCGACCCAGGCCAGCTATACCGACACGCTGCCGCCTGCGCTTCAGGAACAAAATCCCACCGCGATGGCCAGCTACGCAGTCGATACACTCAATAACCGTGGACGCAGTGCGGGGCTTTCAAATGAGGTGCAGGTTCCGCTTGTACCGGCGCTGGCTCCGCCCGATGACTTGCGTGCCGAGGTCACCGCAGATGGCGTGGTCCTCACCTGGACAGGCATTCTGCATGAACAGGAAACACCCGAGTTGCGGCACGCGTACCGTGTTTATCGACGCCAGGAAGGCACCACCAGGGACGAGATTGCGGGCCAGATCTCATTAACCACATCAGGCCAGGCGACAGTCGTGGATCATGGTTTTGAGTGGCAGAAGAGCTACGATTATCATGTGACGGTCGTAAGCGTAATTCCGCGACCCGAACCAACGGCTATTGAAGTGGAGGGAAACGATTCCCCACCGGTTCACGTTGTCACCAGCGATGTCTTTCCGCCGGCGGCGCCCACCGGTTTGCAAGCGGTATTTTCGGGAGTCGGTCAACCGCCGTTCATCGACTTGACCTGGGCCCCGAATACAGATGCCGATCTGGCGGGATACAACGTTTATCGCCGCGAACAAGGCGGGCAAGCCGTGAAGATCAACACCGACCTGATCAAGACTCCTGCCTTTCGTGACCGCAATGTGGAATCGGGCAGGCAGTATTTCTACTCGGTTTCGGCTGTCGATCTGCGGGGAAACCAGAGTACGCGTTCAGAAGAGGCCAGCGAATCGGTGCCGTGACAGTGAGCAGGGCCCGCGGGCGAGGGCGCCCGCGCCGCATCGGTGTTTACTTAATCCAGGTCCAGATCAGGCCGAGGGCTGCGGCAAGAATTAACCCTGTCGTAATCCAGCCGAGAATGTTCAAGGCTCTGCCGTTGACGTGCCTGCCCATGATCTGCCGGTTATTGGTGATCAACATGATTAAAAGCATGAGTGGAGGTGCGAGCAAGCCCTCGATGATGCCCGCCCAGAACAAGGCAGTGAGCGGATTGATGCCGATGAAGTTCAGTCCCATGGCCACTAAGGTGGCGAAGACAATTACCGCATAAAATTCCTTGGCATGCTCGGGTTTGTGGCCGAGGCTGTGTTTCCAATCGAAAGATTCCGCCAGGGCGTAAGCCGGGCCGGTGGTCAGAACCGGCACCGCGAGCAGCCCTACGGCGATGATCCCAAACGCAAACAACAGGCTTGCCGCGTTTCCCGCGAGCGGCCGTAACGCCTGAGCGGCGTCGTAGGCTGAATTGATTTCGGTGTGACCGGTCTTGAACAGGGTCGCACCTGTGCACAGGGTGATAAAGTACATGATCAGAGCGCAAAAGAACATGCCAATCTTGATATCGCGAGAAGCGTACCGCAGCTCTTCGTCGGAGGTGCCCCGCCGCTGCCAGACGTGATGCCGACCGATAGCAATCTCCTCTTCCACTTCCTGGCTTGCCTGCCAAAAAAACAGGTAGGGCGATAAACCCGTTCCTACGACAGCCACCAGGACCGAGAGGTAATCCGCACTGAAATGGAGTTTGGGGACGAGCGTACCCCAGAGCACTTCGGTAAAGTCCGGCTTGGCCAGAACCGCAGCACCCAAGTAGCAGAACAAAGCCAACGCCAGCCACTTGAATATCATTTGCAGCAATTCGTACGAGCCCCAAGTCTGCAGTGCGAGAACGAAGACCGTCACGCCGACAATGGCCAGGCCGGCGGGTATTGGCAGCAGAAGCCGTAAAGCGGCTGCTATGGCGCCAAGGTCTGCGCCGGCGCCTATAATATTGGCAAACAGAAGAGCGCCGATCACGGGATAAAGCAGCCATCGGGAATAGTAGTGGCGGATGACTCCGGCAATGCCCATCCCGCTCACCATGCCGATTTTCGAGCACAGGTAGACGGCCGTCGACATCATCGGAAACATGACGGGTACAAGCCAAAGCGTCGCGAAACCTAGCGACGCCCCAGCTTTGGCGTAGGTTCCAATGGCGCAGGGATCGTCGTCGGCGGCGCCGGTGATGATCCCGGGCCCAAGTAGTCCCAGGGCCGAGCGCATGCGGCTGGGCAGCGGCGGAATGTAGCGCTCCCGCCAGCTTGCGGCCCGATTTAGGGTGT
This sequence comes from Acidobacteriota bacterium, assembly GCA_003225055.1. Taxonomy (GTDB): domain Bacteria; phylum Acidobacteriota; class Terriglobia; order Terriglobales; family Acidobacteriaceae; genus Gp1-AA122. The sequence goes on from QIAU01000123.1 coordinate 5,400, forward strand.
TCGTGATGTGAGGAGTGGCCTCTCCGCCCACGTAATCCATCCCTGAGGTGTTCAGGGCTGTTGCCTGTGGTACACCGAGTTTTGAAACCCGGATTTATGATGCGCGGCAGCTCACGTCGAGTTTGTTCAGCGGCCGGCAGAAGCTGCGATTTGTTGGTTATTTTCGCCACAGAAATTCCACTTGCTTTGCCCTGAAACGGTTGTCCGGGGACCTGGGTTCTGCTTCTGATATCTTTGGTTGCGCGCGCCCTACAAGCTAGAAAAAGGGATTCCATTTGAAATTCTGCCGCTTTGAAAACGCTGGTGCCGCACGCTACGGATTGGTTGAGTTCGTAGCGGGGAGAGAAGAAATAACCCGGCTTCTACTTAAGCCGCCCGAGGAGATGGCGGGAGATATGGAGGATCTGCCGACGAAGCGTATGGCGCATCTCCCGCTCGCCGAGGCCACTCTACTGTTTCCGGTGCGCCCTTCCAAGATTGTTTGCGTGGGGCGCAACTATCGCGAGCATGCCGCTGAGCTCGGGAATGAAGTGCCGGCCGAGCCGCTGATCTTTTTCAAGCCTCCTTCTTCTCTCCTGTCGCCGGCCGGGAACATACGACGCCCCAAGATTGCTGCGCGCACTGACTATGAGGGCGAGCTCGGGCTCGTGATTGCCAAGGCGTGTCACCAGATTCCAGCCGAGGAAGATGTGCGCCCCTACATCCTGGGCTATACCTGTGTGAACGACTTTACGGCACGCGACCTGCAGACGAAAGATGGCCAGTGGTGGCGAGCCAAGGGCTTCGACACGTTTTGTCCGGTGGGGCCGCTGGTGACCGATGAGATCGATCCCTCGGCCGGGGTCACGGTTGAAACCCGGGTCAATGGCCAAGTTCGGCAGCACGGGAATACCAGGGATTTCATCTTTTCTCTCGATATCATCATCCGGCATATTTCCCGTGCCATGACGCTGGTCCCGGGAGATCTGGTTGCGACCGGCACGCCCGAGGGAGTAGGGCCAGTGGTGGCGGGAGACGTCGTGGAAGTCAGCGTGGAAGGGGTGGGTACACTGCGGAATCCAATCGTTGACGAATAGCGTCCCGCCCCAAAACCATCTCGGCAGAGTTTCACGGGCCGTCGGGTCTTCGATCCACCCTCCCGGTCAAGGCCCCGAGCCCCCGCACGGCACTTGCCCTACCCTTGATTGGACTTCCGTAACCTAGCAGGGCTCTTCCAGGATTCAGCCATTAGGCTTATCCTGTTCTGCAAACAGGGCCCCCAGGGTTTTTCTTCATGATTCCGTTGCGTGTCTATTCTCTGCTTGCGGTTGGCGTCGTCGTAGCCCTTGCCCTGTACTTCCTGCTGCGCGGCAAGCGCAAGACTGCTGAAGATCTGGAACGCGAGCGCCGCGAAATGCTCAACGAGATCGGCCGCATCACCGATGGCGCCGTCGTTGACGTTCATGAGATCAACAGCGGCACCGAAAAACCCGCCACCATGCTCATCTACCACTATGATGTGGCCGGCGTGTCCTACGAAGCCTCACAAGACGTCACCTATCTCCGGCAACGAGTCAACCTGCACTCCTGTCGACTGGGCGTCCCCGCGTCGGTGCGCTACGATCCGCAAAATCCGGGAAATTCGATGGTTGTGTCGGAAACCTGGAGCGGGATTCGGGGATAGCTGGTCAGCTGTTAGCCATCAGCCTCTCCGTCCTCGAGAAATCGGCGCACCCCCCAGTCTAGTCTCCTGAGCCCTGCCCGGGCAGGACACGGCAAAACTCCTCCCGAAGCAGTTCCCTCGCTCCGCGGAATGACAAGATAAAAGCGCATTTCTAGGGGCGCCGAAGCCGCCTCGGAACGACAGGAACGAAGGGCGAGGACTGGAGCTGAGCGTTGAAACGCGGAGGACTGGGAACGGTCAACCGGGAACGTTCTCTAGCTTCCGGCTGCGAAGCCGCCGCCGTGGGCCACGGTCAGGCGCAGGTATTTGTGTGGATTAACCGGAGTGTCATTGATCCTGACTTCGTAGTGGAGGTGCGGACCGGTAGAACGACCGCTCAGGCCGACGTAGCCGATTGTGTCACCGCGGTGGACCTGTTGTCCGGCGATCACGGCAAAGTTGGCGAGGTGCCCGTAGCGGGTGCTGATTCCGTGGCCGTGGTCAACCACAATAGCGCGGCCGTACCCCCCCAGGAAGTCAGCGAAGGTGACTACACCATCTGCTGGAGCAATTACCGGCGTGCCGAACGAAGAGGAAATGTCTACACCGCTATGGAACGCGCCTTCACCGTTAAAGGGGTCGATACGCTCGCCGAAAGAGCCGGTCACGGCGCCTTCCACCGGCCACAGGTTGGGGGCTGCATTAGCCCGAATCCAATCCGCCATGGTCACGTTGCGGTTCAGTCCCAGCGTGATGCCAACCGTGGCCGCTCCGGTCAGCGCGGAGTTCTTCAAAGCGTAAAACTGATCGAGGGAGGAACTGACTTGGGCGTCCTGATAGTTCTTTTCGTCAATGGACAGCAGGATGGGCTCCGCTTTCAAGCCATATAACGCAGACACCTCGCTGGCCAGCGAACCCAGCGAGGCCACTTGGATATCTTTTTCCCGGGCCACCTGCTCCAGCTGCGAGTAGCGGTTGGTCAGCTCTTCTTTCTCTGTCTTCAGCTGGTTGTATTCGGAGACCTTCAGCAGCATGCGCGAATACGAGCTGGCGATGCCAGTCAGGCTCAGGATTCCAATCGCCGCGCCCACTACCAACACGTACAGATAGTGGACAGGGATGGGGATCTTGCGGAGCTGCCCGTCGTCGTCGCGCGCCACGAAGAGGATGTAGAAACGCTTACGCAATATGTGTCCTGTTGGAATCGGGTTGACGTACTGGCCGGGGCGGGTCACGGACTACCGTAGAACCCCGTCTTCACAATCCCGATTCCGGGCTACGCCCCCATAGCAGTGTGGGGTTGAAGGCCTATGCGTGCCCTTTCACCTACCAAACCAGGTGCAAGACCAAATTGCTAACTCCCGTAATTGTAGCTAATTACAGGGAATTAGGTCGGCCAAAGGTACTTGGAATACGCCTGCAACGGTAACAAACCTGATTCCCCCTGTCAACGAGTCATGAGGATGTTACTGGTTACCAAGGCAGGTAGCCCAAATGTACTTCTGGGAGGGGCTACTTGGCCACCTGGGACGCGGCGTTTCGCCGCAGCGGCGTCGGCCTATGCCTGGGGGGACCTTTCTCTGACCCGTCCAAGGGGGCCAGAGACCCGCCTCCACCCGGATTCTTATATAGTTGATCGCGCCTTGCCGCTTCCTGAGAGAGCGTTACTAAAACACATCCGCCAGCGACTGGGAAAGCGCTCGCGCGCGGTGATCTCCGGCGTAGGAGACGATTGTGCGGTGCTGGGCGTTCCACCCGGGCACAACGCACTGGTGACCACCGATTTCAGTCTGGAGGGAATTCATTTTCGGCGAGAGTGGCATCCACCCGAGTCAGTTGGACATCGCTGCCTGGCCCGCGGTTTGAGCGACATCGCCGCTATGGGAGGCGACCCCGTTGCCGCGTTTTTGTCTTTAGCGGTGCCAGCCCGACTGCCGCAGTCATGGGTAGATCAATTCATGCAGGGCCTGCTCAAGCTGGCCGCGAGAGCTGGCGTGGTTCTGGCAGGCGGGGACACAGCCGAGTCGCCCGCGGGCGTCTTGGCCGACATTGTGGTGCTCGGTTGGGCGCCACGGGGAAAAGCCATTCTGCGATCTGGGGCGCACCCGGGCGACCGGATTTATGTGACAGGCGAGTTGGGAGGCTCCTCGGCAACACTGAACTTGCTTTTCAAGGCGAAAAAACGGCTTGCACCCAAAGACTATCCCCCGCACTTCTTCCCGATGCCTCGCCTGGAAGTGGGGCGAGTTCTGTCCAGAGATCGACTGGCATCCTCGATGATCGATATCAGCGACGGGCTCTCTACGGACCTGATGCACATTTGCAAAGAATCGGGCGTGGGGGCGGAAGTCAACAAGGAAGCCATTCCTGTCGCCCGGAACGGCAGCCCGGGGCGACGCGTTGGCTTTCCCTTTGCGCTCCATGGCGGAGAGGACTACGAACTTCTGTTTACGGCCCCTGCACATAAATGCATTCCTGCGCGCATTGGCGGAATCCCAATTACTGAAATCGGCGGCATCACTCGCGGTAAGAAAATTTTCATCAGGAGCGCGGACGGTAGCTTGGCTGAACTCAGCTCGCGGGGCTGGGAACACTTCAGGAACTAGCCCGCAACAAGGTCCAGCACGGTTGATGACTCGGTTCGTTGGTCGGCGTTGTGCCTCCCCTAAGCTTCGCAATCCACACTAGTTGCTGACCTACGCTCCTCGAACGGCGCTTTGAATAACGGGCTTGGACCAACTGTTCCGGCACTCCCTCACATCCAATCTGCACTCCCAAAGATCAACAAGCGTGGGAGTGGACTCAAGGGGGGGCATGAGGTATCGGTTGGTTGGCGTGCTCGCGCTATGTACGGTGGCTGGTTACTTTTCGGGTTGTGAAGCCAGCAGCATGCATTCGTCGAACCCCGCATCGAGCGCTCCCGGCGGACCTCCGGCCCCCGGTGGGCCGAGTTCGGGTGGAGGCAGTGGCGGATCGGGCGGCGGTAGCGGCGGTTCGGGTGGTGGCAGTGGTGGCGATTCCGGCGGCGGTGGTTCGACTCCGAGTCCTGCTTTCGGGACCGGCATAGGTGCCTCCGGGCAGAACAGCGCCCCTCAGTTCCTGTACGGCACTCAAATCCCGAATGGCACGCCAATCCCTGCCAAGGTCAACCAGCAAACCGGCGTTCTGTCTGCGGTCACAATGACGGAACCGAATCCGCTGCCGAACTTTGGGGCCAACAGCGCCATTGATCCCTCGGGAAACTTTCTGTATCAGGCAGCCCGGCCCGGACTTTTTGCGTACACCATCAACCGCGAGACCGGAGCGCTCACGCAGATAGCGGACTCGCCATTCTCGTCTGCACAGAGCTTTGACACGGTTGCAGTGAGTCAGGCGGGCAAGTTCGTGTATGCCTACGGAGATGGCCAGGTGTTCGCGTACAGCATACAGACTGGAACTGGCCAGCTGACTCCTGTGGCGGGCTCGCCCTTTCCCGCTGCGCTTCCGACAGCTTCCAATGGTTTCGCTAACCGGATCGCGGTCGACCAGAAGGATAAGTTCCTGTATGTATCCACGAGCATTGGAATCTTTGGCTACAACGTCGTCGAAACCACTGGGGCTCTCACGCTGATCCCAGGCTCTCCGTTCGGCACGGCGCCACAGCCCTATGCCGTCCTGGTGATTCCGTCGAATCAATTCTTGTATGAAAGCACCCTCGGCACCACCAGCATCTATGGTTACAAGGTGGACCAGAACACCGGGGTATTGACGCAGGTCCCGGGTGAACCTTTCAACGCAGGTGGCCAGTGCGGAGGGGTTGATAACATGACCATGGCACCGCAGGGAAAATTCCTGTTCGAGAACTGCGGCTCCATGTCGGTGAATCCCACGACCGGGGCTTTGACACTGGCGTCGAACTCCGTGCCGGGGGACTGGCCGGTCCTTGACCCCGCTGGGAGGTTTCTCTGGGCCATCATCTCGGATCAAAATTGCTGGCACTGCAACCAGGGACCGGTGGCATACCAGGTCGACACGAACACCGGTCACCTGACCCGGGTGCCAAACTCGTTCTTCGTGATGCAGAATGACATGACCGGCGCGGTCGTATCGTTAGCAATTACGAAGTAAAGACTTGGCAAGGCAAGGGAGAAACTTTAGTTACCTGCCTTGCCTCTGGTCCTCAACCAGCAGCGGGACTACAGTAGTGACATGTGGTCTCACCGGGCCGTTCTTATCGTTGCGATTTCTCTACTTTTTTGGGCGCTGAGCTGTCCCGCGCAGCAGGGTTCGACAAAGGGAGAATTCACACCTCTCGACAGCGACTGCATTCAGAAACAATTCGGCAGCGAGTTCACACGGGTGACAGGTTACCCCACTCTAACCGGGGATTTCGATAACGACGGAGTCGAGGACCTCGCCGTCGTGGCCCGCGGCAAGAACCCGCTGATCGACGCGGACGAACATCATTTTCGGGTGCTCGACCCCTATGACGAATTCTTCGGTGTAGGGGATCCGAAAATCACCAGCCAGTTTGGGGCTATTGATCCTGAACATAAAGGCCTGGTGCTGCTCATCATCCACGGAGCGGGTGCCGACGCGTGGCGTGCAGAAACACCGAAGGCCAAGTTTGTCATCATCAATCTTCCCTTCAAGCAGGTGGCAGTGAAGCACGTGCAGATCAAGAAGAAGCTGGTCACGGCCATCTACTCTGAGGAAACCGGGGCGGCTGAAAGTACCTCTGTGATTGTCTTCGACGGCAAGAAATACAAGTACCAGCCCATGGGCTCAAACCTGAACTAGAACTATTAATATTAATAAGCTAGAGAGCGACCAGCCGCCGACGGCTGGGTGGTAGGGTGCAGGGTGCAGGGCGCAGGAGAGTGCGACGGGGACTTCTTAAACTTCCTCCACAGCTTCAGCTCTGATGCCTGAGACACCTCAAAGCCATCGCACGGGCGGGGACGCCCGTGCCTCCATTCTATGTGCCGATTCACATCCCATCGGCGCCCGTCACAATCCGGCTATAATCTCCCGCCATGAACCTCGAACAGAAGCTGGAAGAACTGAAAAAGCGCGACCATCTGGCGGAAGAAGGCGGGGGCGCGCAACGCCGGGAACGGCAGCACAAAGAAGGCAAGATGTCGGCCCGCGAGCGCATTGAGTTCCTGCTCGATGAAGGCACCTTCGAAGAAACCGACAAGCTGGTTACCCATCGCTGCGTCGACTTCGGTATGGAGAAGCAAAAGTTTTATGGCGACGGTTTCATCACCGGCTATGGCCGAGTCGAGGGCCGCCTGGTTTTCGTGTTCGCGCAGGATTTCACGGTTTTCGGGGGCTCTCTCTCAGAAGCTAATGCAGCCAAAATCGTCAAGATCATGGACCTGGCGGCGAAGATGGGCGCGCCCGTTATCGGCCTGAATGACTCGGGCGGGGCCCGCATCCAGGAAGGTGTGATGTCGCTGGCCGGCTACGCCGACATCTTTCTTCGCAACACGCTCTACAGCGGCGTGGTGCCGCAGATCTCGGCCATCATGGGCCCCTGCGCCGGGGGCGCGGTTTATTCGCCTGCCATTACCGATTTCATCCTCATGGTGAACAAGACTTCCTACATGTTCATCACCGGGCCGGACGTGATTAAGACCGTTACTCTCGAAGAGGTCACTAAAGACCAGCTCGGGGGGGCGGCGACCCACAACGAAACGTCGGGTGTCGCGCATTTCATGGCTCACGATGATGCCGAATGCTTGTCTATGATCCGGGAGTTACTCAGCTTCGTGCCTTCCAACAATTTGGACGATCCGCCGCGCAAGGCCTGCACTGATCCCGTCGACCGGGCCGACGCCGCGCTGGACAAGATTGTTCCCGCGGAATCGAACCAGCCGTACGACATCAAGGACGTGATTCACCGCGTTATTGATGACGGCTATTTCTTCGAAGTGCAGGAACACTACGCCAAGAACATCGTGGTGGGATTCGCGCGGCTAAACGGGCGCTCGGTGGGCATTGTGGCCAATCAGCCGGCATTTCTGGCGGGAACGCTGGATATCAATGCCTCTATCAAGGCAGCGCGGTTCGTCCGCTTCTGCGACTGCTTCAATATCCCGCTGGTGACCTGCGAAGACGTGCCTGGGTTCCTGCCCGGCACAAACCAGGAATATGGCGGCATCATCAAGCACGGCGCCAAACTGCTATTTGCCTTTGCGGAGGCCACCGTGCCCAAAGTCACGGTGATTACCCGCAAGGCTTACGGTGGGGCGTACTGCGTTATGGCCTCAAAACACATCCGCACCGACGTGAACTATGCGTGGCCCACGGCGGAGATCGCGGTCATGGGGGCGGAAGGCGCCGTGGACATCGTTTACAAGCGCGAACTGGAAAAGGCCCAGAACAAGGCCAAGATGCGCCAGGAAAAGATTGAGGAATTTCGCGAGCGCTTCGCTAACCCCTATGTGGCGGCTGACCGCGGGTTCGTGGACGCGGTGATTCAACCGCGGGAAACCCGCAAGAAGCTTGTCCAGGCGTTGGAGATGCTAGAAACCAAACGCGACAAGAACCCACCCAAGAAGCACGGGAACATACCGCTGTAGCCGTGGTGTGGAGAAGGGGCTTTGGCTCGCCAGGACGGACCGAAGACACCCGTGTCCAGGCCGCAGAGAGAATCTTTCTACGACCAGAACGGCGCCACGAAACGAACGAATATCACGGGTTGACAGGGATCAGGAACCATCTGCCGAGGAAAATGCAGAGACCCTTCGCTTCAGATGGGCAAGTGGATGAGAGGATGACAAGTTGATGTTAACAAGTTGATGTTAAGATCACAGGGGGAAATGAGGTATCAGCAGGGAAAGGCAACAACTAACCCCAAAAACTTAAGAGTCCCGAAGTGATGTTGCGCCGGTTCCTCTCAGCCAGTAGCTCGCTTTTAGACCCTTGCCGACCTCTCAGCCAACGCTTCCTTGCGGTCGCATTAGCGCGATCTGCCGCTCGGGCTCCGGGCTTACCGCCAACCGGACAAACTTGCGCAACGCCTCGGGACTCTATATTGCCTCCGACATGCTTCCTGTTCTTCTCGACCAGCACTTTGCTATAGACCCTTGCTGACCCTCCCTTCAAACCTCGCGGTTCGAAAAGGTGATCTCGCTTGAGCCCCGGACGCCGCACCAACCGGAAAAACTTCAGAAGTTGTCAAAGAACGAGGGTTCTTTTACTCCTCCTGTTTTCAGAGTCAATCAAAATCGGGACAGTTTATCTTATTTAAAATCAGTCGAGTGCAGCTCATTCACAGGGAGGTGACCGAAATTCAGTGCAGTGCCGCCCAATCGGTCGCGGGGAAAGCCGCGCTGGGCGCGGTTTGCCGATCGCCGCTCCGGTAAATATCTGTTCTTCAAGCGCGAAGCCAATGTGCAAAAGCCGGGAGAATTGGCGACTGGCGCGGAATGTCGCAACGCCGAATAAATTAATTGCGAGCTCGCGCGGCTTGGGAGCAGGCCCCCTCGGGGTTCCCTGAAGACACTTACGGCACGCCATCGCGGCAGCCTACAATCACAGGCGGGAGGATTCTTATGACGATTTACGGCGAAGCTCGGGGCAAGGTGATCGACGTTGGCGGCGGCAGTCCGGTTTTTAAGCTGATCGGCATAGCCGTGGTTGGGCTAATCGTTCTGATTCTACTCTTCAACTCCGTGAACCGGGTCAGCACTGGACACGTAGGCGTGCTGACGCTTTTCGGGCGGGTCACCGGCGAGGTCCTGCCGGAAGGCATCCATCTCATTAATCCTTTGAAGACCAACAACGAGATGTCCATCCAGACCCAGACTATCAAGGAGTCGGCAAGCGTGCCCTCCAGCGAAGGGCTGGTCATGAACCTGGATACCTCGCTTATCTACCATCTCAATCCTGAGAAAGCTGCTGAAGTTTACCAAAAGATTAGCGCGAATTATGAGGCGGTGGTCGTCGAACCGAACCTGCGCGCCGCAATCCGGGAGGCGACTGCTTCTCATACTGCCAATGCGCTTTATACGGGCGAGCGCGAGATGGTGGCGCGGCAGGTCTTCGATCAGCTCACCTCGGAGCTCAAACAGCGTGGCCTGGTCGTGGAAAACGTGCTTTTACGCGACATCCAACTGCCGCAGACTTTGAAAGCTTCAATCGAGACCAAGCAACAAGCCGAGCAGGAGGCGCTGGCCATGAATTTCCGCCTGCAGAAGGAAAAGCAGGAAGCGGAGAGGAAGCGCATCGAGGCGGCGGGCATTCGCGACTTCCAGCAAATCGTGGCCCAGGGTATCAGCCCGGCACTCTTGGAGTGGAAGGGAATCGAGGCTACGGAGAACCTGGCCAAGAGCGGTAACTCCAAGGTGGTGGTCATCGGCAACAACAAGAACGGCCTGCCCCTGATTCTAGGACAGTGACGGGCTCACGCTTGCCATCGCGGGGGAGGGAGAGGTCCCTCGACTGCGCCCGATGATTCGCCCGCTCATCATCGGCTCCGCTTCGGAATTACAGACTTAGGTTTTGTTTGACGGTTGGCTGCTAGGATGTTTTGGTGGCGCCCCTGCTCGATGTCCGCCAACTTAGGATCGAGTTCCCCGCCGGAAGGACTGGTGGAGCAACCAATGACTCGTCCGTCCAAAAGCTGGTTGCCGTCCGCGACCTCAGCTTCACCATCACCCCCGGTGAAGTGCTCGGCCTAGTCGGAGAATCGGGATCCGGCAAATCGGTCACTTCGCTGGCCATCATGCGTCTGCTTCCGCCTCAGGCCCAGACTTCGGGAAAGATCTTGTGGACCGAAAGCGGCGGCGGCGAGCGCGACCTGCTGCAGGTTCCCGAGGAGGAGGTTCGGCAGCTGCGCGGTTCGGGTCTTGCCATGATCTTCCAGGAGCCCATGACCGCGCTGAACCCGGTGATGCGCGTCGGTCATCAGATCGCGGAAGCCATTCTGGCGCACAGCAACGGTCAGCTCCGGCGCGTCAACAAGGCTGGCGCCTGGGATCGTGCGGTCGAAGCCATGAAGGACGTCGCCATCCCTGATCCCGAGCGTCGCTCCCGCGACTATCCGCACCAGCTTTCCGGGGGCATGCGCCAGCGGGTCATGATCGCGATGGCCATCGTGAACCGTCCTCAGCTGCTGATTGCCGACGAGCCCACAACCGCGCTCGACGTCACTATTCAGGCGCAAATCCTGGAGCTGCTGGCCGAGCTGCGCCACAGGTTCGGGCTGGCCATGCTGTTCATCTCGCATGACCTGGCGGTGGTTTCGCAGGTCGCAGATCGGGTGGCGGTCCTGTACGCGGGAAACCTGGTTGAACTCGGCTCCAAGCAAGACATTTTCCATTCGGCGGCTCACCCCTACACGCGCGGGCTGCTCCATGCCGTGCCGACTTTGCAGACCGACCGCCAACAGGCGCTCGAAACCATCGAGGGCACAGTTCCCGCGCTGCACGCCGTGCCCGCGGGATGTCCTTTCGAACCGCGGTGCGCTTGGCGCGTCGACGAGTGTGCCCGCGCGCTGCCGCCGCTGGTCGAAGTTGCCCCCGGCCATTGGGCGCGATGTCCGGTGCTGAACCAGCAATGATTGTGCCGAGGCGGATCTCGGACCCCGGACCCGCTATGCCCGGGTCAAGCCCAGGCCCACACAAGTCTTCTCTGAGTAGGTCTATAATCGCCAGTTTGCCGGTGACATGTGCAGGTACTCCTCCTCAGCGACATTCACAGCAATCTTGAGGCCCTGGAAGCTTGCCTGGCGGCCGCTCCCGCCCATGACATGGTCTTCAACCTGGGCGACATTGTGGGTTATGGCGCTAATCCTAACGAGGTGATCGAGCGCTCCCGGGCTCTGGGAAATCATTTTGTGCGTGGCAATCACGACAAAGCTGCTGCCGGACTGATGGACCTGGATGATTTCAACCCCATTGCGGGGATGGCGGCGCAATGGACGCAAAAGCACCTGACCTCAGAAAACCTTGAGTGGCTGCGCTCGCTGCCGTCCGGCCCGGTTCAGTTGCCCGAACTGCCCGACGTTCAGTTCGTCCACGGTTCGCCTATGGATGAAGACGAGTATGTAGTGACACCGCGCGATGCGCTCGAGCCGCTGCTGCTGTCGTCCGTCCCGCTGACATTCTTTGGCCACTCCCACGTGCAAGGGGCGTTCAGCTCCAACCCGATTGATGCCGGAGCCCTGCGCCCTGTCTACAAAACGGTTGGCCAGGCCGAAGCTAGCTCGTGGCCCCTGAAAAGAGGAATTCAGTACCTGATCAATCCCGGTTCGGTGGGCCAGCCTCGCGATGGGGACTGGCGGGCCGCTTTCGCCGTATTTGACTCGGCGGCTCGTACGATCAGCTTCCACCGGGTTCCTTACGACCTCAAGAAGGCGCAGGACATGATCCTCGCCGCCAATCTGCCGCCACGACTGGCCACACGCCTTGCCGCTGGCAGGTAACGCTTCGCTCGCTCGGTTGCCATCTTGGGCGGCTAGCCGTATAGTCAGCGTTCGCTATTTCTGGGGGCCAGCATGAGACTCCTGATCAATTGGGTACTGAGTGCGCTAGCCGTGTGGATTGTCGCGCACGTAGTGCCTGGTTTTTACCTCCGTGGAGCGACTGCGGCTCTGATTGCCGCCCTGGTTATCGGCTTCATCAGCGCCACCCTTGGGCTCTTCCTGAAAATCATTACCTTCCCTTTGACCGTGATCACTTTTGGCCTGTTCTGGTTCGTGATTAATGCCGCCATGCTGGAGCTGGCTTCCGCCATTGTTCCAGGCTTTGAGGTACGCAGCTTCTGGGCGGCGTTCTGGGGAGCGATTGTCCTTAGCCTCGTGAACATGCTGCTGCGCTGGTTGGTCAGGCCACCCCGAGGCGTCCGGGACTGATCCGACGAGCAGTCGACCTCGGCACCTTCGCCGAGCAGGTAGATGGGTGAGGCCGCTTCCCGCCAAATACGACGCCGGATCACAATCCCGGAACCTTGCGAGGCTTCAGAGCTGCCCATTGCTTCTCGGTGAGAAGGCGGCCGAGATGGCTGAACTCGCCGGCTCCCTGCAGCCACTCGCCCCCATCCATTACGATCACTTCGCCGTTAATGTAGGCTGAGCCATCGCTCACCAGGAAAGCGGCCAGATTGGCGAGTTCTTCGAGGGTGCCGAACCGTCCCAGAGGATTGCGCTGCATGGCCATTTTCTCCATGTCCCGACCAGGGAGCAGACGAGAGAAGGCGCCCTCAGTCGGAATTGGCCCGGGTGCGATGGCGTTGCTGCGAATGCCGCGATTGCCCCACTCCACCGCCAGGCTGCGCGTCAGCGCCTCCACTCCAGCCTTGGCAACCGCGGAAGGCACCACATAAGCAGAGCCGGTGGATGCGTAGGTTGTGGTGATGTTGAGCACGGTGCCGGCATGGCCGGTCATGAGCCACCTTCGCCCGCAGGCCGTTGTGACATAGATTGTGCCCATCAGCACAATGCCGACTACCGCTGCGAATGCGCGTGGCGACAATTCTTCGCTGCGCGCCAGAAAATTACCGGCAGCATTGTTTACGACTATATCGAGCGGGCCGTCCCTCCAGATGGATTCGATCATAGCTTCCACGGTTTCGACCTTGCGGACGTCGCAGGGCATGGAATGAATGATTCCGCCGGTGAGGCGAGCAAGTTCGGCCTCTGTGTCCTTCAACACCTCCTGCCGTCGACCGCAGATGTACACCATGGCGCCTAGTTGCAGGAATCGCTGGGCCATACCTTTGCCCAGGCCGGTACCCCCGCCGGTGATCAAGATGCGCTTGCTCTTCAGCAAATCAGTGCGAAACATGTGATAGCGAGTGATTGTACATGGGTGGCGTCCTCGCGGGCTGAAGCCCGCCCCGAATGACAACGCTTCAAGTTCCTAATGACGGGATGCGAGGGCCGGATGCCCTCGCTGCAGCCGAGGGGACGCCGCCGCTATAACTCAGAGCTACAGATCGCAGGCCATCCGAAAACCATAATCGGCGTATTGAAATTGCGGAGGGATGCTGGAGCGCGCTGAGCAGCGCGCTACTTTGATGTGGTGCCGCCAAGAGCCGCCACGAGAAGCCCGCCGGGAGCCGGTTTCCGGGCCACCCGGATTGCGTTCAGGGGAGACCGAGTAATAGTCCGGCTGATACCAGTCGCTGCACCATTCGTGAACGTTGTCGCAGATGTCATATAGTCCAAAAGCATTGGCTTCATAACGGCCCGCCGGTTCAGGTCCATTCTTCCAACGTTTTTCATAAGCGGGCCGCGATTGCGGTGGATCGTCTCCCCAGGGAAACAGCTTGCCGTCCACGCCCGCACGCGCGGCGCGCTCCCACTCCGCCTCGGTGGGGAGCCGATATTTGCGCCCGGTAATTGCACTCATCCATTCGCAGTAACGCACGGCTTCAAACCAGGAAACCGCAACAACCGGTTGCTGCGGATGGTTGAAATTGGAATCCTGCCAGAACGGCGGCGGATTGCTTCCCGTGGAGTCAAGGAACCGTGCGTATTGAGAGTTTGTCACCTGACAGGCTGCCAGGCAGAAGGCGTCAACCCAAACCCGATGTACGGGACGCTCGTTGTCCTGTCCAGTCTCGGAGCCCATCCCAAACCAACCCTCGGGAATGCGGACCAGATTCGGAGCCAGAGGCCCAACTCGGGTTGTGTGAGGCTGGGTGGCCACTGCTTCTCAAGGATACCGCAGAGCTCCGACTACGCTTTGAATGTCGTTTTCTTGAAACAAGCGGATGCCGGCGATTCCGGCCGCGCCTGCGCCCAGGCAGAAGTGCGCATTTTCCAGACTAACACCGCCGAGGGCAAGCACGGGAATCTTGTGCTGACAGGCTCGGCGAAGGGCCTCGAGGCCGGTCGGCTCCGCATGCGGGGCGCCTTTCTTTTCGAATACGGGGGCGAAGAGGGCCAAGTCGGCTTGATCGGATGCTGCCCGGCGCACGTCCTCCTCCGAGTGACAGGACAGGCTGACTATCCCGCCGGCGAGCCCGCCCGCGCCACACTGGGTCCAGACGGTGTGGACTTCTTGGGGCGGGAGGTCGCCAGCTGGCAGATGGACTCCGTCTGCGCCCATGGCCAGCGCGACATCGCTGCGGGAATTGATTAAAAGGCGGGTTTCTAGGTTCTGGTTTCCAGTTTCCCGGTGGGAACGGATAACACCTAAGGCTTGGCGAGCGAGAAGCTCCAGTTCTCGAGAGGGAAGGTCTTTTTCGCGCAACTGAATGAAGTCCACACCACAACGTGCCGCCTCGGCAATGTTTTCCAGAAGACGCTGGCGTCGTGAGTCTTCGCCGCCCGGAAACTGCTTGCGATCGGTGATGTAGTAAAGGAGGCAGCGCATGCCGCTTCAGCGTACTACGGGAGCGCTTATCCGACAGCCGAGTTACGGGCGCGTCTTGGCGATTTCCGGCAGACCTTCTTTGGGCAGGCCGCCGAGATGGAACTTTGTCAGCGCATCGCGCAGGTATTCGAAGCCTTCGTCTGGCGAGTTTACGAGCTTGAATAACTCCAAGTCTTCCGGTGAGATGGTTCCTGCCTCGGCCATAGCTTGCATGTTGAGAACCTTGTCCCAGTACTCCTTGCCATAAATAACCACGAGAATTTTCTTGGCCAGTTTCTGTGTTTGCGCCAAGGTCAGGATCTCGAATAATTCATCCAAAGTGCCGAAGCCGCCGGGGAAGATCACCAGCGCTTTGGCGAGATAGGCGAACCAGAACTTACGCATGAAGAAGTAGTGGAACTCGAAATTAAGCGACGGGGTGATGTAGGGGTTGGGATACTGCTCGAAGGGCAGGTTGATGTTCAATCCAATTGTTTTCCCCCCGGCCTCATGGGCGCCCAGGTTGGCAGCTTCCATGATTCCCGGACCGCCTCCCGTAGTAACCACAAAACGCCGCCGGCGCGCAGGAATCTTGATCGACCAGTCGGTCAGCAAATACGCAAGGCGCCGGGCATCTTCGTAGTAACGAGCCATATCGACGGCAGCGAGGGCACGCTTCAGTTCGTTACCCTGCCCGGAGCCTTGGTCCTTCGCGTCTCCTTCGATGCCGGTCAGCGTTTTCTGGGCGTCCCGTCGATTAATGAACCGGGCAGAACCGAAAAAGACGACCGTGTCCTGGATCTGCTCGCGGCGAAAGCGCGCCAGAGGCTCCACGTATTCGGACATGATCCGCAAAATCCGCCCGTCGGGACTGCTGAGGAAGGGCTCATTCTGATACGCGAGAGGCGCTGCCTTGGATTTGTGTTCACTCATGATTTTCTTTGGCTCGCGAGAGGAACTCTCATTCGCGGTAATGCACTGCTTCCCAGAAGCCGATCCAGATGTCTACCAGTCCCAGGCCGCTGGAGACCCCACGTACGAAGCCGCTGGCCATCAATTTCTGCAGCGTGGGATAACCGACCATCAGGCGGTTATGCGCCCACTCATCTCGCCAGGGGAAGACCACCAGGACGACTCCGAGCGCAGCGCAGAAGAAGACGAAGGCCAGCATCAACAGCCGGTGCCTCCAGAGCCTACCAGGCGATGCTGCTGGCTGGAGCTCGCTCCCCAGAGTGGCCAGACGGGGCGCTCCATTGGGAAGCTTGGAGTCTACGAAGGGCCGGGGGTGGCTCTTCAATGGCATCCTAGGGTCTGCGGTCACGCCGCCCTCCGCAAACCGGGCGGTCCGAAGCGCAACTGTCCTGGCGCACGGCCCCCAAGCCTTAGGGTAAGGTCCATCTGGCAATTTTACGACTTCAGGGCCTTTATACGCTCGGCAACGTCGCGATAATCAATATTGCTGCCGTAGACTTCCATGAAGTGGCTCAAGGCGGCGTCGCGGTTGTGGGCGTTTTCGTAGGCGGATGCCAACTCGTAGTGCAGGGCGGTGCGCGTGTCTTCGTCAATCGTACCAATCTTCAATGCCCGCTCATACCATCGAATCGCGGCTTCCGGAACATTCTTATCCAGGAAACATTGAGCCAGCCAGGTGTAGGTCTGCATGAGCTGCGAGAAGGGATGACCGCGATCCACCAATTGACAGACCTTCTGTAGTTCGCCAATCGCTTCATCGAGCAAGCCCATTTCGCGGAAGGCGACGCCCAGGTTGTAATGCGTTTCTGGATCCTGTTCGGCAGTAGTCGGGGCGCCATCTTCTTCCAGCTCGCCCTTGAGCTCGTCGAACATCTCGATCAGATCGGTGCCCGCTCCGGCGGCCGAGGTCGCGACACCGGTGGCCAGCAAGCTTGCCATTTCAGGACGATTATGCGCGACCGTGCGCGGCGGGGCCGCGACCGCAACGGCAGCCGCTGCGGGCGGCAGAATCGGAGCCGGGGGGACAGAGACCGGGGCGGCCGCAGCACGAACCGCAACCATCGGAGCAACCCGAATCGGCTCAGGTTTCGGCTGAGGCCTGGCGACCGGAGGCTGAGGGGTGGATGGCGTCACCAGGAAGTCATCGCCCAGCGCCGATTCCAAGTCGGCAACAAATTCACCCAGAACATCTTCTTTCTTGGCGGCCACTGCTGGTTCGAAGGCGCGGGCTGGAGCTGGTTTCGGCTTGGGGGCTGGTGCCGCCGCTGGTTCAAAATCACGCAGCTCAGATCCCAGGTGCGCGACCAGTTCCTTGAGTTCGGTATCCCCGTGGGCCGGAGCCGGAGCTGCGGCAACTTCTTCGACCGGCTCTTCGGCAATCGCTTCTTCCTGAAACGCTTCTTCTTGCGCCACCCCTTCCTCTGCCGTCTCCTCTTCGAGCGTGACCTCGTCGAGTGCGGCTTCCGGACCGGGCTCAGGTTGAGATGCTGGAGCCGGGGCGAACGCAGACTCATATTCGGCGCGCAGAGTGTCGAGGAGAGCCTGATCTTTGGTCAGTGCTTCCAACTTGGCCATCGCGGCCAGAGCCTGCAAGCGCATGGTGTGTTGCAGGTAGAACCGGACCTCCTCCACGGTTTCCCGAACCAGATCCGGCTTAGCGAGACGAACTGGCGGAGCAATCACGATGGGAGGCTCCGCGGGTGCTGGAGGTTCAACTGGAGCAGGAGCCTCTACTTGTGCCGGTTCTTCGGTCAAAGAGCCTTCCCACTCCTCGGAGAGGTCGATTTCGCCCTGCTCTGCGGCAACCCGCTGTTCTTCCTCCGCAGAGGGAGCCCCGACGGGCTCGACGGCAAATTCGCGGGCTGCCTCAGTTGGCCACGGTGCCGGAAGCTGAACTTCGGCCGGCGCGGCGTCGGCGGGCGACGTCCCCGCACGCTGCTCATACCGCGATGCCAGCTCTCCGTAGCGGCCGGCCTCCTCAGCGTAGCCAGCTTCGGAATAGACTTTTTCCAGGGAGCGGCAACAAACCGCTGCCTCCCCAAAGCGTCCGGCACGGGTATGTAATGCAGCGAGACGCTGATTCAGGCGTATGTCGTGTGGCGCCTTGGGCAGGGCAGCGATGAGCGGCCCCAAGGCCTTGGCCGGCATGTTGTAGGAGACAAAAAGTTCCGCGTCGGTGAGCGCAGCGCGCAGCCCGGCTGAGATGCTCTCCGGGTACGCTTGTTCGATCGCAGGCGCCGTCGCCTCGAGTTCGTCCACGATTACGGTTCCTTCTTCTAGGGTAATCATGCCCGAACGTGGTCCGCCGCTCAGCGTGGCGCAAACCTGCTGATAATTCTGCGCGTGGATCGGATTCTGCGGCTCGACTGTCATCAACTCCTGATACAGTTCGCGCGCCTTCTCCAAGTCTCCCTTTTGCACGCAGGCGTGCGCCAACAGCTCGGTGACTTCGCTGATGTGGGTGGTCTCGCCGGCTTTCTGGAACAGCTCGAGAAGAAGCTCGAGGCACTCCGGTTCGGTGCGAACGTGGCCGATAATCGTGTGAAGATTTTCGAGGACCTTCGCTTGATCCAGGATCATCAGGCGATCCCCGTACTGCTGATATACGTTGAGCGCGTCCTGGAAGAGTCCGCCTTTCATCAAGGCCGCTACAAACCGCGCAATGCCTTCAATATCGTTGTGAACCGTAAGCAGCTTGGTGGCCAGCACTCCCGCGTCGGTCAACCGATCGGCCGCCAGATAGGCCTGGAACAGCGCCTTGAGGGCTTCCGGTTGCGTGTCAATATCGGGAACCTGCTGGAAATAGCTGATTGCGCCGGCGCTGTCTCCCGCTTCCAGCGCGTTCTTGCCGCGCAGCAGCAGGACCTGGTTGTTTTTCGGATCCAGCGTCAGCATGCGCTGTAAAATGTCTTCTGCCGGAACCAACTGACCGCGAGCGCGCAGCTGTTCGGCAGCACCGGAAAAAATCTGCCAGGCTTCGTTTTTCTTTCCCAACCGAACGTAGACCTCCGCCAGACGCACCTTCATGGCTACGTTCTCGGGGTCCATCTCCAGAGTTTTTTGGAAAATGCGAACGGCCTGTTCCAGTTCGCCGGTGCGCAGGAATTCTTCCGCCACTTGCAGGTATTGCTGCCGCGCATCGTTGAACAGGCCCTGCTGGGTGTACAGCTCCGCCAGCTTGAGTACGCCTTCCAGCGATGACCGCAGCTTGGTGAGCTTCTTGTACATGGCGATCGCCTTGACCGTGAAGCCCTGCTGGGCGTAGGCGTCGCCGACAGTCTTGAAACAATTGCAGGCTTCTTCGGGCTGGCCCAGGCGCGCGTGCAAGTCGCCTACGGTATTCAGAACCGTGAGGTCCTTGGGATCGTGCTTGAGGACTTTTTCGTACTCAGCGATGGCGTTCTGCAGCTTGCCTTGTTGGACGTACTTCTCGGCAGAGCTGAGGACCTTCGCTTTGTTGAAGCCTAGACCAAACGCCATATTAGTGCGGACTCCGGATGACCCACCGTTCGTGACGCCCTGGCAGGGGCCCGGACGGGTTAGTCGCCTTACCGTCGTATCGGTCCCCCGAGCCGAACCAGCCAGTAAGGTTGACCTGCGATAGTGCCAATTGTAATCCGCTTACTCGAAACTGCCCGGTTACGGAGGTAACGCGGCAACCCGCAAGTCACCACATTATCTCGTTCCCGACAGGCGCATTGCCAGGCCGACCGCATTTTCGCGCCAGAACCTGTCCGGTTCGATGAAGCGGACGATTTCCATACGCCGTTAGGAGGTTCCTCCGATGGTTTGTTGCTAGTTTTCCTTGATACGTTGAGTTCTCGTCCCGCCCCAACGTATCGCAGTAAACCAACCGTTTGTTGCCCAGCAGCATTGGGTTGGGCTACCGCCTGGCGGCCCTGGGGTTCCTCTGCCGCAGTCCGGCATTTAGGTCTCCGGTCCAGCTACCGGTTCAGTGTCGCGCAATTGACGAAGTTGGAGATGTCATGATTAAGTCCTGGGTTCTATTGTTTGCTCTCAGCTCGCTTGCTTATGCGCAAATTCCGCATTCCACACACGTTTGGCTGATGACGGAAGAGAACCACAGCTACCAAAGCGTCATCGGCAATGCCAACATGCCCTTATTACAACTCTCTGGCGAAAAAGTATGCCCTCGCGACCGAGTACTATGCGGAGCAGCACAGTTCTCTTCCCGCTCTGATGCGGCTAGTCGCTGGCCAACCGGTCACGAGCAACAACGATAACACTGCTTGCTTTAATGTAAACAACGTCGCGCGCGCCAGGTGCTTGCCAAGGGTCGGACCTGGAAATCCTACCAGGTAGACCTGCCTTACGCGGGCTTTCTGGGCCTGAGCAATCTGAACTAGGTTCGCAGACATAATCCCCTGATTGACTTCTCCGACGCCGGCACCCCGGTTCAGAAGCTGAACAGCGTACCTTTCAGCCAGTTGGCAATCGATATGGCCGCGAATAAGACGCCGAACTACATCTACATTACTCCCAACCTGGACGAGGATGCGCACGATGGGACGCTGGCGGCCGCCGATACGTGGCTGTCACAGCATCTTCCTTCCATTCTCGCGCGTCCCGAATTCAGCCCTGGGGGTGATGGTTTGCTGTTCGTTGTCTGGGATGAGGGCAATCTGACGGGTGATAATCGCTGTTCCTCGACGGTTCTCTCAGGCTGCGGGGGCCGCATCGCCACGCTCGTAATTGGTCCGCAGGTCAAGCCGCAATACAAATCCCAAGGTCCACTGCTCACACAAGAATCTGCTGCGCACCTTATGCGACGCCGTGACATTCGATGCCGACGACGTGCTCCGATACCAGGTGAAATCCAACCAGGAGGACACCAGTCTGGAATGAATTTGGGCTCGCGCTACATCGTGGTCCAGTCCTGGGACAAGGCGGGAGCAATTCACCAGACGGGCATGCATGTTACTGTGAAGGCGCAAGCCGTGACGGTCAGCTCACCATTGTCCAATGCCACGGTGGCTTCGCCGGTTTCCGTGGTCGCTACCGCCGGCGGGTCAGCCCCGTCGAAACCGTGCAGATCTACGTCGACGGCACCTGGACCTACCGGGGCGACGGGAATGCAGTCAATACCACCTAACAACTGACGCCCGGAGCGCACTCCATCGTAGTTGAGGCCACAGATCAGTCCGGCGGAGTAAGCAGAAGCGGATCCAATCGAGTTTTGTAGCCGAAAAAAGAGGACGGGCGAGATGCCCGTCCTCACACAACCACAGAACTAGGCGCAATTTAACGTCCCACCCGGCGGTTAGCGAGTTGCCGCGACCGCCGCGCGCTTGGCCAGAGGCACGAACTCGCGAACCTCAGGGCCGGTCCAGACCTGTCGTGGACGCGCGATCTTGTGTTCCGGATCGGTCAACATCTCCTGCCACTGTGCCAGCCACCCGGCTGTGCGCGGGATAGCGAACAGCACGGTGAACATCTCGGGCTTGAAACCCATGGCCTGGTAGATGATCCCGGAATAGAAATCGACGTTGGGATACAGCTTGCGCTTGATGAAGTACTCGTCTTCGAGCGCAATCCGCTCCAGTTCGAGTGCGATGTCCAGCTTGGTGTTGCGGCCGGTTACCTCGAATACCTGCTCGGCGGTCCACTTGATGATCTTGGCCCGCGGATCGTAGTTCTTGTAAACGCGATGTCCGAAGCCCATCAATTTGCCGTGCCCATCTTTGATCTTCTTGATGTAGGCCGACACGTTGTCCTTGGAGCCGATTTCGTCGAGCATCTTGAGAACTTCTTCGTTGGCGCCACCATGTAGCGGACCTGCGAGGGCCGCCGCGGCCGCTGCCGTGGTCAGGAAAGGATCGGTGTGCGCACTGCCCACCGCCCGCATGGTGCTGGCGCTGCAGTTCTGTTCATGATCAGCGTGCAGGATGAACAAAATGTCCAAGGCCCGGGCTAACACCGGATTTGCCAGGTACTTGGGCTCGACCATCTTCCACAGCATGTTCATGAAGTTTTCGGCGTAGCCCAGATCATTGTCCGGGTAAACATACGGGAAGCCCAGGCTATGGCGATAGGTCATGGCAGCAATAGAGGGAATCTTAGCGATCAGTCGGATGATCTGGTGCAACCGATTGGCCGGATCGTGAATGTTCTTCGCTTCCGGATAAATGGTGGACAAGGCTGCGAGCGTACTCACCAGCATGCCCATGGGATGTGCGTTGTGGCGGAAGCCCTCCATGAACTTCTTGGTGGTCTCGTGGAGCATGGTGTGGTGAGTGACTTCACCAACCCACTTCTTGAGTTCGGTTTCGGTGGGAAGATTGCCGAAGATCAAAAGATAGGCCACTTCCAGAAAGGTGCAGTGTTCGGCAAGAACTTCAATCGGATAGCCGCGATACCGCAGGATGCCGCGGTCGCCGTCGATGAAGGTGATGCTGCTGCGGCAGGAGGCGGTATTCATGAATGCCGGATCATAGGTCATCATCCCGAGGTCATCGGGCTTGGTCTTGATCTGCCGCAGGTCCATGGCCCGAATCGTCTCGTGCTCGATGGGGATCGCATAGCTTTTATGGGTGCGATTGTCGGTAATGGTGAGGGTGTTCTCTTGCGCCATTGTAAGGTCCTCCTTGACCGCTACGGCTGGCCCCGAAGCGGACCAGGACCACCTGCGCTCGGGAGGGCAGAGAGCTGACTCGGGATCCGCCGAGCTTAACACCCCCTCGGGGACAACCCGCTCCTCCGCGATTGTGAGGGTCGTAGTCCGGCTCGGCAGCGAGGGAAATCACGCCAGTGACTTACGACAACTGCCGCTTCGCCGCTCCCGGGGCCGCAACCGATTTGCGCCCTCCGGGCTGGCTCCTAGCAGTTTACGCCCGGGCGAGGGGCGATAGTAAAAAGACAACCAGCACCAGCAAGACTGGCCGCGGTAGATGCCGGGCCAGCTTCCAAACCATAATACTCATCGACTCGATCCTCCGCCTGGGGAATTGCGAACGAATCAGTCGGCCCAACTTAGTTGGACTAGGCAGTCCAAAAGCTTGGCATACCGATGGTGAAGCGTGTAGCTTTGATGAACTGCAAAGATTGTAACAAACCTACTCCAAGGAGCAAGCATTTTTCCATGACTTGGATTCGTACCGTGCCCCTTCCCGAGGCAGACCAGAAACTAACCCAGGCGATCGAAGCGGAAAAGGCCCTCTATCCTAAGGAATATGCGGTGCCTGTCCATTCGGCGCCCGGGGGCGGAGCGTCTGAGATCGTGGCCTCGCATAGCCTTATCCCCGACGCCCTCTACCATGCCTTTGCCACGTTTGGCGTTCTGCTGTCTCCTGAACTCCCCCTGCAGCGCCGGCAACACGAAATGATTGCCACCATGGTTTCGCTGACCAACCGGTGCTTCTATTGAATCGAGTCACATGCAGAGTTTCTGCGTAGGGTGACATTGGATGAGAGCCTGGTTCGCGCCCTGGAGAAGGACTACAACACCGCGCCGATCAGCCGGCAGGAACGGGTCATGCTCGATTACGTGGTGAAGCTGACCAAAGACGCCACCAAGGTCGAACCGCAGGATCACGACCGCATGCGCGATGCCGGCTTCGACGACAGGGCGATCCTGCAAATTACGCTGATTGCTTCCTGGTTCAACTACATCAACCGGGTGGCGGATGCGCTGGGAGTAGGGAGGGGCTGAGAATTCGAACGCTCGCGTGACCCGAGTAAACGAAAGATCTCGAGTAACGGAAGATCTGAAGACTTGCCTCCCCGGGGAACAGCAGGTCCCGCGACTCGCGCAAAAAACGCGCTGGCTTGCTCGAAATGACAAGATTTACGACGGCCAGGAGGGATGCATGGAGCCGCCGCTCAAACAAAATCTTCTCCGCAGCTTTCTGCTGTCGCTTGCAATCTCGCTGGCGGCTTACGCCTTGACCTGGGGCTTGTACGCCACACATGGGGAACTTGGTCTCTCGAGCCATGCCGCCCTGTCGGTTGGAATTTGGACGTTCCCCATTGTGTTTGTCTGCAGCCTTCTGTTCTATGGGGTAAAAAGCGCCGCCGCCCGCAGGCAGTAGAGCGCTTCGGTCTCTTCATGGAACACCGTTCCCTGATCGAATACGTTGAAAACTTCCGACAACACGGGCGGGAGTGTGCCTATGTAGATCAGCGCGGATATCGCAGCCTCCGGCGGAGCTACGGTCAGACTGCGGAACTGGCTTGGCAGTTTGCGCAAGAGCTGGAGAAACGGGGCATTGGCAAAGGAAATCGAGTGCTGATCTGGGGCCGGAATTGCGCCGAGTGGGTAGCGGCGTTTTTCGGATGCACGTTAGGAGGGGCAGTTATTGTCCCCATGGACGACGCGGCCAGTAGCGATTTTGCTTTGCGCGTGCACCAACAGGTGGACGCCAAGCTGGTGCTTTGCTCTCGGCAACACGCGAGGAGCGTCGCCCAGCTGCCGGCAATCGTGTTGGAAGACTTGCCGCAGGCTGTTGCCCGGCATTCGCCCATTGCCTATTCGACTGCTGATCTCGAGCCGAGCGACACCCTGGAAATCGTCTTCACCTCGGGAACTACCGCTGAGCCCAAGGGAGTCGTCATCACCCATGGCAATGTGTTGGCGAATATCGAGCCGCTTGAGGCGCAAATCAAGCAATACCTGAAATATGAGCGCTTGGTACATCCCCTCCGTCTTCTGAACCTGCTGCCACTTAGCCACGTGTTCGGTCAATTCCTGGGAATCTTTCTTCCGCTGCTCATGGGGGGCATGGTGATCTTTCAGGAATCACTCAATCCCTCGCAGATCATCGGCACTGTCAAAAGGGAGCGTGTATCGGTGCTGGTCGCTGTACCACGAATTTTGCAGTCACTGAAAGAAAAAGTAGAGCGCGACCTGGAAGACGGAGGGGCGTTGGACCAATTCCGGCAAAGTTTCCGCGCGGCCGAAGGCGAGCGCTTCCTGCACCGTTGGTGGCGTTTTCGCCGCATCCATCGCCAGTTCGGCTGGAAGTTCTGGGGGTTCATTTGCGGCGGCGCTGCCCTGGACCCGATTACCGAAGAATTTTGGGGGCGCCTCGGGTACGCCGTCATTCAGGGATATGGCCTGACCGAAACCACGTCGCTCATCAGCGTCAATCATCCTTTCAAGGTGGGCAAAGGGTCGGTGGGCAAGGTGCTCGCCGGGCGCCAGATCAAGTTGGACGCGAATAGCGAAATTTTGGTGCGAGGCGCAAGCGTGGCATCCGCGTATTGGAGCGGCCGAGAACTCACGCCGGTGGCCGGGCAAGAGGGTTGGTATCACACCGGAGATGTCGGAGAAGTGGATGCGGAAGGGAACCTCTATTTCAAAGGCCGCAAGAAGGATGTGATCGTCACTTCCGCCGGGATGAATGTCTATCCCGAAGATCTGGAGGCAGCGTTGCGACGGCAACCAGAGGTGAAGGACTGTGTCGTGATCGGGATCAAGCGGGATGGCAACGCGGAACCCGGGGCGGTGTTGATTTTAAGAGACCGCAGCGCCGACACCGAAAAAGTTATGCGGCGGGCGAATGAGTCCCTGGCCGATTATCAGCGCATGCGCACGTGGGCGGTCTGGCCAGAGGAAGACTTCCCGCGGACCTCGACGCAGAAGCCGAAGACTAGCCTGATTCAGCAAGCGCTCGAAGCACAGGAGACGCCGAAAGCCGGTCAACCTGGCGGTCCGCTGGCGGAAATGATTGCCCGCATCACGGGGCGAGTGCCGAGTCTACGTCCTGATGCGATGCTGGAAACTGACCTGAACCTGAGTTCGCTGGAGCGGGTTGAATTGATGAGCGCCCTGGAAGACCGCTATCAGGTGGACTTGAGCGAGACCAGCTTCGCGGCTGCGAGCACAGTGGCGGACCTGGAACGCGTGTTGCGGGGCGAGCCGGCCTCGCCCGTGCACTACCACTATCCGCGATGGGCGCTGTGCTGGCCGATAACCTGGATTCGCGTATTGGCGCACTACCTGCTGCTTCGTCCGGCCGTGTTTGTGCTGGGGTGGCCGCGAATTGTGGGACGTGAGAAGCTGAGCACGATACCGGGCCCGGTGCTGGTTGTGTGCAACCATATCAGTGACGTTGATGTGGGCTATGTGCTGACCGCGCTGCCCGCGCGCTTACGCCATGGTTTGGCGGCAGCCGCCGGAGGCGAGGCTATGGAAGGACTGCGCACGCCGCCTTCTTCGCGAAGCTGGCTAGGCAGGCTTTATGACCGCCTGCAGTGGGTTCTGGGCGCCGCCCTGCTGAATATTTTCCCTTTGCCGCGCCAGTCCGGATTTCGCCAGAGTTTCGCGTATGCCGGCGAGTGCGTCGATCGCGGATATAGCCTGCTGGTTTTTCCCGAAGGCCGCCACACCACGACTGGCAAGACGCTTCCATTCCAGGCCGGCATCGGGATTTTGGCGAAGCGCTTGGGCGTTCTCGTCGTGCCCATGCGCATTGATGGGCTGTTTGAAGTAAAGCAATCGGGCCGGAAGTTTGCCTTGCCCGGAAAAATCACGGTTCGGATCGGTGCACCGGAGAAATTTGATGCAGGAATGAAACCGCAGGCGATCGCACGGGAGTTGCAGGCGAGAGTTGAAGAATTGTGAGGTCCGTGTGGTTGGCGACAAAAAGAAATGCGGAGATCCTTTGCGGGGATGACAAAATAGAAAGGGGATGACAAGAAGGGGGGATCAATAGGTCAGTTTGCGGCGATCGCCCTGCCCTGGCCTGTTCCCAATCCTAAGGCTTTGCCCATCTCCTGGACCAGCCAGTCGCTTTCCTGTTTGTCGCGGATCGTCTGCCCGAGGACGACCTTCTTCCCGTCTTTCTGCACGAGTTGAATACTGTAGAAGGGTGTTCCACTGGCGCCGCCCTGCTGCGCCGTGATGAGGGCCTGAATCGCCGAAATCTGGGACACTGGAATGTCATGCCATTCCCCGCCACCCAACAGACCGGTGCGAACCCCGACTCCGGAGGTACTGACCAGCACACGCGAAGTGCCCAGCCAGAGCTGCAGGATGACGTAGAACATGATGAGATCGAACACCAGGAAGAAGAACGGGAAAATAAAGGGGGCTCCCAGCTTGATCATGATCGCAATGATGCCGCTCCACAGCAGGAAGAACACCGTCGCGCCCACGGCGAAGCCGCGATTGCGCGCTGCCGGAAAATAAAATTCCATGCCACTCGAGGAAAGCGACACTATAACTGCGGGGTTGGGTGGCTTGTCGATCGCCGGCTGAGAACTGGCAAGTGCGTTAGCTTCGGCTTCGCTAGGCGAATCTTTGGTCCGAAATATCGGAACCTCGAAAAGATTCTTGTAGTCGACGCCCGGAACGTCGGCGTCCGCCTCCAGCATCCAGACAATCTGGTTTCGCGAATCCTGGGAGTCGGTCTCAGCCGCATCGCATGGAATATGAAGAGAGACCGGGATCATCGTTCCGGTCGGACTCGAATAAAACTCGCCTGGGGAAACCAGCTTTTCAGCCCGCCACTCGATTCGTTCCTTGACGCTCTGGTCTTTTCCTGATCCGTTCACGACTCGATTAACGCATGAGAGTTTGAGCCGAATGCCGTGATCGGGAGGCCGGGGAAAGCGGGCGTAGATGTTTCCCCGCAGCTCGCGTCCGATCACGCCAGGTACGGAGTTCATCTCGAAATAAGTTTTGCCGAACTCAAGCCAGGCCAGGGTTTCGCGTACAGCCCAAATGAGAAGTCCGATTCCAGCTGCAGGAAAAAGTAACCCGACCAGGGCAACCGGTCTTTTCTGAAACGTGCTGAGCGGCATGAAGTACACGATAGGCGCGGAAACCATGTTCCAGAAGAAGGCGAACACCCAGGCCGAAATCATGGTGGACTTGGTTTTGCTGTTGCAGCGCCCCTGTGCCCAGTCTACGCGCCTCATCCATGGTGCCGTGGGGTTCTCTGCCTGCAGCCGGTCTTTCCTGTTCTGCCGGCCCGTTTCCAACCACACACCCGCCAGCGCACCAAACCCGGCCAGCGCAAACACCAAGCCGAATAGCAGCGGCATGATGGTTGGCCGGGGACTTCCCTCGCGCAGCTGGCGTACTCCCGAAGCGAGCGCGAATAGGCCAAATCCGCAGAAGGGCAGCGCGAACAGAGACAGGACGAAGGGGGCAACTTTGCTGGACCGGATCACCGCGTAAATTATCTCCATTGCGTCTCGAAGGGGAAAATGCGGAAAGTGAAACCACTAAAGTAACTTAGGACTGGCATTATCGATGGTTTCAGCGTCCCTGGCGGGCATGGGAGCTCTGGTGTATTCCAGAACTTATTTACCGCTTACCATACGCATTCGCGGGAATGATTTAGCGATCCGCTCTGCATGATGGCAACCCGGTCAAGCGCCGCCTAGTCCGATCGAGGCGGGCGTACAGATGCCGGCTACTCCGTCCGCGGAATTCAGTCAGGAGACCTCAATGCGCGCCATTCTCTGGCAGTCAACCCGAGCCTTAACCGCGTGTTGCTTTGCCGCTCTGTCCGCATTTCCAGCGCAGAACCTCGCCGCACAGACTCACGTCATCAGCTCTTCTGCGCTGCAGAAGGGCCACCAGCTCCGCTGTGCAGCTGCGGCAGCATAACCTGGAACAGGTAAATCAGTTCTTTGCCACTCCCCTGGCGCGGCAGGCGCTGAAGCACGTTCACATCGATCGCCGCTCACGTAAAAAAGCAATTTCAACCCTGAGCGGTGAAGAGCTGGCCAAGATTGCGGCGCGGACGCACAAGGTGCAGAAGGACTTGGCCGCCGGCGACCTGGGCAGTGGCACGCTCACCTTGATTGTGATCGCGATTGCTGTGCTGATCATCGTCCTGGTCAGCAAGCTTTGAGACGGCCGCTCTGAGCAGCGCGCCTTCATCCGGAGCGGCCGACCCCGGTATAATCGCAGCACGACCCCCGGGTCGCTCTGGCCGCAACCTTCGACAAGGAGAGTGGCAAGATGCTTTGTTTAGTGCGGCAGTCTGCACGAGTAGTCACGGCTTGTGTTCTGGTTACGATTTTTGCGCTTCCGCCCAGCCTGCTGGCGCAGGTTCGGACTCACGTAGTCAGCTCCACTGATCTCGACCAGGCAACAGTGGCGGCCAGCGAAACCCGGCAGCGCAACCTGGACACGGTGGTTAATTTCTTGTCGTCGGCGGCTGCCCAAAACTCTCTCGCTTCGGCTCACCTGGATTCGGCGAAGGTGAAGACCGCGGTGTCCTCGTTGAGCGACGAGGAACTTGCGCAGTTAGCATCTCGCGCCCATAAAGCTCAGGCCGACTTTGCCGCGGGCCATCTCACCGATCGTGACTTGCTGATCATCCTGCTGGCCATTGTGGCGCTTGTTTTGATCATTGTCGCCGTCCGATAAAATTGCCATGCGTGGAAACCCAGCCTGCCGAATTCTCGCCGTGTTACTTCTCGGGGGCGCGTTGTTGGCTGCCGACCGTGGCGGGGTATGGCTGGACGTCCCCTTCATCACGCAGGAGAAAAATGGTTGTGGCGCCGCCAGTATCGCGATGGTGATGCAATACTGGCAGCGCCAGCGGCAGGCGCTGCAGCCGCTTGCCGATGCAGAGCAAATCCAGCGCTCCCTCTACGCTTCTGAAGCGCGCGGAATCTATGCTTCCGACCTGGAGCATTATTTCCAGCGGCACGGTTTCCGCGCGTTTGCCTTTCGCGGTGAATGGAACGACCTGAAGGAGCACCTGGAGAAGGGGCGGCCGCTGATCGTCGCGCTTAAGCCGGAGCGGGGCGCGCCGCTGCATTATGTGGTGGTGGCTGGCTTGGATGAGCAGCACGGCATCGTCCTGAAGAACGATCCTGCCGAGCGCAAGCTGCTCAAGCAAGACCGATCCAATTTCGAAAAAGCATGGAAAGCCGCCGGCAACTGGACGCTGCTGGCACTACCCCAACAGGACGGCCACTAATCCGCGCACTAGCCGCCCTCGCACTGTTGGGGTGGACGTTTTCACTCCTCGCCCAGCCTTCGCCGCAGACGGGTCGCCTCGCCACCGTCAAACAACTCTTTGCCGAACAGCGCTGGGAGCAAATTGTTCGCGAAATAGAATCGATCCCCCGTCCGGACGCGGAACTCGATTTCTACCATGGAAGTGCGTTGGCTCAGCTCGGACGCTGGGACGATGCTCGTCGAGCTTTTCTCGCCGGACATCACTTGCAGCCGAGTGACAAGCGCTTTCCCATCGAATTGGGCGGTGTCGCCTTCAAGCAGAAGCGATATTCGGAAGCCTCGGCGTGGCTGCACCGCGGACTGCGGCTCGATCCCGCCGATTCGTACGCCAATGATTTCCTGGGCACGGTTTATTTTGTGCAAGGCAATCTCCAGGCCGCGCTGAAATACTGGAATCGTATTGCCAAGCCGCAGATCGAGGAGATACGTCCCGAGCAGCAACTCCGCGTTGATCCGGCGCTGCTGGATCGTGCACTCGCGTTTGCTCCAGCGAGCACGCTCCGCTTGCCCGATCTTCTGACCAGCGAAGCGCGTACCGGCGGCCTGGAAATTTTCTCCATCTACAACTTTCAGCTGGCGGCGCGCGCTGATCGCAAGTTTGATGTGGTTTTTCGGGCGCAGGAGCGAGACGGCTGGGGCAGCAATAAGTGGGAGGCGCTCCTGTCCGTCTGCCGGGGCATTTTCTACCAGACTGTCTACCCCGAGTTCTTCAATTGGCACGGCGCCGCGATCAATATCATGTCCTTGGTGCGCTGGGACGCGCAGAAGCGGCGCTTAGCCGCGACGTTTTCCGCCCCGTTGGAGCGCAACCCCAAGCGGCGCTATCACGTCGGTCTGGATCTGCGCAATGAGAATTGGAGCATACGCCCGTCATTCAAGGGACCGGCGCCGATTCTGGGTGCTCTCAATCTACGGAGAGAATCTGTCGATGGCGGGATCGTGTCGTTCAGCAGCGGCCGCTGGGGCTGGTCCACAAGCGCGGAACTGTCACATCGGGATTATCGAAGTGTTTTCCTCGGATCTGTCCTGATTCCGGACGTGCTGTCGCATGGGTACCAGCTCAAGCATCTGGCGCAGCTGAATCGCGAACTTTTCCGATTGCCTGATAGGCGGTTGGTTGTTGCATCCAGCGTCTCTTCACAAGCCGCAACCATCTGGTCGAGGCCCCGGCATACTTTTGAGAAGCTGCAAGCATCGGTTTCGGGCGAGTGGTTTCCCCAGATGCGTGGCGACGACTACAAAGTCCAGGAACGGGTTCGCGCCGGCAGGACGGTCGGGCAGGTTCCCTTCGACGAATTATTTATGCTGGGTCTGGAGCGCGATAACGACCTCTGGCTGCGAGCCCACATCGGAACCCGTGACGGGCGCAAAGGCAGTGCGCCGCTGGGCCGCAATTACTTTCTGTCGAATTGGGAAATTGACAAGAACGTCTATGACGCCGGCTTATTGGGAGTGAAGCTCAGTCCCTTCCTAGACACGGGCAAGATCACCGGTTCCTCAGCAGGGTTGAGTTCGACAAAATGGCTCTGGGATACAGGAGTACAGGTGAAGATGAGGGTGCTAGGCGTGGGGGGCACGTTCTCTTACGGCAGGGACCTGCGTTCTGGCCACCATGCATTCTATGCTACGGCGTTGCGCTAGGGAGGATAGTCCGGTAACCGCTATAATGCGCGAATGAAAAACTACAAACAACCAGCTGTTTTCGCCATTGTGCTGTTTGCGGTGACTTCTGTGTTCGCCGCGAACACCGGTTCAGCTAAAGCGAAGTTGATTGATGCCCAAGGAAGGGACGTGGGAAAGGCGGCATTGGATTCCTCGTCGAAGGGAGTTCAGATTAAGCTAAACCTGAAGAATCTGCCACCGGGCGAGCATGCAATCCACATCCATCAGAACGCCAAGTGTGATCCGCCCGACTTCAAATCGGCCGGCCCGCACTTTAATCCGGACGGAAAAAAGCACGGTCTCGACAATCCCGACGGCCCGCACGCGGGAGATATGCCGAATTTCATCGTCGAGCACACCGGGAAGTCCAAGGCCGTTGTCACTGCATCGAATGTGAATCTGGGCAACGATAATCACTCGGTGTTCAGCAACGGGGGAACCGCTCTCGTCATTCACGCCAAGCCTGACGATAGGAAGACCGATCCTGCCGGCAATGCCGGCGATCGCATCGCGTGCGGTATTATCAAATAAGGACGGCTTGTTCGTGGTTCCGTTCCGGGCGGGTATCGCTACAGGTGCAAGTCGCGGTCGCCGAAAACTTCGGCGGTAAAGGCTTCGATCAGTGCGCCTCTTTGCCAGGCATCGAGCGAGAGTCCGGCCTTACGGCAGGTTTGTTCGAGAAAGGGGACACGGTTCCAGCCTTGCTCGACCGGCACTTGCGGCAGAAGCAGCCCGCGAGCGCCTCCCATCGAGATCAGCAGTCCGTGGCGGCCGACTTCTACCTCTTCGGCGCGGATGGGCTGCATCCGAGAAAGCACACTGAGGTGAACTTCCAGCTCGAGCGCCTCCCGCTGGGTGACGGGGTAGAAGCGGGTGTCCTCGAAAGCGGAGGCACGCGCGGTTTCAATTACCGTGCGATAAAGGGGCACGACCGGAAAGACATAGCCCACGCAGCCTCGCAGTTGCCCATGCAGGTATAAAGTTGTGAAAGCGCCTCGTGGCTCGGCCAAATGAGGCGTGGGCGCGTCGGACGGGATGTCGCAATTCTTGAAAGCCGCTTCGATCGAATCGTGCGCCGCCTTCAGCAATAGCAAACGTTCTTCAGTTGAATACTCGACAGGCTCGGGCTGTAGGTGAGAGGAATGCGAGGAGGTCGCCAGTTGCGGGTTATCAGGTTGCTGGGACATCGTCCTTCCTCCGCCGGCTAAGGACGAAGGCGCGGCGGCGCCGCTTCACCACGCGCCGATCGATCTTCGACCAGAAGGCGGCAAAGTAGTCGGCCGCCGACACCAGAGACAGAAAAACCATGTACCAGATGGCTACCAGGGCGATCCAGTGCACCGAGAAGACGAAAGACTTGTAAACCCGCCACTCCTGCCAGCGGAGATCGAGAATCGCCGCTACCACCGAGACGATCTGCACCAGCATCTTAAATTTGCCCAAGTCGCTAGCTTCGATGGTAAAACCCTCAGACGCCGCGATGGAGCGGAGGCCGCTGACCAGGAACTCGCGGCCGATGATCACCACAGCAACCCATGCAGGAACGAGCCGCGGGTTTAACTGCACCAGCGTCACAAATGCGGCGGCAATGAGGAGTTTGTCGGCGAGCGGGTCAAGCAACATGCCGAGAGTTGTAATCTGACCTCGTTTGCGGGCGAGGTACCCGTCAATGCCATCCGTGATGGAGGCACAGATAAACAACGCCGACGCAAGCAGCTCTTTCTCGCCGTGCACGCTGGTGAAGCGCGTGCTGAGCAGAATCCACATCAACAGCGGAATGCTGAAGATGCGGGTCATCGTGATGTAGTTGGGCAAATTCACCGGAGGTAGGCAGCGCCTTCCAGGGTACAAATCAAATTATCCGAAGTTAAATTATCCGAAGTTAAATTATCCTCCACGTTCGATGGGGAAAGCAACGCAAGGATAGGGGCTGGCCGCAAGGTATCGGGCGACAGGTGTTAGGGGCGGAACCAGTCCCGAGCTCGAACTATGTGGGCGGGCCAGGGCGCCCGCCCCAGAGCCGGCGCAAAGCCGGCGCTACGCTACTTGCTTTGCTTGGCGATAATCCGGCCTTTGATCTCATCGTACGTGGACTTGGCAACGACCTTCTTGCTGACCAGCTCGTTTTTGCGCTCGTAAGGACGACCGTCGATGATCTTCTGGGCAGTGGCATCGCCAATTCCCGACAAGGTTTGCAGCTGGCCCTTGCTGGCAGAGTTGATGTCTATCAGGTCACTTTTGACAGTTTTCTTTTTCCCCGCAGTGCTCGAGCTTCTGGCCGAGCCGCCGGCAGTCGAAGACGCCTGAGCGAACGAAAGACCGCTCAGCCATGTGAACAGTAAGACCGTACAGAGCAGGGTGGAGAGGGACTTGCGCTTCATGCGACCTCCCTAGTTCCGTTAGCAATCCCCTTGTGATTGGAAGGGTACCACCTTGGGGGCCGGCGGGCCGCCGGCACTACCTAAGCCTACTTAAGCATAGATGCCGCGTTGGCGGATTGTGTAAGCTACGCGGTCAATAGCGAGCATGTACGCCGCAATACGGTTGTTGACGTTGTGGGTTTCCGAGTAGCGCACTACGTCCTCGAAAGCAGCTTTCATGATGTGCTCGAGCTGCTCGTTTACCACTGACTCTTTCCAGAAGTAGCCCTGGCGGTCCTGAACCCATTCGAAATAGGAGGTGGTGACACCCCCGGCATTGGCCAGGATGTCAGGGATAATGAAGACCTTCTTGTCGGCGAGGATCTCGTCAGCGGGGGAAGTGGTGGGTCCGTTAGCTCCTTCGGCCAGGATCTTACACTTCACGCGGTCCGCGTTGCGGCTGGTGATCTGGTTTTCGGTGGCTGCGGGAATCAGAATCTCGCAATCGGTGAGCAACAGCTCTGCTGGATCGTACTTCTCCGCTCCCGGGAAACCATGGATCGTGCCATTGCGCTGCCGGAACTCCCAGAGCGCTTCGACGTCGATGCCGTTCTTGTTGTAAAGCCCCCCGCCCACTTCGCCGATGCCGATGATCTTGTAACCGGCTTCGGCCATCAGGCGGGCAGCATTGGAACCGACGTTGCCAAAGCCCTGAATGACGACGCGGGTCGTGTCGCGATCGAGGCCTAGCTTGCGGATAGCTTCGTCGCAAACGATCAGGACGCCGCGACCTGTGGCTTCGCGGCGGCCGCGCGATCCTCCAATGTTGATGGGCTTACCGGTGACTACGGCAGTCACAGTCTGACGCATGTGCATGGAGTAGGTGTCCATCATCCAGGCCATGATCTGTTCGTTGGTGTTGACGTCGGGCGCGGGAACATCCTTCTCGGGACCGATGAATTCGACCAACTCGGCGGTGTAGCGGCGAGTCATGCGCTCCAGTTCCCCCATGGACATTTTGTGGGGATCACAAATAATGCCGCCTTTGGCTCCTCCAAACGGAATGTTTACCACCGCACATTTCCAGGTCATCCAGCTAGCGAGGGCTCGGATTTCATCAAGCGTTACATCAGGGGCATAGCGCACGCCGCCTTTCCCGGGGCCTCGTGCTATCGAATGCTGCACCCGGAAGCCAGTGAAGACTTCCAGGTGGCCGTTGTCCATGGCGACAGGAATGTGAAGTATAATTTCGCGAGTGGGATAGCGCAGGACCTTCCAGAGACCCTCGTCCAGGTTGAGCTTATTGGCGGCTAAGTCGAAGCGCGCTGCTTGTGACTCCCAAGGGTTGGCTTCCTGCTCCAAGGCGACAGTCCGCATTTATGATCTCCCCTGATTGCAGTAGCTGATACGGGAGGGTCTTACCCCCATTTGCGGGCGGCAAACCCCTGAGTATAAGGGGGTAGCGACGGGGAGGCAAGCTGGTGAGAGCGTCGAGATGAACGCCGCGCCACCCTAGACGGCGCTTCCAGTGCGATGCCCCGATGGGTCTTTTTTGCTTGACAAGAGCTGTCGTTGTCATCGACAGGATGACGACATCGTTTGCGAGGTGTTGATTGGCGATGCTACAGCGTCATCTCCATGCCTTCCGAGGCGGCGCGGACGCGGGGATAATAGTTGCGGGCTTCTTTGACGATGGCATCGATGCAGAGGTCGGTGTGGTCGGGATCGTGGTGGTACAGGACCAGATCCTTGGCTCCGCTTTCCATCACGATGTTGACGGCTTCACGCCAGTGACTGTGTCCCCAGCCCCGCTTTTTAGCTTCGTATTCCTCGGGCAGATACTGGGCATCGTAGATCAGGATGTCGGCGCCTTCGGCTAACTTGCGGACCTTTTTATCGAATTCGGCGTGTCCGGGCTCGTTGTCCGTCGCATAAACCAGGATGCCGTCTCTGGTTTCCATGCGAAACCCCAGACATCCCTGGGGATGGTTGAGCCAACTGGCCTGTATAGTTACACCCCCAAAGGCGACGCGGCCTTCCTGAATATCGTGGAAGTCGCGGCTCGCCTTCATCTCATTCATGTCCACCGGAAAATACGGAGCGGCCATTTGCTCTTCCAGGACTCGTCGTAGATTACGGGTCCGACTCGAGGAATGAAAGATGAAGCGGTTTTCGCGACGTTCGTACAATGGGCCGAAGAAGGGGATGCCCTGGATGTGGTCCCAGTGAAAGTGGGAGACGAAGATGTGGGCCAGCATGGGCTGGGTGTCATATTGCCGCGCAAGATGGTGGCCAAGGATGCGGAAACCGGTGCCGCAGTCAAAGATGTAGATCTGGTCCTTGATGCGGACCTCCACGCAGGAGGTGTTGCCCCCGTAGCGCAAATTCTCCGGCTGTGGAGTGGGGGTGGACCCGCGCACGCCCCAGAATTTGACCAACATGTCTGTCGCCTTGTCCCGACGCTTTGATCCATCTTCCAATGCCAGGGAGGATTACGTCAATTGACATAAATGTATGGTGCGTTGGAATGGCTGGTGGCCAGGTCAGCGGCAAAACTTGGGAAATGGAGCTGTGACCCATTGCGGCCGAGCCTAGGTCCCTCCTCGTAGTGCTAACGTTCCTCTTTGTTGCCGTTTTGGCTTGACCGCCCACGCCTGTAAACGCCGCTCCCATATAATGATCCACCCCATCATGGTGCAGCCTGATTACAACGAGTTTGCGCGACTGGCGCGGGAGTTCACGCTGGTTCCGGTAGTTAAGTCAGTCAGCGCCGACTTGCTGACGCCGGTCTCTGCTTTTCTGGCGGCAGCGGCCAGAGAGCCGAGCTCGTTTCTGCTGGAGTCGGTGGAGCGAGGAGAACAGATTGGGAGATACACGTTTCTGGGCGCGCGACCTTACATGCAGGTGCGGGCGC
Source organism: Acidobacteriota bacterium (assembly GCA_003225055.1). GTDB lineage: Bacteria > Acidobacteriota > Terriglobia > Terriglobales > Acidobacteriaceae > Gp1-AA122. Next base: position 42,184 of record QIAU01000123.1, read on the forward strand.
GGGGCGACGAAATTGTCATGCAGCAGGCCAGGCGGCGGGAGCGCCGGGCGGGCAACGTGTTCCAGCTCCTGAAGGAATTGTTGCGAGGGCATCGGTCGGCGATCGTGCCGGGATTGCCCCCCTTCACTGGAGGGGCAGTAGGGTATTTCTCCTACGATGTGGTTCGACAACTGGAGAACATCGGGCAACACGCTGCCGATGATCTCTCGCTGCCCGATTGCGAGCTGATGTTTTTCGACCGAATTCTTGCCTTCGATCACTTGCGGCGTCAGATTCACATCGTTGCGACCGCCGATGTTTCTAAGGAGAGTCCGAAACGGGCGTACGATCGGGCGCTGCGTGACATCGCGACGCTGGAGAAGAAGCTGGCCGCGGGATTGAAGCCGGGACACTGGCCGATGAGTTCGCGGCGGCGCTTGGGAAAATTGAAGGTACATGCTGGAACCAGCCGTGAACGCTTTCTGACAAGTGTGGAGCAGGCGAAAGACTACATCGCGGCGGGAGACATCTTTCAGGTTGTGTTGTCGCAGCGGTGGGACTTCATACCCGAAGCTCAGCCCTTGAATCTTTATCGGGCACTGCGCCAGGTCAATCCCTCGCCATACATGTATTTCTTGCGCTTCGGCGACACCCACGTGCTGGGATCATCGCCGGAGATGCTGGTGCGCGTGACGGGTCGCAAGCTGGAATACCGCCCAATCGCCGGGACCCATCGTCGTGGCCGCGACGAAGTCGAAGATGAGCAACTCGAGCAGAAAATGCTGCATGACGAGAAAGAACGGGCCGAGCACGTGATGCTGGTGGACTTGGGCCGCAATGATCTGGGGCGTGTCAGCGAATACGGGTCGGTGAAGGTGCGAGATCTGATGTACGTGGAGCGCTATTCCCACGTGATGCACATCGTTTCTGCCCTGGAAGGCAAGCTGCGCGATGGGCTGGATGCTCTGGACGCGTTCGCTGCCTGTTTTCCTGCAGGCACACTCGCGGGTGCACCCAAAGTCCGCGCCATGCAGATCATCGAGGAACTGGAACCGGTGCGACGCGGGGTCTACGGAGGATCCGTTCTGTATGCCGATTTTGCGGGGAACCTGGACTCCTGCATTGCCATACGAACCATGTTGCTCAAAGGAAAGAAAGCGTACCTGCAGGCGGGAGCCGGGATCGTAGCAGACTCCGACCCCGCAACGGAGTTTGTGGAGTGCATGAATAAAGCACAAGCGCTGTTACGGGCAGTAGAGATGGCCAGGGGACGCTGCGACTAGTAAGCTGGTGTGGAGCGGACACTCCCCTCGACTTCGCTCCGGGCAGGCTTGGTCCGCGCTTCCTGCTAGCCACTGACCACTATGGTTTTCGTCCTCGACAACTACGATTCCTTCACCTACAACCTGGTCCAATATCTGGGTGAACTAGGCGCTGAGGTCGAAGTTCGCCGCAACAATAAGGTCACGGTAGACGAGGTGGAGGCTATGCGGCCAGAGCGGATTGTTATTTCGCCGGGCCCGTGTACTCCCCACGAAGCCGGCATTAGCGTTGAGCTGATCCGTCGTGTTGCCGGCAAGACACCGCTGCTTGGAGTCTGCCTTGGGCACCAGGCGCTGGGAGCGGCATTCGGTGGGCAGGTGGTGCGCGCACGAAATTTGATGCATGGGAAGACCAGCCTGGTTGAGCACGACGGGAAGACCATCTTCAAGGGGGTGCCCACGCCCATGACCGCCACCCGGTATCACTCCCTGATCGTAGCCGAGGAAGGCCTGCCGGCTGAACTCGAGGTCAGCGCCCGGACCCAAGAGCGCGACGGCAGCAGCGTGATCATGGGTTTGCGACACCGCAACTTTCCGGTCGAGGGAGTCCAATTCCATCCTGAGAGCGTGCTGACGGATCAGGGCAAGCGGCTAATCAAGAATTTCCTGTCATTGTAGGTGAGGCATACAAAACGGAGGGGCGGCGTCGCCACCCCGAACACCCCGCGCCCCTCAGTTCCCCATCCCCGCGTTCAGCCCAGAATTTCAAGTGCTTGCGGCGTATGCGGAACCGAATAGAAGGCTCGAGCCGGGCCCCAATGGGCTAAGTACATACTTGACACTCTCCACCTGGCACGCCATGCTTACAAAGCCCTAGGGAGGTAAGACAATGGCCGAGCCTCATCCGGAAAAGCGTGCCACTCGGCGGTTTGCCCTGCGGCTTCCGGTCGCAGTTACTTTTAGTGAGAATGGCGTGCAGGAGAAGGCGGCACAGACCCGAGACGTAAGTGCGCGGGGTATCTGTTTCTACGTTGATAGTGCCATCACCAACGGCGCCCCCATTGAATTCACCCTGACCCTCCCTCCTGAAATTACGCTGACCGAAGCTATCCGCGTGCGCTGCAAGGGAAAAGTGGTGCGCGTGAACGACACGTCGCCAAGCGGGAAAATGGCCGTTGCCGCCGTGATTGACGAATACGAGTTTCTTTCCGAGTCGCAATAAGCCGACTTTGTTTGTCATGCTCGGCTGGTTTGGCTGCCGATCACAGACTTGTCTGAGGTATCTGGGTTATATGCCAAAGCAGGGGCACTTTCGCTTTCTCCTGCAAGATTGAAAGACTTTGGCAGGCCGGAAACGTCTATACTTTAAAGGAGACAGGATTGTTGCCATGTCGCTGGCGGAGAGGATGACGACAGCGGCCTCGCCGCCTTCGGGTCCGCAAACTAGCGTTTTACCAACTCTGTTCGGCGAAGGCTACGGAACCTATAGCACCCGCCCCTCAGCTTTCGTTTTTTCGTTCACCCTCAACATTTTGGTTGCTGCCCTGCTGGTGTGGTCGGGCCACTGGGTAGTGCAGCATCGCCAGCAGATCCAGCAGCGAGTTGTGGGCTTGGTCACCGATATCAGCCCTTACGTACTGGCACCGTCGGCCAAAGAATCAGGTGGTGGCGGAGGCGGCGGTGAGCGCGACAAACTGGAGGCGTCTAGAGGCTCACTGCCCCGGCAATCCCGCGAGCAGATCACGCCACCAGCGGTGATTGTTCGGAATGAAGCGCCCAAACTGCCCATTGAGCCAACAGTCGTGGCGCCACAGATTCAGTTGCCGCCGATGGGAGTGCTCGGTGATCCCCTCTCAAAGATTATGGGTCCACCATCCAGCGGAACCGGCTCAGGTGGAGGAATTGGCAGCGGCAGTGGCGGCGGTGTGGGCTCAGGGCACGGCCCGGGCGTAGGTCCCGGTTACGGTGGCGGGATCGGCGGTGGTGTCTACAAAGTCGGCGGCGGCGTGAGTGCTCCCCGCGCCATCTATCAGCCCGATCCTGAGTACTCCGAAGAAGCCCGTAAAGCCAAGTATCAGGGGACAGTCGTGCTCTGGATGATTGTTGATCGCGATGGGCGTCCCCGCGATATCAAGGTTGCGCGATCGGTAGGGATGGGCCTGGATGAGAAGGCCATCGAAGCCGTGCGCACCTGGAAGTTTGACCCCGCCCGCAAAAATGGGCAGCCCGTGGCTGTCCAGATTAATGTGGAAGTGTCCTTCCGGTTGTATTGAAGGTTTCGGCTCTCAGCACAGAAAGATTCCGACATAGAAAGATTCCGACTGAGAGCGAACGAGCGAAATCCGAGACCTATCTATCTTCTTCGGAGCGCGGATCGCAGTGGCTCCACTTTTTCGCGCGCCGTTTCCACCCAGTCGGCGCCGCGGCCCATGGCGTCTTCCACTTTCTCTTTCGCTTCGTCGGTAAAATCTTCGACCGCGTCCCTGGCGCCTTCGTATTTGCGGCGAAGATCGCGGCGCAATTGCTTGCCGCTCTGGGGAGCTAAAAGGAGAGCGGCCAAGGCGCCAGCGCCCACGCCGATGAGTAAAAACGTAATAGCGATTCCAGCAGTGCTCTTGTCGGAAGATTCGTAAGTTCCCAAGCGCATATTGCCACCTCGTGTACCTCTACAAGATGCTAGTTTCCGGGCCCGGGTTTAGAGCAATTATGATTCGAGCAAAAGTAACATGACCTCCGGTTTTGGCAACCAGAGTTCGTCTATTTCGTCCAAACAACCGTAGATTCTTCCTCATCATACTCGCACAGCGTCATTCTGAGGAGGCCGCCGGGCCGACGAAGAATCGCGCGCGTTACAATCAACCCGCCGTTAGTTCCCATTCCGTCCAAGCATGTGTAAAATAATGAGTTTGGTCCCCGTACGCGGCGGGCGCGGATAGCGGGTCCGCCGGCCTGCCGAGCAATTTTTCAAGGAGAGAGTACGCCGCAATGGCTATCCCTGCAACCCAGCTTCGCCCCGGCATGATTATCAAACACAACAACGACCTGCATGCGGTCTTCAGCGTGGAACACCGCACGCCGGGGAACCTGCGCGCCTTCATCCAGGCTAAGCTGCGCAACCTGCGCACGGGAGCGATGTTCGAGCACCGCTTCCGGTCGGCTGACGCCATCGAAAAGATCAACGTCGACGAGGTTTCGATGGAGTATCTCTATAACGACGGCGATGACTACTACTTCATGAACACCGAGAACTTCGAGCAGACGCACCTCAACAAGGACATTCTCGGGGATGCGGTGGATTACCTGATCCCGAATCTGCAGATCAGAGTGGAGTTCTTCGATGGCAAGGCGGTCGGGATCGAGTTGCCGCAGACGGTCGAATTGACTGTGGTCGAGACTGAGCCGGGACTGAAGAGTGCGACCGCTTCCAGTGTCACCAAGCCGGCCAAGACGGAGACTGGCTTGGTGGTGCAGGTGCCACCGTTCATCAACGAAGGCGAAAAGATCAGGGTGGATACGTCAGAAGGGGCGTACCTGTCGAGAGCCTAGGTTTCGGAAGCCTAGGTCGAAAGCAGACTCGCGGCGGAAGCCGCTCGGGAAGACAATACCGATATTAGGGATGCTTGCGGCACGCCTGAACAGGCTGTGGAAAAAGTGGGCAGAGTGACCTCGGCGGCTAAAAGCCCGCTAACGAAAATAAGCTGTTTATCGCAGCAATGCAGCGCTGCGCCGCCCCAAACCAGATTTTTTTCGCAGCCTGTAAACGCCGTGCCCTGATATCAACTATACGGACCATCCAGGCGGAAGTTACTTGCATGGCGACTGGCGAGAACAAATCAGTCGAAGCCCGTCGATTCGTGGTACGTGGACGAGTCCAGGGAGTGGGCTTCCGCTGGTTCGTGGAGCGCGAGGCTCATATGCTGGGTGTCGCCGGATGGGTTCGTAACAACGCTGATGGCAGCGTCGAAGTCCTCGCCATGGGTACACGCGAGCAGCTGGCCGGTTTGCGTTCTCGGTTGAGGGAAGGCCCGCGGGCTGCGCGCGTGGATGATGTCCAAGAAGCCGACGCGCGGCCCGTGTCTGGCCTGAACACATTCCGCATTGAAGGAGCCTGGTAGATGGCAATTAAGGCGGCCGTGGATTGCGAACCGCTGAAGAAGTTAATCCGTGAAGTTCCCGATTTCCCCAAGAAGGGCATTCTCTTCTACGACATCACCACCCTACTCAAAGACAAGCTGGGATTCGCGACCCTTGTGGATGCCTTGTCGGAACACTTCCTGGCGAAAGATATCGATCTGGTCCTGGGGATGGAGGCGCGCGGTTTCATTTTTGGCCCCGCTGCTGCGTATCGCCTGAACGCCGGATTCGTGCCTGTGCGCAAGCCGGGAAAACTACCGGCGGCCACACAAAGAATTGAGTACGATTTGGAGTATGGCAGCAACGTGCTGGAGGTCCATAAAGACGCGATCGACAAAGGACAGCGTGTGATTATCGTGGACGATCTGCTGGCCACGGGCGGCACGGCCGCCGCAACTGTGGAGTTGGCCAAGTCGCTGGGAGCGGATATCGCCGGCCTGGGCTTCGTAGTTGAATTGGATTTCCTGAAAGGTCGCGAGAAGCTTAAGGGGTGCGATGTGTTCTCGCTGCTGCACTATGCGAAGTAACTGCGGGTTGCTCCTGTCTCTGCCGAGAAGGGAAATGAAAAAGGGCCACCCGTTGCCCGGAGACCCTGCATAGCTACTCACGGCATGGCCGCAATGCCTTGGACACTTAGTTTAGTTACCCGACATCTCACCCAGCTCCCGATCCAGGCGCAGTCTCAGAACGATCGTCATCAGGCCGCCTTCCGGCGAGCAGGTTCGAACCCCTCGCCACCGCTCGCGGCTTCCGTGCGAATCGGTTCAATCACAGTTCCCGTGCAAGCGGCACCGGCGTAGTTCTCGGCCGCGGGCTCAAGATCGCAATTCTCATGGGACAACCGCCTGCCAACTGATATCGGTGATTGCCGCGAACAGCTCCGCAATTTTCACGATAGAACCTGGATTCAGCGGCGGTTTCCGCCTTTTCTTCCAGGTTGTTCGTCGAGAGCGCAAACCTGACCGCGCGCGTGGCGGTTCGGATAACCGAGTCCCCGTAAACCGGACCGAAGTAGTCCTCGCCGGGGTTGAGCGTCACCGGGCGCACGATGCGGGTCAGCGTCAGGTAACCGGTGACCTCCGGTTTGCCATGGTGCCCGACGTCCACACGCCGCAACTTAAAGGTCTTTGCGTTGCCCTCAGCCGGGGCGATGCTATTTTAATAAGATCGAATGTCGAACCAGCAGGCTCGGAGGCGCATAACTCGGCCTTGCCTGCTACTAGACGAGTGACACCGATCCGGAGGCATTCGCGCCGAGGAATACGCGAGCGGTCGAATGATCGGAATCAAGCTTCCAATTGCCTTCTCTCCCCAAGACTGGAGCAGTTATCAGGGCGATCGCGAGGATCACCATTGTCGCTCAATGGGTCACTGCGACTGTGCTTTTCATTGTCATCCTCCGACTCTGGAAAATCCCCACTGAGAGCTGAGGTGGCAAATAGCTCGCCAATACTCCAGAGCGCGACGCAGAGGCGGGCGAGATGTGAGAACTGCAGAAGAGAGAAGAAGATGAACTCCACTGCACGCTAATGCAACGAAGAATCAAAATGGCCGTGCACCTATCCAGTCGGACAAGGCGGGACTATCTGTCCGGATAGGGGTGGCAGCTGCTTTGACCGCTACTGGCGAACTTCCTCAACCTTCAAAACAGCATTTCTTGGCAGATAACTCTTGCGCCGGAACCAGTCTTCCATGGAACTCTTCAGGTCCTCCAGCGGCACTCGCGCGCCGATCTCCATGAATCCATCTGCAACGGGAATAGTGTCGTCAAAGACGGGGGCATTGGTGAAATTACGCATGCTGAAGCCGTCAAGCCACTTCAGCGGGCAGGGATGGAGTCGGGAATCTTCTTCGTACTCGACTCGGATCTTGCGGGAGAACATGGAGTGATTAGAACACAATAAAGTTGTCAGTTCCTGGTTCTCGGTTCATAGTTCGCGCGAGACACTCGCCGTCTTGACGGAGAGCTTTTCTGCAGGGTCTTCGTAGACGCGGTAGGCGCCTGTCTGCCCTAATTCATCCTGCCCATGGCCTCCGCAGAGCAGGCCGCCTCCCAACGCGTGGGCTCGAGGCGAGGACAGCCAGTCCCGGATGTTGTTCGCCGACGACAACGCAATCGTTGATATCTACTGCCAGCCGCTTGGCTGCGGCGAGAAATACATCTGGGAACGGCTTGCCATGAGCAACGTCATTGCGGGTGAGGGTTGCGATCGCCCAGGGAACTGACAGGCGCGAAAGCGTGCTGAGCAGTTCTCACGCGCCGGGCAGCGGGCGAATTTGGGTGACGCCTTTCAGGAAGGCTTCAGTGGGGAAACGCCGCAGGCGCTTGGTCTCTTCTTTGGTCAATTTGCGTGCGGCCAGTCTCCCCCTGCAGGGCGGTAAGGATCAGGCCGTCACTCATGCCCACACGGCGGTGAATGCGCCAGATGGAAAGCTCGATTTTCATTTCTTGGAGCGCCTCGCGCCAGGCGAGAACGTGCTGGTAAACGCTGTCAATCAGGGTGCGGTCGAGGTCGAAAAGGAATTCGGGTTTGGCGGTCGAGTCGGTGGCATCGGTGGCATATGTTCGTCAATCGTCGCCAGCAGCCGGGTGGGGTTCCAACCATCGAGGTACCCCCCATCGTTGATCGCAACCTGGGCCTGATTGCCCTGCCTGAGTCTTCCTTGTCAACCTCCCCCGCGTGGCTGCCACACTGGAATCAGGGAGGCGTGTACCTAAAAAGCAGTTGCCTGTGATCGGCTTCGCTCTTGGCCATTCGGGCTCGCGCCTTAAGTGCAGAGCGCTTATCGCCAAGTTAAGTTATGGGATATTTCCCCGAAATCTACTTGCATCTGAAGGTTAGCGAAGGTCGCCCTGCAAATCTTTGATTCTGGGAGAGCGAGCAGGAGAGGGTCTATCCCTGGCGCGCGGCATTGCGCTTCACTCGACAGTAGGCCCAGCCTTTGCAAAGGTGGGAATTAAAGACGGTTGCGTTGGCACGCGCGGACAGGAGTATCCGCGCCACACTGGATGTTCAAGAATCTACTGCTTGTCCGACTTCAGCCGGTCGACTAGCGCAGCCAGTTCCGTCTGCAGACCTTCGGGTAATCGCGTGCCGAACTTTGCGAAATGCTCTTTGATGAGGGGGACCTCAGCGAGCCAGTCCTTCGTCTCCACGTGGAGCAGTTTCTCCATGTTCTCGGCGGGCATGTGGATGCCGTCCAAATCGAGTTCGCCGCGAGCGGGAACACGGCCAACCGGAGTGTCCTGTGCTAAGGCGTTTCCGTCGCAGCGCTCGAAGATCCACTTCAGCACGCGGCTGTTGTCGCCGTATCCGGGCCACAAGAATTTTCCGCTTTCATCCTGACGGAACCAGTTGACGTAATAAATCTGGGGCAGCTTGGAGACCGGGGCATGTTTGCCGATCTTCAACCAGTGAGCGAAATAGTCACCCATGTGGTAGCCGCAGAAGGGGAGCATCGCCATCGGATCGCGGCGGAGTTGGCCGACTTTGCCTGTGGTCGCCGCAGTGGTCTCGCTGCTGGCGGTCGCTCCCAAGAAGGTTCCATGTTGCCAGTTAAAGGCTTCGATCACCAGGGGAACAACCCCTGCGCGACGGCCTCCGAAGAGGATGGCGTCAATCGGCACGCCTTTGGGGTCTTCCCACTCGGGGGCTATGGCCGGACATTGGCCGGCAGGGGTGGTGAAACGGGCGTTGGGATGGGCGGCTTTGCGGCCTGAGTTTGGGGTCCATGGCCGGCGAAGCCAATCGACCAGCTCGGCGGGCTTGTCCTCGGTCATGGATTCCCACCACACGTCACCGTCAGGCGTCATGGCGCAGTTGGTGAAAATGGAATTCTTGTTCACCGTGAGCATGGCATTCAGGTTCGACTTCATGCCAGTGCCGGGCGCGACTCCGAAGAAGCCGGCTTCAGGATTGATGGCATAGAGGCGGCCGTCGGCGCCGAATTTCATCCACGCGATGTCGTCTCCGATGGTTTCCACCTTCCAGCCAGGTAGCGTGGGGATCAGCATGGCGAGATTGGTTTTGCCGCAGGCCGATGGGAACGCACCGGTCATGTACTTGGACTCGCCAGCAGGATTGGTGAGTTTCAGGATAAGCATGTGCTCCGCCATCCAGCCCTCGTCACGCGCCTGCACCGATGCGATGCGCAGGGCATGACATTTCTTACCCAGCAGTGCGTTTCCGCCATAACCGGAACCGTAGGACAGGATCTCGCGAGTTTCCGGGAAGTGACAGATGTACTTTTGCCCCTTGTTGCAAGGCCAGGTGGAATCCTGCTGATTGGGCGCGAGAGGCGCACCAATCGAGTGCAGGCCGCGTACGAATTCGGCGTCTTCTCCGAAAACATCGAGAACGTGGGTACCCACGCGGGCCATGATGTGCATGTTGACCACGACGTAAGGCGAGTCGGTGATCTCGACGCCGATCTTGGCGATGGGCGAACCAATCGGACCCATGCTGTACGGAATCACGTACAGGGTGCGTCCCGCCATGGACCCGGTGAAGAGTTCGGTGAGTTTCTCTTTCATCTTGGCCGGGTCTTCCCAGTTGTTGGTAGGGCCGGCGTCTTCCTGGGAGCGCGAGCAAATAAAGGTGCGATCCTCCACGCGAGCGACGTCGCCAGGATCGGACCGAACCAGAATGCTGTTGGGACGCTTCTCCGGGTCGAGCGGGATGGCAATGCCCGATAGGGTCATGAGACGCTGCAGGGCCTGGTATTCTTCGGCGGAACCGTCACACCAATGGATGCGATCGGGCTTGCACATCTGCGCGACTTGGTCTACCCAACGCGTCAACGGCCTGTGTTTCGGTTTGCTGCTTGATTCCACTTCCAGGGCAAGGCTAGACATGATCGGTGTCTCCTGGTACCGGCCGGCTTGGGTCGATCAGTGCCGTTAGCTACAGGCGGCTTAGCGGCAAAAGGAAAGCCAATATTGTCCCCTATTTACGGAGCATCTCCAAGTGCCCACCCGGTTAAACAGGGCCGAAATCCCGAGCCGCTCGAAGACAACGGTTAATTTTCGCGGCACGAAAAAAGAACGAAAGTGTTTTCACGTCACAGATAAAAGTGACCAGTGTACTTGGAGGGTGTTAGGGGAGAAAGGGTTTGCTCGGGCCTGAGAGACGCGGCAAGCCGCGTCTCTACCGGGAAGTGTGCGCTCGCTCAGGACGACACGCTTTGGGACTGGATGGCCGGGGCCGCTTCCAGTTCAGTGACAACCGCATTGAGATGCTGAAGAGTTTGGTTCACGGTGAGCGAGTACATCTCGCGGCCCACGCCTTCGCCCGACTGCAGCGCGGTCTTCAGATAATGGCCGGCAATTTCTACGGCCAGCGGGTCAGTAATCGTTTTGCCGGTACGGTCTCGGTATTTAACCCAGGCGGGATGTGGCAGAGCGATCCAGACGGGCTTGCCATCTACCAGGAACTTGACGTCTACCGCGTCGGCGTGGCGTGTTGCAATGGCCACGATCAGAGCCTGGTAGATGCAGTGCACGTTCTTCTTCGTCCAGGGGTCGACGGCGCAGAAGTCGTCGTACATGAGTTTCAACTATAGCGAACCGGAGTCGGTCCCAGCAAACGCGCGCTCCGTTAAGATGGTGATGTGCCGATCAAAGTGGGTGCATCGGGAAAACTAAATATCCTGCGAGCCGAGTCTCTTGAGGGAATTCCCTGGCTGGTGCACGGGTTCAGCACGCGGGTGGGCGGGTTCTCGAAGTTATATGGCGGTAATGCTCTGAATCTCGGATTCACGAAAGGCGACTGGCGAGCTGATGTCGAGCGTAACCGGGAGGCTTTTCTCAAGGCTGTTGGGGCAATGCGCAGGGAACAGCAGTGGCCCCTTGTCACGCTGCGCCAGGTCCATTCGGATCTAATCCAGCGGGTGAGCGGCGTCGCGCAACATCCAGTTGGTGATGGATTGGTTACGAATACTCCCGGAGTCCTGCTAGCCGTGCAAACGGCAGATTGTTTGCCGGTAGTTCTGGTGGATACAAAACGGCGTGCCCTTGGAGTCTTTCACGCCGGCTGGCGAGGGACGATCAAACGGATTGTGGAAAAAGGAGTTGGCGAAATGCGGCGCTGGTTTGAAAGCCAGCCGGAGGACATTCGGGCGGCGATTGGTCCGGGGATTCACAAGTGCTGCTATGAAGTCGGCGAGGAGGTCCGAAGCAAATTTGAGTCGCAGTTTGCTTATGCCGCTGATCTGTTCCATGAAATCAAAGAGGCGGATCCCATTCGGGACAAGTATCCTCTGCTGTTTCTGAGCGCACGTCCGCCGGGGCATTCGGAACTGCCGCTGAAGTTGTTTCTGGATTTAGTGGAGGCAAATCGAAGGCAGCTTCTCGCGGTCGGGGTGCCGGCCAAAAGTATTGGCGCGTCGGACCTGTGCACATCATGCCGCCGGGACATTTTGTTTTCCTACCGTGCCGAGCATGGCAATACAGGGCGGTTACTGGGAGTAGCAGGAATTCGGGGCTAAGTCGTCAGGAGCTTCGGTTGCGCCGAAGATTGAGAATTGGATTGCTGCTCTGCTGCGTCGTTTCGGCTCGGCTCGGCATGGCCGAGCCGGATCGAACCAAGCAAGTGGACGCGATTTTTCAATCCCTCAAATCTCGCGATTTGCCGGGCGCGGCCGTGCTGGTCATCGAAAATGGACATGTAGTCTTCCAGCGTGGCTATGGTGTGACCGACCTGCGCACCCATCGCCCGATCGATGGGCGTACTGATTTTCGTCTGGCCTCAGTAACGAAGCAATTCACTGCCATGGCGATCATGCTGCTCGTGCACGACGGGAAGCTGCGGTACGAGAGTCGCCTGACCGACATCTTTCCGGATTTTCCGGACTACGGCAGGGAGATAACCATCCGACAGCTTCTGAACCACACTTCCGGCCTGAAAGATTACGAGGACCTCATGCCTAAGGATTACCAGTCTGGGTCGCGGGAGCTTCGTCAAATAAGAGATCCCGAGGTGCTTGAGTTGTTGAAGCGAGAGAAGACAACAAACTTCCCGCCCGGAACAAAATGGGCCTACAGCAACTCGGGGTATGTTTTGCTGGGAATGGTTGTTGAGAGGGTATTAGGCAAGCCGTTCGGCCAATTTTTGCACGATCGGATCTTCATGCCGCTCAAGATGAGGGGCAGCATCGCGTATGAGAAAGGAAAGAAAGAGGTTCCGAACCGCGCCTATGGTCACAGCCGGGAACCGGACGGCTGGCATGAGACCGATCAGAGTCCTACCTCGGCGACGCTCGGAGACGGAGGCGTCTATTCATCGGTCGAGGATTTAGACCAGTGGGATACCGCCTTGCGGGAGCACACTCTGTTGAGCCCGGCCGAGATGGAGCCCGCCTTGACTCCGGTTAGACTCCCTCAGGGTCAACTCACTCAGCCGGATGGCAGTCCTGCAGAATACGGTTTTGGCTGGTTTCTGAATCCCTACAATGGCCACAGACGGATGTGGCATTACGGAGAGACCCTGGGCTTCCGTACCGCCATCCAGCGCTTCGTGGATGACAGGCTTACGGTGATCGTTTTGTGCAACCGGAGTGACTTGGATGCCAGCGCTTTGGCGTTGAAGGTGGCGGATGTGTATGTGGCCGGAACGCGGTAAGCGATAGTAGTCAGTGGCTAGCTAGTCCCGTCGCTACCAACCAGGTAGGCAAGGACTTCGCCCTTCATTCTAACCACAACTTTGATTACTGGGCCGGAGGAGCCGGAGGGGTGGCGGTCGCGCCCGCGGCTTCGCCTTGGCCACCATTCACCAAATCCTTTAACTCCTTGCTGGGCTTGAAGAACGGGATCTTTTTAGCGGGAACCTCGACGCGGTCTCCGGTTTTGGGGTTGCGGCCGACGCGGGGCTTGCGCTGGCGGGTGCGGAAGCTGCCGAAACCACGAATCTCAATTTTGTCGCCCACCCGGAGGGAACGCACGATGCTGTCAAAGATGGTCTCGACGATCACTTCGCTGTCCTTGCGGGTTAGTTCAGCTAGCCGGGAGACTTCGTCGATTAGATCGGCTTTGGTCATAACGTCTCTCTCCGTGAGTGTCTAGGCCCTCGTGTCGGGAAAAGGGTCCGGATAAAGGTCTCAAATTTCATGTACTTCGCGCAAGGGCGTTTTAGATACCCGGGGACTTGCGTGACCCTGATCCTGGGGAGCGGGACAACCAGGCGTACCCTTGCAAGAGAGTAGGAAAGACCAATTCCTGCTGTCACTTCCAGAGATAATAAAAGCCCATGTGCTGTTCCATTAACTTTTCTCGCGTGGGCAGGAGTTGGGAGATGTCCCCGAAAAGCAGGTCGAGAACGGTCTTACGGTCCTTCTCTGGGCGGACCAGGGTTGGCTCTCCCTTGATTCCTACGGCTTTGGCCGTATCTTCCACGGCTCCCTGGAAATCGGCCACCTGATCGATCAGCTTCATAGGCAACGCCTGTGCGCCAGTCCAGACCTTGCCGTTGGCAATGGCGCGTACCTCGTCCACCTTCAGCTTGCGGCCCTCAGCCACGGCCTGGATGAACTGTCCGTACAGATTGTTGATCAGAGCCTGTAGGTACTCTTTCTCGGCGGCAGTCAAGTCGCGGGTGGGATTGCCGGTGTCCTTGAATTCGCCGGTCTTGAGGATGATCTCTTTCATCTTGGCCCAGTGCAGGAGATCTCCGTAATTTACCCATTCTGAAATGACTCCGATGGAGCCGACAATGCTTCCCTGGTCGGCGTAAATCTTGTTGGTAGCAGAGGATACGTAGTAGGCACCACTTGCCCCTACGGTTTCGATGGAGGCTACGATTCGCTTCTTCTTCTCGTCGCGCACGCGCTTGACCTCGCGATAGATTTCTTCCGAGGCGGCGACACCCCCGCCGGGCGAGTTGACGTGCAGGATGATGGCTTTTATGGAGTCGTCGTCAGCATATTTCTTGAGCTGGTCGACAACAGTTTTGGGGTTAAGAATGACCCCCTCGAGGTCGACAACCGCGATCTTGTCCCCGAAGCTGCTGGCAAAAGAAGTCTGCTCTCCGGTACGCAGGGTGATGTAGACAAGCGCGAACACAGCCAAGACGAAAAGGAAGAAGGCGCCTCCTCCTATCAGGATCCAAAGCAGGGTGCGCGAACCTTTGCCATCTGCCATAGTTTGCCTTGTGAGGGGGTTAGTGTAGCACTAAGGCTGTTTCCAGTTTCTAGTTTCGAGTGGCTATCTTCGCTCCCACCGGCGACATCGATTGCAGGAGTCGATGCAGATGCCGGCTCACCTCCCCTGACCGTGTACTGCTCTAAGGCCGGTTCAATTAGACACTAGAAGGCCAGAGGCTAGATCACGCCTGGAAGAACCCAGGCCGAGAATGGCAGCGGCGCGCATTTTTGCGGCACGAGAGTAGCAGAAAGTCTAGCCACGAAGACAGGACAGGGGAAGATTTTTTCCCGCCGAGAGCGCCGCGATCGCAGAGAAAGGCTCAGGCTAGAGAAATTTTGCGTAACGAGCGGCCCACTCTGATGGTCATTTCGCCGGGCACTGTGACCGGGACGATCAAATCGGTTATCACCTCGCCGTTTATCCGCACGGCTTTTTGTTTAATTTTGCGGGATCCGTCAGTTACCGAGTCGGCGAGGCCGCAGCGTGCTAACAACTTGTCAAGCTTGACAGCATGCCCGTTCTTTGAACTGGCTGCGACATCAGCGTAGGGTATCTTGATCTGCTCGATATTCTCCGGGACTTGGTTTTTCTGAAACTGCTTGGCCCAGTCCTCGGCCGCCTTGGTGGCCGCATCCGCAGAGTGGAAATCAGCCACGATGCGATGGGCCAGGTTTTTCTTGGCTTCCATCGGGTGCGAGTCCCGCTTCATTTTCTCGATCTCGGGCAGAGACAGATCGGTCAGCAGCTCGTAATAACGCCACATCATCTCATCGGAGGTCGACATCAGCTTGCCGTACATGTCCAGCGGCTTCTCCTGGATGCCGACAGCGTTGCCCAGAGACTTCGACATCTTCTGCACGCCGTCGAGACCTTCGAGGATGGGAGTAGTCAACACCACCTGTGATTCCTGGCCAAAATGGCGCTGGATTTCGCGCCCCACAAGGAGGTTGAACTTTTGATCCGTGCCGCCCAGTTCAACATCGGCTTTCAGCATTACGGAGTCGTACGCCTGAGCCAGCGGGTAGAGCAGCTCGTGCATCGCGATCGGCTTTTCTTCCTGGAAACGTTTGTGAAACTCGTCGCGCTCGAGCATCTGGGACACGGTGTACTTGGCGGCGAGGCGTATCCAGTCTTCCGAATTCATCTTGCCCAGCCACTCGCTGTTAAAGCGTACCTCGGTCTTGTGCAGGTCGAGGAATTTGTACACCTGAGTCATGTAGGTCTGGGCGTTTCGCCTAATCTCTTCGGTACTGAGCGGGGGGCGTGTCACGGAGCGACCGGTTGGATCGCCGATCATGCCAGTAAAGTCGCCGATGACGAAGATTATGGTGTGGCCCATGTCCTGGAAATGTTTCAGCTTGCGCAACAGGACGGTGTGGCCGAGGTGCAGGTCGGGAGCGGTGGGGTCGAAACCTGCCTTTACGCGCAGTGGTTTGCTGGAGACGAGCGATTTCTCCAGCTTGGCGCGGAGGTCCGCTTCGCGAATGATCTCGGCGGCGCCTTTTTTAAGATAGGCGAATTGTTCGTCGACGGGTTTAAAGCCGGGCATCGGGCATTGATTATATTTACGAATTGACGGATTTACGAGTTGACCGATTGTGGGGGAAGCCCTTTGGCCGCGGGTTGGGAGGATACAAAGATGGCAAACCGTTCGTTCGCTTGCTGCTGCAGTGGCGCACGGCGAGCTTGTGTAATCTTCAAGGATGCCGGATTCGACTAGAAGTTCGAGCCATAACACTGCTTCATCGATTTCTTCTACGACTACACCGATTCGAGCTACGAATTTGCCGCCTGAACGTGATCGGAAAACGGCGCGATAATGCGCGGCCACCGATGTGACGGAGCGTAAGAGTTGCTTGCCGAGAATACGGGCCTCGTCAGAGTCGAATCATGCGCAATGCGAACTTTTCGTCCTCGGGTTGAGTTCGTCTGTCGGCCTCACCGCGACTCAAGTACTGTTCTGTGCGAAAATTCTTCAATCCGAAAATACCGAACCTTGCCGTCATGGCGCCGTGATTTTCCTCACGAGTCGTCTGCCCACGATTTCGAAATTTGCTTCCAGCACGATCTTGATGGCTTCCGAATAGGCTAGGTGCTCTTGTTCGAGGATGCGGATGGCTAGGCTGTGTTCGTCGTCGCGGTCGAGAACGGGAATCGCCCGTTGCACGATGATGGCTCCGTGGTCGAGTTCCTCGTCGACGAAGTGGACGGTGCAGCCGGAGACCTTCACGCCATAGGCAAAGGCTTGTTGCTGAGCTTCGAGACCCGGGAATGCCGGGAGCAGGGAGGGATGGATATTGAGGATGCGCTGCGGGAACTGCTGCACAAACCATGGTGAAAGAAGGCGCATATAGCCGGCGAGGCAGACGAGGTCGATGTTATGTTTTTGGAGAGCGGCTACCATCTCGCGCTCGTGCTCTTCCCGTTGTTTGCCTTTAGACCTAATGACTAATGCCGTCAATCCACGGCTGCGCGCGATTTCGATGCCGGGCGCATCGGCTTTGTTGGAAATGACCACGGCGATGCGGGCATTCGGAATGCGCCCTGCGGCAACATTGTCGGCGATGGCAACGAAATTAGAGCCGCGTCCGGAGAGGAGGATGCCAAGGTTCTTCATGAAGACAGGTCCCAGGTGCCGGGTCTCGGGTGTCAGGAAGCATTATTCAACAGCGAAGGGAGAATTGGTGATTTTTGATTTCAGATTGAAACATTCAAGAGATCTAGAAAAGTCTGCAATCTGAAATCTACAATCGTGTTAGGAGTAGATTACTTTGCGATCGCCCTTAACTACGCGCCCGACGGTGTAGGACTTCTCTCCGGCTCGCTCCAGAACAGTCTGGGCTTTCTTAAACTTTTTGGCGGGAACCACCAGCAACAAACCCATCCCCATGTTGAAGGTGCGGAGCATCTCGTCTTGGGGGACATTGCCTATTTTTTGCATGTGCTCGAAGATGGGGAGTACCGGCCAGGAACCGAACTCAATGGCCGCTGCCATGCCACGAGGCAGGACTCGCGGCAGGTTTTCGGTGATGCCACCGCCAGTAATATGAGCCATCGCCGTCACACAGTCGCCATCAATGAGTTTTCGCAGGACCGGCCAGTAGCTTCTGTGAGGGCGCATGAGTTCATTGCCCACTTTGCCCTTGAGTTCATTCACGTAGGTATCTGCTGTGTAGCGAGCTACCTCAAAAAGGAGTTTGCGAGCCAGCGAGTAGCCATTGGTGTGCAGGCCATTGGAAGATAACCCGAGCACGATGTCGCCAATCTGGACGTTCTTGCCGTTTACAATGCGCTCGCGCTCCACCACTCCCACGATGAAGCCGGCAAGATCGTACTCGCCTTCGGGATAGAAACCGGGCATCTCGGCAGTCTCGCCACCGATGAGGGCGCAGCCGTTGTGTTTGCAGGCTTCGGCAATGCCTTCGACGACCTTTTCGGCAATCTCCGGTTCCAGCTTGCCCATAGCCAGGTAGTCCATAAAAAACAGGGGGGCGGCGCCTTGCACGGCGATGTCGTTGACGCAGTGGTTGACCAGGTCCCCGCCCACGGTGTGGTGAACGTTCATCTCAAACGCCACCTTGAGCTTCGTCCCCACACCATCGACGCTCGAAACCAGCACCGGATCCTGGTACTTCAGCGGGATCGAGAACATGCCTCCAAAGCCGCCAATCTCGCTCAGGACGCTTTTCGTGAAGGTCTTGTGGGCCAAGTATTTAATGCGTTGCTTGGTGCGATTCGCGCGATCGATGTTTACGCCGGCGTCGGCATAGATGATGGCGGCGGTCTTCGGCATGGGGTCTTGGGCCACAGTTTAATGATAAATCGGGAAACTGCTGGGTATTTCCTCGAACGGGGAAAGTTCAAGAGCGGCTCATTGTAGCACGATGCCAGCGTGGTACTGGACGGGCGCTGCGGCACTCCGGGCACATGCAACTTGAGCATTCACGCCGAGCTGCGCTCGGCTGGATGGGCGGGGAGGTCCCTCCATCTCATTCCAAGTCAGTGAACGATGTAGGAGGAGAAGTAATAAGCGAGAATGCCGAACAACGCCAGACCCGAGATCCCATAAATGGTCAGAATCCAAACGTTGCGGCCCTCACGCCGCACGGCAGAGGAAGAGCTGGTATGCGATACGCTTCCGGAGGGATTCCCAATTGGCCTTTGCTCCATGATAAACCCCCTAGCATTTCTGGATTCGCGAGGTTGCCAGACACCAGACGCGGGAGGCAATGCAGCCCGGGTCCGGTGATCACCCCACGCTGCCTGGAAAGGCAGCTTTAATGGCGCGGATTTTACTACGGTTTGGCGCGCGAACAGCAGAAATAATCCTGTAATCCGCAATACAAAAACCCCGGCCAGAGTGGGCCGGGGTCCTCGCGAAGCTTCGACTTGAGAGGGATTACTTCGCTTCTTCCTTCTTCTCTTCCTTCTTCTCCTCTTTCTTTTCCTTCTTAGCCTTCTTCTTGGCGGCCTTCTTCTCGGCTTTGGCTTCCTTCTTAGTGTCGTCGGTCTTGGCAGCGTCGCCTTGGGCGAACGTCACTGACGACAATGAGAAGGCCAGGGCAACCGCAAACAACAGCGTAAGCAGCTTCTTCATAGTCCTTATCGCTCCTTAGTGGATATTGAATTGTCTTCAGGACGCACTGCCGCTTGGGATGCTTTTAGCAGACCAGTGTCCCGGATGGGCGAGCATTGTAGACCAGAGTACCCGTTTGACCAAGCACAAAATGTGGGCACAAAATGTGGGCCCTGGGAGTTTGGTTTTGGGTCTGGGTGAGAACTCGGTGTTTACCCTTACATGGGTTCGCGGGACATTAAGCAATTTCCGCGTGCAAATCATTGCGGGGGTGAGGCGAGCGTGTCCAGGGTCACAGCAGTGAGTATCAGCGTGAGAGTAAGCTTTTGGTTTTATGAGCACGACTACTAAACCTGCCAGCCAGCCGGGAAAATCAAGCAGACTCACGACCGCGCGCACGATGTATTGCGCAGCGAGGGGCATCCTGAGGATGCAAGCGGGGCGCCGCAGATCATAGCAGTGGGTCGCATGAGTAAGCTGCACCGGCGCGACGAGGCCGAGTTGGCGGTGCTCATCCATGACGGATTCCAGCACCTGGGGCTGGGTACAGAATTGTACCGTCGGCTCATTGCGGTGGCTCGCGATGAGAAATTGCGGCGGCTGCGCTCGACGGTGCTGTCGGAGAACCACGCGATGCTCGCCATCTGCCAGAAGCTCGGTTTCCGTTTGCACGCTCACATGGAGGATCGGACCATAAGGGCCGAGCTGGACTTGTGAGGCCGATTCCCGGGCCTTCGCAAGCGGTCCCGAACTGCACCGAGCTGGTTTCATCAATGGTATCGCCGCTCTCCAGAGTACCTCAGCGGCTAAAGCCGGTTCCTAAAGGGAATGAGTTGTGTAGGACCAAAGGCCCTGCTCCACCCTTCTCGAGTACATAGCTCGGTGCTGGTTGACAGATTCGCATTGCGTGTCACAAATCAAAACCGCGGCAACTCCTGGTTTGGGCCCAGAGACAGGATTAGGACCAGCTCCAGTGGGGTGGCGGAGGGGTCTTCGGCTTCTGCATTCTCAAGCCAACAATGGGAACCGGCTTTAGCCGCAGCTAGCCTAGCTTTAGCCTAATGACAACTAGCCGGGTTGTGCATGATCCCTGGCCCACAACCGCGGAGCGCGCGCATAGATCGACGCGCAGCGCGATCTTCTCCGCGGGCAGGAGCGCCCGCGCCACACACTACTTGCAAAGTCAATTCCTGATCCATTCGATATAATGCCTGCCGCAAAATATCGTTGCACGACAAGATCGGGAGGTGGAGATGCGTTCTTTTTGTCTGCTGTCCCTTCTGGTAGTCGCACTGCTGAGGGGTGGGCTTGGTCAGCAACCAGACTCCTCCCAGGCCAAGAATGAGAAGACCAAGAGTGAGCAACCCCGGACAGCCGAGAGAAAGACGCCGGAAACAGCACCGGCGCGTGAAGAGAAGAAGCCGGAAACCGAAAAAGCAGAACCGGAGGACAAGGAGAAGGAAGAACATTATGATGTTACGGAAATCCCGCCCGTGACTACACACCATCAGGTCACGGTCGAAGGCAAGCTTCTGAAGTACACGGCGACGGGCGGGCGGCTGCCGATCAAGCGCGCTGACGGGAAAATCGAGGCCGAGATGTTCTTTGTGGCCTACACCCTGGATGGGCAGGATGTAAGCAAGCGCCCCTTGACCTTCGCATTCAACGGCGGGCCTGGATCGGCGTCGATCTGGTTACACATGGGGGCGCTCGGTCCGAAACGAGTCGTTCTGAAACCGGATGGCTTCATGCCGGCAGCGCCTTACCGGATGGAAGACAACGCTCATTCCGCTCTTGATCGTACCGATCTGGTGCTGGTGGATGCCATTGGAACGGGATTCAGCCGTGCCGCTAATGCGGAATTATCGAAGAAGTACTGGGGCGTGAAAGGGGACATCGAGGCCTTTGGCGAATTTATCCGACTGTATCTGACGCGCTATCAGCGCTGGGCGTCCCCGCTTTATTTGCTGGGCGAAAGTTACGGCACCACGCGGGCGGCTGGGGTGGCTGGATACCTGACCGAGCATGGCATTTCCTTCAACGGGATTGTCCTGCTGTCCATGGTTTTGAACTTCGAGACGCTGGTATTTGCGAAGACGAATGATCTGCCGTACGTTCTCATCCTGCCCTCGTACACGATGATTGCGGCGTATCACAAGAAGCTGGCGCGGGAACTAACGCAGGATCTGGCCAAGACGCGACTGGAGGCAGAGAAGTGGGCATCGACAGAGTACAAGCAGGCATTGGATAAGGGCGATGCGCTGAGTCCGCAAGAACGGCAAGCGGTCATTGATCAGATGGCGCGGTACACCGGGCTGAGCAAAGAGGTGATCGATGAGGCTAACTTGCGGATCAACGTGCGCGAGTTCACACATTATCTTTTAATTGATCAGAAGCTGCGGGTCGGGCGTTTGGACGGCCGCTTTACCGGGCCGGATCCCGAGGGATTGATGGACACACCTTTCCATGATCCGACCGGGTCGGCGACTCTGCCTCCGTATACGTCGGTGTTCAACAACTACGTGCGCACGGAGCTGGGGTACAAGTCGGACATGCCTTATAACGTGTTTGCGTTTCAGGCCGGTTCGGGATTTTCCAAATGGGAATGGGGATCGGCAATCCAGGGGTTTCCGGACACCGCGTCGGCTCTGCGGGAGGCGATCACCAAGAATCCATACTTGAAAGTGCTGATCATGGAAGGCTATTACGATCTGGCCACTCCCTTCTATGCGGCCGATTACACGATCCAGCACCTCGATCTGCCGGCCGACTATCGCAAAAACATTTCATATGCCACTTACGATTCGGGGCACATGGTCTATTTGCATACGCCGTCCTTGAGGAAGTTCAAGCGGGATCTGGTCAGCTTTATTGATACGTCCATGGGCGAGGGACAATAAGGTCACCGGGTTTCGATGTCATGCTGAGCGGCTTTGAGCCGCCAAGCATGGGCGTGCAGAAGCGAGAAGCGTTGCCAGTGCACGCGAGGTCCTCACCGGCTTACGCCGGTTCAGGACGGCCACATACTCTTAAGTAGTCATCAAGTAAGTAGTCATCAAGCATTTCTCCCTGGCAGCAGGAGGCCGCCATGCCCGACGTCGTTTACACCTCGAAAGCGCGGATCGAGCGGCTGAAAGGTCCGCTGCGTCTAGCCTATCTGCCCGGCGAGTCGCAGCCGGTTACCTTCAGCGTTCACGGCGCGATTGCTGAGCACTATAAAGTCGATCCTGCCACGCTCGGCGAATCTCACGCCTCCACACTCGACTACGTGATAGCCGCAGCCGCCGGTTGAATGATGGGCACCTTCGGAGGTGCGCTGGAGGCGCGCCACATCGACGCCAGCCATGGTCGACTCACCGCGGAATGCGTGGGAGAGGTAGAAAAGGAAGAGGGCGTACTCGTCGTCCGGCGCATTCACGTTGACCTGAGACTGGTTGCCTCGGAGGAGGTCCGCGAAACGGTCGAGCGAGTCCATGGCCTGTACGCCATGCGCTGCCCGCTGTATCGCACCTTGCACAACGCCATTCAGCTCACCTCTTCTTACACCCTGGTGGTTCCGGGAGCGGATTCTTGAGCGCCAACCCCTTTCTCGAATGAAGGCTGGGCTCGGCACCGCTAAAAACGTGCCCGATCGGGGTGATGCGCATTCCCCAAAGCAGATCCTTGGCTTCGCTCCCGACCGCAATTTCTTGAATGGGTGAGCCGGCCGTCGCAACGTAACGTGCGGGTGCTAGAGAAAAGCAGGTCCTTCGACTCGCCTTGCCGTTCGCGAGGCGAATGGCTTCGCTCGCTCGGGATGGAAGAGGGGGCAGAAGTCCCTTGCGCGCTGCAGCAGCTTGGGATACAAACAGCGCAGGGTATTTCATGATTCGGCGTGTCCTCGCACTTGCTGTTTTCTTGGTGTTGTCGATCTTCGCCGGTGCCCAGAAGCCGGAGGGCAAGCCCTCGGAGAAGTCGGCCGAAAAGCCTGATTACTCGCAGGAATCGTTTGTCGTCGAGCAGGTGCGTACCAGCTACCGCTTTGAAGACGACGGCACTGGGCGGAAAGAACTTTTTGCCCGGGTCAAAGTGCAGAGCGAAGCGGGGGTCGGGCAGTGGGGCCAAGTGGTGGTTGGCTACAACTCTGCCAACGAGCGGATCGAGATCCCCTACGTTCGCGTGCACAAATCCGATGGGGGCACGATTACTGCCCCGCCCGATGCGGTGCAGGATCTGAGCGCGCCGATCGAGCGTGACGCCCCCGTCTATACCGACTACCGGCAGAAACACATTACGGTTCCGGGATTGCGGCCTGGCGAGGTGCTCGAGTACGACATCGTGACCATCATCCACACTGCCCTGGCTCCCGGGCAGTTCTGGATGGAGTATGACTTCGATAAGACCAGCATCACATTGGACGAGCAGCTTGAGGTCAATATTCCTCGGGAGCGGACGATCAAACTTAAGAACAAGTCGGAATTCGCGCCAAAGGTCAGCGAGGAGGATGGGCGCAGGATTTATCGCTGGACGAGTTCTCACCTGGTTCGCGAGGACGACGACAAGGACAAAAGCAAGAAGAAGAAGAAGAAGTTGGAGCCGGAACCCCCGGCGGTGCAATTAACCACCTTTGGCAGCTGGGAGGAGGTCGGGCGTTGGTATGCGGCGCTGGAGCGCGAGCGACGCATGCCTACGCCAGAAATTCGCGCCAAGGTCGAAGGCCTGATTAAAGGGCTCGCCTCAGATTCGGACCGAGTCCAGACGCTCTATGATTATGTTTCCACTAACTTCCGTTATGTGAGTTTGTCGCTGGGCGTGGGCCGCTATCAGCCACACAGCGCGGCGGACGTGTTCCACAACCAATACGGCGATTGCAAGGACAAGCACACCCTGCTGGAAGCAATGTTGGATGCGGCAGGTTACCGGGCTTCGTCGGTGCTGATCAACTCCAGCCGCAAACTGGATCCCGATGTTCCTTCGCCCTCGCAGTTTGATCACGTGATCAGTCTGCTGCCCGTGGGGAAAGATCAAATCTGGATGGATACGACTCCGGAGGTCGCGCCGTATCGGTTGCTGGCCTTCAATCTGCGCAAGAAACAGGCGCTCGTCGTGCCTCCGAACGGGGCTGGCCATCTGGTAGAGACGCCTGCCGACCCGCCCGTGCCCAATACGCAGCTGGAAGAGATGGAGGGGAAAGTCAGCGATTTGGGCAAGCTGACAGTCCACGTGCATTACACGCTGCGCGGCGACACTGAACTTTTACTGCGAGTGATTTTCCGAAAAGTGGCCCGGCAACAATGGGAGCGGCTCGCGCAAACTATGAGCGCGCTGAGTGGACTGGACGGCGAAGTCAGCGATCTCAAAGCGAGCGATCCGGCAGTCACACGCCAGCCGTTTGAATTGGAGTACACGGTTGCGAAGGCAAATTACTTCGACTGGTCAAAAAAGAAGTCTGACCTGAATTTGCCCTTGTCGCAATTCCCGCTGGCGGAAGCGGACCAGGACGACACTGATCTTGAGCCCGTCAAATTCGGCCCGCCGGGCCAGTACACCTACCGCATCAAGCTGGAACTTCCGGCCAAGTACGCGGCTCACGCTCCCCTGCCTTTTTCCATGAAGCGGGACTACGCCGAGTACCAGGCGAGCTACAAGCTGGAAGGCAGCACGTTTACCGCAGAGCGCAAGCTCGTTTTGCGAGAGCGCGAACTGCCGGCTGAGCGCACCGGAGATTATCTGGCCTTCCGGCGTGCTGTGTTCTCGGACCTGGCGCAGCGGGTTTCGATCGAGAGCACGGTAGCCGGAAGTCCAGCGCCGCCGCCGAACCTGAAGGCTGACGAGCTGAACGAAAGCGGATACGCGGCGCTCCAGAATGGGAATTATCCGCTGGCTCTTCAACTGTTGAAGCGAGCGGTCGAAGTCGATCCAAAGCACAAGCTGGCGTGGAACAACCTAGGTAACGCCTACTTGGCCCAACGCGACACCAAAGCGGCGATTCCGGCTTACAACAAACAGATTGAAGTCAGTCCGTATGACCAATATGCCTACAACAACCTGGGGCGGGCTTACTGGATGGACCGCAACTATGACGAAGCCGTGAAGGCTTTCCGCCAGCAGATCGAAGTTAATCCTTTAGATCGGTCGGCTCACGGCAACCTGGGGACCATGTATGCGGAATGGCATAAATATGATGAGGCGGCGGGGGAGTTGGAGAAGGCAGTGTCGCTCGCGCCTGATGATCCTCTACTGCAGGTTACTTTGGGGGATTCGTACCTCAATCTTGGGCAGGATGAGAAGGCACTGGCGGCCTTCGATCATGCCGTGGAAATCTCAGCTACGCCGGTGGTGTGGAACAACATCGCTTATCAGCTTTCGTTGAAGAAGGTCCATCTGGATAAGGCGCAGCAATATGCCGAATCAGCCATTGCCGCGACCGCGGCCGCGCTGCGCAATTTGACTCTCGAACAACTCAGCGCGCGGGACCTGGGGCTGGCGCCTTCCCTGGTCGCCTATTGGGACACACTGGGGTGGATTCATTTTGCTAAAGGCGATCTGGACAAAGCGGAGAAGTACGTCTCGGCAGCCTGGCTCCTGGGACAGCACGGCGAGGTCGGCGATCACCTCGGCCAGATTTACGAAAAGCGCGGGCGGAAGGAACAAGCGATTCACACTTACGCGCTGGCGATGAGCGGTATCCGGCCAATTCCGGAAACGCGCGGTCGATTGGCGGCATTGGTGGGCGGCGAAGGCAAGGTCCCTCCCCTGGTCTCGAAATCGAACCAGGAGTTGCAGAACCTACGCACCGTCAAACTGGGTACGTTGGCCAAGCAGAGCGGCAGCGCGGAATTCTTTGTACTGTTCCGATCCAGCGCCTCGGGTGTAACGGTGGAGAATGTGAAATTTATAAGCGGCGAGGAAAAGCTGCGGGCGTTCGGCGGGGCGCTACAAAAAATCAACTACAAGCCCACTTTGCCCGATGATACTCCCACCAAGATTCTGCGCCGCGGGGTTATTTCCTGTTCGGAGGTGAGCGGCGATTGCACGTTCGTGATGCAATTGACCGACGATGTGCGTTCGGTCGATTAGGCTGGCAGGAGCTGTCTCAGCCCTCCAGATTTACTTTACGAGCGTGCCAGTCCGTGGCTTGTTCGTAAGCCTGGGCCAGTGCCAACACTCGTCCCTCTTTCCAGTGTGGTCCGATGATCTGCAGTCCAATGGGCAATCCTCCCTGAGTGAAGCCGCAGGGCAGCGAGATGGCGGGCAATCCCCAGACATTGAACGGACGGGTGTTGCGCAGCATGAGGAGTTCGCGCGGACGTAACAGGTCTGGGTTTTCGGTTAGCTCAGTAAGTGTCGGCGGAGGGATGGGAACGGTCGGAGTGACAAGCACATCGACCGTGGCGAAGATTTGGCTGGCGGAGCGACGAAGTTCCTGCAATTCGGCTGTCAGCCGAGTTCGATTCTCGGCGGAGACACCCTTCCCGCTCTGAATTCTCCGCAAAGTTTCCGATTGGTAGAGCTCTGGAGACTTCTCCACAAAGCTGGCGTGGTAGGCATAGGACTCGGCCGACTGTAGCGTTCGATCCATCGGGGCAGAAAGGGAGACGTCGCGTACGCCTGCGGTCGCATCCGAAAGAACCGACAGAGCTTGGTTCATTGCCGAAGCGACCTCCGGGTGCAGGTCCTCGTAGAACAACGCACGCGGCACGCCGACGCGGAGGTGCTGGGTCGTTGCATTCAGTGCTTCAACATAGTTCTGCGCGGGAACGTTCGCACTGTGTGGATCGGAGGGGTCGTACCCGGCGAGTGCCTGTAGCATAAGCGCGGAATCCGCAACGGTGCGCGTTAAGGGCCCGACATGATCCAGGGACCAGGAGAGCGGAATCACGGCACGAGCACTGACGCGTCCGTAGGTAGGCTTCAGACCGACAATTCCGCAAAGCGCGGCGGGCTCGCGGATCGAGCCCGCGGTATCTGTACCAATGGCTGCATAACACAGACCGGCGGCAACCGCGGCGGCGGAACCTCCGGAAGAGCCGCCGGCAATGTGTTGCCGATTCCAGGGATTGCGGACTGCGCCGAAGTAACTCACGACCGAACTGCCACCGTAAGCGAATTCGTGCAAGTTATGCTTGCCTAGAAACAGGGCGCCTGCTGTTTTCAGGCGGCGGACAACTTCGGCGTCTTCCGACGGAACGCGATCTTTGAATAGGGCACTGGCAGCGGTGGTCTTCACACCCGCTGTGTCGATGAGATCTTTGAGAGCGATGGGGATGCCGTGCAGCGGGCCGCGCCACCGGCCGGCTTGAATTTCAGCTTCGGCGGCGCGCGCTTTGGACAGGGCCGATTCCGCCGTTACCGTGATGAAAGCGTTGATGGTCGGGTTCAGCTTTTCAATGTTATGCAGGCAGTCCTTCGTGAGTTTGGCGGGCGAGATCACGCCTCGGCGCACCTGTTCCGAGATTTCTGCGATTCCCATGCAGTCGGAAAAGTATATCGTTTAACGACTTAAGCAAGAGCCGGGTTGACCCCAGCAACTTATTGCGCAAGGTTCTATAATCTTGCCTTGGCCGTTCGGCCCGGGGGTTGATTCCATGGCACAGATGACCGCGACGCCTGTCACTACGCGTGGGTTTTTCGTTGACGGCAAATGGATCGAACAGGGCGAACTGGTGGAGGTGCGTGCGCCCTATGAGGGAAGCGTCTTGGCGCAGGTATTTCAAGGGACACGCCAACATGCCGAAGCCGCCATCCGAGCCGCGGTAAAGGCATTCGGCACCACCCGGCGATTGCCGGCATTCGAACGACAGCGGGTACTGCGCCGGGTCGCGCAGACCATCACAGAGCGCAAAGACGAGTTTTCGCGCACGCTGGCGCAGGAGGCGGGCAAGCCGATCAAGGCGGCTCGCACCGAAGTCGAGCGCGCCATCTTTACCTTCACCGTGGCGGCCGAGGAGAGTACCCGCATCCACGGTGAGTTCCTGCCCTTGGATTGGCAAGAATTTACGGCCGGACGGTGGGGCATTGTGCGTCGATTCCCGCTGGGACCGATCGCGGGGATCACTCCGTTCAATTTTCCTGTGAATCTTGTCGCTCACAAAGTGGCTCCCGCCATCGCAGCCGGGTGTTCCATGGTGCTCAAGCCGGCGCCACAAACGCCTTTAAGCGCGCTGCTGCTGGCCGAAGCAGTACAACAGGCGGGCTGGCCCGACGGCGGACTGAACATATTGCCGCTCTCGAACGAAGATGCCGGCTTACTGGTGGCGGATGAACGCATCAAGCTCATCAGCTTTACCGGGAGCGCTACGGTAGGCTGGGCGATCAAGCGAAATGCCGGGAAGAAAAAGGTGGTTCTCGAGTTGGGCGGCAATGCCGGAGTCATCGTGCACAGCGATGCCGACCTCACCTATGCCGCCGAGCGCTGCGTGGCGGGCGGTTTTGCCTACGCCGGTCAGACGTGCATCTCGGTCCAGCGTATCCTGGTGGAGCGGTCGGTATACGGGAAATTTACCGATGCCCTGCTGGCCGGGGTGAAGAAGCTAACCCTAGGCGACCCTCTGGAGGAAGCGACCGATGTGGGTCCGCTGATCCGCGAATCGGATGCTGCGCGCGCTGTGGACTGGGTACAGGAAGCGGTGCGTGGCGGCGCGAGGTTGCTTTGTGGCGGGCAGCGCAAGGGCCAGATGCTCGAGCCCACCGTACTCAGCGGCACCAGGCCGGATATGAAAGTCAATTGCCAGGAAATTTTTGCCCCCGTGGTGACGGTCGAACCCTATGATGAGTTCGAGGCCGCGGTGCGGCAGGTCAACAACTCTCCTTATGGTCTGCAAGCGGGCATCTTCACTCGCGACGCGAAGCTTCTCTTTCAGGCTTACGAAGAATTGGAAGTGGGAAGCGTCATTGCCGGCGATATCCCCAGTTTTCGGATAGACCACATGCCTTATGGCGGCATCAAAGACTCCGGACTGGGCCGCGAAGGATTGCGCTACGCCATCGAAGAGATGACTGAACCCAAACTGCTGGTTATGAATTTGCGCTAAGCAGAATTTTTGTCGGAACCGAGCTCGGCCCGGGCGAGAGTTGTAGAAAAAAACAACCCTCACCTCATCCTAAACTTCTTGTTTCCTGATCGGCGACAGGCACGTGACAAGGCGTGCCGCCTGTTATAATCACAGGCTTTCGTATGCACCGTCACACTCATCGTGATGGCGTAACCGGCTCTTCCTGAAACCGGGAACCTCGGTTCCCGCCTCGCTGGAAAGTTTTCGTCGATGGCGCAGATCTTTCATCGCAGTACTAATACAATTTCGCGGGCCACAATTTTTGGAGCGGTATTCATTGTCGCCTTTCTGTTCTGGGCCGCGGCGCAAGTTCAGCGCTCCCCCTACGTGACGTATGCGGGCGTGGTGCGGCCGCAGCCGGTTCCCTTCAGCCATCAGCACCACGTGGCCGGACTCGGCATTGATTGCCGCTACTGCCACACCTCGGTTGAGGAGTCCCGGTTCGCAGGGATTCCGCCCACCAAGACCTGCATGAATTGCCACGCTCAGGTCTGGACCAAGGCTTCGCTGCTGGAGCCGGTGCGGGAGAGCTTGCGGACGGACAAGTCTCTGGTCTGGACGCGGGTCAACGACCTCCCCGATTTCGTTTATTTCGATCACAGCATTCACATCCACAAGGGCGTGGGCTGCGATACATGCCATGGGCCAGTCGACCGCATGCCCATGATGTACAACTACGGGTCGCTGCTGATGGAGTGGTGCCTGAATTGCCACCGCGCTCCGGAGAAAAATCTTCGCCCGCGCGAGCAGGTCTTCAACATGCGGTATCAGCAGCCTTCGAGCGACAATCCCGTTCTGCTCGACGGCAGGAGCTTCAGCGATCAAGATTCGCTGGGAACTTATCTGGTCACGAAATACAAGGTGCGTACCGTGGCCGATATCACCAGTTGCGACACGTGCCATCGCTAAAGGTAGAGCGGCATGTTTAGGAGAGGCGTTGACAGCCAAGATGGAAAAAAACAACAACAAGCAGCCCCGCGAAGACGTTGGCCCGGGAAAGAAGAACAAACTGGACTTGGCGAGGGTGCGCGCCAAAATTGCCGAGACCAAGGGGCCCGAGTATTGGCGAAGCCTGGAGGAGCTCACGGGCAGCGAAGAATTCCGGGACATGCTCCGCCGTGAGTTTCCCGAGGGCGCGTCGGAGTGGCTGGACTCGGTGTCGCGGCGCGGGTTTCTGAAATTAATGGGCGCATCGCTGGCGCTCGCCGGGATGACGGCCTGCACAAAGCAACCGCTCGAACCCATCGTTCCTTACGTAAAGCAGCCGGAGGAAGTGGTTCCGGGGCGGCCTCTGTTTTACGCTACCGCTTTTTCGCTGGGTGGATACGCGACTCCGCTGCTGGTGGAAAGTCACCTCGGTCGCCCCACCAAGATCGAAGGCAACGATCAGCATCCTGTCAGTCTCGGCGGAACCGATGTCTTCTCACAGGCGTCGCTGCTCGATCTTTACGATCCTGATCGCTCCCAGACCGTCACCTACATGGGCGATGCCTATTCCTGGAGTTCGTTCCTGGCAGCGTTCCAGGGACCCCTGAACGTGCAGAAGACGCTGAAAGGTGCTGGCATTCGCGTGCTCACGCAAACCGTCTCTTCACCTACGCTGGCTGACCAGATGCGGCAGTTCCTGAAGCTGTATCCGGAGGCGAAGTGGCATGTATACGAGCCGGTGAACCGGGACAACGTGCTTGCCGGGGCACAGATGGCGTTCGGGCAGCCGGTCGAGACGCAGTACAAACTGGAATATGCGGACATCATCATTTCCCTCGATGCCGATTTTCTTTATGCGGGATTTCCGGGGTTCACGCGCTACGCGCGCGACTACGCAGCACGACGAGATCCGGATGGGCACATGAACCGGCTGTACGTGATCGAGAGCACGCCCACCTCTACCGGAGTGAAGGCTGATCACAGGTTGCCGATGCGGGCGGCGGAGGTCGAAGAATTTACCCGGGCGCTGGCGTCCGCTCTGGGCATTAATGGAGGCGGCGTACCGCCGAGGGACACACAGGCGAAGTTTCTCCATGCGATGGTCGGCGATCTAAGGTCGCAGCGCGGGAACAGCGTTGTGATCGTGGGCGATCACCAGCCGCCCGTAGTCCATGCGCTCGGTCATGCCATTAATCAGGCGCTCGGCAACGTTGGGCGCACCTTAGTTTACACCGATCCTGTCGATGCCAATCCCATCAACCAGACCGAATCTTTGCGCGATCTGGTTGCCGATATGCGGGGCGGGAAAGTGGACATGCTGCTGATCCTGGGCGGCAATCCTGCCTACGATGCACCTGCCGACCTGGGTTTTGCCGATGCGCTTAAGAACACCAAGGTCCCACTCCGGATCCACGTGGGTCTTCACCAGAACGAAACGGCTGAGCTTTGCCTGTGGCACATCAACGAAGCGCACTATCTGGAATCCTGGGGCGATACGCGGGCGTATGACGGGACGTTGAGCATGGTTCAACCGCTGATTGCGCCTTTGTACAGCGGAAAAAGCATTTACGAAATGATGGCGCTTTTTTCCGGTCAGGCGGAAGCGACCGGATACCAGTTGCTGCGCAGCTATTGGCAGAAGCAGCATGCGGGTGCGGACTTCGAGATGTTCTGGCGCAAGTCGCTGCATGACGGCTGGATTGAGGGCTCCGCCTATCGGCCCAAGCAGGTTGCGCTGAAAGCCGCGGACTTCCCCGTCGCCAGCCAAGTCGACGCAAGAGCCATCGAGATTAACTTCCGTCGCGATCCGTCGATTTGGGATGGACGCTTCGCCAACAACGGCTGGCTGCAGGAATTGCCCAAGCCGCTGACCAAGATGACCTGGGACAACCCGCTGCTGATCGGCGTCGCGATGGCGGAGCGGCTCGGGCTCGAGAAGGAAGATGTCGTGGAACTGGAGCTGCAAGGCAAGAAGCTGATGGCGCCGGTCTGGGTGCAGGCGGGCCATCCCGATAACTCGGTGACGGTTTTTCTCGGCTATGGGCGCAGCCGGGCCGGACGAACGGGCACAGGATTTGGCATCAACGTGTACCACCTGCGCACTAGCGCGATCCCCTGGTTCACGACTGGCGCTTCCCTGCGCAAGACCGGGGACACATACAAGCTGGCCACCACCCAGGGTTATCAGACGATGGAAACTCCCATCGGGAGCCGCCCGCAGGTGCGGGAAGCTTCGCTCGAGGACTACAAGAAGGATCCGAATTTTGCCAGTGAAGACGAGCCCAAGCCGGACTTCAGTCTCTATCCCAGGCTGCCGGGCTTTGAATACGAGAAAAATCAGTATGCATGGGGCATGGCGATTGACCTGAATGCCTGCGTCGGGTGCAACAACTGCATGGTTGCCTGCCAGTCGGAGAACAATGTGCCGGTGGTGGGCAAAGATCAGACCGTCAAGGGCCGGCACATGCATTGGCTTCGCGTGGATACGTACTACCAGGGCGAGCGCGACGCTCCGCGGGCTTTCTTCCAGCCGGTGCCCTGCATGCAGTGCGAGAACGCGCCCTGTGAAGTGGTTTGCCCGGTGGGCGCGACCGTGCACAGTACCGAAGGCCTGAATGACATGGTCTACAACCGCTGCGTGGGGACGCGCTATTGCTCGAACAACTGTCCTTACAAGGTGCGGCGGTTCAATTTCCTGCGTTTCCAGGATTGGGACACACCGCAATACAAGATGATGCGCAATCCCAACGTCTCCGTGCGTAGCCGCGGGGTTATGGAGAAGTGCACTTACTGCGTGCAGCGCATCACGCAGCACCGGGTGGATGCGGAACGGGAAGATCGCAAGATTGCCGACGGTGAACTCGAAACCGCATGCCAGCAGTCCTGCCCGGCCAACGCGATTGTATTCGGCAACATCAACGATCCCAACAGCCGGGTGGCCAAGTTGAAAGCATCGTCGCGAAATTATGGCCTGCTAGCGGATTTGAATACTCGGCCGCGGACTACTTACCTGGCGGAAGTTCGCAACCTCAATCCCGAACTGGAAGAGAAAGCGGAGCACCGCTAAACGATGGACGACCCAACCCAAGCGACGCGGGGAAGCAGAACAGCGCCGGTCATCGAACCGGGGTATACCTTCGCCACCATCACCGACAAGATCAGTTCCATCGTGCTGACCCGGCCCGTGTCGAACGGGTGGCTGGTCGGTTTCGGGGTTGGGTTTCTGATCACGATGATGCTTTTGTACGCAATGGGCTATTTATTCCTTCGCGGGGTCGGTATCTGGGGTGTGAACATTCCTGTGGGTTGGGGATTCGCAATTGTCAATTTCGTTTGGTGGATCGGAATCGGGCATGCGGGAACGCTGATCTCGGCCATTCTTTTGCTTTTGCGGCAACAGTGGCGTAATTCGATCAACCGGTTCGCCGAGGCGATGACCTTGTTTGCGGTGGCCTGCGCTGGCATGTTCCCGGTGTTGCACCTCGGACGTCCGTGGCTTGCCTATTGGTTATTTCCTTATCCGAACAGCATGAATTATTGGCCGCAGTTCCGCAGTCCGCTGGTGTGGGATGTGTTTGCGGTCTCGACCTACTTCACGATCTCGCTCGTGTTCTGGTTCATCGGATTGATTCCGGACTTAGCGACCTTGCGCGATCGTGCGGAGAACAAGTGGGCGGCCATCATCTACGGAATTCTGGCCATGGGCTGGCGCGGCTCGGCGCGGCACTGGAAGCGATATGAGACGGCTTACCTGTTGCTGGCGGGACTGGCTACGCCGCTCGTGCTCTCAGTGCACACCGTCGTTAGCTTCGATTTCGCCATCGCGATTCTGCCGGGCTGGCACACGACCATCTTCCCTCCCTACTTCGTGGCCGGTGCCATCTATTCCGGGTTCGCGATGGTGCTGATGCTGGCCATTCCAATCCGCAAGTTTTACGGATTGGAAGATTTCATCACGCAGCGGCACCTGGAAAATTCCGCGAAGGTCATGCTGGCTACCGGCTTGATCGTGGCCTACGGCTACGCCATGGAAGCATTCATGAACTGGTATGGCGGGAATCCCTACGACAATTATCTGCTGTGGAACCGCCTGCACGGACCCTATGCTCCGATTTACTGCGCGTTGTTGTTCTGCAACATCGTGTTTCCCCAAGTTCTGTGGTTCCGGAAATGGCGGACCAATCCAGGGTTATTGTTCCTGGTTTCTTTTGTCGTGCTGGTGGGGATGTGGCTGGAGCGCTTCATCATCGTGGTAGTCAGCTTGCACCGCGACTTCCAGACTTCTTCCTGGGGCATGTACTACCCCACCAAGTGGGATTGGATGACGTACATAGGGACACTCGGCTTCTTCATGGCAGCGTTCTTTCTGTTCATCCGCATTTTGCCGATGATTTCGATCTTTGAAATGCGGACGCTGCTGCCGGAAGCGAAGGAGGTTAAGGCCGAGTGAAGAAGGTTCCCATCTACGGACTGATGGCGGAATTCGATTCGCCGGCTGACCTGGTGAAGGCGGCGCATCGGACGTACGAAGAGGGATACCGAAAAATCGATGCCTATAGTCCGTTCCCGATTGAAGAACTGGCGGAAGCGATCGGGTTTCATCGCAGCGGCGTGCCGCTGGTGGTGCTGGTGGGGGGAATCCTGGGCTGCGTAGGCGGATACATGATGCAGTACTGGATCCACGTCATCAATTACCCGATCAACGTCGGAGGGCGGCCATTTAATTCCTGGCCGTCGTTCGTCGTGGTCACGTTTGAGACGACGATCCTGTTTGCGGGATTGGCCGCGGTTTTCGGGATGCTGGCGCTGAATGGCCTGCCTATGCCCTATCACCCGGTGTTTAACGTGCCGCGATTTGCATTCGCCACCAAGGATAGATTCTTCCTCATCATTTTTTCTTCGGATGTCAAGTACGATCGAGCAGCGACCCGGCGCTTTCTGGAAAGCCTGGAACCGCGTTCGATTTCGGAGGTGCCGAGCTGAGTATGGCGGACCTGCGAAAGATTGCGCCGCTCGGAACTGCTGTCTTGTTGTTGGCAGGATGCCGCCAAGACATGCACAACCAGCCGCGCTTCAAGCCGCTGGCAAAGAGCGATTTTTATACGGATTTGCGATCAGCCCGGCCGCCGGTCGAAGGCACGGTGGCCCGCGGCGACTTACGGGCTGATTCGTACCTCTATAGCGGCATGATTCCAGGGAGCGATACTCCGGGTGAGTACATGCCCTTCCCGGTAAACGAGGAAGTTTTGGCGCGCGGGCGAGAGCGATTCAACATCTACTGCACGCCATGTCACTCGCGACTGGGAGACGGCAACGGGATTGTACCCACGCGGGGATTTGCGCGTAAGCCGCCTTCATTCCACATCGACCGCCTGAGGAAGGCTCCGCTGGGACATTTTTTTGACATCATCACGCACGGGTTTGGAATCATGCCCGACTACGCTGCGCAAATTGCTCCCAAGGACCGGTGGGCGATTGTGGCGTACATCCGGGCGCTGCAGCTAAGCCAGAACGCGAGTGCGGATCAGATTCCTCGAGGGCAGGCGATGCCATCGCCGATGCCCAAGTTTCGCGGCGACCCGGGCTCGGGTGCAACTCTGCCCGAGTCCGCGGCACCGTCCAAGGCACAACCGGAGGAGCCCAAATGAGCCCGGCGCGCGTGAACATCGATCTGCTGGCGCCTCCCGTCGCGCACACTATCCAGCGGCGATCGCTGTACATTGGGCTGGTATTTGCCGTGCTGTCGGTCATCGGCATTTTCATCTCTCCGCCTGAGCAGTTCCTGCATTCCTATCTTCTTGGGTACATGGCTTGGCTGGGATTGACCCTCGGGTGCATGGCGATCCTGATGCTGCAGTACCTGACCGGCGGCAAATGGGGCCTGGTGATTCGGAGAATTCTCGAGGCCGCGATGCAAACCTTGCCGCTGATGATGGTTCTTTTTGTGCCGCTGGCCGTCGGAGTTCATCACTTGTACGATTGGGCCAGGCCCGAGAAGGTGGCGGCCGACAAACACTTGCGGGAGATTACGCGCGACTTTCTCAATCCCACCGGCTTTGGTTTGCGCTCGATTATCTACCTGGTGATCTGGGGCGGGTTGATTTATCTGCTCAGCCGCTGGTCGGCGCAACAAGATGACCCGCCGGTCCGCGATTTCAGTCCTCGTTACAAGAGGCTGAGCGCGCCGGGACTGATTCTCTACGTCTTCGCGATATCTTTCGGCGCCATCGACTGGGTCATGTCGCTGGATGCGCGCTGGATCTCGACCATCTATCCGCTGATCTTTGTGGCTGGACAGGTGCTTGCGGCCTTCTGCTTCGTAGTTGTTGTCGAGGCGATACTGTCGCGCTACAGCCCCATGGCGCAGCTGCTCAAGCCCGACGAGCTGAAGGACCACGGCAACATGATGCTGACCTTCATCATGTTGTGGGCTTACTTTTCTTTTTCGCAATTGCTGATTATCTGGGCGGGGAACCTACCGGAGGAGATCAGGTGGTATGTCCGCCGCTGGGTGGGGGGATGGCAATATCTCGGGCTGGGGCTGGCGGCATTTCATTTCGCCGTGCCTTTTGTCTTACTGCTTTCGCGAGAGCGGAAACGGCAGGTACATAGGCTGGTACGGGTCGCGATCCTCATCATCATTATGCGGTTTGTGGATTTGTTCTGGTTTATCGAGCCCAGCAATCACACGCGGTTGCTCGTGCACTGGCTCGATCTCGTGATCCCGGTGGCCATGGGCGGGTTCTGGCTGGCGTACTTCTTTTACAACCTGAAGGCGCGGCCGCTGCTGCCGGTCTACGATCCGCAAACCGCGTCGCTTTTGGAGCCGGCTCATGAGTAACGAGGAACTCAGGCACGAAGAAATCGAGTTCGAGCGACAAGACCTGAGCGCCGGGGGCATTCTGGGTTTCCTGGCCGGGCTGGCGATTGTCGGGTTGCTCATACACATCATTTTGGCTGGAATGTACATGTACCTGGACCGCTACGACCAAACCCATCAGCCGCCGCAGAATCCGCTGGTGAAAATTGTCAATACGGATACACGGCAAGCGACGCCCGAGGAGGCCAACAAATTTCCCCTGCCGCGCCTGGAGACGAATGAACGCGGGCAGCTCTACGACCAGCGAATAAGAGAAGAGCAGACGCTGAACACCTACGGTTGGGTGGATCAGAATGCAGGCGTCGCTCACATCCCGATCGATCGGGCCATGCAGATTATCGCGCAACGCGGGTTGCCCACGGCGCCGCCCGGGGCGCCGCGGAACGAAGCGCAGAAGCACCCCAGCCCAGCTGCGAAACCGGCCAAGCCAGCCGGCAGCCGGCCGGCTAAGCAGTAGGGTGAAGGCGAATTGGAGAGGACGGCAGTGGGCAGTACACGGAAACCTATCGTTTGGCAAACGGCGTTGGTAATTTTCGCCCTTGTGGCATCGGCGTGGGGACAGGGGATGACGCGCGGCATCATGTCTCCGCCGGCGAATCAGCGTCCGCCGGGTCTGAAGGATGTCGGCGTCGAGCAGCACTTGAATGAGCAGATACCGCCGGACCTGACTTTCCGCGATGAGACGGGAGAGCCGGTGCGGCTGGGCGATTACTTCGGCAGCAAGCCGATCATTTTGGACTTGGCTTACTACAAATGCCCCCTGTTGTGCAGCGAAGTCTTGGCCGGCCTTACCAGCGCACTCAAGCCGATGAAATTCGACGTGGGAAGAGATTTCGAAGTGTTGACCGTCAGCTTCGATCCCCGAGAGACCCCGCAGGATGCTACGGAAACCAAAGCGGTTTATCTGAAGCGATACGGACGCGCGGAAGCGGAGCGCGGCTGGCATTTCTTAACCGGCCCGCAGGAATCAATCGACACACTGACCAGGGCTGCCGGGTTTCAGTATCACTACGACGCCGGGACAGGGCAGTTTGCACACTCCACCGCGATCATGATTCTGACGCCGCCAGGAAAGATCGCGCAGTACTACTACGGCGTGGAGTTCCCTTCCAGGGACTTGCGGCTCGCTCTGCTTGAGGCTTCCAGGAACAAGATTGGCAATCTTGTCGATCAGATCCTGCTGTACTGCTATCACTACGACCCGAGCGCCGGTAGGTACAACGTCGTTATTTTCCGCGTTCTGCGGCTGGCGGGCGTTCTCACTGTGCTGTTGCTAGGCGGCTTCATGATCCTGATGTTCCGGCGAGACGCGCACAATTCGGGAGCTCAACGGTAATGTTTGACCTACCACTTTGGCCTCCGCGGGCCTCGACTACGGCGGGAAGTGTCGACGCGCTGTTCATCTTCCTGCTCACCTTGTGCGGGTTCATGGCGCTGGCTATCTTCACGATGATCATCGTCTTCGCTATCCGTTACCGCCGGCGTCCCGGTCATCAGGCGGAGCAGATCGAAGGATCCAATGCTCTGGAGTTCACCTGGACATTCATCCCGCTGGGCATCTTTCTCTGCATCTTCGTCTGGGGTGCCTACATTTACTTCCAGGAGCGGACGCCGCCGCGGGGAGCCGCCGAGGTTTACACCGTTGCCAAGCAATGGATGTGGAAGTTTCAGCATGTGGAGGGGCATCGGGAGATTAATGAGCTGCACGTTCCGGTAGGCCGCGACGTGCGCATGATCATGACGTCCCAGGACGTCATCCACAGCTTTTACGTGCCGGCATTTCGCATCAAGCAGGATGTACTCCCCGGACGCTACACCGTGGCATGGTTCCATGCCACCAAGGCGGGTACGTACCACCTCTTTTGCGCGGAGTACTGCGGCACCATGCACTCTGGAATGATTGGCGACGTGGTGGTGATGGAGCCCGCGCAATACGAAGCCTGGTTGAGTGGCGGAGCGGCTCTAGGTTCGCTTGCCAACACGGGACAGGGAATTTTTCAGTCGCTTGGTTGCTCGACCTGCCACCGGTTCGACACGCAGGGTCGCGGCCCGAACCTCGTTGGCGTGTTCGGGAGACCCGTTCTGCTGGAGGATGGACGGACAGTAATCGCCGATGAGAATTACATTCGAGAGTCGATCCTCATTCCGGCGGCGAAAGTTGTGTCGGGATTCAAGCCGATCATGCCGACTTTTCAGGGGATCGTTAGTGAAGAGCAGTTGAATGCGCTGGTCGCGTATGTCAAATCACTGAATCCGCCGCCAGCGGGGGCGGCGGGGACTCCGAACCTAAAGCCGCCGACTAGCCAGCCCGAGACCAACCGGTGAAATGAGTATGGCAACCCTCACTGCACCGAGCGCAGAGCGCGAGAATTACCTGAACCAAGAATACGGCATCAGGTCGTGGCTCCTGACCACGGACCACAAGCGCATCGCACTGCTCTATTTGCTCTCCATTACATTTTTCTTTTTTATCGGGGGATTTTTTGCGCTGCTGATCCGCCTGGAGTTGCTCACCCCCGCCGGCGACCTGCTGCAGGCCGACACCTACAACAAGATGTTTACCATGCACGGGCAGGTCATGGTGTTCTTCTTCCTGATTCCTGCGGTCCCGGCAGTGCTGGGGAATTTTCTGATTCCCATCATGATCGGCGCCAAGGATCTCGCGTTTCCGCGCATAAACCTGCTGAGCTGGTACCTGTTCATCATCGGCGGCCTGTTTATGCTATACACCATCCTGACGGGTGGAGTGGATACGGGTTGGACGTTCTACACTCCGCTGAGCACGCAATTTCTCGACACACACGTAGTCGCCGCGGCCTTGGCCATCTTCATCGCAGGCTTCTCGTCCATTCTCACGGGATTGAATTTCATCGTCACTGTGCACCGCATGAGGGCTCCTGGAATGACCTGGTCGCGCCTGCCGCTCTTTGTATGGTCGAACTATGCCACGTCGATCATTCAGGTCCTGGGAACACCAGTGCTGGCTATCACACTCATGCTGGTCGCGCTGGAAAGAATCTTCAAGCTCGGGATTTTCAATCCGCAGATGGGGGGAGATCCACTGCTGTTCCAGCACCTGTTCTGGTTCTACTCGCACCCAGCGGTCTACATCATGATCCTGCCCGGGATGGGCGTGGTCAGCGAGGTAGTGACCTGTTTCTCGCGCAAACGGATCTTCGGCTACAAGTTTATGGCGCTGGCGGTCATCGCTATCGCGGTGTTGGGATTTCTGGTGTGGGCGCATCACATGTTCGCGGCCGGCATCTCGCTATACGCCGCCATGATCTTTTCCTTGCTCAGTTACTTTGTCGCGGTGCCCTCGGCCATCAAGGTTTT
Organism: Acidobacteriota bacterium; assembly: GCA_003225055.1. Lineage (GTDB taxonomy): Bacteria > Acidobacteriota > Terriglobia > Terriglobales > Acidobacteriaceae > Gp1-AA122. The sequence continues at coordinate 82,448 of QIAU01000123.1, forward strand.
CAACTGGACAACCACAATGTACAAGGGATCGATCTCCTACATGACCCCGATGCTTTATGCATTTGGGTTTATCGGACTGTTTACGATGGGTGGATTGACTGGCTTGTTCGTGGCCGCACTCGGCATTGACGTGCACGTCACGGATACCTACTTTGTCGTCGCGCATTTCCACTACATCATGGTCGGCGGAATGGTGATGGCCTATCTGGGCGGCATTCATTTCTGGTGGCCCAAGATTTCCGGCCGCATGTATCCCGAGGCCTGGGGAAAGTTGGCCGCCCTGATCATCTTCATCGGGTTTAACCTGACCTTCTTCCCCCAGTTCGTGCTCGGTTACCTGGGAATGCCGCGACGGTACTGGCAGTACTCGCCGGAGTTCCAGGTGTTGAATGTGCTCTCCACCGCCGGAGCGACCATCCTGGCCGTGGGCTACCTGCTGCCGATGGTCTACCTGCTTTGGTCCATGCGCTACGGAAAAGTCGCGAACGAGAATCCGTGGAATGCCGCCGGGCTGGAATGGATGACCGCTTCGCCGCCGCCCACGTTCAATTTCGACCAGACCCCAACCGTCACCTGGGAGGCATACAACTACGACGAGCTGAAGGAGGTCCCGGTTGAGCGATAGAGCGCCGGCAATCGCGACTCACAGCCCGGAGCTCGAACACCACTTCTCCAGCCTGGAGCAGCAGCTCGAAGCCTCGGTGATGGGAATGTGGGTGTTCTTGATCACCGAGATCATGTTTTTCGGCGGAATGTTTTGCGGCTACATGGTCTACCGCTACCAGTATTACAGCGCATGGGTCGCGGGCAGCCAGAAAATGGATTTCAGGTGGGGGACGCTAAACACGATTGTCCTGCTGTGCAGCAGCCTGACGATGGCGCTGGCGGTGCGGTCAGCTCAATTAGGGCGGCGTAAGGCGATTGTCATTTTTCTCCTCATAACGATTCTGTTTGGGTTGGGCTTTCTCGGGATTAAAGGCATCGAGTATCACGGGCACTGGGCCGAGCATCAGTTCCCCGGACTGAACTGGGCTTGGCCGGAGGCGAACAGTCACCTGGTGGCGCTGTTCTTTTCCTTCTACTGGGCGATGACCGGGTTCCACGCGCTGCACATGGTGATCGGAGTTGGCTTGGTCTCGTGGATTGCGTACCAGGCGTGGAAAGGCCGCTATCACTCCGCATACTACACACCAGTCGAGGTGGTTGGGCTGTACTGGCATTTCGTAGATATCATTTGGATTTATCTATACCCGCTGCTGTACCTGATCAGTCACAAACATATTTCGGGATAGGAACTTATGTCGCGCCATATCGCGTCCGCGAAGCTTTACGTTGGGGTCTGGCTGGCCCTGATATGCCTGACGGCAGCCACGGCGGCGGTGTCCGGGGTGGAGCTGGGACCTTTTAATGTCGTTGTAGCCCTCGTCATTGCCACCTCCAAGATGCTGCTGGTTGCGTTGTTCTTCATGGGAGTGAAGTACCTTAGCCAGAGGATGACGGTCGTGGTTATCGTTGCCGGCCTGTTCTGGCTATTCATTCTGCTGGCATTGAGCATGACAGATTACGTCAGCCGTGCGTGGGCGTAGCCGGCTTATCATCTTAAGCGGAGCTTGGAGTCGCGCCGAGAGCAGAACGCCTCCGGGCAGCAAAAGTTTCCAAAGCAAGTAGCAATCCTTCGACTCGGGCTGAAGCCCGCGCTCAGGATGACAGCGCGGATGGAATCGAACCATGGAAGGCCGGCACGGCATTTCCGGCTGAGATTGCGATATACTCCGCCCTTATAGTTCCCACCTTAATATGCACCACGTCAATATGCACCACGTCGTGACCGAACCCGCCAGGCCTACCAAGCTCTCCAAGGTTGATGCTGCTGGATTAGCTGCCGCACTGCGCAGACACATTCGTGGCGAAGTGCGCTTTGATGACGGCAGCCGCGCCCTGTACGCCACCGACGGTTCGAATTATCGCCAGGTCCCGTTTGGAGTTGTGCTTCCCCGCGATGTGGAAGATGTGCTGGCGACGGTGTCCCTGGCCCGGGAATTTGCTGCGCCCATCCTTTGCCGAGGCGGCGGAACCTCGTTGGCGGGCCAGTGCTGCAATGTTGCCGTCGTCATCGACTTCTCGAAGTACATGGCGAACATCCTGGAGCTTGACCCTCAGAAGCGGATGGCTCGGGTTCAGCCGGGCGTGATCCTCGATCACCTGCGCAACGCTGCTGAAAAACACCATCTGACCTTCGGGCCTGATCCGGCCACGCACGATCGTTGCACGCTGGGCGGGATGATTGGCAACAACTCGTGCGGCGTGCACTCGGTCATGGCGGGGAAGACGGATGACAATATCGAGGCGCTCGACATCCTGACCTATGACGGGATACGGATGAAAGTCGGCGCGACCAGCGGCGATGAACTGGAGAGGATCGTTCGCGAGCCCGGACCCCGGGCCGAGATTTATTCCAAGCTCAAGGCGTTGGCGGCCGCTCATGCGGAGCAAGTTCGGCAGCGCTTTCCCAACATTCCGCGCCGGGTGTCGGGATACAACCTGAACTATCTGCTGCCGGAACAGGGCTTTCATGTGGCGCGGGCTCTGGTGGGGTCGGAGGGAACCTGCGTCACCGTCCTGGAGGCGAGTTGCCGGTTGGTCGATAGCCCTCCGGCGCGGACGCTCGCGGTTGTAGCCTATCCGGACATCTTTACCTGCGGCGACCAGGTCCCCGAGATCATGTCCTACGGCCCGATTGGGCTGGAGGGCGTGGACGAATTCCTCGTGGAATTTACCCGGCGCAAGAACCTTAACCCGGAAGGGCTCTCGCTTTTGCCCGAAGGAAAGGGATGGCTGTTCGTCGAGTTCGGTGGTGCGACTCAGAAGGAAGCCGAGGATCGAGCCCGCAAGATGGTGGACGCACTCGACAAAAGTCCGAATCCGCCAGCCGTGCGCCTCTATACCGACAAGTACCAGGCCAGGAAAGTGTGGGAGGTACGGGAATCAAGCCTGGGGGCAATTTCGCATGTGCCGGGCGAGCCGCTTACCTGGGAAGGCTGGGAGGACTCCGCCGTTCCTCCCGAGAAGCTAGGCGCCTACTTGCGGGATTTGCGCCGGCTGATGAACACCTACACTTATAGCGGCGTTCTCTACGGGCACTTCGGACATGCCTGCATTCACACCCGCATCAGCTTCGACTTGGAGAGCGAAGCGGGCATTCGCAAGTTCCGCTCTTTCATGGAGGAGGCAGCCGACCTGGTGGTCAGCTACGGAGGGTCGCTCTCGGGAGAACACGGAGACGGCCAGTCGCGCGCCGAGCTGCTCCCCAAAATGTTTGGTCCGGAACTGATGGAAGCCTTCCGACAGTTCAAAACCATTTGGGATCCCGACTGGAAGATGAATCCCGGCAAGGTGATTCAGCCCTACCGCCTTGATGAAAACCTGCGGTTGGGTGCCAATTACCATCCGTGGGAACCGGAGACACACTTTCATTATCCGGAAGATCACGGGAGTCTGGCGCGCGCCAGCTTGCGTTGCGTCGGTGTGGGCAAATGCCGGCACTACGAGGGTGGCGTGATGTGCCCCAGCTTCCGGGTGACACGTGAAGAAGAACATTCCCCGCGCGGCCGGGCGCACCTGCTCTGGGAAATGACCCAAGGGGAGGTGGTCAGTGGCGGCTGGCAGGATGAGAACGTCAAGCGGTCTTTGGACCTATGCCTCTGCTGCAAAGGATGCAAGAGCGATTGCCCGGTCGGCGTCGATGTGGCGACCTATAAGGCGGAATTTCTCTCGCATTACTACCAGGGACGGCCTCGTCCACGGAGCGCCTACGCGTTTGGGAATATTGATCTGTGGGCGCGCCTGGCTTCGTTGGTGCCGGGGGTGGCAAATCTCACTACCCAACTCCCGTTCTTGCGTGATATTGCCAAGATGGTGGCAGGAATGCCTTTGGAACGCCGCATTCCTGCCTTTGCGCCGCAGCCGTTCAAACGCTGGTTCCAGCGGCATCGAACGGAGAACAGCGGGGGGCCGCCGGTCATTCTCTGGCCGGACACCTTTAATAACTATTTCCTGCCCGATACGGCGATCGCGGCGGTTGAAGTTCTGGAAGCCGCCGGGTTCGAAGTTCTGGTGCCGCCGGCAAGCCCCTGTTGCGGGCGTCCGCTTTACGACTTCGGGATGCTCGACCGCGCCAAGGATCTGCTCCTTGAGGTATTGGACACGCTTGCGCCTTATATCGAAGCCGGTATGCCAGTCATCGGACTTGAACCGAGTTGCGCGGCCGTGTTCCGGGATGAGCTTAACAGCCTTTTTCCCAACGATGAGCGTGCTCAGCATCTGGCCCGGCAAACTTTCCTGTTGAGCGAGTTTCTGGAGAAATGTGCACCTGACTTTCAACTGCCTAGACTGGAGCGCCGGGCCATCGTTCACGGGCACTGTCATCACAAGTCGATCATGAAGATGACCGACGAGGAGGCCCTGCTGCACAAGATGGGCATCAGTTTCCAGACTCCGGCTCCCGGCTGCTGCGGCATGGCAGGGTCGTTCGGGTTTGAAGAAGACAAGTACCCGGTGTCTATGGCAGTAGGCGAGTTGGAGCTTCTTCCCGCGATCCGCCAGGCTCCCCTGGACTCGCTCATCATCGCCAACGGGTTTAGCTGCCGGGAGCAGATTGCCCACGGCACCGATCGGCACGCTTTTCACCTGGCGGAAATCATCCAGATGGCCCTCGAAGAAGGACCCCAGGGGATCTCCGGCGCCTATCCGGAGCAGGGCATGGTGGGCCGACGACGGGCAGCGGTGGCGAGCTCGATGAAAAGGGCGGGACTGGGACTGGCGGCGATAGCCACTGCCGGCGGGCTCCTCTGGGCTTCTGCTCGCCGATAGATCCAAAGTATCCCATTTACCTTCAATAACTTACATCCTGTCTCGCCAGACCGCCTTCAATCTGGGAGAATAGATAGGTTCGTTCAGCAGGTCACAGGTTCTTCTTCACTCCCTCTTTCCTGCTCGCTGGGGCATCTATGGAACGTGAAAGCGCAACCCCTCTGGTGCTAACCGACATCTCCGCGCAGATTCGCAAGCAACCCGTCTCGGAGCCCTCGCTCCATGGGTCCCTGCTGGTGCTCATGCAGTTTGACGTCTGCGAAGAAATCCGGCTGGATCAGTTGCGTGAAATCATAGGCGCCCGAACCATGGAGCCCAGCTTCAAACATCCGGCCCCCGGATACGTTCGTTACCAGCGGCCGCCGGTGATGGAACGGATCGAGTCCGTGGTCCTGGAAACGGGCGAGCGGTTGGAAGGGCAGATCAAGTACTACGACTACGGTGTCGTGAGTCTGATTTTCGAGCTACCCTTCTCGGGGGACTGGGACAAGCTGGTGCAGTTGGCCAGCCGCTGGGTGTGGAACTCGGACTTCGAACCCTTTGCCGCGCGCATCGCGCAGGTGAAGCTGGGAAATGCGGCGCCTGCCATGGTCAAGCCTTACCAGGACTGGCTAAGCGAAGACTACTGCATTTTTCATGTACGCGAGATCGCAGGCGCGCCCACCGCGGCTGAGTTGCTTGAGCGGCATGGAGCGGACGTGGCCCAGATTGTTCGCGGCGAGACCGTCCGTTTATCGGAGGGCGAGCGGAAGGAGATCCTGCAGTCTCGGACTTCTTACTACCCCAATGACCTGGCGGTGATCGGGTGGAATGGAACTTTTATTTATGACACCCCAGCCGGGGCTGAAACCGCGATTCAGCTGCTGGAGTACGCCAACTCACAGTTGCTCGAGTTTCGCCACTACGATGAGCTGATGACCCGCGAGCTGGCGGGCGTCTACGATTTCCTGGAAAAAGGCACGGGCATGCTGGCACGGTGGAGATTGGCACGTGCTGCATCCCACCTGCATACGGTCCTGCTCGACGTCATGGAGCTGACCGAGCGCGTGGATAACGCCATCAAGTTTCTGAGCGACATGTTTTCGGCACGTTTGTATCGGCTGGCGGCCGGCAAGGTTGGGGTGCCGGATTACAAGGATTTGGTCAACGAAAAGCTCCGGACCGCTGAAGAGTTGTACCGGTTCATGGTGGAACAGTTTCATCAGGCGCGGGCATTTGTCCTGGAGTTGATGGTGGTGATCATCCTGATCATCGACCTGGTCTGGCTATTCCGCGGCAGAATCCCGGTGTAATCTTCCAACTCAGATTTTGTCGGCGATGCCCGTGGGGCCGTCCCGGGCGGGACTCGGTCACTTCTTACTCTCGCTTTTCCCGACCCTTCCGTGCCGGGCTTTCACATTTCGCCGCCTTGCGGCGAGATTGTGCCAGTCCTAACTAAAACGGCTGGCGTCCTTTCCGGTCAACATTTATCCTGATTCGCTGAAATCCCCAGGGGGCCCATGCGCAGCTTACGGGGAAAACGCGTCCTGATTACGGGCGGGGCCAGCGGAATCGGCGCAGCAACCGCGGCCCGATTTCTGCAAGAAGGCTCGGCCGTGTGTGTGCTGGACCGAGACGCCAAAGGACGGCAACGGATTCAGCAGGCCTTGCCCGATCTGGCCGGGACGGTTGACGCCGACGTGTCTGACCTGGCCCAGGTCCAGGCCGCAGTGGAGAACGCGGCCGGGATCATGGGCGGCCTGGAGGTGGTCATCAATAATGCCGGCATCAGTATTCGTCATCCTTTCCTGGACATAACCGCGGAGGAATGGAACAAGGTCATCGCGGTGAACCTGACCGGAGTATTCTACGTGGCGCAAACTGCCGCTCGGCACATGATGCGCCATGATGGCGGCGTGATCCTGCAGACAGCGTCTACCAACGGGATTATGGGGTATCCCTTCTATGCCGACTACAACGCGACTAAGGCGGGAGTGATCGAGCTGACGCGCTCGATGGCGCTGGAACTGGCTCCTAGGGTGCGGGTGTGCGCGGTGGCGCCGGGGTACGTGCTGACTCCCATGCAGCGCGCCGAGTACACCGACCAGATGCTGGAGGAAGTGAACCGGAAGATTCCGCTGCGCCGCCATGCGAAGCCGGAAGAAGTGGCGGCTTTGTTTGCCTTTCTTGCCTCCGACGACGCCGCCTACATGACCGGACACGTGTACACGATCGATGGAGCGGAAACTGCGGGAGGGCTGGCCAGCAGGTAAAGACAGTTTCGTGTTTCAAATTTCTCGTTGCCAGTGGCTAGGCGGCGCGGCACGCCGACCGAATGACCAAATCATTACAAGGTCGAGTCGCACTAATCACAGGCGGTGCGTCGGGAATCGGACGTGCCACTGCCCTTGTCTTCACCCGCGCCGGGGCCGAGGTTAGCATTGCCGACTTGAACGAAACCGCAGGCGAAGCGCTGCTTCAGGAAATTCGAGAGAAGGGCGGCAAAGCTGTCTTCGAAACAGCCGATGTAACTCGGGTGGCTGACTGCAAGCGCGTGGTGGATCGAGTTCTTCGGGAATTCGGCGGCATCCACATTCTCTTTAACAACGTCGGCATCATCCGTCGGGCTTCCGTTACCGAACTCAGCGAAGAAGACTGGGACCGCGTGATGGACGTCAATGTCAAATCCATCTTCGTGATGTCACGGCTGGTGATACCCATCATGGCCCGGGCAGGCGGGGGAGCGATTATTAATACCGCCTCGGGCTGGGGGCTCAGCGGGGGTTCCAAAGCGGCCGTCTATTGCGCTTCGAAAGGTGCCGTTGTCCTGCTCACAAAAGCGATGGCGGTAGATCACGGACCGCAAAACATCCGCGTGAATTGCATCTGCCCTGGCGACACGGACACGGCAATGTTGCGCAATGAGGCGGAGCAGCTTGGGGAACCAACCGAGCGCTTTCTGGCTGCAGCGGCGCGACGTCCGCTAGGCCGGGTGGGTACACCGGAAGAGATTGCACAGGCCGCGCTGTACCTGGCCAGCGATGCGTCTTCTTTCGTGACCGGGACGGCGCTGGTCGTAGACGGCGGCGGATTGGCGGGATCGATTTGATTGGGCCATGAGATCAATGACAATGACTCCAACTCGCACTCGCAGCCGCTCTCAGGAATTGTTTGAGCGGGCGCAGCGGTCCCTGATCGAAGGCGTGAATTCGCCTTCGCGGGGAAGCGCCGTCTTCGCCGGCGGTCCGCTGATGATCGAGCGCGGGCGCGGGTCGCGGGTGTGGGACGCTGACGGCAACGAATATGTCGACTTCTTGATGTCCTTCGGAGCGCTCATTCATGGCCACGCACACCCAGTTCTGGTTTCCGCAGTTTCTCAGGCCGTGGCGGAGGGATCGCACTTTGCTTCCGCCACCTCGGCGGAAGTGGAAGCGGCTGAGCGATTCCGTGGCATGGTGCCGTCGGCGGAAGTCGTGCGATTTACCAATAGCGGCAGTGAGGCCACCATGCTGGCCTTGCGCCTGGCGCGCGCACATACGGGGCGCACCAAGTTCCTGAAGTTCGAGGGACACTATCACGGATGGTATGACCCGTATCTTCTGAACGCTCACAGCCACCCGCCTGAAACCTTGGGTTCTGCTGAGAGTCCTGCGCGCATCCCGGATTCGGAAGGAATTCCGTCCTCCACCTTCGCCGAAGTTGTGCTTGTCCCATGGAACGACGTCGGCGCCCTGGAACGAGTGATGAAGAAGCACGGACGCGAACTCGCCGCTGTCATTACCGAACCGATCATGGCAAATATGGGGTGTATTCCACCGCGTGACGGATATCTAGAGCGGCTTCGCGATGTCACACGCCAGTGGGGGGCGTTATTGATTCTGGACGAAGTAGTCACCGGGTTCCGGTACGCTCCGGGCGGATGCCAGGAATATTACCGAATCCAGCCAGACATCAGCACCTTTGGGAAGGCCCTGGGAGCAGGGTTTCCGGTAGGCGCCGTGGCTGGGCCGCGCTTGCTTCTTAATCGAATGCAGTGGGGCAGCGGCATGGTTCTGCATTATGGAACCTTCAACGGGCATCGCCTGACGATGAAGGTCATCGCGGCGAACCTCGACCTGCTGGCCGCGGATCATAATGCGGCATACGACAAATTGCATGCTTTGGGCGATTGCGCCATCACCGGGCTGCGAGAGGTCTTTAAGAAACGCAAAGTCAGAGCCATCGTGCAAGGCTTGGGGCCAATGTTTCAGATTTATTTTACGGACCGCGACGCGATCCACGATTATCGGGATTACTGCACCTGGGTGGACACCGGCAAATATTCGCGCTTCGTTCATGCACTGCTCGACCTTGGAATCTACATGACGCCATCGAATGGGTTGCATTGGATCATCAGCACGGCTCATACCCAGGCTGACATTGCGGCTTTGATCGATGCGGGCGACCGAGCCTGCGCGGAACTTTCGTGAAAGCTATCGTTTTTTTGGGTGGCGGGCGGATCACGTCGGCGCTGGTTGCCGGACTGCGGCAAGCGGGTTCAAAGGTGTCCATGGTGGTGTACGATCGGCATCCTGGAAAGCTACGCGCACTAAAGCGCCAGCACCGGATCATCGCGGAGCCTGATCTCGAGCGGGCTGTGCGCCGGGCAAGTCTGCTGGTGGTTGCGGTCCGCCCAAGTTCGGTAGCTCACCTGCTACGGGAAATTGGGCGAGTTGATCGGCCCCTTGTGGCGATAAGCCTGGCGGCGGGGGTTCCACTAAGGACCCTGCAAGGGCAAGCTGGGAAATCTGTCCAATGGGCTCGGGCTATGCCGAGTCCAGCTTGCCGCACCCGACGTGGATTAACCGCAATTACGTTTGCGCGAGGGCTGCCAGCAGAAGCTCGGGAGGAGGTCAGGAAGTTGTTTGCGCGGGTAGGAGCCGTGGCGGAGATTCCGGAGTCCCGTTTCGATGCGTTCACCGTCACCTATTCCACGAGCCACGGATATCATGCCCTGGCTACTCTGGCCGGAGCCGCGGAGAAAATCGGACTGGACCGCAAAAGCGCGTGGATCGCTGCTGCCCACGGCTTGGCGGACGGGATTCTGTTGTGGCGAGAAGGCAAGCTCTCGGTCAACGAACTGGTACACGAGGCGGCTACGCCGGGCGGAGTCGCGGCGACGGTAATGGCGGCGATGGATAAGGCGGGATATCTGCGCATGGTGGAACAAGCGTTGCGGGCGGGTGTAGCGCGAGCCAAGGCGAATGCCAGAGGGTGACAGGGGCTCGGTTCGAGTGCAGGGAAGGTTCTTCGCCAGCCCGGAGCCCGGCGCCCGGCTCAGAATCACGACATTTCAAATTAGCTTTCGGAGCAGACGGAATAGGCGCGAATCACGCGATAGAGCGGAAACAGCCGCGCAGGAAGCTGCCGTAGGGTCCACTCGCCGACACTGGGCGCGAATGTGCCAGACGAGCGAAGAAGCGGAGCTTGTCGGAGGGGCGCTCGCGCAGGCCGGCGATTCGCTGGAAGTAGCCTAGACAGCCCACGTTATCAAGCTCAACGAACTACAGGTCCACACCCTTTCTCCCGAAGACCTTCTTCTCGTGCTCTGCGTACATGCCGCCAAGCATGTTTGGAGGCGCCTGTCTTGGGTCCGTGGTCCGGGGACATAGCAGACCTGGCCGCCTCGGCGCCGTGCTAGTGGGAACAGGTACTCGATCAGGCCAGGCTGCTGGGAGTCAAGCGCATCCTTATGGATTAGTTTTTTCCCGGCGCAAGCTCTGCTCGGCGCCGCCACTCCGTCTCACTAGAGTCATTATTTCTGCTTTTTTTTGCCAAACAGGTTGGTCAGAGCCTCCACTGCTGACTGTCCAGTCGTTGTAGAGCCAGAGAGTCCTTTCATCTTCCCACCCATCAGGCCCTTTACGTCGGGCAAGAATCTGGGTTCGGAAGTGGTTCCCTGGATCAGAAAAGGTAAATTCCCGCTGCTCGCATTCTTAAGACCGGCGAGCTGAGTGAGGCCTCCGACCAGGCTGCCACCGGTAAACCGGGCGTTCATCCTAAAATCAAGTGCGTTGCTGGCACTGATAATTCCCGTGCCCGTGATTTCTCCCAGAGCAGGAATTACCAGGTTAATCTGTTCCGTACGGATGCCGTTAGGGGCCACATACACCTTGGTGCTTAAGTTCTGAATGGATGTATCGGGACCGGTTTTGCCGCCGGTCAGGGAGGCAATAGCCGACATCTTGGAACCCAGGTCGAAACCCGCCAGCTTGGTGTTGGATAGCTTGATCGGGCCAGTGCTAGCCAGTTTGTCAAGCGGGCCGTTGATGGCGAGGCTAGCGGAAAGCGTCCCGCCGTTGAGCGAGGCGCCGGAGGGCAGCGTTACTCCCAGGGCGGGCAGCATGGCTTGTAATTCGTCAACCGGCATGCTTTGCCCGACCAGTTTCATGTCCAACAGGGTGGAGTCGCCTTGGGTGCGGTAATTCCCGGTCAGGCGGGCCACGGCTTTGCCAATCCTGATGTCGCCCTGGGAGAGCGTTCCGGACTGCTTTTCGAGGTCGTGAATCAAGGAGTATTTCACTTCGACGGAGCGGCGGGCGGCGGTCGCTTTTGGATTCAACTTCAGCTTGTCGGCCCTGAGGGTTCCTGTGGTCCGAACTTGCCGACCGTCTGATGTGACCCTTCCGTCGAAGTCGGCGAGAGCGGCTAGGCCGGAGGCGGGCTCGATGAATCCCGAATCCGCCAGATCGAGTTGATGAATCTTGATGCCTGCCTGGAAGGGGGTGAGGGCTGTGTCTTCTGAATTGATTGGGCCGGCTTTGCCCTCCAGTTTCAAATCGCCACTGCCCGGCAAGTTGGCGGTTAAAGTAAATGGGAATTCGGAAGTAAAAGAAAAGTCCCGCACCTCGATGTTCACCTTGTCGTAGACCTGCGGCTTTTGTTGGGAATGGGCCTTCCCAACTGCCAGACGTCCATTGCTGACATTCAGCCTGCTAACCGACAAATCGGGAGTGACGGATTTGGCAGGGGCAGGAGCAGGCTGGGAGTGCTTCGCCTCCGACTTGCCTCCCAAGCTCGAGAAATTCCATTTGCCCGAAGCGGTGCGCAGCAACGCAATCTCAGGCCGGTCGAGGGTCAGACTGGTCACGCGCAGGCTGCGGGACATGATCAGCGGCATCCATTCCACTCCGACCCTAAGCGACTTGGCACGGACGAAGGGCGATTGACTGAAGGCCGGATCGTCGGCAATGGAGAGGTCATCGGCGCTTACACTACCGGCAAGGATAGAGAGGCCCAGGTCACCGAGCTTGACCTGACGTCCTAAGCTTTCCGTCAGCTCGGATTCGAGCCGGGGGCGGAAGGAGTTCACGTTGATGAAGGAGGGAAGCGCAACGAGGATGACGAGGGAGATTGCGATCACGATGCCGACGATGCGCAGTTTGCGTTTCATTTGGCCCTGCTCCTTGTCTCGTAAGTCCAGCTTTTCTAATAGATAAGTGTATGTCTTTGGCGAGAGATCGTCGGAGGAAAGTGTGAATTCCTCAGATTCGGATTTGGGACACAGATGAGAGCTGTTTCGAGGGATCGCCGAGCGTCCGCGCAGGAATTTCTGATTCCTTCCATCGGAATTATTCATCGAAGGAACTGATGAGCTTGGTTGACGGGAGTGCCAGCCCGCTCTAAAATTGCAGCTTATGTCGGGTAGCCAAAATTTTCGCCAGATGTGCCGGTGCACGTGTTGCTGCTGCTGTTGTTGTTGTGCATTCGTCTCTTCTGACGCGAGGGGGCTGCTGACTTAGAAATTTCTTAATACCGGCACTCATAACCCACCGCCAGAAGAAAGCTGGCGGTGGGGTTTTGTTTTTATGGCAACTATCGAAACGAAAGCACAGCGAGCCGAACGCCTCAAGCGGGAGAAGAACCCCTGGGAGGGGCTTGAGGAAATTCGCCGTTTTGCCCGCGAGGGGTTGGCTTCGATCCCGCCGGAATGGATGGGGACTTACTTCCGGTGGTGGGGTGTATACACGCAGGGAGATGGCGCCGGCGTTGTGGGTGGGCAGGGGGGCGAGGGGCGCGCACTGCCCTACTTCATGGTGCGTATCCGTATCCCGAACGGATTGCTGCTGTCCCACCGGTTGCGCACAATCGCCGACCTCACCCAACGCTATGCCCGCGGAATTGCCGACATCACTGTACGCCAGAACATTCAGTTGCACTGGGTTACCATTGAGGCCCTCCCCCAAGTCATGGAGGCGCTGTGGCGCTGCGGGCTCAGTACTCTCGGCGCCTGCGGTGACGTAACGCGGAACATCACCGGCTGCCCGGTGGCGGGGGTTGATGGCGATGAAGTTTGCGATGCGTCACCCTTAACCCTGGAAGCCAACCGGATGCTGGTCGGGAATTCTGATTTCTACAACCTTCCCCGAAAATTCAAAATCTCAATCACCGGTTGCCGCGTGTGGTGCGCTTATCCGGAGATAAATGACATTGGACTAACCGCGATCAGGCGCGCTGTGGCCGGCAGGTCGGAGGTGGGTTTCTCGTTGCGCGTGGGCGGCGGACTTTCGGCCGATCCGCATCTGGCCGCTCGCTTGAATGTTTTTGTGCGCTGGAACCAAGTGTTGCCAGTTGTCAAAGGTATTGCCGAAATCTTCCGTGACTCGGACCAGTTGCGCGAGCATCGCGAGCGGGCGCGGCTGAAATTCCTGTTCCTCCGGCATGGCTGGACCGCCGAGGATTTCCAGAAAGACCTGGAACGACGAATCGGTTTCCAACTCGATCCGGGGGTCGAGGAGGAGCCGCCGGCGGACATTTATCGCGACCACGTGGGGATCCATTCACAAAAACAAGCGGACTATTACTACGTGGGAGCGGCGGTCCTGCGAGGCAGAATCAGCGCGGAGCAGATCCGTGCAGCCGCTGATCTGGCCGACCGCTTTGCTGCCGGCCAATTGCGCACCACCAATATGCAGAATCTGCTGATCGTCAACGTGCCCCGCCCCAATACGGAGCCACTGGCCAAAGAACTGGACGCAATCGGGTTGCGGGTGGGCGGATCCCCCTTCTGGCGTGGAGCCATTGCTTGCAGCGGGACGGAATTCTGCAAGCTGGCGATCACGGAAACCAAGAGCTTCTCGCGCTGGCTGGTCGAGGAACTGGAAGAACGCCTGCCTGGCTTCGATCAGGACCTCAAACTGCATGTCACCGGGTGTCCGAACAGTTGCGGGCAGCATTGGATCGCTGACATCGGGATTGAGGGCAAGAAGATCAAGCTGGATGGGCGAATGGTGGACGCCTACTACTTCTGCCTTGGGGGTGCGGTCGGTTTGAACCAGGCGACAGCCCGTCCGATTGGCTACCGTTGCCCCGCCAGCGAGGTTCCGGATGCGATCGAGCGCCTGCTGCGCCGCTACTTGGAAGGCCGCTACGCGGGGGAAAACCTGCGCCAGTTTTTTGCCCGGCATCGTGACCAGGAACTGCGCGAGTTTCTGGCTGGCGAATGGGTGGAGGCGGTGGCAAGAGACCTGTCGCCGGGGCGCGTGCCGCACGGGCTGGAAGGATAAAAGGTATGAGCAGCATGTTTCCCATGTTTGTCAAACTTGAAGGACGACCGGTGCTGGTGGTCGGGGCGGGCAAGGTGGCGGAAGGCAAGATCGAAGGCCTGCTCGATACCGGCGCGCAGATTCGGGTGGTTGCACTGAAAGCCACTGCCGCCGTTCGGGAACGCGCTCGCAGAAGCAAGATTGACTTCGAAGAGCGTGCTTTCACTCCGAGTGATCTCGACGGAGCGTTCCTGGCCATTGTAGCAACTCCGTCGCGCAGCCTTAATGAAGCGGTCTATCGCGAAGCGCAGCGGCGCGGGGTTCTCTGCAATGTGGTGGACGTTCCCGAGCTGTGCGATTTCTTTTATCCCGCCGTGGTTCGCCGTGGAGATCTGCAGATTGCCGTTTCGACTTCCGGCCAGAGCCCATCGCTGGCGCAGCGGGTTCGCCAGGACTTGGAACAGCAGTTCGGGCCCGGTTTCGCGGAGTGGGTGGCTGAATTGGGAGCGACACGGCGCGAGGTACTGAAGAGCGATCTCGATCCCGCGACGAAACGAGAGCTTCTACAGTCGCTCGCCAGCCGACAGGCGTTCGAAGCCAAGCTGGCAGAGTTGGTGTTAGCCGAAGAAGGAGATGCCGCATGACCGGCAAAGTCTATCTGGTGGGGGCGGGGCCGGGGGACCCCGAGCTGCTCACCTTAAAAGCTCTTCGGCTGCTGAAAACAGCCGATGTCGTGCTGTACGACGAACTGGTTTCGCCCGAAATATTGAAACTCATCTCCTCGACGGCGCAGCTTCAAAACGTGGGGAAGCGTTGTGGGAACAAGACTATCAGCCAGGAAGAGATTAATTTCCTGCTGGTGACCCTGGCAGCTTCGGGGCTCGAGGTGGTGCGGCTTAAGAGCGGTGATCCCCTGATCTTTGGACGGGCCGGCGAGGAGATGGAAGCCTTGCGCAAGGCGGGAGTTGAATGCGAGATTGTGCCTGGAGTGACCGCGGCACTCGGCGCGGCTGCGGCGGCCGAGATTCCGCTGACCGATCGGCGGCATTCATCCGCGCTGGTCCTTCTCACCGGGCATCGCGCCGGGCATGACCAGGAACAGGAAGACGACTGGAGCAAGCTGGTATCGAGCGGGGCAACGGTGGTGATCTATATGCCGGGACATCGGTATAGCGATACTGCTAGCCGCCTGCGCCGCGCAGGACTGGCTGACCAGACACCTTGCGCCATCGTCTCGCGGGCTACAACAACCGCCCAGAAAGTCCACTTGACCACCGTCGAAGATCTTCCCCGGGCCCCGCAGCTGCCTGCACCTACGCTCCTGGTGCTCGGCGACGTGGTTCGCTTCACGGAACAAGGAGAGCAGCATTTCTACTCCAGGCTCGGTGCGCTTGCAGCCGAGCCCCTTTCCCAGGATGAGGGGGCAATCTGGTGAAGACGCTTGTCGAGCACATGCAGTTAGTCGTGGAGCGCTGGAGCGCTGGGGAAGTCGTGCGTTGGGCATTTGGGCGATTCGGGAATGACGTGGCGATCTCATCGGCGTTCGGCGCCGAGGGGATGGTGCTCATTGACATGGCCTCTCGGGTGCGGCCTGATTTCCGCCTGTTCACGGTGGATACCGAATTTCTCTTTCCCGAGACCTACAACCTGATGGACCAGATCGAACAGCGATATGGCATCAAGATTGAGAAGGTCTACCCGCTGTTCTCGCCGGAGGCGCAGGAACGGGAGTGCGGCCCGGCTTTATGGAGCCGCGATCCCGACCGGTGCTGCCAGATGCGGAAGGTAGAGCCGCTCCGCCGGAAGCTGGGCGAGTTGCGGGCCTGGATCAGCAGCATTCGACGCGACCAGACCGTAATGCGGGCAGGTGCGGGCAAGGTCGAGTGGGATTCGAAATTTGGACTCATCAAAATCAATCCGCTGGCGGATTGGACGTCCAAGCAGGTTTGGCAATACATCCATGAGCACAAGGTTCCCTATAACCCCCTGCATGATCGTGATTATCCGAGTATCGGGTGCACGCACTGCACGCGTGCGGTCAGGCCCGGAGAGGATCCGCGGGCGGGTCGGTGGTCAGGGTTCGCCAAGACGGAATGCGGCCTGCACCTAGTCGAACCGGCACCTATCGCTACCAGCTGAGCATGATTCGTGCGGGGGGGGTGGGACCCCACCTTTCACGGAACAAAAACCGTCCCCCATGCTCGCAAACAAAAACCCACCGCAATTCTCTCGCCGTGGGCAGGGCTCTGAACTGTCGCCAGAATACACCTAATCATCTGGGTCGGGAATTAGTGGCTGGTTCGGCCGGCGTGAGTCGCACCTTGGTTTTCCTGCGTCACCAGTTGCTCGAAAAACTCGGCCAGGCGCGCGATCAGGCGGGTGCGCCCTCCAATGATGTGCAGGCCGCTCTCGTGCTGATGCTCTTCTAAAACCTTGTTCAATCCGCTCTCAAGCTCAGTCATGGCAGATTCCCCGCGTACAAGCTTCAAACATTTGCTCTCTATTACATTAAACAGTCCCGGGTTCCCAGGGGAAATTCGAAATTTTGATGGAAGTTATCAGCAAAATCAGGGGGTGGCGATTCAAGGCTGCTCCTGTTTTTTCGCCTTGGCAGAGACTTCCCGTATGGTCGAGATGAAGAGAGTCGCCGCGCGGGGCAAGGTACGATCACGGCGGTAGGCCAAGCCCAGTTCACGCCAGAGCTCGACGTCCTCCATCTCAATGAGTCTGACTCGCCCAGCCTCGGCCTCGTCGCGGGCAAAGGAAGCGCTGATAAGGGACACGCCGAGGTCGGCGGCCACGAAACTCTTGATCATTCCGACGCTAGGCAGTTCCATCCTGACCTGTACATCGGAGTTCTGGCCGCGAAACAAACGATCCAGCAGCCGGCGCGTGTGACCGGTTTTGGGAAAAAGCAGCGGGTATTTCAGGATTTCGCTGACGGGAACAACCTTGTACTTGGCCAAGGGATTCTTGGGACTCACCATCAGCACCAGCTTGTCGCGGAACATGGCCTGGACTTTCAAACTCGGCGACTTCACGGGAAGGGTCACGATGCCAACGTCAATCGAGCCGTTTTCCAGCTTCTCGACAATCTTGTAGGTAAAGTTGCGGTAGATGCTGATCTGGACGCCGGGATAGAGGCGGCAATATTCGGCGAAAACCTCGGGCAATACATAAAGGCAGGTGGCCTCGTTGGCCCCAATCGATAGCGTGCCGCGGGGCGTGCGGCCATGGTCCGCCACCGCCATCAGGGATTCGTCGCGCAAGCTCTTGAGGCGCTCGGCGTACTCGAACAGGACTTGTCCCGCCGGGGTGAGCTTCACCGATTTTCCGGAGCGGTCCAGCAGTCGGTCGCCGTATTCCTGCTCGAGCTGGCGGATTTGCGCACTGACAGCCGACTGCGAGCGGAAAACTTTTTCTCCGGCGCGCGAAAAACTCCCTTGCTTGGCAACTTCTAGAAACGTTATCAGTTGATCAAAATCCATCGCTTAACTCGATTATAGCCAAGCGGAGAAGGAGGAAATGGAAACTTAATAACGGGTATGAATATCAATTCAAAACTGGGAAACGATGACGCTCTGCTCGTTACATGACGAGCGGACCCTCGGACGGGAGAACCTGGCGAGGCTCGAAGGTCTGGGCCTCTTGCCGGTCGAGCCGCAACAGGATGGTTGACCAAGTTTCCTCAGTCGAGCAAGGAGGCTGTAACGGTTCGACCCGGAGCAGCGGCAAGGTGGCACTGCTTAGGAGTCGCGCGGCGCGAGGGCTGCCTGTTAGTTGCACATGGCGGCGCAGGACGCGACGTAACCAGCGGTGTTCGGTGGCTTGCAAATTTCCGAGACGCACCGACTGATGGTTGGAGTGGTCGGCCGCCGAATCGCGCATTATGTAGCCGAGGCCGCCCGTCATGCCGGCGCCCAGATTGATGCCTCTTGGGCCCAGGATCACGACGATGCCCGCCGTCATGTATTCGCATCCATGCTGGCCCACGCCTTCCACCACGGCCAGCGCGCCGCTGTTGCGGACGGCGAAGCGCTCGCCGGCTTGTCCGGAAACGTAGAGTTCGCCCGAAGTCGCACCATAGAGCACCGTGTTGCCTATCAGGACGTCTCCCCGCTCGGACGCTTCCGCTCCCGCGCTGATTGCGATGGTTCCGCCACACAGGCCTTTGCCTACGTAGTCATTGGCTTCGCCCGCCAGGCGGAAATTCGCGCCGGAGATCAGGAAGGCTCCAAAGCTCTGTCCCGCGGTGCCGACGAATTCGCAATCGACCCCACTCAGGTCGAGCGAGGAAGGACCGAGGCGGCGCAGAATTTCACCGCTGAAGTGGGCGCCTACCGCACGGTCGGAATTGGTGATGCGGAAACGGTAGGAACGCGTGGAAAGCGATTCGAGTTCCTCCACGGCACGGTTCAATTCGAGGTGCAGTTCGCTTGTGTCCTCATGCGGGCAGGGGAACTGCAACGGCGGATTCGTGATCGGCGTAAGAAGGCTTTCGAGGGATCGTTCGACCTCCGGAGTGCGAGGAAGCAGCCGGTCGACGGCTCCGATGATTTCATCAATGGACCGCGCGCCCATATCAGCCAGCATCTGCCGCACCTCTGCAGCCAGAGCACGGAAATAGGTTTCCACCATTTCCGGGTTTCCAGTGAAGCGGGCGCGCAGCTGCTCGTTTTGCGTAGCGATGCCGACCGGACAGGTGTTGAGGTGGCATTGGCGAGCCATTACACAACCGATCGCCAACAGGGCCGCCGTGCCGAACCCAAATTCCTCGGCGCCCAGCAAGGCCGCGATCACGACATCGCGGGCGAACTTCAACCCGCCGTCAACGCGTAGGCGAACCCGTGCACGCAGCCCGGCTTTGACCAGCGCGGTGTGAGCATCGCGCAGGCCGGCTTCCCAGGGAATTCCGGTGTTCTTTATCGACGTCAAGGGCGACGCGCCCGTTCCGCCGTCGTGGCCACTGATCGTAATTACGTCTGCGCCGGCCTTGGCGACTCCGGTCGCAATGATGCCGACTCCCGAGCTAGAGACAAGTTTCACCCCGATGCGCGCGCGAGGATTTACTGCGCGCAGGTCGTAGATCAGTTGCGCCAAATCCTCGATGCTGTAGATGTCGTGATGCGGCGGCGGCGAAATCAGCGAAGTTCCGGGCACGGCATGGCGCAAACGGGCGATATAGGGCGTGACCTTAATCGCTGGCAACTGGCCACCTTCGCCCGGCTTCGATCCTTGCGCCATCTTGATTTCAAGCTCGTCGGCGTGCACGAGGTACTCGGCGGTCACCCCGAACCGGCCCGACGCGACCTGCTTCACGCGGTTATTGGCTTCCGGGTCGGTGGCGTAGATGCGAGGATCTTCACCGCCTTCTCCCGTATTGCTGCGAGCGCCCAGACGATTCATAGCAATGGCCAGCGTGCGATGGGCTTCGGGAGATATCGCACCCAGCGACATTGCCTGCGTGCTGAATCGGCTCAGGACGGATGCCTCGGCCTCAACCTCGTCCACCGGCAAAGGGTCGGATGGCGCTATGTCGAGCAAGTCCCGGACCGCAACCGGAGCCCGTTCTTTTGCCAGGATGGACAGAGCCTCATGATTCTCCGGGCTGGGGAACTTGATGTAGCGATGCATCCGGCGCACGAACTCGGGCGAGGTGGCATGACGTTCGCCGTTGTGTCGGAAGCGATATAGGCCGACATCGCGAAATTCAGCCGCAGGTGAGCCGAAGCCGGCAGCATGGAAGAGCAGGCAGTCTTCGAGGATCTGGTCCAGGCTCTTGCCGCCTAAAATATGTCCGGCATCATCAAAGAACTCGCTGCACACCTCGGCTTCCAAGCCAACCGTCTCGAACAACTGGCTGTTACGATAGCTGGCAATTGTCGAAATTCCCATGCGGGCCAGCACCTTGCGAAGGCCTTTTTCCACGCCCGCACGATAGCGCGCCGGGCCGTCGACCTTGTGCCGGGCCGCCAGTTCCATGGCCAGGTAGGGATGAACCGCGCTGGCCCCCGCCGCAATCAGCAAGGCCACATGATGAGTGTCGAGGACTTGGCCCGTCTCGATAATTACTGGAACATTCCATGCGCCGGCTTCCACCGTGGCCTTCCATACAGCAGAGAGGGCGAGTAGAGCGGGCAGGGCCGCACGATCTTGGTTGACCCCCCTATCCGTGAGGAGAACGAGTCCAGTTCCTTGGGATGCCGCAGCCTGTGCCTCGCTCTGAATCCGTTCGAGGGCCTTGCGGGCGCCTTCCAGGCGGCCGCAGGCTTCAAACGTGAAGTCGATGTTGCGGATGGGCTTAAATTTTTCGCACAATCCCAGAATTTGACCGGCATCGAGCAGGGGTGAAGAAACTACGGCAGATTGGCCCAGGTAGACATCCAGGGCCATCACATGGGTCTCGCGCAGAGGGTCGATAGGCGGATTGGTCACTTGGGCAAACCGCTGCTTGCAGTAGTCCCACAGCGGGCGGTGCATTGCGGATAAGGAAGCCGGAGGGGCGTCGTCGCCCATGCTCCACAGCGGCTCCTGAGCCTCATCAACCAAGGGCTGGAAGAGCATGCGGAACTGGTCTTCGGTCCAGCCCAAAGCCACCATCAGGCGCTTGCCATCAGTTTCGGCAGCGGACGTAACCTGTTCGGTTGGGGCAATAACGATGGCCGGCAGCAATCCCGCGGGAGCGCTTCGCTGAAGAAGCCCCGCAATCTCCGTCGGGCGGAAGAAAACCCCGGCGGCTGGACTGGCCAGCAGCATTTCGCCGGGACCAAGACGCTGACGCTCAACCACGTGCTTGTCATGGAGATCGGCGATACCAACTTCAGACCCGACGACCAGCAGGCCGTCGGAGGTGAGCGTATAGCGGAGGGGGCGAAGCCCGTTGCGGTCGAGCTTGGCGCCTACCGTATGACCGTCGCTGAATAGAAGCGCGGCCGGGCCGTCCCATGGCTCCTGTTGGTGGAGGCTGCTCCGGAAAAACTCGCGCAGGCCCGCCTCCATTCGCTCGTCCTTCTCCCAGGCGGGAGGAACGAGTCGCGAAACGGCCTCTGCCAGGGGGTGACCTCGGCGGAGAGAAACCTCAAGAGCATTATCGAAGCTGGCCGAGTCGCTCATTCGAGGTTCGAGGAGCGTAGCCTGGCGTGGCACGCCAAGCGTCTCGGAAAGCATCGGCTCGCGTGCCCGCAGCCAGCGGCGATTGCCGCTTACCGTGTTGATTTCGCCGTTATGCGCCACAAAACGAAAGGGTTGGGCCAGAGCCCAGCTGGGTTGCGTGTTGGTCGAGTAGCGCTGGTGAAAGATGGCAAAGGGGCTGTAGAACTCAGGATCGGCGAGATCAAGATAGAAGGCGGGCAGTTGCTGGGGCGTAAGCAGGCCCTTGTAGACGATCGTACGGGAAGAAAGAGAGCAGAAGTAAACGCTCGGATCGCTGACCTGCACTTTCTTGCGCAGGCGAAACAGGCTCAATTCCAGATCTGAAGCCTCTTCGCCCAGGGCGAAGAAGCAATGGCGGACCGCCGGGAGCGACTCCAGGGAGCGCGGGCCGATGATGGAGGAGTCGGTCGGAACCGTGCGCCAGCCGAGAAACCGGAGGCCAACGGCTGCGGCCGCCCTTTCCACTGCGACATACGATTCGACACCCGGCTCGGGTCGAAGAAACACCATGCCCACGCCAAATTGTTCCGGCAGATCTATGCCGACCTCAGCGGCGCGAGTGCGGAAGAAAGCCTGGGGGATGGCGGTCAGCAGGCCGGCCCCATCGCCGCTACGGCCGTCGGCGTCGACTCCGCCCCGATGGGCCAGCCGGGCCAGTGCGGTGAGCGCCCGTTCCACGATCTCGTGGGAACCGGAACTACCGAGCTGCGCGATGAAACCTACGCCGCACGCATCATGGTCGGTAGAAAAGTTTTGGCGATTCTCTGCCATTATCCCTTGTGTACCGTCAAGGGCAGCCAAAAGTACAATTGAGAATTTCGATGACCATGATGGATTTTTCTGAAGCTGTCAGGCACTCGGTTTCCGAGTCGTGAAATCGTCGGTGTTTAGGCTGAGGGGAGGCACTTGTTCGCCGCCGGCGCCGAGGGTCTAGAGCTGGGAGCCGGTTCGGTTAAATTCGTACTTGACACTCCCCCTCGCAATGTCTGAATATTTATTCAATTGGATGGATAGCTATTCAGGATGACGAAACTCGCCAGACACAAGACAATCCTGGAACTCGCAAGCAATGCGCCGCTGGCCAGTCAGGAGGAGCTTCAGCGGGCGCTCGGCAAACGCGGGTTCAAGGTCGGGCAGGCCACTTTATCTCGCGACATTCACGAGCTCGGCTTGGTTAAAACCGGCGAGGGTTACGCCCTGCCTAACGGAAATGGTGCAAGCGACCCCAGCTTGCCTCCCGTGTCGCGTCTGGTGCGGGAATTTGTTCTTGACGTTCGTCCCGCCCAGAACCTCTTGGTGATCAAAACTGCGGTGGGGAGCGCTCAGCCTGTAGCGGCGGCGCTGGACAGCGAGTCGTGGCCCGAGGTGGTAGGCACCATTGCGGGTGACGATGCCATTCTTATTGTTTCTCCGAACAAAAAAGCTACCGCCAAGCTGGCAAACCGTATTCGGGAGATGCTGGCCTGATGACGGCAAAGGTCAGAACCGCGGTGGTGGGCGCGACCGGCTATGCCGGATTGGAGTTGACGCGCCTTCTAGTCCGTCATCCTAGGACCGGGAAGCCGCTACTGCTCCGCGGCCGCGATGGCGAGAGGCAAGGATTGGCGGACCTGGCGGAAGCTTTTCCCGGGCTGGCCGGAAACGGCGGCTACCCGCTGGAATCTTTTTCTTGGGAAAAATTTAAGCAACGGGGTGTGGACTTGCTGTTCCTGGCAACCCCTCATGAAGTGTCACGCGCGTTGGTTCCCGAAGCGGTGAGCCGTGGGCTACGGGTTGTCGACCTGAGCGGAGCC
The DNA here is from genome assembly GCA_003225055.1 of Acidobacteriota bacterium. Taxonomy (GTDB): domain Bacteria; phylum Acidobacteriota; class Terriglobia; order Terriglobales; family Acidobacteriaceae; genus Gp1-AA122. Next base: position 105,765 of record QIAU01000123.1, read on the forward strand.
TGGCGACTCAAGCAAGAAGCCAACCGCGCGGTGTACGGATTCGAAGATAAAGACCTACGTGCTGCCTCCCAACTGACGAAAGAAGCGGTATATGGGCTGCCTGAGTTGAACCGTGAGCAGATTTCCAATGCCACGGTGGTGGCCAACCCGGGTTGCTACGCCACTTCGGTGATCCTGGCGCTCGCTCCCCTACTGAGGGCCGGGTTGGTGGACAAAGAGAAAGGAATTATTTCGGACTCGAAGTCGGGTGTGTCCGGCGCGGGCAAAGAACCGACTTCAAGAACGCATTTCGTTTCCGTGGCCGACAATCTCTCGGCCTACTCGGTTTTCGGTCACCGGCACACCGGGGAAATCCTCGAGCAGCTGCAGCTCAAAGCGCAAGAGTTGATCTTCACGCCTCACTTGCTGCCGATCCCGCGGGGGATTCTCTCGACCATTTATCTCCACCTAGCGCGACCCAGCGCGCCCAGGGAAGTGGAATCGCGCTTCCGCAAATTTTACAAAGGTGCGACTTGGGTGCGCGTGTTTTCCACACCGCAACTTCCGCAAATCCATTTTTCGCTGCACACCAATTACTGCGACCTCGGGTTTTGCCTGGCGGACGACAGGCAGCGGCTGGTGCTGATTTCCTGCATCGACAACCTGCTCAAGGGAGCCGCGGGACAGGCGGTGCAGAACATGAATGTGATGTACGGCTGGAGCGAAGCGGAAGGCCTGAATTGAAACTTGTCGTCAAAATCGGCGGCGCCGCCCTGGAAAACAAAACGACGCTGCACAAGTGTGCGCGCGCCGTGGTGGAACTCGCTCAGGATGGTCACCGCCTCGCAGTGGTGCACGGCGGCGGCCCCGCCCTCACTCGCACCCTACAACTTCTTGGGAAGAAGAGCGCTTTCATCAACGGTTTGCGCGTGACGGATGCGGAAACCCGGGATGTGGCCCTGATGGTGCTTGCGGGCATCGTGAACAAGAGCCTGGTCGCCGCCCTTGGTGCCGCGGGACAGCCTGCGGTCGGGTTGTGCGGCGGCGACGGCATGATGTTCCGGGCGCGGAAGAAAAACACCAGCGGATACGACCTCGGATTCGTGGGCGAGATCGCCGTGGTCGAGCCGCGCTGGATGGAAGCGATCTGGGGGCAAGGCGGCATCCCGGTCATCTCCAGCGTCGCAATCGGTTCAGATGGTGAGTACTACAACGTGAACGCCGACCAGATGGCGGCGGCTTGCGCAGTCGGGTGTCATGCGAACGCGTTGATTTTTCTGACCGATGTGCCGGGCGTAAAAGATGCAGACGGGTCCGTCATCCCGTGGTTGAGACTCAAGCGAGTTGAGCAGCTAATTCGCGAGTCAGTGATTGCCGGCGGGATGCTTCCCAAGCTCGAGGCCTGTGGCCACGCCTTGCATCATGGCGTTGGACGGGTTCGGATTGTGCCGGCGGAGCAGGCCCATATGCTGCCGGAGTTTTACTTTTCGAAATTGGAATGTGGGACGGAGGTTTTGGAGGTATGAGTCTCGCCTCGGTAATGCGGTCCGAAGCTTCGTTGCTTCTGCCTACCTACGAGCGCAACCCCGTGCTGTTTACGCAGGGTCGCGGCGTGTACTTGTGGGATTCGAAGGGCAAGAAGTATTTGGATTTCTTGAGTGGTATTGGCGTGAACGCGTTGGGTTACGGTCATCCCGCGATCCAGGCAGTGGTGGCTCGCCAGTCCGCGAAGCTGATTCACGTTTCCAACCTTTTCTTCCACGAGTACCAGGCGGAATTGGCCAAACGGTTGACGAAGATTTCCGGTTTCGATCGAGCTTTTTTCTGCAACAGCGGTACGGAGGCGTGGGAGGGAGCCCTCAAGCTAGCGCGCGCGTATGCGCATGCGCAGAACCATAACGGGCACAAGGCCAAGTGGCGCATGATCGCCCTGGAAAACTCGTTTCATGGGCGGACGTTTGGCGCTCTGGCCACCACCGGTCAGCAAAAATATCGGACGCCTTTTGCGCCGCTGATGCCGGGCGTCAGCTTCGTTGCGCTGAATGATCTGGACGATCTGAAGCGGCAATTCGACGGGAGCGTGTGCGCCATTTGCCTGGAGACAATTCAGGGCGAGGGCGGAGTTTTTCCGGTGAGCCCTGAGTTTCTGAGATTGGCACGAGAACTCACCCAAAAGCATGGGGCTTTGCTGATCATCGACGAGATTCAGTGCGGGCTCGGGCGCACCGGGCAAAATTTTGCTTATCAGGATTATGGTGTGCAGCCGGATATAGTCACCGTGGCGAAGCCTCTCGCTGCGGGGTTGCCGTTAGGCGCGATCCTGACCAGCAACCAGGTTGCCGGCTGCATGCATCCCGGATTGCATGGGACTACGTTTGGCGGCGGCCCTCTTTCCTGTGCGGTGGCAGTCGAGTTTCTGAAGCAAATGGAGAAATTGCTGCCTCACATTCGGACCATCGGCGGCCACTTCCGTTCCCGGCTCGGGGAACTGGCCTCGAAATATCCGCAGATTCGCGAAGTGCGAGGCCTCGGGCTGATGTTGGCGGTCGATCTGAACTCGGCTGATCTCGCCAAGGCGGTTGCCAGGCAACTGCTTCAGGAAGGAATCATCATCAATCGGACGCACGAGACGGTTCTGCGCTTTTTGCCTCCTTACATCATTCAGGAGAAGCACGTGGACCAGGTCATTAAGGCACTCGATTCGGCTCTGGCACGGACCAGGACGCCCGTGCCTCTACTCAAGACGAAAAGGAGTCAGGCATGAACAGCACGACACTCCGGGTTTCACAGGCCTCCAGTCTTCCGCGCCCTAAAGGATTTTTGAGTCACGACTTGGTTTCTATTCGCGACCTTGCTCCGCGGGAAGTGGAGGCCGTGCTCGAACTCACGGCAGTGGTCAAGGCCCGGCCCGGCAATTTTCGGGCGGCGCTGGCCGGCAAACAGCTGGTGATGTTTTTTGAGAAGCCGTCTCTGCGCACGCGGTTGACCTTCGAGTCGGGTATGGCGAGTTTGGGGGGAGTGTCGTTCTTCGTAGATCAGACACACAGCCGGCTCGATGCGCGAGAAAAGCTGAGCGATATCGCTCACAATCTGGAGCGCTGGGTGAACGTCATCGTGCTACGCACGTTCTCCCATGTCACGGTCGAGCAGATGGCTGAGTGTGCGGGAATTCCGGTCATCAATGCGCTCAGCGAACTGGAGCATCCGTGCCAGGCTCTGGCCGACTACTTCACGCTACAGGAGAAGTTCGGGGACCTGAAGAACGTCCGGCTTGCTTACGTGGGAGATGGGAACAATGTCGCACATTCCCTGGTGCTGGCCTGTGCATCCCTCGGGTCCTCGATTCGCATAGCCACGCCCGCGGGCTACGGGCCTGACGCGCACATTGTCGCCGACGCACGCGAAATCGCGCGCGAAACAGGGGCCAATATTGAATTGTTACGTGATCCTCATGAAGCGGTGCAGGGGGCAGATGCCGTGTACACCGATACCTGGGTCAGCATGGGCCATGAACACGAGTCGGAACAGCGAGCCGGCATCTTCGCTGATTATCAGGTTAATGAAGCTCTGATGGCCGAGGCCGCAGCTCATGCCCTGTTCCTGCACTGCCTTCCGGCATGCCGCGGCAAAGAAGTGACAGATGCGGTGATCGATTCGCAGCAGTCGGCCGTCTTCGATCAGGCAGAGAACCGGATGCATGTGCAGAAAGCTATTCTTTTACTGCTGCTGGGTGGCGGTATGACCCATCCCGCAAGGAGAAGTGACCATGCCTGAAAAAGTCGTCCTCGCCTATTCCGGCGGTCTCGACACCTCGATCATCATTCCATGGCTGAAGGAGAACTATGCCTATGACGTGATCGCCATGGTGGGCGATGTTGGCCAGGGGGATGATTTCGAAGCGGTCGTCAGCAAGGCGTACAAGACCGGCGCCAGCAAGGTCGTGGTTGAGGATTTACGTGAGGAATTCCTGGCTGGGTACGTGTGGCCGGCGCTGAAGGCGGGGGCGGTGTACGAGCACAAATATTTGCTGGGGACATCGCTGGCACGGCCGCTGCTTGCAAAACACCAGATTGAAGTGGCGTTGCGGGAAGGTGCCGCTGCCGTTGCCCACGGCTGCACCGGCAAGGGCAACGATCAGGTGCGGTTCGAACTGGCTTACCAGGCGCTGGCGCCAGAGTTGAAAGTGATTGCTCCCTGGCGGGAGTGGGACCTGAAATCGCGGGAAGATTGCCTCAATTATGCCGAGCAGCATGGCATCCCGGTCGCGGCTACCCGAGAGAAAATTCACAGCCGCGACCGCAATCTGTGGCACCTCAGCCACGAGGGTGGCGAGCTGGAAGATGCTGCCCGTGCGCCTCTCCCGAGCACGTGGCAACTGACGCGTTCTCCGCAGGATGCGCCCGATCGCGAGGAGCAGGTAGAGATCGGCTTTGAGAAGGGCATTGCGGTTGCTGTGAACGGCATGAAGATGGATGCGGTCTCGCTGGTTGAGCTGCTCAACGAGGTCGGGGGGCGCAACGCGATCGGCCGCGTGGACCTGGTGGAAAACCGGTTTGTGGGGATCAAGTCGCGGGGATGCTATGAGACGCCCGGGGGCACGCTAGTGCTCACCGCCCATCGGGAACTGGAAGCCCTGTGCCTCGATCGCGACCTGATGCATTTCAAGCAGCACGTTGGCCTGAAGTATGCCGAAATGGTTTACTTCGGGCTTTGGTTTACGCCTTTGCGCGAGGCTCTGGACGCCTTCGTCGAAACGACCCAGAAGCAAGTGACGGGGACGGTTTCCCTGAGTCTCTACCGAGGGAATGTTTCGGTGGTCAGCCGACGCTCGGAGTACTCGATGTACCGCACAGATTTGGCGGCCTTCACCATGGGCGACAGCTACGATCAGAAAGACGCAGCGGGATTTATTCGAATCCTCGGCCTGCCCGCGCGCTCACGTGCGCAGGCTCGCATGGAGGTGGCGAAGTGAAGATGTGGTCGGGGCGGTTCCGACAGAGGCTCGATCCCGAATTCGAGCGTTGGCAGCGATCGTTTCCCTTGGATCGGCGCTTGCTCGGCCACGAACTGGAGGCGAGCCGCGCTCATGCCCGCGCGTTGCAGCGCGCCGGGATCTTGTTGGCGGAGGAGCTGGCATCCATCCTGTTCGGGCTCGATCAGATTGCCGAGCGCGCAGCTGCTCCCTCGTTTCTGGAAGATGACGAGGCGGAAGATGTGCACCACTTCGTCGAGAAGCAACTGGTATCGACGATCGGAGATACGGGTTACAAGCTGCACAGCGGGCGAAGCCGCAATGAGCAGATCGCTACCGACCTGCGATTATATGCCCGGGCCAGCATCGATCAGTTGCAGGAGCTCATCGCCGATTGGATGGAAATCCTGGTGACGCGCGCGGAGCGGGCCGGCAATGCGGTCATGCCGGCTTATACGCACCTGCAGCGCGCTGAGCCGGTGCTGGTTGCACACTGGCTGCTGGCTTATGTCGAGATGTCCGGCCGCGATACGGAGCGGCTGGCGGATTGCCGCAAGCGCGCAAATTTGTGTCCGCTGGGTTCCGGAGCGGTGGCGGGAGCGACCCTTGCGCTGGATCGCGAGGCCATTGCCCACGACTTGGGTTTCGACCGCCCCACCGTAAACAGCATGGATGCGACCGGCGATCGTGATTTCGCCATCGAGTTGGTCAATGCGCTTTCGTTGTTGTCCACGCATTTGAGCCGCTGGGCCGAGGAGATGATCCTGTTTTCAACCCCGGAGTTCGGGTTCATCCAGTTGCCGGAAGCTTATTCGACGGGCAGCAGCGCCCTGCCGCAGAAGAAAAATCCCGATCTGCTGGAGTTAACTCGTGCCAAAGCGGCGCGGGTCATCGGTGATGCTACTGCGCTGCAAATAGGGGTGAAGGGATTGCCGCTGGCCTACAACAAAGACCTTCAGGAAACGCAGGAACCGCTGTTCGATGCCAGCGAGACGCTGCTCGCGTTATTGCCGCTGGTGAGCGGCTGGATGAAGGCGGTCGACTTCGACTACCCGCGCATGCAAGCGGCGGCCCAGTCTGGATTCATGAATGCCTGGGCGGCGGCCACGTATCTGGTCGAACGCGGAGTGCCCTTCCGGCTTGCGCATGAGCAGGTGGGAAAAGCAGTCCAACGATGCCTGGACAAAGGATGCGAACTCGAGGAGCTTTCGCTCAATGAATTGAAGGAGCTGAATCCGGCATTCGATCAGGATTTCTATTCGCGGCTCACCCTGCCGGCAGTACTCGCCATTCACGATGTGGTCGGCGGTACCGCGCCGGCACAGGTGAAACAGGCTATTGCAGAAGCCAAACAGAAAATCGCAGCACTTCGTGGGGTGGCCCATGCGCACGCGTGAAGCGATTCTGCCGGATGCGGCGCAGATTCACCAGTTGATCTCGGCCCATTTCGAGACGGGCACGCTTCTGCCGCGCAGCTTCGCCGAGATTTGCGAGAACGTGCGCGATTTTATTGTCGCCGAACAAGACGGTCGAATCGTGGGCTGCGGAGCTCTACACTTGTATGGGCCGCATCTAGCCGAAATCCGTTCCATTACCGTACACGCGTCCGGGCGGGGCAAAGGAACGGGGCGTCGGATGGTACGAGCCTTGCTGAAACAGGCTAAGAAACATCACGTGAACAGCGTGTGCCTGTTCACACGCATTCCGGAGTTTTTCGCGCCCCTGGGATTTTCGGTGGTCACGCGGGAAGACATTCCCGACAAGCTGTACAAAGACTGCTGCGTCTGCCCGAAGCTCTACTGCTGCGACGAAGTTGCCATGGTGCGGGGCAGCCTGCCTACGTTTGCCATCCTGCAACCGGCGTCGTCGCTGGTCAAACTCGAGGCATGACACTGTCGGATACGCCTGCCCAGATTCATCTGCCAAATGGATTTTCTTTTTCTTCCGTAGCTGCCGGAATCAAAGCCAGCGGCCGTCCGGACCTCGCTTTAGTGACGTGTTCTGCCGGAACCAGGGCAGCTGCCGTGTTCACCAAAAATCGCGTCGTGGCCGCACCGGTTCAGGTCGGTCGTGCCGCGCTGAAGAGGGCGCGCGGGAGAGTGCGCGCTTTGGTCGTCAATTCTGGCAACGCGAATTGCGCGACGGGCGCGGCGGGCATGGCCGCTTGCCGGCAGGTTTGTCGAGAGGCCGCGAGACATCTGGGCGTTAACCCAACGGAAGTCTTTCCGTCGTCGACCGGCATCATCGGGGTGCCCTTACCTGCGGAGAAGATTGTTGTCAGGTTGCCGGAACTGGTCGCGCAACAGGCGGCAACCGAGGAGGCCGCCTGTCAGTTCGCGCAGACCATCATGACAACCGATATGCGGCCCAAGTTGGCTTCCGTCAGGTTCCGAAGCCGTGGCACAGAAGTTCGATTGCTCGGGATCGCAAAGGGGGCCGGCATGATCCATCCGCAACTGGCGACCATGCTGGTGTACGTGCTCACAGATGTCGCTGCGCGGACGACCGAATTGAAGCGGCATCTGGTCCAAACCTCTGAGGAAACGTTCAACTGCATTTCAATTGACGGCGATACTTCCACCAACGATACGGTATTGCTTTTGGCCAGCGGACAAGCGGACGTCCGCCTGGACCAATGCACAAAAGCGTTCAACGCCGCACTGCTGGAAGTCTGTCGATCTTTGGCGCGGCAGATTGTGCGCGATGGCGAGGGCGCCCAGCACGTGATTCGCTTGTCGGTCGAACAAGCCAAGACGCGCGAGGAAGCCAAGCAGGTGGCGCGTGCCATCGCGCATTCGGCGTTGGTGAAAACCGCGTGGGCGGGCGCTGATCCCAATTGGGGGCGCATTCTTGCGGCCATCGGATATTCGGGCGCGCCGGTGAATCCTGCGCGGGTCAATATTTTCATTGGCGCCCAGCAGGTTTGTCGCAACGGGAGCGCGGCGCATTTCGATCAGAAGGAAGCCCATTTCCATCTTGCTCAGTCAGAATGCGATATACGGGTTCAATTGGGACGCGGCAGGAGCCGGCTGCACTTCTACACGACTGATCTCACTGCCGAATACGTGCGAATTAATGCCGACTATTCCACTTAATCTACCGTGTTTTCCACCGTGTACTCGGGGTCCCCGGGGTCCCTCGGGGTCAGCACTCGGGGTCAGCACACCTTGACAAAATCGATTAAGTAGACGATATTCTGTGACTTGGACCCATGTGTCCGTTGGCGAGGTGGAGTGAGTGATGAACACGGTTACCTCGAAATCGAAGCGGCCGGGTGCTTACTGGGATCGCGCAGGCAACGTGATTCGGGACTGGAACACGGACCAGGTGCTTCCCGGCTACGAAGGCAGCTGCCTCGTTTACCTGGACACCCGGGGTCCGGTTTTTGCAACCACTTTCCTGCGCGACGGAGAACGTTGCTGGGAGGACCTCGACCAGAAAGTTCCTGCCTTTACGTCCTGGCTAAGCTAAAGTCGCCCGCCTTTTGCGCCCAGACTCATCTGCTGACGGCCGGGATCCTGAACCGCCAGCGCGCCTTTTTCGACAGCGTGAGACAACTACATGATCGCAGCGGACAAGCGCCAAGCGGTGTATCTGCTCCATCAGGATGGCATGAGCCTGCGGGAGATCGCTCATC
>QIAU01000091.1 GCA_003225055.1 Acidobacteriota bacterium
CCTGCGCAGCGAAGATATCTTTCGCCTGCTGGTGGAGACGATCAAGGACTACGCTATCTTCGTACTCGACCCCGAAGGACACATCGCCAGTTGGAACGCCGGGGCGGAGCGAATCAAAGGCTATACTACCGACGAAATCATTGGAAAACACTTCTCCGTTTTTTACCCGCCCCAGACAGCAGCGAGTGGCTGGCCAGCGCACGAATTAAAAGTCGCCGCCGCAGAGGGGCGCTTTGAGGACGAGGACTGGCGAGTCCGCAAGGATGGTTCGCAGTTTTGGGCGAGCGTCGTCATTACCGCTCTGCGGGAGCACGACGGCTCTTTACGCGGATTTGCAGAGATTACGCGGGATTTGAGCCTACGCCGACGGGCCGAGCAGGCATTGCGTGAGACCGAAGAACGCTATCGTCTCCTCGTCGAAGGAGTAAAGGACGGCATTTTCCTGCTTGACCCCAGCGGTTATGTAGTCACCTGGAATGCGGGCGCCGAGCGCATCATCGGATATAAGCCCGCTGAGATCATTGGCCAACACTTCGCAAAATTTTACCCGGAAGAAGCGACCCGGAGGAACTCGCCAGCCCACGAACTGGAAGTCGCAGCCCAGACAGGCCAATTTGAAGATGAAAACTGGCGGGTCCGCAAGGATGGATCCAAGTTCTGGTCCAGTGTGATGATCACGGCGCTCCCAGACGCTAAGGGGAAGCTCTACGGCTTCTCCAAAATTACCCGCGACATGACCCAGCGCCGAGAGCTGGAGGAAGGGCTGCGCGAGCTCTCCGGACGACTGGTGCGGGTCCAGGATGAAGAGCGCCGCCGCATTGCGCGCGAATTGCACGAGAGCTTAAGCCAGGAACTCAGCGCCATGAAGATGATGCTGGAGTCTACCCTGCTGCAAGGCAATCTTGCACCGGCAACCAAGGACTGTCTGGATGAAGCGTTGCAATTAGGCGACCGGGTGCTGCAGGGTGTCCGAAGCCTCTCGTGTTTGCTGCACCCGCCGCTCCTCGATGATGCCGGACTGGTTCCGGCCCTGCAGTGGTACGTAGACGGCGTTTCCAAGCGCTCCAACATTACGGTCAACCTGGAAATCCGGCCACCCAAGTTCCCGCGACTGGCCTCCGAAATTGAAACTTCGATTTTTCGGATCGTGCAGGAGGCGCTCACGAACGTGTATCGCCACTCGGGCAGCAAAAGCGCAGACGTCCTGGTGGAGCAAAACGCGGGCCGCGTTTGCGTCCGTATTCGTGATTACGGAAAAGGGATTCCGCCCGACGTTCAGCGCAAACTCTCAGCCGCCGTCGGAGTGGGCATTGGTGGCATGCGGGAGCGCACACGCCAGTGTGGAGGAGAGCTCAGTCTCAGCAATGGTGAACCGGGAACCGTGCTCGAGGCCTGGTTCCCTGCTAAACCCGAGAACCGAGTCAGCCGCCGTATAAAGGGAGTCAGGCTCGACACAGCCAAACTGGCAGTTAATCCGTCCCAGAATTGTCACTGGACTGGAGGGTAACCGGATGTCCACAGAGCCCCCCTCAGAATCGCTGGGATGTATCGCGCGGGAACTGGGAAAGCAAATCGAGGAGCGATTCGGCGTGCTTCCAAACTTTTTCCGCCTCGCACCCGAAACTCCTGAGATCACGGAGAAACTGTGGGGATTTGCCCGAGCTGCCTACCTGGACAATCCTCTGCCGTCCCTTTTCTAAGGAGCGACTTTTCGTTCATCTCTCGCGCTTTTGCGCAGCCCGGTATTGTATTGGTAGACACGTCGGGTTCCTCATAGGGCTGGGGCGCCCTTCTGGCGATGCGCAATGCCGCTTTCACAGAGTCCAAGATGTCGTTCGGTTGCTTCAGCGCACAGTCCCACGTGGACGCGAATTAGAGATGCAGCTTTCGTTTTGCGCAAGCTGTCCTGCACCTCTGGTTGATATGCCCGGGGCTGATTCGCAGGTAGAGGATGCCATCTTCGCGCTGGCGAGTCATATTTTTTTACAGACACCGGATGCTTCTATTTGTCTCGATGCCCTGGAGCGCTTGTTGGGAGTGGTCCGGCTTCAGTACCTAATTCTCTTTCTCACATTTGTTCGAGCCGCACATTATTGGACCAGGGTTCATCCTGAACTGGAGTTTGAGGAAGATATCAAGGAGCTACTGGCCACACACGAAGCACTGGCTGCGTGCATTCTCAACGATCCAGAAGCTGGCTCGGATGTTGTCAGTCAATCACTGCTGGACGAGTCGCTCGTGTTACGACAGAAGGCCGACAAGTCAGGTGCCCTGCTTGCTGCCATTGTAGATTCTTCGGCCGACGCCATCGTCAGCAAGAGTCTGGACGGTGTTATTAGCAGCTGGAACGGGGGTGCGGAGCGACTATTTGGCTATACCGCTGAAGAAGCTATAGGTAAGCACATCTCGCTCATTATTCCGGTCGAGCGACATCACGAGGAGGTGACCATTCTTGAGCGACTCAGGCGAGGCGAACGGATCGAGCATTTCGATACTGTCCGTGTGCGCAAGGACGGCACTAGACTTGACATATCTCTTACCATTTCACCGGTCAGAGATGCGGTCGGCAGGATTATCCGAGCCTCGAAAATAGCACGCGACATCACTCAGCGTAAGCAGATCGAGCGTGAATTGCGGGAGAGCCAAGAGCGATTCCGAGAACTGGCGGCGGCGCTCGAGACCCAAGTACAGCTTCGGACGCAAGAACTGGAGCGGCGCAACGCAGAGATTCTCCGGCAGTCGGACCAGTTAAGAGCCCTCACGGGCCGGTTGCTACAAGTTCAGGACGGGGAGCGCCGACACATGGCGCGTGAGCTCCACGACAGTGCTGGTCAAACCTTGACCGCACTGGGGATGAAGCTCAGCCAGTTTGCGCAGAGTGCGAAGCAAGACCCTGCACAAATTGCCAAAGATGTTGAGGACGCAGAAAAGTTGGTTGATCAGTTGACAAGAGAAATACGCACGACTTCCTATCTTTTGCATCCACCGTTATTGGACGAGAGCGGACTTCGATCTGCGCTCCACTGGTATGTAGAGGGCCTGGAGAAACGCAGCGGCCTGGATATTGAGCTGAGAATCTCTGAGGATTTCGGAAGGCTCTCACGCGAGATGGAATTATTATTGTTTCGACTCGTGCAGGAATCTCTAACCAACATCCACCGCCAGTCGGGAAGTAAGACGGCGCTGATCCGGATTGAACGAACGGGCGACAACGTCTATGTAGAGGTCAAGGACCAGGGCAAGGGAATATCGTCAGATCGGCTGGCCGAGATTCAGTCCCAGGGCACCGGAGTGGGAATCAGAGGAATGATCGAGCGCGTACACCAATTCCATGGCGAGTTGAGGATCGAATCCGACGGCTCCGGAACGAAAATTTGCGCTACTCTGCCGACGAAGACACGATCGACGACGGAACAGGGACGATTCAACCAAGCGGCGTAGCATGATTGGTCATTTTCCGAAGTGCCTGAGGTTCCTTTGCTGCCGACGGCGTTTTCTTATTCAAGCGCAGTGGATTAGCAAATTCAGCACTGTGCAGACTACCTATCTCCATACAATACGGCCTCCGGCCTCCCTAGTGGAAAGCATCGCCGATGCTGTGGCTCCTCGTGATCGGCGTGAACGTTCAACGATGGAAGGAGCAGGGCAGTGCGCCCGGGGAATTGCAGTCGTAGCGCGCCATGCCACCCTTCCTGCAATCGATCGAATAAAGAGAAACCAATAGAACACAGCCGTAATGATGGGACGGATTGCACAAGCGTCGCCCCCTAAGGGCAAGAATCACTGCATCGTGTACTTGCTCATCTTCTGGCGCCAAGCAACGCCGCGTCGGCCACACCGGCTAAGATGTTGATCACACTGACATGCGACACCGAAGTAGCGCTCATTTCTATGACTTGCTCACGCCGGTGAGCGGGAGCCTCTCTTTTGCTCGCGGCGAGCCTGCGGGACGTCGGCTGTCCTAAACGTCTCTCGAAGCCGCCAACGCTTTCTGGCTGGCTGCCCTCTCCACTGAATCTGGCCCACCCGTGCTTGAGGGTCCGGGAGTCATCACCGTTCGAGTGTCCGAATTCTCGTCAAGTTCGGCGCCGGATGAGTTGCACCAAACATCGAAGCTTCGGTTGTTGGCAAGATACCAATGGCCCGATTCCTCCCAGCCGCTTTGGCACGATACAACGCGGAGTCTGCCAAACGCAGCACTCGCTCGTGAGGTACGGCTTCCACGTCGCGCACGAACCACGGATAAGCCGCCCAGCCAATCGAACACGTACGCACTTTCGCTCTCGCCGCCCTTCAGTCGAAGCGGCTCACTTCCCAGCACGTGCAGCGCGCGTGCGGCTAACGTGTTGGCTTCCTCACGGTTGGTATTGGGTGCAAAGAAGACCGGAAAATCTATTGGCCCCAAGTTGGCCCCAAGCGGACTGAAAGGTAAACTTGTAAGTGTTTTAAAAACATGGTGAGCGCGGCAGGATTCGAACCTGCGACCCATGCCTTAAAAGGGGGGGGCAGATTGTGTGGACCCCAGTGCAGCGGGTTGCTACTGGGCCGAAAGGGATCTGATCGAGGCGGCCCTGCTGAATTCGAGTCCGCGCGAAGAAGCCATGTGCCGGCCCTTGAGGTCGGAAAAGAAGAAGTGATCAGTTGCCTGACGGCGCTGGCGACCTGGCTGAGCCTGGATGAAAAAAGGCTCTGTGCGGAATGGAATGGCCGCGTAGATCGCATTCGGAAGCTGGTGGAGACTGTTCCTGGGGCTAGTTAGGACTGACATACTTGTTCCCGATGACGGCAACCGCGGTCCGATGCTGCGGGTCTACTGGTATCAGCCGGCGTGGCGATATAGTGTTGGCGATTGCCTGCAGGAATTGCGCGCGGGAGACCCTGTGATCGAAGTGCTCGGGGCGGATAATCCGCGCTTGGTGACGGCCGTTCGCGAAGGTAAGCCGAATTCAAAGGAACGCAAGGAACCCGACTACATCGAATTGGTTTTCCATGACGATCAAGCCCGGAGAAGAAGTTGTTGTGGGCCAGAGACTCCGTGGCAGGCGCAGCCCGGAAGAAAGCCGCGGCATAAGCAGCGGAGAGGAATTGTTCGTTTGAAAACCTTCTATCAAGTACGATGGCTGCTGGTTGGATCGCTGCTCTCGGGGATTGCGGTCGCGCAGCAGCAATTGCGCGCTGTCGTTCCCGCGCAGATGTCGGCGTCCACGAATCGTTTCTATTCTCCCGGTGTTGATGCAGGAGACTATGTTTATATTTCCGGGCAGGGGCTACGCCGGCTCGATCGCAACTCGATGTCGAATTTCTCCGTCCAGGTTCGCCAGGCATTGGATAACGTCAAGGCGATTGTCGAGGCTGCCGGTTTGACGATGGACCACATCGTTTACACGCAAGTCTATCTCGAGGACATCAGCAAGTATCGAGAAATGAATGCAGCCTTCGCCGAATACTTCGGGAAAACGCCGCCCGCTCGCGCGGTGCTGGGCGTTGCGCGCCTTCCGGAGTCTCCCGTCCAAATCAGTGCTGTAGCAGTGCGTAATCTGGCGGGTCGTCGCGCGATCTACCCCCCGAATTACCGGTCAGACGATGCGGCTTCACCGGGCATTCTCACCCACGACCGGCTTTTCGTTTCAAGCATGACCGGCGGCGATCCCGTGAGCGGCGACGTGCCCCGTGATCCCGGAGCGCAAGTCGATCTCGCACTCGACCGGCTGCAGGCCGTCGTGAAGGCGGCGGGCTTGGAATTCAGCCATATGGTGTTCGTGAATCCTTACCTGACATCTGAGATTCCGGTGCGGGTGATGAACGAGCGTTACGCACGGCGGTTTGAATTCGGCAATACCCCGGCGCGAGCCACCATCGAGGTGTCGAGTCTGCCCGGGGGAGCACACATCGAATACACAGGCGTCGCAGTAGTTGATCTGCGCCAACGCGAGGCAATACGTCCGAAGAACATGCCTCCCAGCCCCACGGCGAGTCCATGCGTGTTCGCCGGAGATACTCTATACTGTTCCGCGAAGAGCGGCTTTATCCCCGGGCCGCACGGCGGTGTGTATGCCTCTACTACGCCCCACCAATTGCGGCAGACCATGCGCAATCTGCTCGACAATTTGGAAGAAGCCGAGATGAGTTTTGACCAGGTAGTCGCGACAAATCTCTACCTTGACGACATGTCGGACCTGCCGTCATTTGACGCGGTGTACTCCCAGTATTTTGGCCCCGTGCCGCCGACACGAACCACCATTCAGCAGATTGCGCCTGCGGAGCGCAAGGCTGACAAAGACGATCACTACCCTGATCTGGAACAGGTATCGCTCATTGCTGTCCGAGGTCCGCGCAGCCCTAAACCAGCCCGGCGCGGAGCAGTCTTACCCCATGGAGTGGATCAAAGCCATTCACGATTTGGCTTGACTTTGTGCATAAACGAAAGCAATAGTGTTCACCCGTAATTAAGTGAAAGCTGCTCGGCGGGGGCTGCCATGTCTATGCCTGGGCGTTCTCAGTCATCAGTCGCAGCTTGGATAGCTGTTGTCTTTGCCGTGCTATCGACGGTTTGGCTAGCAGGGCCAGTCTGGGGGCAGGCCAGTTACACGGCGCAGATTCGCGGCGTAGTCATGGATCAGACTGGCGCGGTCGTTCCCAAGGCGACCATTACCATCACAAATGATGCCACCGGAATTTCTGAGACTTCCCGCAGCGACGATCACGGACTCTATGTCCTGACCGGATTGCGGCCCGCCGTATATACGATTAAGGCCGATGCTGCAGGTTTTCGACCGGCCGAGGAAAAGAATGTCGTGCTGCAGGTGGCGCAGCAGACCACAATTGACTTCACGTTGCACCCGCTGGGAGCGATCACGACGGTGGAGGTGACTACGGCTGCGCCCCTGTTGGACACCGAGAGTGCTTCTCTCGGGACGGATGTCACGAACGAATACGTGCGGGATATTCCGCTGTACAGCCGCAGCATGTTCGGACTGGTATTTTTGGCCGGCGGGGTGACGGAGACCACAGGATCCGGCATTACCGACAACTACCCGAGCGGCACCAACTTCGTCTCCAACGGGCAGCGCAATGCCACTGCCCAAGTCACGCTCGATGGCAGTCCCATCAGCGCGCCGGAACAGGGCGAGGGCGGCAACTCCAACGTGTACTACCAGCCCTCGGTCGAGATCGTGCAGGAGTTCAAGGTTCAAAACAACAGCTTTTCCGCCGAGTTCGGCAACAACGGCGGCACCATCGTGAACATGGTGCTGAAGCAGGGTACGAACAACTTTCACGGCAGCGGCTGGTGGTACGGGCAACGCTCCAACTTTGATGCTCGTGATTTCTTCAATACCGGCCAAAAACCCGACCACGTGCGGGATCAATATGGCTTCTCTCTCGGTGGACCTCTGAAGAAGAACAAAACTTTCTTCTTTGTAGATATGGAAAAGGTTCGCCAGCAGGATCCCATCAACCTGGAAGGGATCGTCCCCACGCCGGCGGAACGCATGGGTGACTTTTCTTCAAGCCCGGCCAATTCAAACGGAATCTATGATCCGTGCGCTGGAAATCAGGGATCCACTCCTTGTCCAAATCCCCGCAACAGATTCTCTGTTAACGGGGTGAACGACATTATCCCCGCCGACAAGATCGACCCGATCGGCCAGGCTATTCTGAATCTGTATCCGCTTCCCAACATATCGGACGCGGTTTTTCCGGACCCCAACTGGCGACAAGTCATTATTGGTACAGACCCAGGCTGGCAGTTCGACGTGAAGTTAGATCATCAGGTCACCAGTAACCACAGAATAGGCGGGCGTTACAGTCGTCATCACGACTTGTACACCGCGCCCACCATCATTGGCAGCGACCAGGGCGACGGCGTTATTTATCTGACGAACGCACAGAACGCCGGCGTTGAGTACAACTGGACCATCACTCCGGCTAAACTCTGGACTAGCCGCTTCAGCGTGGACCGTGTGCATGCCCCGGGCATCAGTAACAAATACCCGACGCTTAGCTCTGTCGGCCTCAACCCGATCCTCGCGTCTAACGGTCTCACCCGCATGCCCACTACCAATGTCGATGATCCCTTTCTCTCGCTGTTCACCCAATGCTGCGTGGACACCCACTTCGCCCATACACTGTTCAGCTACTCGTCCGCTTTGCAATGGGTAAGAGGAGCTCATTCCATCAAGTTTGGGGGCGAGCAGCGCATTTTCTTCAACAATTTCTGGCAACCCGACAATCCCACCGGAATCTTCAACTTCTCGCGCGATGTCACCACCTCTCAACCCAATAATGGCCTGGGCGATGAAAATCAGGGGAACCCATTTGCCACAATCCTGACCGGCTACGCATACTCGAAGGAAACCGCGTTCTACGTGCAGGATGATTGGAAAGCCACGCCCAAGTTGACGCTTAATTTCGGCTTGCGTTACGAGCGGAGTACGCCCTATGCCGAGCGCAACAACCGGCTACAGTTCAGCGACTTCACTGGCGACACAGGAATCAGCATTCCCCTGGACCGGGACGCCTCGGGAATGTTTCCCCAGTTTGGACAGATTGGCGAGATCCGAGGGGCGACTGTCTTTCCAAGTTCCGGCCATCGCAACTCGCCGGTGGATCGAAACAATTTTGCTCCGCGTTTTGGCTTCGCCTATCAACTCGCTTCCAACACAGTGTTGCGTGGGGGCGCAGGAGTCTTTTACGGGATGAACGTGGCCACGAATTTTCAATATGCCGGGCCTGCCTTCGCGAAAACGGCGACTATCTATTTCACTAAAGACAATTTCGCACACCAATTTGCTTGTCTCGGGCCTTCCCCGCTACAGCCGACTTGCAACAGCCCATTTCCTGGTGGCTTGTCGGGGCCGCAGGGGACCAAGTATGGCAAGCTGGCTCAGTGGGGGTTCAGCAACTCTAGCGACCTGGACACTGGGAGGGCACGGAATGCCGAGATCTATCAATGGAACTTCGGAATTCAGCACATGTTACCGGGCCAAATCGTGGTCGGCGTCGACTACTCCGCAAATCGCAGCACGCACTTGCCTTGGGCCGGCGCCGGCGGCATTTCCACCCGCAACCGCAACTTCCTGCCCTCGTCGATTCGCAATGCCCTGGTGGCAACCTTGAACCCGACGCACGATCCCACTAGTACCGCAGTAACGGATTATCTCAACACGGAAGTGCCCAATCCTTTCCAGTGCTTCTTCACCACGTCCGCAGCGCTAACCGGCCTATGGTGTCCGGCCAGCCCGATTTTCGACGCACGTGACGTGTCGGATTCCCGCTACGTGGATGACACGATTCCGCAACAATTGCTGCTGGAGCCCCACCCGCAGTTTGATGGCGGCTTCGAGGGGTTGCCGACGCTGAATGCCAACTCCTGGTACCATTCGTTGCAGATTCGGTTCCAGAAGCGTGCCAGCCATTACATCAGCTTTGAAGGAAACTACACCTTCTCGAAATCTACTGACGATTCCTCTGCTGGACGCAATGCCTGGCTGGGGAACCTGTGGCTCGATAACGCGCAGCTGCTCGACAATCTTAAGGCGGAGCACGGAATCAGCTCCAACGACACGCCTCACCGCCTGACTGCCGCGATCATCTTCGACCTTCCTTTCGGGAAGGATCGCTGGATTGGGGGCGCGATGAACCCCGTGCTGGATGCCGTCCTAGGCGGCTGGTCGCTGAACACTGTTGTCACTCTGCAATCCGGGCAGCCGCTGGCTCTCTTCAACAGTGCCGGACTGCTGGCTGACGGCAACCAACGACCGAACGTGATCTGCTCTCAACTTACAACCGGCTTGAGTTATCGGGACGCCGCCAAGTCGCGAGGGAGTGTTCTGAATCAGGATTGTTTTGGCGATCCTGGCGACAATATTCCGGGCAATGCGCCCAGACACTTCTCCAACCTGCGGGGCGATGGCATCCGCAATCTGGACGCTTCGTTATCCAAGCAGTTTACGATCCGCGAGGGCAAGATCCTCCAAGTGCGCGCTGAGCTGTTCAACGCCTTCAACCATCAGCGGTTTGCCTTCCCGGATCTTGGATCGGGAGACGGTGCCTTGGGTACAGTCACCTCCACAACTAACAACTTCCGCAGAATGCAGTTTGGAGCACGGTTCCAGTTCTAAAAGAGTGTTCCGGGGCCAAATAGACCTCGGCGTGGCCGAGGTCTGCCCTTGCGATGCGGATCACCTGTGGAGACCAGGCAGAATGCAGCGACGTTCTTTTCTGAAGAATGGCCTCACGGCTGGCGGCTTGGCTGCTCTGGGAATCGACGCCAAACCTCTGCTCGCCCACATTCCATACCAGGGGCGTTCTCCGCTGATGACTATCCCAGCTGGAACGTTGTCATGGCTCTCACGCCTTCGCGTGAGATTGTCCCCAACTACGGAATGGGACTCATCACGTATGTTTGCGACGAAGTTGACCGGCCGAAGAAAGAATGAGAGACGCTGGCCGCGTCGTTCGAGAAGCTGGTAAGGATTCCGCTGGGGACCAAGCTCTACATTCGCCTGAATTGGAAAGACGTGCGGCGGCGGCCAGGAAAACTGGAATTGTGCGAGCACTGGAAGGTGACGTTCGACCTGGCGCGGAGGTA
This sequence comes from Acidobacteriota bacterium, assembly GCA_003225055.1. Taxonomy (GTDB): domain Bacteria; phylum Acidobacteriota; class Terriglobia; order Terriglobales; family Acidobacteriaceae; genus Gp1-AA122. Next base: position 10,592 of record QIAU01000091.1, read on the forward strand.
TCAGAAGGGTCGGGTTGCGCGTGATGATGCGCAATCCGGATATTCCTGATTCTCCGCTGCCCGAATTTCTGCGGGACAAGATCCCGATGGTGAAGCTAGGAGATTGGCAGCGCCGCACGCGCTACGAACCGCGCTACGATACTCCCGCCTTCCAGGCCGCATTTCGCGAATTGATGGATCTGCTCGCCGATTTATACGACGGCCATAGTGACATGAAGTATGTGGACACGTTTATGTACGGATTCTGGGACGAAGGGCATACCTGGCCGCTTGCGTCGAATCCGTTTCAAGATAATGTCACTGCAGAAAATACCTTCGTCAAAATGCTCGAGTGTCAGACTGAGCGGTGGAAGAAAATGCCCTTGCTGACCAACACGCAGCCCGCTTTCAGCAAAGTTGGGAACTCGGAGTTGGTCGACCGAACGATTCGCAGTCTCAACTGGCTTTGCACGGATACCATCTTTATCGAAAACGAGCAGATCGAAGCTCTCAGTAACCGGCCGCCCTGGACGGGCGTTTCGGTTGAGGTCGGCATATCCGATGGCTCGCCGCACAGCTTGCGGATCAAGGACGGAGTGACCTATTCCGATAATGTGATTCACCAAGTGCAGGACGTCTCGCCATGCCACTTCTCCTTGTGGAACTGGCACCGCATCCAGGCGGACCGCTGCTCAATTACTATCGCCAATTTCCCAATGCGCTTGACGAACTGGCTCGGCGCATCGGCTATCGCGTTCTCCCATCGTGGGTCTGGAGCTATGAAGAAGGCGGCTATCCGGGGTTAATCATCGGTTTTGTGAATGACGGCGTTGCGGGTGTTCCTGGCGTCTTGCGAATTTCCCTGCTTAGCGAAGATGGGAAGGTGAATGTTGGCGGGTGGCTTGATCCCGGAAGAGTTCGGCAGGCGAAGTTCGCGCGGCCGGAGGGCACGAAGTGGAAGGGACTTCGTTTGAAGGCGGAGATCGAAGTGAAGGGAGAGCGCCATCCCGTGCGCTGGGCCTGCCACCAGAAATTGAATGACGACGGAAGCGTGACTTTGCGATCGACAAATGGCCTGGGCAACAACGATGAAACCGGCGGTGAGCCCTCGCAGCAAGATCAAATGAACGAAGACAAGTAATCTTATAAAGACAAACCTAATGGTTGCTGCATTCCTGGTACTTCTGCTTGTCCTGTGCGTGGCGGCTGCTCCCAGCGCACGCGAGCAGGACTGGGCCAACTACGTTCGCATCGGCGCGTACGGACTGAAAGGCGGCGATGCGGTTCAGATTGTTCGGCGCGCGCACGAGAGTGGCGTATTTGGGATCGAGGTCGATAACGACATTCCGGGACGCTACGAAAGCTTCCTTCGCCCCGAGGAAAAGCTGGCCGCCATTCGCGCGGTCGCGCAGGAGGCGCATCGTGCGAACAATTATGCTTTCGTCTACATCGCAGGGACCGAATGCATCACAGCGCATGGAGACCAAACTCCGCACACCATGGCCAAAGATCATCCTGATTGGTTACAGCGCAAGATCACCGGTGAGCCAGCGATTTTTGGGGGCGGAACGGCGTTCTGGATCAAAAAGGGCGACGAAGACGTCTGGGTAAGTCCGTATGCGCCCGAGTGGCGCAAGATTTACATGGAGCGCGTGCGCCAAATTGCGGGGACCGGCATCGACGGCATTTACGTTGACATTCCTTACTGGATGACGCATTTCGAGGGCTGGGAAGACACCTGGGCGAGTTTCGATGACTATACGGTCGCGGCTTTCAAGCAGCAAACGGCATTGGATGCCAAGCACGACCTGAAACTCGGAGATTTTTCCGACCCGAACTTCCGCAAGTGGGTGGACTTCAGAATTCAGACCTTCACGGACTTCATGCACGACATCGATCAGAATGCGAAATCGGTGAACCCGAAGATCAAGACGATTCCCGAGATTTATCCCGGAATCGAAGAGGAGGCGATCCGGGTCGGGGCGGATGTGTACACCCTGTATCCTGTGGTAGACGCGATCGCGCACGAATACGAGTTCGGAGACAGCGGCCACATGGCATCGGAGCGCGATCCTCTAGACTGGTTCCGCTACCAGGTGGGGATGCATTCGTTCCGCGCCTTCGCCCAGGGCAAGCCCACATGGATTCTTAACTACTCGTGGGATGGCGATAAAAAAGTCAACATCCGCGAGTCAATGATGAACTTGGCTATGTCGCAGGTGATGGATGGCGCAAATTTCTGGGATGCGCCGGGACACTCCATGGCAGGATCAAACGATCTCCCTATGCGGAAGAAGATTTTTTCCTGGATTAAAGAACATGAGAAAACGTTTTACCTCCCGCGCACTCCGATTGAGCCCATCGGCGTTTATTTTTCGCCGATAACGCGCAATTTTCACGCTAAAGACTTCATAGCCTCGTACCGCGGGATTCTGATTCTGCTGATGCAGAAACATCTCGAATTTCAGATTGTCACCCCGCGTACGCTCGCAGATTTCCAGGGCACAACGCTGGTGCTGCCCGATGTTCGTGAATTGAGCGATGTTGAAAAAACCTGGTTGCAGAAATTTGTTGACCGGAAGAACCGATTGGTGGTCACGGGTACCAACGCAACCGGCCTCGCCGCTTCGGACCAGGTTGTCCGGTTCCCGAACTGTCCGGGAAGAGCATACGAAGAAGCCTTGGAACACGATTTTCAGCACACTTCTCCTGCTTCGCAACAGCAGTTGCTTGATGCTCTGGGAAAGAGCGAGGCAGTGCGGATCGAAGCTCCGCCTCATATAGCGACATCCATCGCGCGAACTCCGGATGGCCACATCAACTGCTTCTTCGCCAACTTCACCGGATTGCGGGGCGGTTCGAATCCGGTACAGGTTCCGCAGAGCGGGGTCAAAGTGACAATTCAATCGAAAGCTGGTGATGAAGGGTACATTCTACCTTTCCTGGGTCCAACTCAGCCGCTTCATGGCATTCGCAATCAGGACTTCGTCACGTTCAGCTTGCCGCCTATCGCGAAGGGTGCAGTGTTCTGGTATGTGTCCCAAAAATAGCGATTGCATGCGGGATGACCCAGCGTAAAGACCCTTAATTAGCGTGAGGGGGCAAGCTCAGGGCAGAAACAGATTCAGGGGCAATTCAAAAACACGAAATTGCAGAAACGATGAGGGACGGAATTCCATGCGAGGCCGTCAGACGGAGGCGAAATCTATGCATTATTTAGGTTCTACTGTGCAGAGTGCTGACATTGTTGCGGCAATCTTGTCTTGGTGTTTGGCGATAAACTCTTGCATGGGCGTTCTCCTCCGTACCGTTATTGGTCTTGGAACAACCTGTAATGATACGCAGATGGGGAACGCCTTCAGGCTCCGTCCACCCGGCTCCGCAAGGCGAATACGATTTCAGGGATACAACGACCGACGAAGCTTGTGCAGCGGCTAATAAAGAATTAAAGCTTACGCCTGCCCGCTGATAGCTGAAAGCTCAGCGAAGCGTTTTGGTTGCGGCTATGCCGCGCTATGGTTTGAGGCCCAAAAAATCTTCGGTCGCAGTCGCGTCGCCAGGGCCACTTGAGAGTTCTCATGCACAGCCCCGGGGACTTCCACCTTACCTTCGAGAGCTGGGGCTTGGCTGTACGCGCGTATCAGGCCGTTGGGTGATCCAGGTTCGCCTCGCGCAACATCTCGAGCACTACGAGAGTAACCGAGAGAACCACGGGTCCGATGAAAAGACCCATGACACCGAATGCCTTGACGCCACCCAGCAAAGCGAAGAAGACCAGCAAAGTGTGCAGCTTTGCTCGTTCGCTGATCACGTAGGGCCGGACCAGGCTGTCTATTTGCCCGATAACTGCCGCTCCCCAACCCAACAAGTTCAACTGTCCCAGGCTGTCGTGCAGAGCGCGAGCGATGCGCCTGCGTTCCTCATCCTGCATCTGCAATAGTCGGCCAGAGAGATCGCGCACGGTCTCCGTCTGGTTCACCAATTCGGTATTCTTCTCCTGAAGCTCGCGTGTGCGTTCCCTGACACGCCATTCCAGCTCCTCGTGTGATTTGCGTAACGCCTCACTGGCCTGTTCCAAGTTTTGCTTGCTTACCGCCAGCGTTGCCGTGGCGCGGCGATTGAGTTCTGCAAGGGCCACGACAAGGGCTGAGACCAGGAAATAGACCAGCGTTCCCGCGAGTTCCGCCCCGCCGGCGATCGCTAGCGAACGATACGGGGGAATGAACCAATACTGCTCGCCTAAGAAACAGAGCACCGTTGTTAGAACTGAGGGGCCTAGACCACAGTACCAGGCTGAAAGAACGACAGCGGGAAGCACCGCGAGGTATGGAACATAAGCGCCAAGGACTGGATCCAGACTGCCACGAAGCGCCATGGCCCCAATCGTCGCAAGGACTGCAAAAATATAGCGCCCCGGTCCCTGTTCAGATGCTCCTTGAAAGCCCCTTATGTTCATAGACACCTCCCGACCGTGCCAAGCGAGCAAGAGTCATGTTGAGAGAGAGAATGATCTTCCCTCACCTGACAGTTCCGAGACACAGAAGGGCACGATCAAGCTAAGCTAGCACACGAGCAAATATCCTATTCAAATAGTAAGTGCTGTCCGGAAAAAAGTTGACGAGATCTAGCCAAGCACGTGAGTCGGAAGAGCTTAGGTGCAGTCTATGCCGGGAACGATTTGAATTCAATTGGCCGGAAATCGAGGGTTTTGTGGGCATCTTTGGAGGCTTGCGACAATGGCCCATGAATCTTGGCCAAACCGTCTTCTCGCAATTGATCGAGCATCTGCCGCACAAAGAGTTTCAGAAGTGCGTAGCTCGCTACCACGGCAGTTCCTATCTAAAGAACTTTTCTTGTTGGGACCAGTTTCTCGCGATGGCCTTTGCCCAATTGACTTATCGCGAGAGCTTGCGCGACATCGAAGCCTGCCTTCGCTCTCTGCACAGTAAGCTCTAGCACATGGGATTCCGTGGCAGGGTGTTTCGCTCCACTCTTGCCGATGCCAATGAAATCAAGAGACTGGCGAATCTATGCCGACTTTGCTCAGGTTCTCATCGGCATCGCCCGTCCTTTGTATGCTGACGATCCCTTTGGGGTGGAGTTGAGTGAAAATCTGTATGCCTTGGATTCCACCACCGTCGATCTCTGTCTGTCGCTGTTTCCCTGGGCAAGGTTCCGCTGGCCCAATCTTCGCCTCAGGCAAAGGAACGGCGCTCAGTATGAAAAACCTGCCGAACCGCCAAGTTCTTCCTGCGCTCACCCGATGCCAGCGCTGCCACAAAGGGGAATACGATCACCCTTGGCCCACCGTGTTTTGCTTTCTACGAGTCTTCTGGCCTTGGCCCCTGCGCCTCTGAGAACAAGATTTTCTTTCCTCACCCACCGTCTTTGCCTGGGAACCGGCGATTGCGGCCCGGGCTACACGGCTGAGGCGAACCGGTTGCGCCGAGAACTACGTTGACAACGGAACTGAATCGTGAGAAAACGTGTACTCGAAAATCGACCCCGGAAACCGGCTAGCCTTACTCGATTTACTCCATCCTGGCCGGCGCTAAATGAAGTCCTTTTATCCGGAGGAAGCCATGAAATCAGGCAAGTTCACTGCCGCATTCGCCGTGATCGCGCTGTTCGCATTCGTGTGCCCCCAAAAAGTGCCGGCGCAGGGTTTGTTCGGGGGAATCAGCGGAGTCGTGACCGACTCCAGCGGTGCAGTCGTACCGGGCGCCACCGTGAGAGTGACCAATGTCGACACGGATATCACCACAGTCTGGAAAACGAACAGCGCAGGCCTGTACAACGCCACGAGTCTGAACCCCGGCACATACAAAGTCGAAGCCGAAGCTAAGGGGTTTAAGAAAGCGCTTGCTCAGGACATCCTCGTACAGGTGAATACAAGGCCGAAGGTAGATCTGACCCTGAGAGTGGGACAAGCCAGCGAAACCATAGAGGTTACGGCGGAGAACACGCCCATCCTGCAGACCCAGCAAACTGATCTGGGGCAGACTATAGGCTCTCGAGAACTGGAGCAGCTGCCCACCCAGAGCGGCAGTGGCCGCAGCCCCTACAATTTCCTGGCTCTGGCAGCCGGGGTCTCGCAGCAGACCGGTTGTACCGGGAGTGGCACTGGGAATGGAGGCGTCGGTGCTTGCGGGAATTCGGGCAACGTACGTATCAGTGGCAGCCGGCCGCGCAATGATGACAACCTTCTGGATGGCACCTCCATCACTCCGCCGGTGTTCGGTGGCCAGGACGTGCAGCCGACGGTAGAGGCGATTGGCGAATTCCGCATCGAGCAGAACAGCATGTCTGCCGAATACGGCAAAGCCGGTGGCGCTATTGTGATCGCGGAAACCAAGAGCGGAACTAACAATTTTCACGGCTCCGCTTACGAATATGTCCGCAATCAGAGGCTCGACGCGAAGGATTATTTCGTCGACCCCGGAAAACCCAAGAATCCACTGACCTACAACGAGTTCGGTGGCAGCATCGGCGGTCCTGTCCTTAGAGGCAAACTATTTTTCTTCACCGACTATGAAGCGATTCGTCAGCACGGAAGCCAACCCAATGCGGGCGTTACCGTTCCGGATGCGGCTTTCCGCCGCGGGGATTTGTCGGGTTTGTGCCCTGAAGGTTTTAGCAACGGCGTCTGCAATAACTCGGCCCATCAGATTCACTTCCAATCTATGGCGGTTCTCAACAACATGATTACCTCGATCAGCCCGGTCTCTCAGGCTTTGCTGGCCGTCTGGCCCACTTCTACAAACAACGTTTCTCCGGGGTTCGCCAGTACGACGATCAACGAGCCTAGCAGCAATTCGATCAACCGCTTCAATCCGCGCATTGACTGGAACCTCTCCCAGGACAACCACATTTTCGGCGCCTTGCACACGGACTATAGCGTCGGCTACAGCTATAACATCATCGTCGGACCTGCCGGCCGGCAAATTGGACGCGGGCGGAATTATGCCAGTACCCTGGGATGGACCCACACTTTCACTCCCACTACGCTCAACGATTTCCGATTCGGTTTTACTCACCGCATTGGCGACCGGATGCCCTTTGGGGCTGGCGCGGAATCCCCGGCGACGTTCGGAATCTCTGGCGTTCCCAATTGCCTGTCGAGTGTCCCCGATACGGCCGGCGGGACGAAGTGCGGAACGCCAGGGGTGAGTATCGACGGCTACACCAGCATTGCCAACGGCGGAATGCTTTACGAGCCGGCTTCCACGTTCCATTTTGGCGATACTCTGACCAAGACCGTGGGTCGACACAATATTAAGTTAGGGGGGCAAGCCGATCATTACTCGATTGATAACTACCAACCAAACGGAGTCGTCGGAGCGTTCAATTTCCACGGCAAGCAAACAGGAAACGCCTTCGCTGATTTTCTATTTGGGGTGATGTCCAACAGCAGTTTGCAAGTGCAGAACGCGTTTGTCTCCTCCCGCGCCTGGTCCTATTCGATGTTCTTCCAAGATGATTTCAAATTGACCCCAAGGCTGACCCTCAACCTTGGGCTGCGCTATCAATATGACCAGTCCTTCCACGAGATTCACCATGGCGACGCCTTTTTCGACCCGTGCGCGATTTACTTCAGTGGAAAGAATTCATCCTGTACTCCGCACTGGGAGCAATTCGGGGTGAATGGAACCCCGGACACAACGCTGGATCCATCCAGGCTGCAGTTCGAGCCCAGGATTGGACTGGCGTGGAATCCCCGAGGCGGGCTTGTGCTGCGTGCCGGCTACGGAATCATGCACCCGGGATTTGTCGGACATGGTCGTGCCGGCGACGGTCAGCCTGGACCGAATCTGCTCGCTACTTCGACGTTCACCGCGGGTACACAGTGGGATGGTCCCCTGCCGAGTGTGGTCAGCCCCAATCCCACGGCCATCACAGCTCCCATTCCCATCAATACCAACGTTTCGTTTCAGTCTTGGGCACCGCGCAAGCAGACCCCCGCCTACACCCAGCTTTGGAACTTGACCATCGAGAAGCAGTTCGGCCCTAAAACGGTGGCGCAGATTGGATACGTGGGCAGCAAGGGAACGCATTTACCGATCAACTACGCGTACAACATTTGCCAGCAGACGCCTCAGAGTACTGCCCAGGAACCCAATCCCTTCGATTTTTCCGGTTCCTATCCCTCGAGTAGCCCCTACTGCCCGGCAGCAGCGGCAGCGGTAAACGCGGGAGCCGGGTTCAACGCGGTCTACTGCTGCCTGACGATCAATCCCGGCTGGTGGGGGCTTTCCAGTTCCATCTACCATTCCCTGCAGGCGCAATTCGACCACCGCTTCTCGCATGGTTTCGCCATGCTCGCCAACTTCACTTGGAGCAAGCTGATTGATGATTCGTCATCTGACTGGGGCGGGTTCTGGTCGCTCGATGCCTTGGGCCAGGATTTCTACAATCGCAAAGCAGAGCGTTCTGTCAGCGCAGGCGACATACCGCTGCGCTTCACGGTTGCGCCGATCGTGGAATTGCCCTTTGGCCCCGGCAAGAAATGGCTCAACAGTGGCGTCGCCGGCAATGTATTGGGCGGCTGGCGAGTTTCCGGCATTTATACGATCAGCGCCGGCACTCCCTTCGGAATAACCGACAACTCGTACGGATTCTGCAACGGTGCGGGCGTCCTTGAGGATCGCCCCACGGTGATCGGCAACCCGGCCTCGATCTCCGGTTCGGCGCGAGGCCCGAAGCTTTGGTTCAACAACCAGGCGTTTGACTTTTCCGGCACCTGTCCCGGCCCGGGCTTAATTCCCCCTGCGGCTTGCTGTGACGTAACCAAAGCCTTTGGCAACGCGCCGCGTTTCTTTTCCAACATCCGCAACCCCGGTGTCGATAACCTGGATTTTTCGCTGCAGAAGGATTTCAGGATTCCGATGGGCGAGCAGACCCGGCTGACCTTTTCGGCAGATTTCTTTAACCTGCCCAATCATCCCCAGTTTGCCGAGCCGAATTCTGATCCGACCACGGGCTATCACCCTGAGTCACCAGGCAAGCGTGCCACAGGGTTCGGCACCATCGGAAGCACCTCATCTCTTCCTAACCGCATTATCCAGTTCGGACTTCACCTCTATTTCTGACTCGTACATTAAGGGAAGCCGCCGCTCTGCTTAGGGGGCTTCCGCGACTTTAGGAGGCCAATGATCACGCTCTATCGTCGACTTTTTGTTTACTTGCTCTTTTCTTCTCTCATCATGATAGCCACAGCTGCTTTGGCTCAAAGCAAGGCAGGGTCGAGCTCTGCACTACAGAGCTCGTCTACCTTCGCTCCCGACAAAATGGGAACAGTCCTGTACGGCGTGGCCTACTATCCCGAGTACATGCCCTATGAGCGGCTGGACAAAGATGTCGAGTTGATGCAGAAGGCCGGGATTACGGTGGTTCGGGTGGGCGAATCCACCTGGAGCAGTTGGGAGCCGCGTGACGGCGACTTCCAATTTCCCTGGATGCAGCGCGTTCTGGACCGTTTGCATGCCGCTGGAATTAAGGTGATCCTGGGAACGCCGACGTATTCCATCCCTACCTGGCTTTATAAAGAACATCCTGAAATTCTGGTTACGCACGGTGGCACTGCGCCTCCGCTCGCGGATCCCTATTATCCGACTTACCCTCCTCAAAAAACACCTGGCTACTACGGGCCGCGCCAGAACTATGATTTTCTCAACCCTTACTTCAGGCAGCATGCCGAGCGGGTCATTCGCGAGATCGTCAGCCACTTCAAAGATCATCCTGCAGTAATCGGATACCAGATCGACAATGAGACGGCTCCGACCGGGGTTGCAACTCCTTACATGAACACCGCGTTTCTCGAACGCTTGAAGCAAAAGTTCAAGACGCCGGAGGCGATGAACAAGGCGTGGGGCCTGGTTTATTGGGGACAGTTGGTAGATAGCTGGGACGATCTGCCTCCACGTAACGGCATCTTGAATCCGGGATACAAGCTGGAGTGGGAAAACTTCCAGCACGATGTGGTTACTGACTATCTCGCCTGGCAGGCGAAGATTGTCAATGAAAACAAGCGTCCCGACCAGTTCGTTACCCAGGATTTCAGCGGCGGAGTACACACCAATATCGATCAGTGGGCGATTGCGGCCAATCTCAACATCGTTGCGGAGAATCCGTATTTCGAGACCCAGAAAAGGCTCGACGGACGCAGCATCTGGTTCTCCGGCGATCTGGCACGCTCACTGAAGCACACGAATTACCTAGTCACGGAAACCAATGCGCAGACCATTGGGTGGGATTCCCGCACTCAGTATCCGCAGTATCCCGGCCAGCTGCGCCTGGTTGTCTACACGCATTTGGCTGCGGGAGCGAACATGGTCGAATACTGGCATTGGCACTCCCTCCATTACGGACAGGAGACATATTGGAAAGGAGTTCTGTCGCACGATCTGGAGCCAAATCGCACTTATGCCGAAGTCTCGCAGGTCGCCGCAGAGCTGAAAAAGCTGGGCCCGGACTTGGTGGATCTCAAGAAGGACAACAAAGTTGCCATCCTCTTCAGTGCGGATTCTGCCAATGCAATGGATTACATGCCAGTCAGCGATCACGTGAATTACATGACTGTTCTCAGGCAAATGTACGGTGCGCTCGATGATCTGAATGTAGAACCCGACTTCGTGCAGGCTGGGGACCCGAATCTCTCTCGCTATAAGGTCCTGTTAGTTCCCCCGCTGTACAGCGCGTCGGACCGGCTGCTGCAGCAAATCTCCGATTACGTCAAGAGTGGAGGCCAGGCGGTCATGGGTTTCAAAAGCGGGTTCACGAACGAATACTCAACTGTTCGTGACGTGATGGCGCCGGGGCCTTTGCGGGCCGCAGCCGGATTTCGTTATCAGGAATTCACCAATCTTGCCGAGCCCGAACGGCTCACGCCCGACCTATATGGGGTCGGTGAACAGAATAAAGGAGCGGTGTGGGAAGAGTTTTTAGTCCCCGAAACCGCCGAAGTGGTCGCCTCGTTTGACGACCGTTACTGGCATTTCCCCGCTCTCACCCGCAATCAATACGGCAAAGGAACCCTGACGTACGAAGGCACGTTTTTGACCCAGGCGCTTCAGCGCGAAGTCATCCGCGACGTTCTGAAGCGAGCTGGGCTCACCAGCTCAGACCAGAATCTGCCGAGTTCGGTGAAGGTCCGGCATGGCCGCAACGCGCGCGGGAAGCTGTTGCATTACTATCTGAACTTCTCTGGCGAGGCGCAGCAAGTGGCCTATTCATACGGCAAGGGTTCGGATCTTCTGACCAGCATTTCTGTGAGTGGGGGCCAAACCCTGAAGCTCAAGCCGTGGGATCTGGCGATTGTGGCCGAACAATGAGCACACTTCTGAGGCCATGCGCTGGCCCATCAGGCTCCTGGGGCGATGCCCTACCGTGGCAGCGATGTCTGGCAGGTCCCCCTTAGCCGTGACTTCATGCCTCACTTCGAGCAGGTGAATGGACGGCAGAATCTATACGTCGACGGGAGGCCCTTTACAGTCCTGGCTGCGGAAATCCCCTGGTGGGATTTAATTTACGGGAGGTATAAACAGACCGAGACCGCCTACGACTACCTATACCCCGCCGCAGTGAAGATAGGGCTGAATGCACTAAAAGTCCCTGTTAAATGGTCGATGATCGAGCCTGAGAAGGGAATTTACGACTTCTCTTACGTCGATCACGCCAGGGACATGGCAGAAAAACATCACCTCAAGCTTGTACTGAATTGGTTCGGGCACTATGCCAGCGGAGACGGCACCATCTACGCCAGTCTCACAGGCAATCTTTACGCGCCCATGTACATCGTCGAAGATGAGGCGACCTATCCCCGGGCAGTGGATGGGAACGGTGTCGTGCACCACAACGCTGCATCCTATGACTACGAGCCGATCATCGAGCGCGAAATTGCCGCCTTTCGCGCATTCATGCAGCACATCAAGCAAGTCGATTCCGAGACCCACACCATTGTCATGATCCAGGTTGAGAATGAAATAGCCGTATTCGGCGTGGACCGCAAGAATCCCAAGATGTGGCGCGACCACTCTCCCGCTGCGAACAAACGATTTGCGGATCACGGCTTCAGTGACGATTTGACGTTCAGCGCCTGGGACCTGAGCTATAACTGGATTCGGCGTATCACCGATGCCGGCGCGGAAATCTACGCCATCCCTTTCTTCCACAACTATGTTGGAGGAAAGATCGCCGACTGGATGGTGGGAGGCGCGCCGGGAGAAGATGTGCACACGTACCTTCAGAACTGTCCTCACATCTCCTTTATCGGTGTGAATTCGTACTTCTGCGCCGAGTGGCGCCCTGACAACAGTTGTGCACAAGAATCTGAGGCCAGCGTAGGTGAACTGCGCGAACCCCTCATCCGTTATCAGGTAGGCCGCAACCTGCCGGCCGTCACCGAAATCAACAGCGGCGCTACACCGCTGACATCACGCTATGCGTTCATTGCTGTCGGAGAGTTTGGTGTTCCGATCTTTGCGCCGTGGGCCTTGACAGTCTCTTATCCGGAATCCGACCAGCCCTACGTCCTGAGCGACGGCAGCCTGGCCAACGGCGCATTCGCCCTGCGTGATACATATTCTTCGCTCAGCAAAGCGCTACCTCAGATTTCGTATTACGCGACAACGGACAAGCTGAAAGTATTCATGTCCCGATCGCCAGGACAGAGATTTTCTGCCACCGAAAATGTAAACGGGTTTCCGGTAACGGTCAGTGGCCGGAATAATGGTCAAGCGATTGTCGTGCACCCTGCGGCTCACGAGTTTTTAGTCGTCGGCTATCGCGTCAGTGCTGCATTCAAAGACCCAATATTCCAGTGGCCCACGATGCGGAAGCTTCGCGTGCAAAAAGTGTACTGGGCCGGTGACCACTGGGTTGGCGATGGAGAACCCGAATATTACGTCGATCAGACCAATACAACCCTCGACGTCGACCTCGACACTCCGCAAGCAGTCCTCATTTTCTGGTAGAGATACGGCAGTCTGGATTCTGGGGCTGCCGTCCCTGCAGCAGACGCTGTTCGCGCTCCGATGGAATTGATCGAATCGAGAGGCGGTCGGTGAATTGATAGAAGATCATGTGCTCTTAGTTTTCGAATCTTCGAATCCGGAAGTAGGTGAAATGAAATGGTGAGCACCGAGGCAATCGAACCCCCTAGCTGCTGATTTTCGATTTCCTCATCCCGACACTCGCTAATGTTGTTTCCGCCCCAAAGTCCGTTCGAAAAAGGCCATTCAAAGCCTTTGTGCCAGGTAAGGTGCGCACGGACGTTCGCGATTCAAGGCTAAAGTCAGAGCTCCTGACATACCCCTCGGAAAGATGATCAATAAATTCGGTTTTGTTCTCCACCGTGCGAACCAAAACCTGTCCGCTTTTGAAGTTTCCCCGACAAGGCTCTGCAGCAGGCCCTGCCCAACT
>QIAU01000092.1 GCA_003225055.1 Acidobacteriota bacterium
CCGGCTGGCCTACCGCAATTTCAGCGACCACCAGACGTGGTTGGTGAGCCACTCGGTCACGGCAGGCAGCTCGGCGGGCGAGAGATGGTACGAGTTCCGCGCGCCGGAAAGCTCTACTACCCTTTCGACCTACCAACAAAGTACCTTCGCTCCGGACAGCAACTACCGTTGGATGGGCTCGATTGCCATGGACAGCTCACAGGACATTGCGCTGGGCTACAGCGTCTCCGGCTCCGGACTGTACCCGTCAATCAGCTACACCGGGCGCACAACCGCTGACCCGTTGGGCACGATGGAGACCGAGGCTTCAATCGTCAGTGGCGCGGGCTCGCAGACCGATACCTCCAATCGCTGGGGCGACTACACCAGCATGGCTCTCGACGCCGGCGACGATTGCACCTTCTGGTACACCAATCAATACTACACGTTGACCGCCTCATTCGACTGGAGCACCCGCCTTGCGTCTTTGAAGTTCAGTAATTGCGGCGGACCCCCACCTCCTCCTCCGACAGGGGACTTTTCCATCTCCGCAGCTCCCCAAGGTCAGACGATCCGCCGGGGCTCCAGCACCACTTACACGGTGACGGTGACGCCTTTGAACGGATTCACCGGAACCGTTAACTTAAGCAACTCCGGCTGCCCCCCGGCCAGCACCTGCACATTCAACCCGGCGTCGGTATCGCCGCCCTATCCGGCATCGACCCTGACCGTCTCAACGAGTCGTAGCCGTACTCCCACGGGGACGTACACGTTGACCATTACCGGGACCAGCGGGACCCTGGTGCACTCAACCAATGTAGGTCTAACGATTACAAGATAACGAAATGAGCCGGGTGTAAGGGGGTGGACCTATGTGTCCGCCCCAAAACCCCCGGTCCCAAACGTCATGAGGAGACTATGAAACCAGAACCAATGAAATGCGCGGCCGTGCTTTGGTCGGCCGTTCAAACCTCACCGTCCTAACTGGAAAGCATGGGCTGCACATAGGGATTAAAGCGGAATTCTAGCCCCGCTTCTTGGAGGCCGGGCTCAGTCCAGTCCACAGACGGGCGAAACCACTCTATGAGGAGAAGGGATAACAAACTATGGGAAAAAAGAGAGCTGCTGTCTTCTCACTAACCATGCTAAGTGTGCTGATTCTGGCGGCAATCTACTCGATTCCAGCTTCAGCGCAAGCGACGCCAGGCGCTCCCCAGGTTATCAGCAACGCGGTCGCAAGTGACCCGATCGCCTTCGACGTCTCACCCCCACTTCGTGACATGGCCGCACAGGCTCCCTCCCAAGTCAGCGGCTTCCAGCTGATGCCGCCGGTCCGGCGACCAAAGCTGCAACAATTGAAGGCTGCTGCACAAAACAGAGCTGCATTCGGTATTGCACCCGATATGCTTACTGGCCCCGCCATTAATGTTAGCGTTCCGGTGAACGTAGACGGGATCAACGGCATTCCCAACAATCCCCCGCTCGGGTGCCCAAGTATTTCCGGCGCTCAAGTCGCGCCGCCGGATACCAATATGGCAGTGGGAGACACCCAGGTAGTTCAGTGGGTGAACTTGTGCTACGCGGTGTTCAGCAAAGCATCCGGAGCGCTGATCGCGGGGCCTTTCAAGGGCAACGCATTCTGGGTCAACATGAAAAGCTCGTGCACGACGGCGAACGCTGGAGACCCGATTATCCAGTGGGACAAGGCGAACCACGTCTGGGTAGCGACCCAGAACGTGTTCGCGCCTTACCTCACCTGTGTAGCGGTCTCGACGACTGCCGACGCGACCGGAACTTACAACCGTTACGCGTTCCTGCAGCCGGGCTTCCCCGACTACCCCAAGTGGGGACTCACGCCTGGCGTTTACTACCAAACCCAGAATGATTTCGGCGCCAACGACGGCTTCCAAGGTGTGAACGTATGTGCCTATGACGCCGTAGCCATGCGCGCAGGAAGAAAAGCCAGACAAGTCTGCATTTTGGACAACTCTAACGGCACGTTGTTCGACGACAGCATGCTGCCGGCGGACAACGACTCCACGGGAGGCGCCGCCCCCTCGGAAGTTTTGCTGGGCAGCATCGACAATCCAGGCTTCAACGCCGCCGTCTATGAGTACGTGTTTACAGTCAATTTCAAGAAAGGCACCGCGACCCTGAGCGGGGTCAATGGAAGCATGCCAATAGCGGTGACTGCGTTCAATTTGGCCTGCGGTGGCGGGGCTTGCATCCCACAGCCCAGCGCAGGCAGCGAACGATTGGATTCGCTGGGCGATCGACTGATGTATCGCCTTGCCCGCTTTGACGACGGCACCACGCAGCACTTTCTGGTGACCCATAGCGTGAACAACACGACTGGGGTGGCTGCACGATGGTACGAATTTACGGCTCCCTCAGGGTCCACCACTCTGTCGCGCACGCAATTGGGCGAAACCCCGGATGACGGGCGGTATCGCTGGATGGGCTCAATCGCCAGAGATAAGTTGGGAAATATCGCCTTGGGATATAGCCGCTCCAGCGCGGCTGCAGGCGACTACCCCTCAATCTATCTCTCGGGCCAAACCGCCGGTGAGCCCGCAGGCACCACCGACGCCGAATCGCTGATCTTTGCTGGCTCGGGCTCGCAATTCAGGACGGGCAACCGCTGGGGCGATTACAGCGGCATGGCCCTCGACGGTGCCGACGGCTGCACGTTCTGGTACACCACCGAGTACTACAAAACCGATGGCTCATTTGCGTGGAGCACGCGGATGGCTGAGATCAAGTTCCCGAACTGCCCGTAACCAGGGCAGTTCAACTGCAAGATGGGTCCCACGTCGCTCGCACCGAGTACGGCACGCAGAAGCTTGTTGGACTCGGTGGGAGCTCTCTTAAACCGGTTCGCAGCAAGACTTAAGACTCCTCGGGTCTAAGTCAGCAGGAGAGGAGAAAAACTATGTTACGAAAACTCATCTGGGTTGGGATCATCTTAGGTCTGATCCCATTGTATATGGGCTCAGCGTGTGGCGGCTACATCGGCTGGCCGGGTCTGACCACCTCAGGCAGTGACGCGAAGATCACCGAGGAAGTGTCGGTGAGCGGACTCCCTCTGGAAAGTGGTCTGTGGACCTTCTACGTCAATTACAACAACGTCGGCCGTCAGAGCATGAAGACCGTGTCCACATTCCGGGACGGCACCGCGCCATTCGGCGTGTTCACTACCGACGGTAATTTTCAGCAACACTTCAACGATCATGTAGGCGTCCTGGTCGCCTCCGCCAATGACAGAAATGGGGATGGGACAATCTGCTGGATCGGCTGCGGTTTTGGCAACGACTACACCCTTCCCGATGCTTTCTGTCCGGCAGTCGGGGGCACTGGTAGTACAAGTTCGAGCAACGGTTTCTCGGCCTACTGCAATAAGGGGCTCTGGGAAGTGATAGTCGCCAACTCGTTCTTCGAAGAAACCAAGCAGTCAGTACCTGGAAGCAAGTACTCGAACGCACTTGGAAATGGGACAAACTTCAGCCCGATTACACTCGGGAAGATCCTTGCCTCAAGTACGCTGAACCCGAAAACCGGCGTTTTGACTGTGACCATTAATGCGCTTTCGCTCCCAAGCGGGGCTTCCCGCACACTAGCCACCCCGATAAGCGCCAACGCGTATGGCTACGGGCACGGAATAGCTTTTAATGCTAGTCAGGCGGGCCTGATTGAGGCTGCGAATTGGTTGGCAAGTCAGTGGGCCGGTCAGCCGGATGGTGCGGTGAACGTCACCCTCAGCTTTAACAGCGGCGCTGCCTCATCCTATATCACTCTCGCCAGTGGAAATACTGCGAGCATAGTCCTTCAGAACTACGCCGCAACGCACTAACACTAACCTACGCACTCTGGGGGCGGGACGGGCGGCGGTAATGCCCACATTCCCACCCCCTGGTTTTTCCGGCCGCAGGGAAAGCCAAGGTATCAAGAGCTATTGCTTCAGTTTTTCGAGTTCCTTCGATGCTTTCCGGAACCGGTCACTCTGGTGCTCCTGGCTTTTACTCTTCAGCGCCAATTCACGGTAGGCTTCCAGGTGCTGCCTCGCCTTCGGCCGGTCGCCCAGTTGCGCATACCAGAGACCCAATTGATAGTGGGCCGGCATTTGCGCGGGACGGTATTTCAGCAATGCCGAGTAAGCTGCGATAGCTTTTGGCAGATTTCCCTGCCGTTCGTAAGTGCCGGCTAACAGATCGTAGGCAGAATAGAGTTGCGGATCGTAACGCGTCGCCAGTTCCCAATGCTGAATGGCGTCATCCGTGCGTCCCAGTTTCTGATAATCCCGAGCCAGTCGGAAATGGGCGAGAGCCCAATCGGGCTTCAGTTCCAGAGCTTTCCGGTATTCCTCGGTAGCCCGATCGATCTGGTGGTGATGGTCTTGGTTGACAGCGACATTGAAATGCTCCTGGGCCGTCTTGGGGTTGGTAATGTTGAACACCGGTTCGGTGGTCTCCACCTTAACGAACCGTTCCGGATTTTTGGCATACGAAATGCGCTGATCATTGTCTTCGGCCGCCTTTAGGACCGCATCACCATTGGGAGAAGAAGCTGGCGCCGCAGCCTTGCCTTGCTGCGCAGAAGATGATAGAGAATGGCTTTCTTTGGGGGCGGATCGGGAACTGCAACCGATCAGAAGTAGAATCAGCACGCTTGCAACGTACCCTGATGAGGAGCGGCCGAACCTCATGGCGAGCCTTCCTTCGACGACGCCGGATTCTACTGCTGCGGTGCAAGCAAGGTCAATGCCCCAATCGCCGCGGCTTCCGGAGTACCGCTGGAGCCGCGAAGATTTTCTCCCAGCGGTGTCCGGCCTGTTACTGGCAGTCTCCTGGTCGCCCATTAACCTGACCCCCTTGGCCTTTGCCGGCTTGCTTCCTTTATTCATCTATCTTGACAAGCCGCTTAGCTTGCATCGCATCATTCGCGCCGGCGTCCTTGGTTCCGTTCTGTTCTACGGAGTGACTCTTAACTGGCTTGCCGGCATGGCGGGCTTCTCCTGGCTGGCGGTGCCGGGTTATGCAATCATTGTTTTTATTTACACGTGCGGGTTCTTCGTCTTCATTCTTCCCGTTGTTCTTCTAAAGAATTATCTTGGGCTGCCATTCATCGCGACTGCCCCGTTTGCCTGGGTCGCCTGCGAGCGGTTGCGAGGCTATGGCGACCTTGCCTTTCCCTGGACGACTCTCGGCTCGGCTCTGACCCGTTTCCCATTTCTCATTCAGTTTGCCGACGTTGTGGGCGTCTTCGGCGTGTCATTCTGGCTGGTAAGCCTGAATGTCCTCCTATTCGAAATGATTTCTGCCCGTCGCAATCCAGGGCGGCTGCGCAGGTATGCTGCTGCATGGGTCGCCGTCTTCGGCCTGGTGAATGCGTACAATGCCGTGCGGTGGTTCGGGGGCGGAGGCCCGGTGAGCGGGAACGTAAACGTCGCCGTGCTCCAGCCCAATGTGCCACAAAGAATCAAGTGGGATGAGCGGTATTCCCACCAGATTCTCGACCAGTTGTTTGCGATGAATGCGGCGGCTACCAAGCCTTCGACTGACCTGGTGGTCTGGCCGGAATCAGCAATTCCTTATTATGTTGACGAAGGTCGAGCTTTCAACTTAACCGAGATGGGAAAACTGCCGGACGGCAACGCTCACATCCTGACTGGCATGTTAACTTCTTCGCGAGACACCGAAGGGCGAGTTCATTACTTCAATGCCGCCTCGCTGTTCAACTCGCATGGCCAACCGATAGGTCGCTACCAGAAGATCTACCTCGTACCCGGATCGGAACAGTATCCCTTCCGCAACCTTGTGGGTTTCACGCGCGCTTTTTTCTCCATTCAGGACATCAGTTACGGAGCCATGGATCCGGGCACCGAGTTCACGGTCTTTGGTCTGCCCAAGGCCAAGTTCTCGGTGATGATCTGCTATGAGTCCGTTTATCCGCAACTGTCGCGGGCGTTAAGGCTGGCGGGTGCGAATTTCTTGGTGAACATTACCAACGACGCCTGGTTTGGGCGTTCTTTTGCTCCTTATCAACACGCAGCTTTTCTTACGCTGCGGGCTATCGAGAACCGGACGGCGATCGTGCGTTGCGGCAACACGGGCATTTCCGGTTTTGTTGATCCGATGGGGCGCTGGCGGCAGAAAACCGGCATCTTCACCGAGGCGATTATCTCCGACACCGTCCCTGTGACCACCGGCCTCACGCTTTACACTCGTTGCGGCGATCTGATCGTCTACCTTTCGTATGCCGCGCTGGCTGTCTTT
Source organism: Acidobacteriota bacterium (assembly GCA_003225055.1). Classification (GTDB taxonomy): domain Bacteria; phylum Acidobacteriota; class Terriglobia; order Terriglobales; family Acidobacteriaceae; genus Gp1-AA122. The sequence goes on from QIAU01000092.1 coordinate 6,252, forward strand.
TTCTTATTCGCGTTGCGAAAACATCGTCGGGTTTCGACTAGTACCAGGAGGCCGGAATGAACCGATATTTAACGATATTGGGAGTGGCTATCATCGTTTTCGGTATTGCCGGAGGATCCGTGGAGCTGTCGGCAAGTTACAACGAATATCAAACGCGAGTCCGCGTATCTGGGAACGTGACGATTGGTCCCCTTACGGTTATGGACGAGGTGAAATGGCAATTTGCCAGGATCATTGGAGGCGCAATCATAGGCGGTGGCGTGATCGCCGGATCCCTGCTTATGGGCTTGGGCTCAATCTGCGGGACGCTTGAGCAAATTCGTGAACGACTCGCCGGCGAGGAAGTTGAAATTTCGGACGTTTCAGCTGAGGCGGCAGCAAAAGCAGGAAACTAGAATGTCGAACCGACGTCCCCTGATACGCATCTCGGACACAGCCAAATGCTTTGTTTACGCGACAGAAGCCACAGTCCCATGACTATGACCGCAATGCCGACTAGGTAAAACGCGGAAGCCGCACCGGCAAACACGAGCACGAGAATCCAGAACGGATCGTACTTTCTCCTCGAACGCAGCTTTAGCATCTCCCCACAGATCGGGCAGGCCTTGCTCGAAGCCGTTCTTTTGCGTTTGAATTGCCGCAGGGGCACCCTCCTTAGGATCGCGATTCTACGCGGCCACGAAGTAAAACGACGTGTAGAACCCCGGTCAGATTAGGGGTTCCACGATCTGACCCTGACGCGGCCTGAGGTTCTGAAGCTAGCGCAATAGCCGCACCTCTGATGCCAGCATCAGCGGCGCCCCTCCGCCTCTAAACAACAGACCTCGCGCGACGACCTGCTGCCCAGGCGCGAACATCGGCTGCGTTCCAAAATTCTCGAATTCGGTTACGGGGAACGTGCGTACCGTGACCGTATTAGGGAAACCGGCGATTCCCTGAATCTGCAAGAATAAGGAGAGCATGAATTCCCCGGGGGAGGGTGCGGTCGAGACCGTCCCCGCAATTACGCTCTTCTTCAGGGTGATTTGACTGGCGGTCAGCGGCTGCTGGCTGCCCAAACCCACGTCCACGATGTCGAAGGGAATTATGTCAGCAGCCGTGCTGAACGAACACGCAGTCCCGCATATTGAAAGCGCGTCGCCCAATTGTCCAGCGTCAATGCTGAACTTGACACCGCTAGCGGGTATCTGAACCTCCACCAGACTGAAGCGCAGATTGCTAGTGGCGCCATTCCCGAACGCATCCCGCACAAACAGCTTCAGGGTAGAACTGCCGTCCGGATTGGGTGTCGCATAGACGACCAGCCCTTCCAACGCGCCAGCCTGTGCGTTTCCGACCAGCAGTTCCACTTCGGTGGCCAGGAACGTTCCATCGGCGCGCAATTGAGCTCCAATCTCGACGATCTGCCCGGCAACAAGGTCACTAAAGTGGTTGTTAGGGAAGTCCTGGAAGACCGTGAGTGTGTCAGCGAACACTGTGACTGCCACGGGAATACGCAGCGGATGGAATTTGAAGCTCATCGTGCTCAGATCGACAGAATCCACCGTACCTGCGATATCTTTAATTTCCCCGAGTGGCTGGTTGGCGGTGAGCGGGAACGGCGTGAGCACAACCGCTCCAAGGCTCTCCGGGTCTGCAAAAATCACACCATTCGTGATGACGATGTTGCCTGAAGCGTCCAGCGGCAGCAGCCTCCGCAAGGACACGTCCACTAACAGACCCACGGGCGCCCCATTGGCAACCACGACGCTAATCGGAAGGTCGACAGTCGTGCGACCCGAGGCGATCTGGACCGCTAGCGGGCTCGTGTTGTTCGCAACCTGCTGAATCTGTCCCGTCGCCGTCGGCAATGACAGCTTAGGGTTAGCGAACGTCAGCCGCAAGGTCGTGTAAGTGTCTGCTGGCGCGTTGGCCAGACCCAGCACCGTGCGCCGCAGTTCAAGACTCTTCAGGTCAATATCGGCCGGCGCGCCAAGGAGTGGCACTCCGGTTCCGACCGCATTGATCAGCGTAGCTTCTGTGATGCTGACTTCAAACTGCAGCACGTTTTCTACGGGTTCATCCTGCACGAGCAACTGAACCGTTCCTTGGCTGGCTGCAGGCGGCGGAGAACTGACCTGGAATGGCGCACTCGAGGAGCCACCGCCGGGCACAGGGTTGAAAACCGCCACCGAAACCATTGCGGGTGTCGCAACGTCGCTCGCCGCGATGGCCGCCTCCAACCGGCTACTGCTGACAAGCGTCGTAGGGCGATCAGTGCCGTTCCACCGCACCACCGATGTGGAGACAAAGCCCGATCCATTCACCAGAAGTGTGAATCCGCCTGTCCCCGCAACGGTGTTCGATGGGGATAGGGCGGCTATGGAAGGCGCTGGGTTTGTGGAAGAAGGAGGGAGAGGAGGAGGAGGAGACGCAGGATTAGAGTAGGTTCCCCCGCACCCGCTTAGACCTATCGAAACACCAACCAGAATGATTCCGAGGAGGAGTTGTCGACTCATTGTTGCACCTCCGTTCGGCGTGACCACTGGCGAATTGGCGGTAAACCATAGTACTCGAGCGACGAGCGGACATCAATAAGGTCGGAGAGATCCCAAGCCTATCCGCCTTGATGGTCCTTCTGCCGAGCAGGAACGCACTGTCGTGGGTAGTCGTGCGACGCAAAATGCGTTTGGGCATGTGTTGGATGAACCCCACCAAAGGGTTCTCGTCGGCAGGTGGTGCCGGCTCTTGCCGGCAGCGGCTACAATAGTCCCCGCGGTCACGTCCTCTATCCGAGTTTCGATACAAGTATCCGAGTTTCGATACAAGGCGTTTTGGTAGATGTAGATGACGGCTCGCCTTGCAGGTTGACAGGGCCTAGCCAGGATTGTGATTCAGCGGGAGCGGAACGGGTTTACGACTAGAACTCCATCCAATTCCCTTGCAGCTTGCAGGTCTTCCGAGAACAGTACACTGCAGCCGGTCTGTTTAGCGGATCGCAGTACAAGTGCATCCCAGAAAGAAAATCCGTGAAGCAGGTGGAGGTCGGTGGCGGCCAGGATGTCGGCAACCTCGGGAGCGGCAACATCGAACTCGGCGAGCAGTTCGACTTTACGGCGCGCAATGCGCGCATCAACGTGCAGTTTACGTGTGACCGTAACGAAATACTCCTGCAACACCTGCAACGACACGACACCGGTGCCCGCCCGGCGGTGCTCTGCTACAAGGTCGATGGCGCGTCGCTGCTTCGCCGGTGCGGCCTTATCGTCCGCGTAGACGAGGACATTGGTGTCGAAGAAGCTACGAGCGCTCATGAATCTCGTCGCGATTGAAGTGCCAGCCGCGGGAGTGGCCGCGGCCCGAGAGGCGCTTGAACTCCTGGATAACACGTTCCGGGTCGTCACCGCCCGCAAGCCCTTCGAGGTAATCGCGGATCAATTGATTAAGACTCTTGCCAAGGGCGGCAGCCTTCTTTCGCGCTCGCGCGACAAGCTGTTCATCGATCGATAAGGTAACATTCATTAACACAGTATATGTGCGCACTTATTCCGTGTCAAAAATCGCAGTTGTTGCAGCCTCAGCGCGACTCAACCTTGGTCTGGCAAGAAGCCGCTCAGGCGGAAGAAGAGCAAGCTGAACGATGTTCCTCCAGCAGCCATTCGCCCACTGCTACCCTGCTTTAGAGTTCGCCTATAACGCCTTGCCGGAAGCTAAAAAGCGCTTCGTCATTTCTTGACGACTATCCAGGTTGTTAAGCCGCCTCCCTTGCTCTTACTGGGTCTTCTCTCCGTTTCCCATCGCTCGTTGCCGAACAATTCATTCATTGCCCGAGGGACAAGCCTGTACGCGAGTTTGTCACGCTCCTGTTCATCTAGGACCTTAGGCAACGCACCGAAGAGTTCCATCTGGACGCCCTTCCACGGCATACCGTTGCGCCGAATCCTGTCGAGCAGGTCATTACGCCGCCTAACATTTTCGATTGCTGCTGAAGCGTATCGTTCAAATACATCGACGGGTTCATCAGGCGTCTCAGCAACCGCAGTCACCGTTTCAGCGGAGTTCCCTCCGGTTGCAGCCGCAACCGCCTCCTTTATGGCAGGTCCTGCCGCGGTAACAGCTTCTGCGAATTCCTTGCGCAGTATTTCGGCAAAGGTGTTTAGGGCAGGGAGTTTGTATTCCGTGTCGAGGGTCGAGTAAAGCGCTTCAAATGACAATATTCGGGTTGGGACCGGGTAGCTTTTTCCTCCGGCACTGCTCCAGAAAACCCCATTTCCCTCGATGGGCTCGTTCAATAGCGCGCTCAGGAGATCGTCGCTGAAATGAGCATTTGCGCGTTTTAGGGCGGTCAGGTCACCCGACGAGAGCAGATGGAAAACGAACCAATTATCGCCTTGACTGAGTATTTCACCGGAGATGCTTCCGGGTTGTTGGGTGATCAGCACTGCGCCGAGATCGTACTTGCGCCCCTCTTTCACCCATGTCACATAAGGGCCCTCACCAGAGGAGTTTCCACTTCCGAGGACGGACTGCGCCTCCTCCACCACAGCAATCGTGGGGATAGTTTCAGGTCGAGCCTTGGTGAACTCTTCCTGGTTATGATCGAAGATCCGTTGGAGAATCAGGCCGGATAGGATGAGAGCTGGACCGCCCCTCATCTGAGAAACATCAACGACGCAGATCTTTCCTTTCTTCAAGGCGGAGAGCAGCATGTCCATCATCTGGCTGCTGGGGTCATGCAGCATTTTTACAATGCTGGTCATGTTAGCCCGGGCTGCAACCATTTCGGCATCTTGCTGGGTTTCGAGTCTCAACAGTTTTCTAATCAGGTCGCCGTCCGCAGCATTGCCGTTCTGGTGAATTTCATCAACCAGGGTCCACCAATCTTCGTCATTGAGCCCCTTGAGCTTGCGGACATTCTGTTGGTCTTGTTTTTCAGGAGAGAGAGCTATCGATACCACGTCAGCTGGGCGGAGACGCCTAATGTCGAGCCGTATGTCACCTGCCACGAACGACTGATAGAAGGGGCTCGGACCGGCCCGCCGCGTGAACACCACGACCTTGTCCTGCAAGTGAGGTACGTCGCACAAACCTGGACGGTTCTTATCATCGGGCCAGAAGTACTCACCATCAGGATCGAAAATGACGGTGCCAACCGGAACCTGACGCCCGCCGCGCTTCTCCGCCGTAGGAGTATCGCGGTACAGGTTACTGAATAGGAGCTTGACTAGGTTGGACTTTCCGAAGCCGGCGCGTGCGAACACAAAGCTGCGCCGCGAAACAAGGTTTCTAGCTTGAAACTTCGGCACAATACTCGGACTCCTGAATTGCATCCAGGGCTTACGTTCCAGTCGCTTGTCATCGCCGCTGTATATGAATTCGCCGAGGGCCAGGAATCCGAGCTCTGCTCCTTCCATGTTGTGCGCGCAAACCTCCCGCAGAACCTCGTCAGACAGAAATGCGACTTTGCTGCCGACGTGGGGAAGGCGGCGATGAGATGAGGCGTAGACGAGATTCCCGTTAACTTTACGGAGGACGCCAAGCGTACGGATGTTGACGCGGTACTTGAGATACTGGTCCCTCAGATCCTCGGGGATCGGCCGATCCTCATCAACGGCTCGCAAGCCATAGTCCTCGCCAGAGCCCGATGCCAGCCTTCCCTCCGACGCGATAGACGTGATGCGTCCCAGTACGGCTTCGTCTTCGCTTTCCAACTGCACCAGGACAAACTGACCGTGCATCGGTATCCGCTGGAACTCGTTTCGATACCGGAAGATGAGATCGGCATGAAACTCCAAGCCGCCCTCGCTAAAGCCTCGGAAGATTCCAACAATGTTCTCTGGTTTGAACAGTTTCATGATTGAAATCTCCTGCCCGAAGGATCAGGATTCAATCTGAAGGCCTCGATTACATCCTGCTTTCCCGGAGGGAGAAGGTTACGGATAGCGAGGAAGATCTCATCTTGAAGTATCTCGAGGTCAAAATCGACGACCTCGGCATGTTCGTGAGCCCTCTGCAGGCACCGCGGATAAAAAGGAACAGGGAATCCGTCGATAGCATCCGCCAAGAGATAGCTGAACATCTCTGAGGCCTGCGAACTCTGCGGAGTGAAAATGTCAACCGCCCACACCGGATCACCGGACCGAGTTCCGAATCGGACCAAATACATATCTCCAACCACGAACTTGGCGGCCTCACCGCCCGCATCCTCAGCCTCCTCTTCGCCGCGTGCATATTCGGGCCACACGTACGCCTTCGCCTCAAGCTCCCGCGGAACACGAACGTATCGAGCCTCTCCGGGCGGGAAGACGTTCTCAATGGCCATTGCGAGTTGGTATCGGCTGAGAACTTTGCTGTGCTTTGCGAGTCCCACGAGGTAAACACGGCGCCGGTCCTGTTGGTAAATGCGCGCAATTGACTCCTCAACTCGGTGCCTCCACTCAATGAAGAGTTCCCCTCGAAACAATTTGCTGCGGAGTTGGCCGTCTCGAACGATCAAGGTGTCGGTCGCGAATGTGTGGTAACAGATACGGTCGTAAAGTACAGCCCATTCACACAGGTCCCGGTACACGAGCACCCAGGAGGGCTTTGCCTTGTGCGGCGCTTCCCTCACTAACTTGCCATGCGGAATCATGTGACTGAGATCATGGAGAGAGGTTTTGCCTAGATCTACCATCATTCGACCGAGTGCTGTCCGCGGTTTCCCGTCCGTGTCGAACTGCGCCCGACTGAGTGCATCGGTATCTGTTGTGGGTGAAACGGCGTCCAAACAAAGCTGTTTGCCATATGAGTCAACAACGCGGACTAATTGCACGTGAAACGGATCGAAGGTCAACCGATTGTTGCCTCCGTCACTTGCCATAAGCGAGACCGCCGTCGTTGAGCGCGGTTTTATCACTCGCACTTCTCCGGCCAATGAGCGCGCCTCTTCTCGCAACTCGTCGAAGAGTTTGCCGTCGGCTTCCGCGCGCCCTCTTACCGACTCTCTGATTTCTGGCAGATTTTCCGGATCAAACATAGCTCAAGACTTGAGTACAGCGTGAACATCAATTTCTTCCAAAGCCATTTTCTTTGTTCGGACAAACCGGCACGCTTCCACGCGCTTTTTCGTCAGCGTTTGCGAGATCTATTCGTCACGATGCAGATTCTAAGGCAAACGGCTCGTTTCTCTGCGTACGTTGTAGCCTTCGACGCGCACGGCGGGACGGGCGTTCCCCAGGTCGGACGCCGCGACGTTTGCTGTAACCGTGCGCGATTCGTGCGGGAACAGGGTGACGTAATTGTCGTCGTAGGTGATGGGCAGGACCTCACTTCCGTCCAATCCGCGCGTGACCTCTACGCGAATGAAAAAGGCAATGTGATTGGAGTTGTTGGTTAGAGTCGTTAAAAATGCCTCGTTGTCACCCTGACGAGCAACCGAATTGCGCATTTTGATATCGACGGCTGGCAT
>QIAU01000245.1 GCA_003225055.1 Acidobacteriota bacterium
GCATGCCTTCACGAAAGCGCGACATAGGGAATTGCTTGAAGAGCGACATGTTAACGTTCTTGTTGCCGGGCTGGCGAATATTGGTGATTGTTCTTGGCGCATTCCCAAACGTGAAAGCGTCCGGCTGCACAACGACGCTGGACGGACATGAAGACGAAGGAGCACCTTCGCAGGCATTGGCAAAGTAATTCGCGACCATGCTTGCCTTGGAAGAGTTGTTCACTTGCAATAGCCCGGTCAAACTGGGCCGCTGTCCGAAGGTCGGCATTGGGTTGGTCGAATCGAGAACGAGGATGATCGGCCGACCTTTAGCGAAGCGCCAAATACCGTTCAGTTGCCAACCGCCGATAACGCCGTTTAAGATCGCGTCCATGTTAGAGCCGAATCGTTTTCCGCGGCCGACGGGCAGTGAATACACATAGCTGAACTGCAGGACTTGCGGGATGTCGAAGGTCGACACGGCCCGTTCTGCCCTAAGGTCGTATGGGTTTTGCACCGCGAGGGTGTTGCCGTTGAGCCCGCCGCCCAACCACGAAATGCTGTCGTCGGTCGCGGACGCACCGTCGATGGACTTTGAAAGAGAGTAAGTTACCAGGAACTGCAGTCCGCCTGAGAAAGATTTTTCGACGCGGAACTGGGCGGCGTGATAGATGGAGTTTGCAATTGGTGGAGAGTCGCCCTGGAATCCAGTGAATTGCGGGTAGGGCAGCATCAATTGGTACTTCGGGACGGTAGCCCCTGAGAGCGGACTCAATGGATCTGTGATGTACCCAAGCAATGGATTCGTCGCTGGGGTGTTGGCGAGATCGGTGAGCTGGGCGTTATCTAGCTGCAGCACAGACGCCGGCAAGAGATTGTTTTCGCGGAAGCCACCAAGATATAGATGCGTTCCCTTCTTGCCGACGTAGTTGGCTTCGGCCACTATTTTCCATGGAAGCTCCTTTTGGAGTCCGAAACTCCAGGCTTGCTCGTACGGCACGTTGTGACTGACCGAAGGAATGGGGCCCACGGCTGAAAACCCGACATCGTTTAGGGAACCTAACGAATTGCCTGGAGGAAGTTTCGGCCCCGTTCCTGGGAACGGGTTGCTCAATCGAGCTCCCGGCAACACTGTAAGATTATTGAACGATGGAATCCATTGGGTTTGTTGGTCGAAACCCTGATAGCCCCAGGGGCCGGTTCCAGCGGCTCCGGAGCGCGGCTGCTGGAAGTAAATGCCGTAACCTCCACGAACGACCAAAGTATGCGGCAGTGTATAGGCAAATCCGAAACGCGGCTGGATGGCTCCGTAGAAGGTATCGTAGTTGTAGCGATTCTTGGGACTTGCAAAGACCTCACCGCCTTTGAGTGTGAGAGGCGGGGCTCCGGGAAGTACCGCTGAATCTGCGGCCAAGGTGTAAGAAATGTTCGGGTCCAGCCAGTTCATGCGGTTGAAGCGCTCCGTGCGAGGCAAGGAAACTTCGTAGCGGAGGCCCAGATTTAGCGTGAACTTGGGGCCGACTTTGAGGTTATCCTGGACAAACCCGCCGAATTGGAAGTTCTGGGTGGCCACATTGTTAGGAACCTCGTACGGACCGTTGAAGGCAGCGGGTTGAGGCGAGCTCATGCGGCCTATGCCTATGAGAAAACTCGCCATACCATCGCCGGAGCCGTCGGACGGACCGTTGGCCGGGTCTACGAATTGTGCACCCGGTGTGAGCAGTTGCGAAGTTCCCGTCTTGTCGAACCGGAACTGTCCTCCGGGCCAACCCGGCTGAGTGAAGTTGATGCGGTGCACGCGCATTTCACCGCCAAACTTCAGATCGTGCTTTCCCTTAATCCAATTCAAGCCACCCAGCAAATTGTGCGTTTCCTGTCCTTCCTTGATGATGCTGAAAGTTTGCGTGCCAATGTTATTGCCGGCGGCCCCGTTGTAGCCACTGATCCTGATGGCGGGGTACTGCGGAAAACCGGAGACCTCCATGTAAGCCGGGAGACCCAAGTCTGCTACCGGGTCAAGTTTCGGGAAGTCGCCGCGAATACCTGTCTGATCAACGGCGCCGCGGGTGAAACCGTAGGAAAGAGTGAGGGTGAGCGTGGGACGAAACGTTTGGGCGTAATTGAGCGCCAGCAGATGGTCGTGCTCTTGAACGGGACCTCCCGTGCAGGGATCGGCTGGGCCATTAAAGCAGTTGAAGCTATGGAAATTGTCTCTGCGCTCCGCATACTTACCGCTCAACAGTTTGGTTTCGCTGAAGCGATGGTCAATCTTTATGTCGAATTGGTTTTGGGAATCTTTGTTGGTTCCGGCCGCGAACCAATCACTGCTGAGATCGCCGGTCGATCCAATCGGCTGAGTCGGCGAGGGGAACATCTGCATCAGCTTGGACGCGACCGGATCGATCAGATTGCCTGCAGTCCTTGGGTTTGAGACCTGATACGGCGTTCCGTTCAAAGCCGGATTTCCCGGGCTGGCATACGTCGACAAATTGTTGAAGGGGATGATTTGTGTGCGCGTGGTGTTGCCCTGACTGCTTGAATTTGAAACCGAATAGGGATCCCAAAGCTGTTGCGATGGATCGCTGCACATCCCACTTGCATTAAAAGTGTTCCCGTCGAGCGTACAAAGTTCTCCAAAGTCACCTTTCTTCATGGCATCTGTGGGAACTCCTGCGGTTGCCGAGGTAAAGGACCTGGCCCTACGGCCTTCGTAATCAAAAAAGAAGAAGGTCTTTTTCTTCCAGATAGGGCCGCCCACGGTTCCACCGAAGTCGTTGAGCCGAAGGGGTGGTTTCGGATTGCCCGCGTTGAACCAGTCGTTGGCATCCAGCTTGTCGTTGCGCAAGAATTCATAAAGTGTGCCGTGAAATTGATTGGTTCCCGAGCGCGTGAGGACGTTGACTACGGTTGCCCCGGTGAAACCAAATTCGGCACTGAAGTTCGATTGCTGGACTTTGAATTCTTCGACAGCATCAACCGATGGAACATAAGTGGGCGCCAGAATCCCGCTGTTCTGCTCGAAATTCGTGCTGGATACTCCGTCCAGCAGAATGTCTGCCGTAGCATTGCGGCTGCCATTTGAGATGAAGTTGTTAGCCATGCATCCCTGGCAGTCGGTGTCCACTTCGGTAATGCCAGGCGTGAGGTAAGCCAAATCGAGCACGCTGCGGCCCACCCGAGGAAGGTCATTGACGTAGCGCCGGTCGATTACCTGGCCGGTGACCGCGTCTTCGGTTTGCAGATGTACCGCGCTGGCGACGACATCCACGGTTTCCGTGGCCGCGCCGATTTTCAACGAGAAATCGAGAGAAATGTTCTGGTTGATGTCCAGCTTGATTCCTTCGCGCCGTACAGCTTGGAAGTTTGGCGCATCGACTCTTATGGCGTAGGAGCCAGGCGGGATTTGGCGCAGCACGAACCGGCCCGTCTCGTTGACCGAGGCCGTGTAAGTGAAGCCCTTTTCCACATCTGTTAGCGTGGCATGCGCCGATGGAATCGCAGCGCCGGAAGGATCCGTCACGGTGCCGGACACGGAACCGGTATAGAGCTGAGCGCAGGCGCTGGGCGCGAGCAGGCAGAGGGCAAGGGAAGCCTCGATGCAACACAATCCCACTCTGATTGCGACGGGACCGGGTCTTCCTCTTTGTACTAGGCCAAATTTGATGAAAACACCCCAATTCCGACACTTATCCATGGCAATTCTCCTCCAATGAGCGCAGGAGCAAATGATTCAAGAGCCGCATCGTCGTAATTTTCACCAGTTGAAAATACGAAACCACACCCCTTAGACATCTATTGAATCGATTTAATGTTTTCTGTCAAGGGAAAAGTTCTCGAATCTGAGGGTT
>QIAU01000124.1 GCA_003225055.1 Acidobacteriota bacterium
CGCTGCGCCACTTGTTGCGGCGTGCCATGCGCCGCAACCCAGCGCTGCAATTCCACTCGATCTGCCTGCCTCAGGGCAATGGGCTGAGCTTGGCGCGGCATGCACCCCAGGGTATTCCATTTCCATTAATAACTCCAGCTATTTATGCGACACTACACTAGCTTGAGGTATCCGGTTTGAAAGTAAAAATCGTCAATTGGAAATCGGCAATCACTTTGTGGGTTCAATCTTCAAAGTGTGGTTGCTCATATCGCTTTCCGGCACGCTGCCGTCATTTATTAAAACTTCTTCCGGCTTCGACGGGACTTCGATGCGAATCGCGGTCTTTGATTTTCCGCGTACTTCCAGCCGTTTTGTCACCTCGCCCGTCTGCATGCGCACCGTTATGGGCGTCTCGGCACCTGCCGCACCGAGATTCTCGACCGCGACTGTCACCACCTGCCCGCCCGCCGCTAGAGCTCGAGGATAAACCGACACCATCCGAAAATCGGGCAGCCCCTTATCCTGGTACACCCAATCATCGAAGAACCAACCCAGATCACGTTTCGCCGCGGTCTCGAGGAGCTTTTGCGTATAGGAAAGATCTTTGTCGTCTTCAGGTCGGTACGCCTTGAGCGCCTGCTTCAAGGCAGAGTCGCCCACCATGTCGCGCAGCATCCACCAGACAAACATGGCCTTGCTGCGGTAGAACTCCTCATCGGTAGCGGTGACTAGGGGCTGACTTGCCTGCGATCTCTGCACCCGTTCCGCGTCGGCGATAGAGGACCGATGCAGGCCCATGTAATCGAGCGCGCCCTGGCGACCGGTCTGCTGCTCACTCCACAGCGCCTGCGCGAGGTGAGCCACGCCTTCGTAGATCCATGGCCGCGACGAAGGAAAAGCCGCGTGGGTGAGCTCATGCACGAGAGACAACTCTGCAAATTTCTGATCGGTGGAAAAAGGGGTGAGCAGCAGCCTGCCAGCTTCGAAGGGCGCTGCGCCGGGATCCGGTAGTTCCAAGACTTCGGCTGCGCTGCGGGGTTCGCCAAACCATGTGGCAACGAACGGCAGGGCGGTTTCGGCTGCTCTCACGTAGGATTCGGCCGCGGCCCTGTGGTCGCCGAGGTAATGGATTTCTGCCATTTTGTTGCCCAGCTTGGCGTAGGCACCCGTCACAAAAGTCGGAACCGTTACGCCCAGGGGCGAGAACCGGTACTCGATGCAGGCCTCGCCGCTCAGGCCCAGAGCGGCGGCATTTGCCATAATTGTCGGCGCGGAGCCCGATTCTTGCTGGACACAGAGGTCCAGGTCCATCCCCGCATCTTTTTCTCGCGTCTTCCATTTTGCCAGAACCTCGAAAAGGCCGTTCCCTTCTGACAGGTTCGCGGCCTCGGTCGCAATCGGGTACCAGGTCACATATCCGACTCCGCGCACCGCCGAGAATCGGGGGCTGATCTGGTCCCAGTCGCTGTGCCGGGCAGCATCGTCGGGAACGCCAATTCGTTTCAGTCGAGTTGCATCGAGTGAAATCGTGCCTTCGAAGCCGACGTCCAGGTCCACTGCTGCCTTGGGTGGAACTTGCTCAGGCAGGCTGACAATTGCTTCTGACAAGCTCCCGGTGTGGTCGACATCAGAGGTGTAGGTCTGCGAGACAAACTGCACTGGCTTACCGCCAACTTGAATGGACCGCCAGCCCAGCGAGGAAGAAATTTGGAGTACCACATTTCTTTGAGGCAGGCTAGAATCGTTGCGCAGCGCAATCTTTCCGCGCGCCGCGAGGCGCTGCTGCTCCGGCTCGATGCGTACGTTTAATTTGTAATCCGTGAACGTGAAAGCGTTCCGGTCCAAGGCTGCGGAACTTGCGACCGCGACACCAAAGACGCAGAGCGGCCAGAGCCAGCGCAAGACCTTCATTTCGTTACCTGCACGGCTCCTTTGCTGCGCCTCTGCCTCACGATTTCATAGAGCACCACTCCCGCCGCAACCGAGACGTTTAACGATGACACTTTGCCCAGCATGGGGATGGAAACCAGGAAATCACATTTCTTCTTGACCAGGTCGTGCAATCCCTTGCCTTCGGTCCCCAGCACGACAGCACAATTCATCTTGTAATCGATCGCCTCGTAGGTGGTGGGAGCGCGTTCATCCAGTCCGACGGTCCAGATATTCTGGGCCTTTAAGTCTTCCAAGGTGCGCGCAATGTTGGTCACCTTGGCGATAGGTAGATGCGCCGTCGCTCCTGCGGAAACTTTCGTGACCGTGCCGGTAACACCAGCGGCCCGGCGCTCCGGAATGATGAGCCCGTCTACTCCGGCCGCGTCCGCCGTCCGGATAATCGCACCCAAGTTGTGCGGGTCTTCGACGCCATCGAGCACCAGCAGCAGCGAATAGGCTCCGCGCTTGGCCGTGATCACGTCATCCAGGTCGCTGTATTGCTTCGCTGAACTCACCGCGACCACGCCCTGATGGGCAACGTTCCCAGCCATTCGGTCTAGCTCTGCCCGTGATATGAAGCGCACCGGCAAGCCAATTCGCCGGCATTCTTCAATCACTCGCCGCAGCCGCAGATCGTGCCGTTCCTTGGCCACACTGATGTATTCGAAGCTGCCGCCTCGAGCTTTGAGCGCCTCGGCTACGGAGTTGATCCCGTAAATCAAATGCATCCCTTCAGTTTACTCAAGTTGTGGTCTCCGCGTCCCACACCCGCACGCCCTCGATCCTGTCACGATACAATCAGGCCATGCGCCGCTTGATGTGCGTTACCGCCCATCCCGATGACGAAGCCGGCGGTTTCGGCGGATCGCTCCGCCTATACCGTGATCGTGGCGTGGAAACCTGTGTACTGTGTCTCACCCCGGGACAGGCAGCCACTTACCGCGGTGCGGCTCGAACTGACCAGGAGCTTGCGGCCTTGCGACGGAAGGAGTTTGCCGCTTCCTGCGAAGTGCTGCAGGTCTCACGCGGGATCATCCTCGACTATGCGGACGGCCAGCTGCATCGGCTTGATGTGTACAACGTGGTGCGCGAGGTCACGCGCTATGTGCGCGAGCTCCGCCCGCAGGTCGTATTGACATTTGGGCCGGAAGGCGCTGTCACCGCGCATCCCGACCACTCCATGGCATCGGTTTTCACGACCCTGGCAGTCCAGTGGGCGGGCCGGAGCAATCGGTATCCCGATCACTTCAACGATGGCCTGGCACCGTATCGTGTCCAAAAACTTTATTACGGAACTGCCAATTTCACTTTGCTAGAGCGACAGCCGATCTCGCCTTCGCCCATCACCGCTGTCATTGACATCAGCCAATATCTTGAGACCAAAATTGCCGCTTTCCACGCCCACGCCAGCCAGGCGCCGCTGTTTCCGATTTTTGAGAACACAATTCGGCAGCGGGGACCCAACGAGATGTTTCACTTGGCGGCGGTCAGCAGCCCGGGGTCAATCCGTCAGGAAACTGACCTCTTCGACGGAATCCAGGAAGACTAATTCACTGCCGAGCGCGCCGACCGCGATTTTCCTCGGCGTGCCTGGCGGTAGTTCTTATCGCGGCCTGATGATTTCGCTCAATAGGTCTGGTTTTGAGCTGTCCCGCACAAGGTGCGGATACTTCTCCCCTCCGCTGTAGTCGAGCTTGTAAGTTTGGTAGTACTCAGCATTTTCGACTAGCAGTTCTAGCGGTTCCGAGCTGCTCTTCCCGGTCCTGAGCGCATCGCGCAGAACATTGCCCGAAAAGTGGCGACCGTTGACAGCGATTATTTTCATTCCGGGTCCGATTCCGGCTTTAGCGGCAGGCATTCCCTCAACCGCGTCGCTCACAACGCCTTCATCGTTCAGCGCCAAACCGATTGAGTACTCTGCGCTCACGATCTTGTATTCTGATTCGGTGGCCTTCAAGATCTCAGAGCGGTTCTCGTCATAGACCACGCGCCACCCACTGCCCTCGATGCCTCCCAGCGGGGCACCCGGTCCATGATCGCTCAATCGTTCGGTCCAGAAGTCCCGCCAGTCATACGCTACGATTTGGTTCAGCGTATTGACGACATCATCGAAATTGTAGGGTTTCACCATGGGAGGTCCAGCCGGTGGGCCGTGAAAGAGATGGCAAAAATCGTCGATGGACTTGTTGCCTTGTGTCTTCTGCCGGATGATGACGTCTACCCACAGCCAGTTCAAAACATCTTCCGCATAAAAATCAGTGCCGCGGCGCCAGGAGTACCATTCGCGGGGTGAAAAATAGAGTTGCGGCGCTGCATCGGCGGTGTCCTGAAGGTTGCGCCAGCTGCGCCCAGGTTCGTGATCCAGCGCGGCGGCAGTGAGAGCCAGTGAATCCCGGAACTGGTCTGGATTCCAAAGACTACTGCGGGCAGTGAGGATGTCTCCCAGGTAAGAAGTCAATCCCTCATAAACCCAGAGGAGATCATCCTGCATGGGCTGCTGATAATCGGGAGTAGCCAAGTCCGCTGGCCGGCGGTACTTTCCATTCCAACTGTGCACATATTCGTGGGGCAAGAGCCCGGAATGCAGAATGCGCTTGGTTGGATCCACCAGACTTCGCTCGTCCACGCGGCTGTCATCCGATTCGTGGTGCTCCAATCCAAAATGTGCAACGTGGTCACTCAGGCTGTAGAGGAAGTGATAGTCGCGATAGTGTTGCGCTCCAAAAAGACGGGCTGCCTGCGCCACCAGGTTTCGATAGTGATCCCAAACTTCAGGAGGGGCATCGAGAGCAGCAGCGCTGTCGGCGGCAATATCCATCTCCGCGGGCGGAGCTTCCGCCTGCAGCGGCACTACCTTGAGATATTGGCCTGCGATTACGGGAGAATCCACCAGCATGGTCAGCGAAGCGGGCGCGAACTGAATTTGTTCGGCGCTCCGGGTTTTGATTGGAAGCGGCGTGCCAAATTTCCATCCCGAAGGGAGGCGCAGGCTGGCCACGTAAGTCAGGTCATCCGATGCCCATCCCTTGGGATAAAGCAGCACCTGGTTCCAGCTCACTACAGCCATTTGAGCGGTGGCGGATGAGCCGGCGGAAAAGCCGCCTTCGAATTGCGCCGGCGAGAGGAAGTCCAGCGTCGCTTCCACCTGCTTCTGGCCGGGAGGAACCTGGACGTTAATCGTCCAACCGTCCAGCGTGTCGCGCCGCCACTTGAGTTCCTGTCCGTTGGCAGAGAATCTTAGCCCGGCTAGGTTTGTCACCGGGCCGTCGGGCGCGTGTTCTCCGGGAATCCACTTCGGGTAATACAGGGTGAGTGTGCCCGGGGTGGCAGGTATCTTCAGACGCGCGTGGAAAATCTTGCGGGCCGCCTCGCTGGCATCCACGGACAGTTGGATCGTTGGACCGGTCTTGGCCATTAAAGCAGGCAGCACCGCGAAGACAGCAGTCAGAATGCCGCCGACAACGCGGAGTCGGGAACAAGTCATGCCTTGGCTCCAGTCACACGAAGATTTCACCGCGAGAAAGCTCATCAATATAACACTGCGCCAGTATGCGTCACACCGGCTTCCAAATGCGGAAATCCTGCGCGGGGCTCAGGGACGACAAGTCTTGATTAATCATAATTTTCTTCCTCTCGGCCTTAATTGGTTTACCGATCGCTGAAAGCTGAGAGCTGACGGCTTTGTTATGATTCCCTCGTGCCTCAGCGCGGCAGATTTGTTACCATCGAAGGCCTTGACGGGTGCGGCAAGAGCACACAAGTGGAGAAGCTGGCAGGCGCCCTGCGGGCCGACGGATTGCAAGTTGTCGTAACCCGAGAACCTGGCGGTAGCGTGACCGGAGAGAAGATTCGCAACCTGCTCCTGGATACGGGCACGTCCAACCTCTCGCCTTTTGCTGAACTTGCCCTGATGTTTGCTTCGCGGGCTCAACATATTAAAGAAGTTATTCAGCCGGCCTTGGCCGAAGGTAAGCTCGTCCTTTGCGACCGCTTTACCGACTCCAGCGAGGCGTACCAGGGTGCTGGGCGCAAGCTGGGCAGCGAGCCAGTTCGCGCCCTCCATAAGATTTTGTGCGGGAACCTGCAACCCGATCTGACGATCTTGATGGATTCTGATGTGGCCGCCAGCGTCGAGCGGGCGCGGCGCCGTAATTGTGCGCGCACTTCCCAGGGCAAGCGCGGGGAAAGCGACGAGAACCGGTTTGAGCAGGAGAGCCGGGCCTTTTTCGGCCGTGTCCGGAGCGCTTATCTGGAAATCGCGCAGCGTGAGCCACAGCGGGTTGCCCTTGTAGATGCCCGGGGGGGCGCTGATGAAACGCACGGACAGATTCTGGCTCTCGTGCGACGTAAGCTCAAATTGGCCGCGAAAACAGCATGAGGCAGGGCTGGGCGCTTAGCAAATTAGCATTTGCCCCTGAATCCTGACAGGAGGACCGCGGGCTAAGTGCTAAATGCCAAGTGCTGAGTGCTTTTTTTCGAATCGAATTCATGGGCTTCTCTGATTTTCACGGCAATTCGGGAACTGTACGCTGCCTGCGGGAGATGGTGGCACGCCAGCGCTTACCGCAGGCCATCATCCTCGCCGGCCCGGCCGGCTCCGGCAAGTACACGCTGGCGCTGATGCTGGCGCGGACAATAAACTGCCTTGAGCCGACTACTACTGAAGGACTTCCTGATTTTTGCGGAAAATGCTCGAACTGTCTTCGTATCGGACAGGCTGAGGACTTTGGCTCCCGATTTGCCGAAGCGCTGGAAGCTCGCGAAGGGCTGCGCGAGACTGACAAGAAAGAAACCCGTATTCTAATCCAGACCCATCCTGATGTGCTGGTCATTCCACCCGACCCGCCGCAGATGATGATCAAGGTGGACCAGGTTCGGCAGGTGATTGAGGGTATCTATTACCGCCCGGCCGAAGCCAAGGAGCGAGTCTACCTATTCACAGACTCGGCCTTCATGAAAGAGGCGGCAAATTCGCTGCTCAAGGTTCTGGAGGAGCCACCGGAATTCGCGACCATCTTCCTGCTTGGGGAGAACCCCGGGGAGTTCTTGCCGACGATCAGGTCGCGCTCGATGATGTTCACGCTGGGAACCCTGCCGAGTGAAGAAATCGAGAGCTATCTGGCCCGGCAACGGCCAGACTGGAACGCCCAGCAGCGCGCCTTGGTGGCGCGTCTATGCGGAGGGGCCGTGGGGAGCGCCCGCAGCTTTGACCTGGCCGACTACACTGCCGCCCGTAGTCATGCTTTGATCATTCTGAATTCAGTCCAGCCTGCAGGCGATCACTCGGAACTGTTTAAAGTGACGGAGACCTACCGGGCCGGGGCTGAAGGCCGCGAGAAGACCGAGCAACTGGTGCACACGCTCTACTCCCTGCTGCAGGATTTACTGTTTCTGAACTCTGGCACGCCCGAACTGGTGCGCAATACGGATATCCAGGGGGAGCTGAAGCAACTGGCGGCAGCCGCCGATTTTGCTTGGATCACCACGGCTGCAGAGCGTCTGTCCGAAGTGGAACGGGGAATGCGGCGGAATCTGCTGCGGTCGCTGTCTCTGGACGCGTTCGCCACCACCTTGGAACGAAACTGAACTCGTTCAAAATCCGGCATCTGGGGGATTTTGCCATACCCCACTAATGGGTGATTGTCATCTCTACATGCGCTGTGTTACGGTTGATGCCAAAGTTCACCCCTTTGTACCCACGATCATGCAGCCCAGGGATTGTGGTAATCCGCTCTCCAGCGTCATAGGCGGTGTCGCCATGAAAGATGCAACCAATGCCATCCCGATAGAGCGTAGTAGTGAACAAGAGGGATTCTCGAATCGCCGGTTGATCCGGCCGTCGCTGAGCCGCCCCGAGCACAACCATAATCACACTCCCGCTGCTATGGAGCGTCGTGACCGCCCTGACCGGCCCGAGCGCCCGCCGATGGGCAAGAAAATGCCGCCGCCCGAGACTACGAATGCGGAAAACTTCTATTACCAGAAGCAGATGCAGGGCAAGACACCGATGGTAGTGGTGCTGCGCGACGGGGAAGAGATCCGCGGCGTGATCGAATGGTACGACCGGAATTGCATCAAGCTGAACCGCAACGGGGCTCCCAACCTGATGATCTACAAGCCTTCGATCAAATACATGTATAAGGAAGGCGAGAACGAAAAGTAGATGGAGCAATTAGCAGTTATCAGCTTCCGCAATCCTTTCTTGCAGTTTTCGCAGCCCTCATCACCCTGAACTCATTCGACCTGCTTTTCGGAAACCGTTGTCTGGCCCCGAAGCGGCGGCTGATAATACGCAGCATTTCAGCGCTGGCTGAGCTTTGAGCATTGGAGCCAAGTCGCGGAGGAAGGACCGAAAGAGGAAAAGCCAGATTCCTCGGGGGGTGGAGCCGCCTCGGAACGACAAGACATTATTATTCTAAATTCTAAGAATTCTCGCCCGCACGGCTGAAGTCATGCGCCCTCGATTCTTGCGCAGCGGAGCAGCGGTGCCGAACTCTGAAATTGTGACGGATTATAATTTCGGCAGTACGATTCCCTTCTGCGCCTGGTACTTGCCCTTGCGATCCTTGTAGCTGGTCTCGCACGGTTCGTCGCTCTGGAAAAACAGAATCTGGCAGAGCCCCTCGTTGGCGTAAATCTTCGCCGGGAGGGGGGTGGTATTGGAAATTTCGAGAGTGACAAACCCTTCCCACTCAGGCTCAAACGGGGTGACGTTCACGATGATCCCACAACGCGCATAGGTTGACTTCCCAACGCACACCGTCAGCACGTCGCGCGGAATTTTGAAGTACTCCACCGAGCGTGCTAAGGCAAAGGAATTCGGCGGAATAATGGCGACGTCGGAGCGCACGGTCACGAACGACCGCTCGTCGAAATTCTTGGGGTCGACGACCGTGCAGTTCACATTGGTAAAAATCTTGAACTCATCGGCCACTCGCAGGTCGTAACCGTAGGAGGACAACCCAAAGGAGATGACGCCCTGGCTGACTTGCTTTTCGGAAAACGGGTTGATCATGTCGTGTTCGAGCGCCATCCGGCGAATCCAGCGATCACTTTTGAGCATGAGGCTCCTTGGGATTGTGTAATCGGGTAATTGTGTAATCCGGTAATTTGAAACCCATGCGGCTCGAAACTACCCCGACCACAAAATTACTCAATTCTGGCTGGGGTGTTTAGCTCGGCTTTAAACTTGCGGGTGCTGTCATCTTACGGGAGAAAACACTCCGTTGACAATCTCTCTTATGTCCCTTAGCATCAATGACTTGGTGCCGTCCTCACACTCCCTGAAAACTGGAGCTGCTTGTGATTAAGCTGGACATTATCAACGAAGTGGTTAACAAGACCGGCATCACCAAGACCAAAGCCGAGCTGGCCGTGGAAACCGTCTTCGAGAGCATGAAGAAGGCGCTGTCGAAAGGCGACCGAATCGAGTTGCGCGGTTTCGGCGTGTTTAACGTGCGCCCGCGCAAGACCGGCATCGGACGCAACCCGCGTACCGGGGCGGAGGTTTCCATTCCGCCGGGAAAAGCGGTGCGTTTCAAGCCCGGCAAGGAGTTGCAATCGATCGATTAATTTCGCAGTAGCGCCGGCATCCTGCCGGCTGGCGATGTGGCACCGTGCCGCATCCGGTCGGCTGTAGGTTGCATCCAACAGAAGGCCCGAGAGTAGGCATGTCCGAACCCACAATTGTTTCCCCTAGCGAACTTTATCCACCCCTGCAGGTGTTCGCCGCGCAACCGCCCAGGCGGCGAACCTGGCTGTATGTGCTTTTTTTTCTGCTGACGGTTTTTACCACGCTGGTGGTTGGGGCGCGCATGGAGTACTACTTCCGGCAAAGTATGCCGGCCCTCTCGATGAACGAGGATACCATTGGCGTATTTCCTCTGCCCTGGGCGCTCGAGCGCCCTTCCAACCTGTTGTTGGGAATTCCGTTCTCCGCCACTTTGATGCTCATCCTGTTGGCGCACGAAATGGGACATTACCTCTATTGCCGCTACTACGGTGTGTATGCGACCTTGCCGCTTTTCGTGCCATTCCCTTATGTTTTGTTTGGGACCTTGGGTGCTTTCATTCGCATCAAAAGCCCAATCCGCTCGCGCTCGGCGCTGTTTGATATCGGTATCGCCGGACCGATCGCGGGATTCGTGTTCGCCTCGATCGCTCTGGTTCTCGGGCTCAGCATCTCACAAGCGATGCCCGCTCCCGTGCCCAATCTCGACCTGGAGATGGGCTATCCGCTGATCTTTCAAGTGGCGGCACGCTTGCTGCACGGATCGGCCGCGGCTCCCCTCTCCCACCTTAATCTGCATCCGGTTGCGATTGCGGCCTGGGTCGGCATGTTCGCGACTGCTTTAAACCTCTTGCCCGGCGGACAGCTCGACGGTGGCCACATCGTTTTCTCCATCTCGCCTCGGCATCATGCGATCGTCTCCAGTCTGACCATTTTCATCTTGATACCCCTAGGCGTTTATTGCTGGCTGGGCTGGTTCGTCTGGGCTGTTCTGTTGCGCATAAGCGGAATGCGCCATCCCATCGTGCCGGAATGGCCTGGCATTACGCGTGGCCGGCATTGGATGGCTCTATTTGGGGTAATGATTCTGCTCTTAACCTTTACTCCGAGCCCCTTCATGCATGCTTCCGGCCGGGAAGTTTGGGGGCAATTCTTTCAACATCGCACGCACACGCAATAGCCAGCGAGCTGAGCTCACATCAGCCACAACGCATCCACATCCACAATCACCTGCGTGCGCGGGATCTTCTCGCTGACGGCATACTTCAGCATCGCCCTGAGCATACCATTCAGCTTCTCCCGGCTGGGTGACTTCAAAACAAAGTGGTATCGGTAATCATTTTTCAATCGCAGGATCGGCGCCGCCGCCGGACCGAGTACGCGAATGCCCTCATGCCTGGTCTTCTCGAACCATTTGCCCAGCAGACCTGACCAGCGCAGCGCGTCATCGAGCTTGTCGCTGCGCACCAGAACGTTGGCCAGCGCGCTGTACGGCGGGTAATGCATCCAGGCCCGGAAGCGCAGTTCCTTGTCGTAGAACCCGGCAAAATCGTGTTGCGCGGCATACTGCACGGCGTAGTGATCCGGAAAATAGGTTTGCAGTACTACCTTGCCGGGCGTCTCTCCACGACCGGCGCGACCGGCGACCTGAGTCAGCAGTTGGAAGGTGCGCTCCGCGGCGCGGAAGTCGGGCATGCCCAGCGCCAGGTCGGCGCCCACCACTCCCACCAAGGTCACGCCATGGATATCGTGTCCCTTTGCAATCATCTGCGTGCCCACCAACAGATCAAGCTCACCTTCATCGAGGGCGGCCAGGACGCGCTCAAAATCTTCGCGCCCGCGCACTGTATCCCGATCGAGGCGGCCGATGCGCGCCTGGGGAAACATGCCGTGCAGCAACTCCTCCAGCTTCTCCGAGCCTGTTCCCAGGAAATAAACGTACTCACTGCCGCAATGGAGGCAACGCTGCGGGACGGGTGCAGTGTAGCCGCAGTAGTGACATTCCATTTTCCGCGCGCGCTTGTGATGAGTCAGCGCAATCGCGCAGTTCTTGCACTCCAGGGTCTTTCCGCAGGTTCGGCATAGCACGACCGGCGAATAACCGCGCCGATTCAGCAAAATCATGGCCTGTTCGCGGCGCTCCAGCCTTTCGCTAATTTCCCGGGCCAGCTTGCTGGAGATCACCTGCTCCTGGCCGGTCTGCTGGAATTCCTGGCGCATGTCGATAATTTCAACTTCCGGCAACGGCCGTTGCTCGACCCGGCCTGGCAACTCCAGCAGTACGTACTTGTTTTTGGTCGCATTGAAATATGACTCCAGGGAAGGGGTGGCCGAGCCCAGCACGACTACTGCATTCGCCATCTTGGCCCGCATCACCGCGACATCGCGAGCATGGTAGCGCGGCGTTTCTTCCTGTTTGTAGGACGAATCCTGTTCTTCATCGACGACAATGAGTGCCAAGTCGGCAACGGCAGCAAATACTGCGGAACGGGTTCCGACCACAATACGCGCCTCACCTCGTTTTATGCGATGCCACTGCTCCGCGCGTTCCTGGTGGGATAATGCGGAGTGCAGAATCGCCACTTGCTCGCCAAAGACTTGATGGAGATCGGCAGCGACGGCGGGAGTGAGCCCGATTTCAGGTACCAGCAGAATCGCTGAGCGGCCGGCTTCGAGAACCGCCCGCATGCCCGCCAGATACACGGCGGTCTTGCCCGAACCGGTAACGCCGTGCATCAAGACTCCGCTGAACTTGCGGGCGCTCGCCCTTTCCTGAATGCGCTCCAACGCATCCCGTTGCGCTTGATTGAACTGGAACTCGAATAGTGATGGCCTCGGCTTGACGCCGGACACGGTGAAGGACTCCGGCTCTTCGACGATCTCAACGAGTTTTCGTCGAACCAGGGTGTCTAACGTACTACGAGGAATATCGAGGGCACGGAGCGCCTCAACTGCAACTCGTCCGCCAGCAGCAGCCAGGGTGTCGATCAAAGTCTTTTGATTCTGGTTCCGCTTGTTGTCGTCTATCGTGCCGGTCAGGACGGCGATCTTGATCGTTCGAGCAGCATCGCGTACGCCGGACTGGTCTTCTCGCACAATCCATTTCTTGCGGACCATGCCCGCCAGCACAGTGTGGCTGGCATGGGCGGCGATGCGTAGGCTCGCTTCCCGCGCCGTGTCGCGAGCGGCGAGATAATCGAGTACGCGAAATTCTGCCAACTGATCTTCCGCAGTCTTGCGCGAGCGCGCCGACGACCCCAACACTCCCCCTGCGTGCAGCGCCAATTGCCCTTGGTCGGTGATGCGATAGGCAATCGTTCTTTTGAACTCTGCGCCCAGCGGCAGCATGGCTCGAAAGACTTCGCCCAGCGGCGCCAGGTAGTAATCGGCGATCCACTGGCCAAGCTTCATAAGCCGCTCATCCAGCACGGGCTCGCTGTCGAGCACGCTGATTACATTTTTTGCTTGGACTTTGGGAGCACGGTCGTGCAGGTCAACCACCACGCCTGACAGCCGCTGCTGCCGAAAGGGCACCAGCACGCGGCCTCCGATTACCGGCGTCATTCCGTCGCCGACACGATAGGTGAAGGCCATATCGAGGGGGACGGGAAGGGCTACGTCGCAGAACTCAGGCATCTAGGCGGAAGGATATACTATGCAGCAACACAGGTACCGGCGGTAGAGAGGCGGCTGGCCGCGTCTGGACTCACAAGCGAGGGGGCAAGCCCCGTCTCTACCACCGCCAGTTGAAACCACCGCGGAGGCACCGAGGCGAGGAAATCAAGAGCTTCCGGGCAGCTTTTCACCACTTTTCACCACCAACGTCTCTGATGTCTCGGTAACTCCGTGTGTCCGTGGTGGGTTGTGGTCCTGACTACTCCGGCGCGCGATTCGGCAATGGCAGACCCAATTCCGTCATCACCATCTGCAGATCCTTCCACGCTTCTTTCTTTTGACGCGGGTCGCGCAGCAGGAATGCCGGGTGATACGTCACCGCCAGCTTGGTGCCGCCGCGGAAGCCGTACCAGCGGCCACGCAGATCAGACATAGACGCGTTAATCGCCAACAGTGTCTTCGCCGCCACCGCGCCGAGTGCCACGATCACTTTCGGCTTGACCGCCGCAATCTGGCGCAAGAGGAAGGGCGAGCACGTGTCGCACTCGTCTCGTTCTGGCATGCGGTTGCCTGGAGGACGGCACTTCACCACGTTGGCGATATAGACGTCTTCGCGTCGCAGGCCCATCGCCTTGATCATGTTGTTGAGCAGTTGTCCGGCGCGGCCGACGAATGGCTCGCCCTGCTCGTCTTCGTCGGCGCCAGGGCCTTCTCCGACGAACATCAGCTCGGCGCGCGGGTTGCCCACTCCAAACACAATCTGTTTGCGCCCCAGCTTGTGCAGCTTGCAGCGCGTGCAGTCGCCCAAATCTTCGCGAATGATTGCGAGCGCCTTGGCAGGATCGGCGGCAGTGGACTCGGGCTTGGTAACGGCGGCTTCGAAAATGTTTTCTTCCGGCCCCGCCGCCATAACCGCCTTGGCATTCATCTGTTCTCGCTGTTCGGGCTGGATGGTGGAGGATTCAACTACCGGACGACGATAAAAATCGTAAATACCGAGCTGGTTGTAATACTTGATGCGCTCGGCCAGGACACGCTTGAGTTGCGGATCCAGCACAGGCGGCATCAGGCTTTCACCGCCCGCCGTTTACGCAACCGCACGGCATGATCGAGCACGCGCTGCGCTACTTCCCACTTCGTGGTTTCAGCAATTTCGAAGAACTCGTCCGGGGTGATGATCGTTACGGCGTTGCGATCCGAGTCAAACCCGATGCCCGGCCGGGACACATCGTTGACTACGATCGCGTCCACTGATTTTTCTTTGAGCTTTTTGCGGGCGTTCTCCAGGGCATTTTGCGTCTCGGCCGCGAAACCAATGATGATCTGCGATTGCTTGTGACGTCCCAGCTCAGCCAGAATATCAGGAGTCGGCTCGAGTTCCAACGACACCGGCCCGCTACGCTTGATCTTCTGGGGCGCCGGAGCTTTCGGACGATAGTCGGAAACAGCAGCAGTCTTGATCACGATGGAAGAGTCGGGCAGAAACTTGAGTGCAGCCTCACGCATTTCTTCAGCCGATTCGACGCGTGCCACCTCCGCTGCACCCGGAGGAGTCAACGACGTGGGTCCGGTCACAAGCAACACCCGGGCGCCGCGGCGCAAAGCCGCTTCCGCCAGAGCGTAGCCCATGCGGCCGCTGGAACGGTTCGTGAGATAGCGCACAGGATCGATCTTCTCGCGCGTCGGCCCGGCGCTGATAAGAACTGTCTCCCCCGCCAAGTCCTGAGCGGCACCCAAAGCCTCCATTACGGTCGCGACGATAGCCTCGTTCTCAGCCAGTCGGCCGGGCCCTGTCATACCGCACGCCAGGTACCCGCTCTCCGGCGCGACAACCCGGACGCCACGTTTCTTAAGGACGTCAATATTCGCCTGCGTCGCCTCGTGGTTCCACATGTTCACATTCATGGCGGGGGCTACGACGACAGGCGCAGTGGTGGCGAGATAAAGCGTAGTCAGAAAATCTGTGGCTATGCCATGAGCGAACTTGCCAAGAATGTCGGCGGTGGCGGGAGCTACGACCAGCGCGTCGAGGGACTGCGCGACGGCGATGTGTTCCACCGCGGAGTCGATGTTGGGCTGTTCGGCTCCGGCAGAGAACATTTCGGTAATAACCTTTTCGCCGGAAAGCGCCGCGAAGGTCAGCGGCTTCACGAATTCCTGAGCTGCCTGCGTCATGATGACCTGCACCCGAATGCCGCGATCCTGCAGCAGGCGGACAATTTCCGCCGCCTTATACGCCGCGATCCCGCCGCTGACGCCGAGAGCAACTTTCATAGGAGAATTTCCGATTGTCGATTTTCAATTGCCAATTGAGTGTTGCCTCGATACCAACTTTCGTTCAATCGGCCACTGGCAATTGAAAACGGGAAATGGCTATTCCTTCGGTACAACCTTCTCCAACATCTCCGAGGCTGCTTCCGCCGGTGACTTGGGCACTTCCGGAATGATCCACTTCACCTTGCCGGCCTTGATTTCGTCCTGGGCAATGCGGCAAGGCTTGCGGGAGTGCGTGTCGATTACAGGTGGGGCTCCGCCCTGGAGTTGGCGAGCGCGGCGCGCCGCCACCAGGATGTACCGGTAATTGCTGTCGAAACCGTCCATCAACTTCATGGTTTTCTCTCCCCTGAACTTGACTTCGCGGTTCAGGCCGCGTTGAAAATCTACTCTCCGCCGGAAACGGGCGTAGTCACGAACGATGCCAGAATGGGTTTTACACGCTCCCGTACATTGCGCAGTTTGTATTGTTCTGCGATCTGGGGATTCTTGGCTTCATCGGCCGAGAGCGTCTTTCCCGAGCGTTGCAACCTTTCGGCGAGCACGATCGCCTTGAGCGCTTCCACGGAGTCCTCCAGACGATCGTTAATCAAAATATAGTCGTATTTGTCGTAATTCTCAATCTCCCGGCTGGCCGTAATCAGCCGGCGCTGCACCACGTCTTCCGCGTCCAGTCCACGGTTCCGGAGGCGCCATTCCAGGGTTTGGCGATTGGGGGGCAGTACAAAAATGCTGACGGCCTGGGGGAATTTTTTCTTGATCTGTGCCGCACCTTGCACATCGATGTCCAGCAAGAGGTCATTGCCGGATTTTTGCGCCTGCTCTAAGAACCGTTTGGCGGTTCCGTAACACTTGCCAAACACCTCGGCGTTTTCCAAAAACATGCGCTCGCGCACCATTTCGTCGAATTGTTGGCGGGAAACGAAAAAATACTCTCTACCATTCTGCTCGCTGCCTCGGCGCGGCCGTGTTGTGTAAGAAATCGAGAAATCCAAGCCGGGCACGATTTTGCGCAATTCATTCACCAGGGTGGATTTGCCGGAGCCGGAGGGGGCCGAGATGATGTAGACGTTGGTCATTCGATGTTCTGCACCTGCTCACGCGACTTCTCGATCTCCGCCTTGATAGCCAAACCCATCTCGGTAATCTTCAACGCTTCGCCGGCCAGCCCGGAGGTCTTCGAGAGCAGTGTGTTCGCCTCGCGATTCATCTCTTGCAGCAGGAAATCGAGTTTTTTCCCGATCTCTCCGCCCTGATCGAGCATGCCGAGAAAATGCTTCACGTGCGTTTCCAGACGAACCAGCTCTTCCTGGATGTCGCTGCGGTCCACCAGCAGCGCGGCTTCCTGCATGATGCGATCGGAATCCACTTGCGCTCCAATCAGCTCCTGAATGCGACTCCGGAGTTTCTCTACATAGTTCTCGAGGATCGCGGAGCGGTGCTGGCCCATGCCCGAGCCGGCTTTTTCCAGATGGGCCATGCGCGATCGCAGTTCGCGTTCAATGCCGCGTCCCTCTTCTTCGCGCATCTGATTAAGGCGGGTCAGGGCCTCTTCCACTTTCGCCAAAACAGCGGCTTCCAGTTCGCCATCGGCCGGTAAGGTGCCGGTGTCCAAAGCACCAGGTAATCGGAGGACGACATTCAGGTCCGGCTCGCCGGAGATGCCGAACTCTTTGGCTGCTACACGAAAGGCCTCGACGTAGCCAGACACCAGCTGCCTGTTCAAGGCGAAGCCATTGCCCTCCCGACGTTCCACCGTGAGGGTCAGTTCCACATGCCCGCGTGCCACCTTTTCCTTAAGCAGACGCCGCAGTTTCATCTCCAGGGCATCACTGTCGGAAGGCATGCGGAAATGCAGATCCAGGAACCGGTGATTCACCGACTTCAGTGACAGCGAGAAGGCGAGTTCGCCGGTAACCTGTCCTTTCACCTGCGCAAACCCAGTCATGGAACGGATGGGCATTCTGATTCAGTTCTGCGCTTTACCAATTGCCAATTCCGATTGCCAATTGGGAGCCCTCATTCCGCACAATTGGCAGTCGATAATTGGAAATTGGCAAATCTTACTGTCTGACCGGCACTGGCCTCGGCTGGTCCAGATCCACAAACTGCAGATCATACAGCCGCCGATAGGTCCCCAACTTCTTCATCAAGTCGTCGTGGGCGCCGACATCGCTGATGGTTCCGCCCTCCAGGACCACGATGCGATCGGCGCGGCGCACCGTGGACAGCCGGTGCGCGATTACCACTACCGTACGCCCGGCCATCAGGTTTCCCACTGCCGATTGCACGAGCGCCTCCGACTCCGTGTCCAGCGCCGACGTCGCTTCGTCCAAGATCAGGATCGGAGCGTTCTTCAATATCGCGCGGGCGATGGCAATGCGTTGCCGCTCGCCCCCAGAAAGCCGCACGCCGCGCTCGCCAATGACGGTGTCGTAACCGGCCGGCATCACGGTAATGAAGTCGTGAGCCAGCGCCATGCCGGCCGCCGCCTCTACGTCCTTAGCCGACACGTGAGGTTGCCCGTAAGCGATATTGTTGCGCACCGTGTCATTGAAAAGCACGGTCTCCTGGGTAACGATGCCGACCTGCGAGCGTAGCGATGTCAACGTGACGTCGCGTATGTCCTGGTTATCAATCAACAGCCGGCCGGCGGTGACATCGAAGAAGCGAGGAATCAGGTGCACGAGCGTGCTTTTGCCGGCGCCGCTGGAACCCACGACGGCCAGCACCTCGCCCGCCTTCACCTCCAGGTTGATATCGTTCAAAATGTCGCGCGCTCCCTCTCCCTTGTCGTGGTACGAAAAGCACACGTGGTCGAAGCGGATGTTCTTGTAAAAACGGGGCAGCGGTTGAGCCCTGGGCTTCTCACGAACCTCGTCCTCAACATCCATAAAGCGAAAGACTTCCGAGGACGCCCCGAGTGCCTGCTGGAAGTTGTTATTGAAGAGGGTGAACTTGCGGACCGGGTCGTAGAGCTTGAACACGGCTACGATGAATGCCAAGAAAATGCCGGGAGTGAATGCGTTATGGGCAATCAGATTCCGGCCGAGCAGAACCAGCATGGCGATGGCTATCGCGCCAAAGATGTCCATAAGCGGCGAACTGAGGGCGGACGCGGCAACCGACCGCAGGTTCGCATGAAACAGACGCCGGGCAGCGTTGCGGAAGCGCACGGCTTCCCACGATTCCATGCTGAACGCCTTCACAATGCGATTACCGGTAATCGTCTCGTGCAGAATGTTCTGAATGTCGGCAAGCTTATCTTGACCGCGCCGGGTCGTACTACGCACGCGCCGGCCGATCCTGCCTGCCGAATAAATAATGAAGGGAACGAATAGGACGAGTACCCAGGCCAGTCTTCCGCCCAGCAGGACGACTACACCGGCCGTGAAGATGAAAGTAAACAGCTGCTGCAGGAACTCCGCCAGAACGCTGGACATGGCAAACTGTATGCGCTCGATATCATTCACGATGGCCGACAGCAATGTGCCCGTCGCGTGGCGTTGGAAAAAAGCCGCCGAACGGCGCAGGATGGAGTTATACAGGTCGTCGCGTAAGTCGGTGATCATCCCGAAGCCTGCGAAATTCACCAGGTAAGTGCCGGCGTAATCAAAAATTCCTTTCAAAATGGTTGCCGCCACCAGGGCAAAGGCAACAATGGTCCAGGCATTTTGGAAGTGGGGGGGCACGAATTGTTGCAAGTAGATGGGGTGCTGGGTGCCAGGGATCTTAAACAGTTGAATATTGCGCGATTGCGACGCCGGGTTCAGTACGCGGTCAAAAATTGGCCCAACCAGCAGCACACGGAAAGCGTCCAGGAGTCCGACCGCCGCCATCAGCGCGACGGACGCCAACACTTGCCACCAATAAGGAGCGACGTACCGCAACAGGCGGCTTAGTTGCCGCATAGACCTTCCCGGAAAGCAGAATCCCGGCGGAGAGCGCGCGGGTAGGACGCCGAAATGCCCGGAGATGGACGCAAGCCTTTATTCTACTGGAACTTTGCTCCCTAGGGCAGTTTACTGGCGGGTTACAGAACCTACTTCGGGCTGTCCCGATGCACTACTTTCACCCGGTATCCCGCCTTGCGCAGGGCCTTGCTGACATCTTCTGCGATCATCACCGACCGGTGCTGCCCCCCGGTACAGCCGAAGGAAATCGTCAGGTAGCTTTTCCCTTCGCTGATGTAATGGGGCAAGAGGTACACCAGTAACTCAGAGATCCGCTTGATGAACTCCCGGCTTTGCGGGAAGGATCGGATGTATTTGGCTACCCGGGCGTCCCGGCCACTAAGCGGCCTGAATTCCGGCACAAAGTGGGGGTTGGGCAGGAAACGCACATCGAATACCAGGTCGGCGTCCTCCGGCACCCCGTGCCGGAACCCAAAGCTGACGCAGGAGACCAGAATATTTTTGCCCGTAGCCTGCTGTTTGAACTGTTCGGTAACGTGGGCGCGCAGTTCATGGACGTTGAATTTGGAGGTGTCGATCACGAGGTCGGCAATGGCACGGATGGGTTTCAGATGCCGCCGCTCTTCCTGTAAAGCCGCCCTGACCGGCGCGTCTGCCCCCAGCGGATGCGGGCGGCGCGTTTCGCTGAAACGTCGGAGAAGCGATGCGTCCGAAGCTTCCAAGTAAACGACCTTGGTCGGGATCAGCCTCTTTACCGATTTGAGAATGCCCGGTAACTGGTCTAACTTCGAGCCTTCCCGTACGTCTACTACCAGAGCAGTGCGGCGAATCTCCGCCGATTGCACTGCCAACTCGGCAAACCGCGGGATCAGTTCAACCGGTAAGTTGTCGACACAATAAAACCCGAGATCCTCGAAGGCCTTAAGGGCGGAGGCTTTGCCCGAGCCGCTCATGCCCGTCATGATGACCAGTTCGGCGCCAGCACGGGCATCCCGTGAATGAACGGCTTTTTGAGGTTTTTTTCGGAAGCCTTCCCTAATCCTGCGCAGCTGCATTGGCAGCGATGTTAGCAGAAAAAATTCCCGCGGGGATTGGCCACCCTGGGTCGACCGGGCGGGGCGAACGTGATCGGGCTGTTCACGCTTGTAATCGCGAGTCGAACATGGAAAACTCCGGGACCGTGCGCCCATCAGCCAAGCGATATCTCTGCACATTTCTCTTGCAGCAAAGAATCTATTTGGTGCTGTTTCTGACCGCGCGATTGTCTGCCGCGCTTCCGACCATTCAGATTCCACGAATCGACACGCCGCCATCCCTGTCCGACTTCGCGGAAATGCAGCCCAGCGCCCGGGTTGCCGGCAAGATGGCGAAAATTACGGGGTTCATCGCGCGCGAGCCCGCAGACGGAGCTGAACCGACCCAGAATACCGACGTTTATCTCGCCTACGACCAGCACAACCTGTACGCCGTCTTCGTGTGCTGGGATAAGGAGCCGGAAAAAATCCGCGCGCGCATGACCCGGCGCGAAGACATCTTCTCCGACGATGCGGCCGAGCTCATGATTGATACCTTTCACGACGCCC
Organism: Acidobacteriota bacterium; assembly: GCA_003225055.1. Lineage (GTDB taxonomy): Bacteria > Acidobacteriota > Terriglobia > Terriglobales > Acidobacteriaceae > Gp1-AA122. Next base: position 20,811 of record QIAU01000124.1, read on the forward strand.
GCCGAGGATACGCCTTCGCCGCCAACCCTTTCGGAATCCAGTGGGATGCGCTGTGGACCGAAGGCTCGATCGGCACTGGCGCACCCGCCGATTACAGCGGGTTCGATCCTTCCTTCGATACGGTTTGGCGCTCGGAAGGGCGGTTAACCAAACAGGGCTACCTGGTGCTGATGTCGATTCCGTTCAAGAGCCTGCGCTTCCCTGATACCGACCAGCAGGAATGGGGCCTCATTCTCAACCGCACTATCCCGCGCACCGACGAGAATCTGTTTTGGCCGCGCGTTTCTAACCGTATTCAGGGCCGCTTCAACCAGGCAGCCACGGCGAGCGGCCTAGAGCACGTCGCGCCCAGCCGCAACATGCAGTTCATTCCCTACGGGCTGTTTCGCAGTTTTCGTGATATCGACCGACGCGATCCCAATAATCCGTTATTTGACAGCCGCAGTGTCAAACCTGATATCGGGCTTGACTCCAAGTTCATTCTGCACGACAGCTTCGTGCTCGACGCCACCATCAATCCCGACTTCAGCCAGGTGGAATCGGACGAGCCGCAAATCACCGTCAACCAGCGCTTCGAAGTCTTCTTTCCCGAAAAGCGGCCCTTCTTTCTGGAAAATAGCAACTATTTCGTGACGCCCATCGATCTCCTTTTTACGCGGCGGATCGGCCATCCCGAGTTTGGCCTGCGGCTCACCGGCAAATCCGGTCCCTGGGCGGTAGGCGTTCTCGCCAGCGACGATCGAGCACCAGGCGAGGCTCTGTCGCCCAGCGATCTGCACGGCGGCAACCGCGCCAGCTTTGCCATTGCGCGGGTGAATCGCGACCTGTTCGCGCAATCGACCGCAGGCGCTATCTTCACAGACCGCGAGTTCGGCGGTGGGTACAATCGCGTGGGCGGCGTGGACGCCAACATCAAGATCAACCAGAACTGGCGCGTGCAGGGCGCAGCAGTCACCAGTTCCACCCTTAATCCTGATCGCTCCTACTCGGCTGGTCCGGGGTACAAACTCGATACGGAGCGGCATGGCCGCAACTTTAACCTGCAATCCATCTATGTCGACTACAGCCCCGGATTGGTTACAGAAACTGGCTTTGTCAATCGCACCGACATTCGACGGCAAGGCGTAAATGCGAGCTACTACTTCCGCCCTGAGGGCAAGTTTCTGATCTCCTGGGGGCCTACGGTACAGCAGTTCAACATCTGGGACCACCGTGGTACAGCGCTCGATTATTTTGTTTTTCCCGGCTTCCGCGTCGATATGGCACGCGCCACCTTCATCAACTTTCACCCTTATGCTTACGACAACGTCTATCTTCGCCCGCAGGATTACGCTGGCCTAACAGCCGTGACTCGTTATCCGCAGCCGTTTTGGGGGATTGAGGGCGGGACCAGCTGGTTTAAGCAGTTCGCCTTCAGCTGGTTTTTTGTATCCGGCGCGGGGGTGAACTATAACCCTGCGGCAGGCCGCATTCCCGCGATCGGCCATGAAGACCAGGGAAACGCCACCCTAACGTTGCACGCTTCCGGACGCTTGCGCATTGACAATACATACCTCATCGAGCATCTTCGTGAGCACGATGACCACCTGACGGCGGTGACCAACCACATCATTCGCAGCAAGTGGAACTGGCAGTTCACGCGGGAACTCTCGGCCCGAGTGATTCTTCAGTATGCATCGGTGCTCTCCGATCCTCTCATCAGTTCGCTGTCCCCGACCAAGAACTTTAATGCCGACTTCCTCATCACCTACCTGGTGCACCCCGGCACGGCGGTTTACGTGGGATATAACAGCAATCTGCAGAACCTAGATCGTCGGCTGATACCGACCCCAACCGGCCTGCTGACCACGCGAGACAGCTTTATAAACGACGGCCGGCAGTTCTTCGTAAAGGTCTCGTATTTGTTCCGGTTGTAAGCTTATGGTCCCTCAGTCGTTCACGCCTGTAGGAGCTTCGGTATTACCTTGCCGTTCATGAACAAGCATTTTCCCAAGCAATCAAAGGCTACTTAGATTATCGAGCACCACGCTTTAAAGGGTGTTCTTGGCGTGTCCGCGAAGCTCGTGCGGGAGTTCGCGAACAGATCAGCCGAAATGCCGCGTATACTTCGCCAGGAGGAAGTCCATGTAATCGCCGACGCCGTAGCCAAATGCATGGCTGATTCCGCACCATGGTCTAGCCGGGTGATCATGCCATCCCGGTCGTTGGTGGGTAGCGTGTTTGCAGACTTGAGGCCTTGCTCGAACATGCGTACCGGCGCATCGAAATATCCTTCGTCCTGTTGGCAGATATCGCGACACAACCCGGCCGCCTGCTCGCAATAGAAAACCATCAGCTCGGCAAGTCCTTCGGGGTCACCCACTGCCTTCTTGTAATCGGAGACGGCTTGTTTGACTTTGGAGACGGACCTGTCCAGCCCCAGGTGCTGGGGTGGTTCCGAGACACATCGGGCCAAAGCCAGCGATCGATGGATTTCGTGTATGGTTCCAGCACGTCCTGGCCTAAGCCAATAGAAGGCGAAGCTACGTTTCCTATACATCAGAATCTCTTCGCGGCCAGCCAAGGGTCTGCTCCGCACGGGCACCTGTCGTCCAAGCTTTAGATAGGAATGCGGTTGCAACCCCAGGCGGCCCCAAAGTCCAGCCAAGGCTTTCGATCCCGTATTCCGGGACCGGCGCGGCTGTCCGTCGAAAGGGACAAACTGCACCACGCCCGCCACCGGTGGCAGCCGCCCCCGCTCTTTCAGCGAGGTGCTCACAAAGCCATAACCCGGAAGCAGGTGCAGATCCAAGTCTTTGCGGCGATCCTGCCAAAAACGAATCGAGCGTTAAAAGAGGAAAGACTGCAACCTAATCTCGGATTCCCCAGCCAATCGGCGATACATCCTTTTCTGATTCGGATAGAGATACAGGACATACCAGTGCGATTCCCAGTATCGCGGTAACAGCGAGCCGGTCTCAGTTCCGCTCCACCGCTCTCGCCAGCCCGGCCTCTTGGCACCATCTCAATTCCACCACTTACAGCTCCGCTCCCTCACCGACAGGTTCAGTGCGAGATAACCCTAACCTCAACAGCTGCTTACGCTTCCAGACCTGGCCTCTTGGGCTGCGGCCCGGACCCTGCATACGAGACGGCTATCGGCACTACGGCTAGCGCCTTTAATCCAGATGTTCAGTTGTCACGAATTCGTGTGAGCGCTTCCCGGTTCGGAATTTTGGATTCTGCTTACCGTCATCGGGCAGCCCTGCTTGGTGAGGGTGCCAGCGGCAACCCAGAGTAGCTGTCCAGCATCTCAGGCCGGGCTCGCTTCCTTACCAGAACTGAGCACTACACTTCGTTCCTTGGAGAAAGCAAATGAAAATGAGAATATTCCGAGGACTCTGGACCCTTTTGGTTGTCCTGATCTTCGCGCTGATGTCCGTAGGGCAAGCGACGAGAGACACAGAAATGAGACCGACGGGCAAGGGCTGGGGCGTACGGGTTACGAAACCGGCGCAGCGGCATAGGTCGCCTGCGGTAACAACCGGCAACGGCATCAATTATCATGGCGGGCCGATCATGCCGGGTACTCCCAACATTTATTACATCTGGTACGGCACGTGGAACGGCAGTGGCGCCAACCTGACGAACCGAACCTCGGATAGCCCAGGTACGCAGAGCCTGCTGAACAACCTGATTACGGGCCTGAGCGGCAGCGCCTATGAGCACATCAACACGACTTATGGTGATACATCCGCCAACGTAAGCGGGCTAATGGCCTTGGGGACGTCTGTCTCGGACGCATATTCGCGAGGCTCCGTCCTGCTTGACTCCGACATTCAAGCGATCGTGGCAGCGCATGCGGGCACAGATCTGCCCAAGGACACCAACGGTGTCTACTTTGTGCTTACTTCGTCGGATGTCATGGAAGTCACGGGGTTTTGTACCGTGTACTGCGGCTGGCATACCAACGCAACCATACACGGGTCCGACCTGAAGTTTTCGTTTGTGGGCAACCCCGACCAGTGTCCGATGTCCTGCGAGGCACAGACCACCAGCCCGAACAACAATTCCGGGGCTGACGGCATGGCCTCGGTGATTGCTCACGAATCCGAGGAAGCGATTTCGGATCCCGACCTGAACGCCTGGTACGATTCGTCGGGCAACGAGAATGCCGACAAGTGTGCCTGGACTTTTGGGACCACTTCCACCGCCAGTAACGGGTCGCAGTACAACATTACGCTGGGCGGGACTAATTACCTTATCCAGAGGAACTGGGTTAACGCCTCGGGCGGCTACTGTTCCATGCGCTACTAGCTGCCTCTCGGTTGGGTAGAACAAGCCTCCGCCAACGGAGGCTTTTTACTTCCATGCGAGAATAAACCTTGTTGCCTGTTCCCGCTGAATTCGGCCGTTTGCGCGTCGTCCTGGTAGCCTCGCGGAATCCCCTCAACATCGGCGCCGCCGCGCGCGCCATGAGTAATTTCGGCTTTCTCAACCTCCGGGTTGTAAATCCGTACGAGATTGCATTTCGCGAGGCGCGCTCTGCGGTCGGCGCCGCCGCGCTGCTCACTGACGCGGAAGAATGCAAGAGCGTAGCGGAAGCCGTGGCCGATTGCGGGCTTGTGGTAGGCACGACGGCCGGGCACCGACGTGAGTTGCGGCAGCCTCTTCAACGGCTGGAACATGGCGCAAGCCTTATCCGCAAGCAACTTGTCTCAGGCAGAGTGGCTCTGCTGTTCGGCTCGGAGAGGGTTGGACTCTCGAACCAGGACCTGAGCCACTGCCATTGGCTGATGCGCATTCCCACCCGCGCCGAGCATGGATCGATGAACCTGGGGCAGGCAGTGGCGGTCTGTTTGTACGAGCTTGTATGCGCTCACAATTCTGTAGGTACAGCAGAGAAGGAGGTGCCCGCCACTGCGCGCGACCTCGAGCGGTTCACCGGCGTGCTGCTTGAGGTGCTGCGAGCGAGCGGCTACATACATCCGGGCACCGCAACCTCCGCCGAAGAAAAGGTACGCCGGCTGGTTCGCCGCCTCAACCTGGAAGCCCGAGATGCCGAGGTGTGGCTCGGCATGCTTCGACAGATCGCATGGAAGGTGCGGGCGGAGGAAAAGAAGGAGGGCTGAGTTGAAGGCCTCCCCATATCCATCTATCGAATCAATCACCAGACGCGACAGCCGTTCTGGCTAACCATGGGTTGACCCGTCTTACAGCCGAAGGCTTTGGCGAAATCGGGATTGTTCTGCAAGGAGCCGTTCACTCGGTAACGGCCGGGCGAATGCGGGTCAGTCTTGGCCAACAGCCTGGAACTCTCCGGGGAGCGATTCTCGCACCAGATTTGGGCAAACCCAAGGAAGAATCGCTGTTCTGGAGTGAATCTCTCGACCGTCTGATTGTAGGTCGCGTTAGGCGTTTCGCGCCTTTGGTCGTTCAAGGCCATCAGAGCAATCCGTACTCCTCCGTTATCGGCCGTATTTTCCCCGAGGGTCAGGCGGCCGTTCAGGTGCACGTCGTCAACTGCGACGAACGAACCATACTCATCGGCCACGCAGCTGGTGCGCTTGTCGAATTCTTCCCGGTCCTTGGCCGTCCACCAGTTGGTCAAATTGCCTTGAGCATCGAACTTGCTGCCCTGATCGTCGAATCCATGCGTCAGTTCGTGGCCGATCACAACGCCAATTCCGCCAAAGTTGACGGCGTCCTCTTCTTTCTGATCAAAGAAGGGCGGCTGCAAAATTCCCGCCGGAAAGTTGATGTCGTTCTCGGCCGGATTGTAATAAGCATTGACCGTAGGTGGACTCATTCCCCATTCATTCTTGTCGAGCGGCCTGCCGATCTTGTTCAGAACGCGGTGCACTTCAAACCCGCGCGCCCGTTCAGCATTTCCCAACAGATCTCCGCGCACGATCTTCACCGAACTGTAATCGCGCCATTTGTCGGGATAGCCGATCTTGTTGGTCATGACTTTGAGTTTGATCTGCGCCTGCTTTTTGGTCTCGGCGGTCATCCAGGGCAGACCTTCAATATCGGCAGCCAGGGCTTTTTCCAGCTCGTCAACCATTTCCAGCATTCGCTGCTTGCCGCTGGCGCCGAAGGTTTCGTCCACATAGGGCTGCCCAAGGGCCTCGCCTAGCAAATTGTCGGTCATCTGAACGCATCGCTTCCAACGTGCCTGCAGGACTTGCTGTCCATTGAGGTAACGTCCATAAAAGTTAAAATTTTCGTCCACGAAGGGCCGGGAAAGCACCGGCGCATCCGCTCGCAGCAGGTGCCATCTCAGGTAGATTTTCCAATCGTCGAGCGGAATCGAGTCGAGCGCCGTGTTCACCTGCTGAAAAAAATCGGGCGGCACGACATTGACTTCGGTGAACGCCGGAGACCCGCTCGCGGCAAAGAAGCGTGGGAACTCCAGATTCGGAGCCAGCGCGGCTAATTCCACGACTTTCATCTTGTGATCGCGGTTCCTGGGATCGCGCAGCTGTACACGTTCCAGCGACGCCTGGGCCAGCTTGGTTTCGATCGCCATTATGGCGTCCGCTTCCTTTTTGGAAGCGGCTTCGCTGTCTCCGGCCAGAGTGAACATTTTGGTCACGTGGGCCAGGTACTTCTCGCGCGTCTCCTTCGACTTCTCGTCCTGGGCGAGGTAGTAGTCGCGATCGGGCAAGCCCAGCCCACCCTGGCTGACGCCCGCAATTTCCATGCTGGCATTGTGCAGGTCCGGCTGCGACCTGAACCCGAAAAGGACATTCACACCCAGGGACTGCAAATAGGCAATCGTGTCGACCAGGTCAGGTTTGCTTTTAACGGCGGCGATGCGATCCAAACCGGGTTTGAGCCCGGCGATGCCCCTGGCATTCACGGCTGGCTCATCCATGCAGGACTGGTAGAAGTCCCCGATCTTCTCGAGCACCGGACTGCGCTGCGGGTCATCTGCGGAGACTTTTTCCAGAATTTCGCGCAGGACCTGCCGGTTGTATTCCGCCAGCTCGTTGAAGCGGCCCCAGCGGGCCTGATCGGGCGGGATGGGGTTGTTCTTGCGCCAGGTACCGCAGGCATACTCGTAAAAGTCGGAACAGGGATCCACACTCTTGTCCATGGCGGCAAGGTCGAATGACTTTGGCCGCAACGGCAGCGGCGACTCCGAGGTGGGTCTCTGAGCAGCGGCTCGATTGGCGCTTGCGCGCGGACTTCGTTTGTCACGTACCTCTCCAGTCTGGGCAAATGCTGCAGCAATCATAACTGGGATCACGAAAAGTGCTTTTTCGCCACGTGTAATCCGCATCGTTGAGGCTCCTCCTGAGATTGCGCGCTCACATTCGACCACAACGGTCAATAGGTTTTCCAGCCGATTTCTTACGGCGCAGCTTTGGCATTTCCCGGTGCCGCCTGCCCGGGCGCTGGTGGTCCTGCGCACCGGTTAGCAACTGATCTCCATACTCGCGATGTTACCAAGGTCACTTTCTGTCTTGGGCCGAAAGGCCGTTGGGATGTGGGTGATACGGATAAGGGTCTGGGTAAGGGTCTTGACTGTGGCCGCCGGAACCAGCTACTCTGCGTTTACTGGCCTCGTAATTTCCTCTGAGCAAGCACTACTTCGTCGACTGGGACCTCAACGGCATTCGTCAAACCGGGCGTTGTCTTGAAAGGGAAATGTCAATCAACCTGGGTCTCAAGCGACGTGCTCCGCCAAGTCAAGCACCGGACATAAAACCGGGAGATCAGTAATGTCGCAGTGTTCAAAGTCGTACACCTGGAAGCTCCTGTTAGGCGTCGTGTTGCCTCTTCTTTTTTCGTTTTCTGTGGCGGCACAATCGTTGATGACCGTACGGACCGAGGAACAGCATGACGTATCACGGCCTCTCCGCGACATGATTCAGGCAGCTCCCAAACAGGCCCTCGTAATGCACGAAGCCGAGCCGGTAAGGCGCATTCCCCTGCCGGCCGGGCTGGCTGCGCTGCCGGATGACCCGGTTCGGCAGAGGACAGCCGCTTCCATCGCCGCGTTCGCTCCCGTGGTCGGCCTGGGCTTTGAAGGGCTGGGCAACGGACAGTACAAATTCAACGTTAGCGGAGCTCCTCCCGACACCAATGGAGCGGTGGGCGCGACCCAGTACGTGCAGTGGGTCAACACTTCCTTTGCCGTGTTCAACAAATCCACGGGAGCACTAATTTCCGGGCCGACGGCAGGCAACACCTTGTGGTCGGGCTTCGGGGGAGGTTGTCAGGACAACAACGACGGCGATCCCATCGTGCTCTACGACAAGCTGGCGAATCGCTGGGTGTTCAGTCAGTTTTCAGTCAGCACCACGCCTTACTTGCAGTGCATCGCGGTGTCTACAAGCTCCGATGCCACAGGTACGTACAACCGCTATTCGTTCCAGTACAACAATTTCGATGATTACCCGAAGATGGGCGTCTGGCCCGACGGGTATTACGAGACTTTCAACATGTTCAACGGGAACAACTTCGTCGGCTCGGACGCCTGCGCCTACGACCGTGCGGCCATGTTGAACGGCACGGCGGCCAAGCAGGTCTGCTTCCAGCAAAATTCGTCGGTAGGCGGGCTGCTCCCCTCCGATCTGGACGGCACAACTGCCCCGCCCGCAGGTTCGCCCAACTACATGCTGTTTTACGGCAAGAATAATCTGAACCTTTTCAAATTCCACGCGGACTTCGCCACCTCCACAAATTCCACCTTCACCGGACCGACGGTCATCCCGGTGGCTGCTTTTTTGCCGCTTTGCAACAACAACACTGGCACCTGCGTTCCGCAGCCGGGTACGACCAGCCAGTTGGACTCTCTTGACGATCGGCTCATGTACCGCCTGGCCTATCGGAACCTGGGGACGCACGAATCACTGGTGGTGAACCATTCCGTAGCTACCAGTTCCAGCGGAGGTGTTCGCTGGTATGAAATTCAGAACCCCAGCGGCAGTCCGGTTCTTGCCCAACAAGGAACCTTTGCCCCGGATTCCAACTATCGCTGGATGGGCAGCATAGCCATGGACCAGGTCGGCGACATTGCCGTGGGTTACAGCATTTCCAGCAGCTCGGTCTTTCCCTCCGTCGCTTTCACCGGACGAGTACCCACGGATCCTGCCGGCACCATGCAGGCAGAAACCAGGGTGGTCAGCGGAAGCGGTTCACAGACCTCGCAGACCCGCACTTTGACCCGCTGGGGCGATTACAGCGCCATGCAAGTTGATCCGGTCGACGACTGCACTTTCTGGTACACCCAGGAGTACATCAAGACTAATGGTGTCTTTAACTGGAACACGCGCATCGCAAGTTTCAAATTTCCCAACTGCAGCACGAATACCTTCCTTCTGAATGTCACTCTGGCTGGAAATGGAACGGTTACGAGCAGCCCGGCAGGAATCAGCTGCCCGAGTATTAATTGCAGCGCGAATTTCGCCAGCGGGACCACCGTCACTTTGACGGCCACGGCAGCCGCAGGAGCCACCTTCGCAGGATGGAGTGGCGCCGCCTGCTCGGGCACGGGCACGTGTAGCATAAATATGACCGCGGCGCAGTCCGTTACCGCTACATTCAACCTTGTGACCTTCCCGTTGTCAGTCACCTCGGCGGGCAGCGGCTCGGGTTCGATTACCAGCAATCCGTCGGGAATCAACTGCCCGACGACCACGTGCAGTGCGAGTTTTACTAGTGGGACCACCGTCACTTTGACGGCAACCCCCGCCGCGGGCTCGACGTTTGCAGGGTGGAGTGGCGCCGCCTGCCCGGGCACTGGTGCCTGTTCGCTTTCCATGACTGCTAATCAGTTGGTTACCGCCACTTTTCAGGTGGCCAACATTTCCACTACGACCAAACTCGCCGTATCCTCGACGCAAGCCATCGCAGGATCGGCTGTGACCTTCACCGCGAGGGTCTCTCCAACTTCGGGCAGCACGACGCCAACGGGCAGCGTAACCTTTAAGAATGGCTCGACCATCTTGGGTGTAGTACCGCTCTCGAACGGTGTCGCGAGTCTAACGACTAGTTCTCTCGGTCCCGGCCCCTATACAGTCACGGCCTCCTACAGTGGAGATACGAATTCTGGCAGCTCTACGTCGGCACCGGTCGCCTTGACCGTGGTTGATTACACGGTCACGCCCAGCGCACTCAGTCTCACAGTAAAGCGCGGACAGAGCGGTCAGGTGACCCTGGCGGTGACTCCCGCGCCAGCGGGCAGCTTCAGCCCAACCGTCACCTTCGCCTGCTCGGGGCTGCCACTGCAGGCGACTTGCAGTTTTAGTCCAGCCACCGTCACTACGAGCGGAGCGCTGGCCAACACGACGCTCACGATTCAGACCACCGCTTCCGCTCGCCTGGAACACCTGTTCGGCCGTTCTGAATTGCTCTACGCCTTCTTGCTACCCGGTTTCATGGGGATCGTGTTGATGAGGAGAAATGGAAAGCGGATAGCGGGCAGCGCACGTCTCTTGGGACTGATCTGCTTATTAACGCTGTCCACCATCTGGTCGACGGGCTGCGGGGCCGGAGCCAGCCCGCCAGGCGGTGGCGGGAGTACTCCGACTGTCGGGACGCCTCTTGGTTCTAGCGTAGTCACCATAACGGCGACGGCGACGTCTTCTGGAACCCCTCCGATAACGAAGCAAGTCACCGTCACGTTAACAGTGCAATAACAATGGCAGGTACCTCAATGGTTGTCATTCCGGGGGAGCGAGGAATTTGTTTTTCGACAGCCAGGAACACCAGATCCCTCGATTCGCGCAAAAGGCGCGCTCGCTCGCGACGACAAGGAGCTTAGTTAGGGAGAAACGCCACCACGGATTTCCACAGATCACGAATCCTTTCCTTTTTCCGGTCGCGACGTCCGTAGCAGGCGATCGAGCCGTCCGGCGGCATCGGTGAGAGCTCGGACCTCTTCCTGCTTGAGCTGCGGGCTTCGGGCACGTTCCTCTTCCGCTATGCGGGCCAACAACTGGTCGAGTCGTCCCGACGCAGCTTTGAGGGTTTGCGCCTCTTCTTCTGTAAGCTGCTTGCACCGGGAAGGCTGGTCCGCCTGAATGAAGCTGGCTATTCGTGCCCGGAAGTTGCGTTCCGGATTTTGCTTTTCGTCGCTCATGGCACTAGTTTGTGAACATCTATCATAGGAAATGACTGAGCGCAATCTGCCAAACGGTCACTCGTATCCCTCATGCCAGCCAGGCACAAAAACCGAAGCGGACTTCTTAACGCATTAAGTCAGCGGTCTTGACGTGGTACTGCGCAAGCAAATTGCCGGTGGCGTGGTCAACCGCCGCGACTGCCAGCCGATAACCGATCTCGGCTTGCAATAGACCCGACTCAGCCTGGGCGAGTTCGGTTTGTGCTTCGAGCACAAAGAAAATGGTTTCCGAGCCCAATTCGTACTTGCGCTGCTCGGCTGCAAGATTCTTTTGTGCCAGATCCAAAGACTCCTTGCTGGCGGCAAGACTGAGCTTGGCCTGCTCAAGCTGGTGTACGGCGTTTGCCACCTCAAGCGTTATCTGCTCGCGCAGCAGGCGTTCGTTATACAAGTCGCGGCGGCGCGCGACCAGCCCTGTTCCCAGGTCAGCCTGAGCGCCGCGATTCTTAATGGGCAGATTGAGGGTCAGAGAGAATCCATAGCTGGGAAATCCGAAGCCAAAGACCTGATTCAGAGAGTCGCCGAGGCCGCCCGGCGTCACCTGCGCCGGAGTGACGGAATCGATCTGGTTTCCTCCCAGGCCGTTGCTGGAGTATGTTCCGCCCAAGCGCAAGTCCGGCAGGAGATTGTTGTGAGCGAGGCGAATGTTGGTGTGATCGTTCGCGAGCGACTGGCGTACAGCATCGAACTCCGGGCGGGTGTCCAAGGCCATCTCAAGAGCAGCCGCCGCGTCGATAGTTAGGAGCTCGCCCTCGCTTTCGGGAGTTTCGGTGAGGCCCAGATCGATGGCGCGGAAGTATGGGTCCAGGTCTGCGCCGACGGTAAAGCGGAAGGTATCTTCCGCCTGCTTCAGAGCGTATTCAGCCTGAATGACCTGCACCCGGCGCGCTGCCACCTGGGACTCGGAACGATAGATATCCAGTGGCGGCAAGGCGCCGAGTTCCAGCGCTCTCTTGTCGCGCTTGTAACTGGCATCCGCAGCGTCCTGCGATTTCCGCGCGACTTCCAGGTTTCCCCTAGCCTCGACAACATTCCAGTATTGAGAAACTGCGCGCAAGATATCGTCGCTCACTTGGGCTTCAAAGTTGGCCAGCGATTGGCGGACGTTGCGACGAGCGATAACCAGGGGCGCCTGGTTGGCGAACAACCATCGATTGCGTAATAAGGGCTGCGCGAATTGGAAATTGAGACTGGAGGCAATGGATGGATTGAAAGAGTTGAAAGTGCTGTTGGACGACAGTTTGGTCGCACTAAAGCCTGCCTGGAAGGCCGTCCCGTTCTCAAATGTCTGGGAATAGTTGATCTGTGTGACCTGATTCAACGCGCTCAGCGTCGGGGCACCGGCAAGGTTGGTGAACGTCGGCGAAGTCGAGCGCAAGGTGTTAAACCCAGCTTGCACCACGGGATCAAAGGGCTGATGCGCGCGCAATATCCCATATTTCGTGGTCTCCAGGCTCAGCTGCTGGAGACGGACATTGCTGTTGTTGGCCAGCGTCAGTGCGATTGCATCCTGGAGGTTAAGCCTGAGTTTCCCGTCGACCACGTGATCGCGCATATACTTCGGACCTGGAAGCGTCTCGGATACTACGTCTCGGTTCGTCAACCCACGGAATGTCTCCTTCTGGAGCAACGATTGCGCCTCGAGGAAGCCAGCATCCGTGAATAAGAGAGCCAGGCACAGAATGAAACGCAGCCTCATAAAGTATCCTCCAGAACAGGCAGTTACTCGTGCCTAAGATGGATCACGCTCACCAGCGGCTTTTTACTCGTACCGAATCGCTTCGACGGGATCGAGACGTGCAGCTTTAACGGCCGGGTAGATACCGAAGATCAGCCCTACGGAAATGGAAACGACAAACGCCAGCAGAATGGAGGCGGCAGTCACAATCGTGGACCATCCCGCAAGCCACGCGATGAGGCGCGACATTGCGAACCCGAAGACAATTCCGAATGTCCCACCCACCACGGATATCATGACCGCTTCCACTACGAACTGGCGCACGATATCGGATTGACGGGCACCAACGGCGCGGCGAACGCCGATCTCGCGCGTCCGCTCCAGGATGCTGGCCAGCATGATGTTCATAATTCCGATTCCGCCCACGAGGAGTGAAATAGAGGCAATCGCCACCATCACGGCGTTGAATAGCCGCTCGGTTCGCCTTTGCTCAGCCAGGAGTTCGGCCGGCACGATGATGCTGAAATCGCCGGCGCTGTGGTGAGTCGAGTCCAGAATTGCCCGTACCACCTGGGAAGCCCGCACGACTTCTGCGCTATCGCGAAGGTTCAGGTACAGGCCGTCAATCTCGTCACGCAACCAGCTATAGGTGTTTTCGAGCCGAAACATGGCCGAGTTCAGAGGTATATAGACGATGTTGTTCAGGTCCTGGGAGGGGATGCCGCTGATATCTGTCTGGGAACTCAATTTTGGGCCAACGACCCCAATCACACGAAACCACTGCTCGTCGAGTTTGACGAACTGCCCCACGGCATTTGCCGCACCCAGCAAGCTGGTTTTGGCGCCGGCGCCCAGCACGCAAATCGGAGCCGCGCGATCCTCCTCCCCCTGGTCAAAAAATCGCCCGTCGGTGATATGAAGTCCGGCAATGTTTACGTACCAGGGATTGACACCGTAGATGGTCGGCACATCCTGTTGCGCTTTAGGAATAGTCTTGGTCGGGACGAGACGTTTGCGGGGCGTGGATGCAGCCAGGTCACCCAGATTGTCCAAAATGATCCGGTAGTCCTGAAAGGTCAAGCCCGGTGAAATTTTCCGCACCTTCTGATGAGCTTGCCAATCGTTGGTTTCCTTGGCCTCGACAATCAGGTTGCGAACGCCCATCTGCTCGATTACGGCCATGACTCTCTGGCGGGCTCCAGCTCCAATAGAAAGCATGGAAACCACGGCGGCCACCCCGAAAATCATACCCAACATCGTCAAAAGGGAGCGCAGCCGGTGAAGCATGAGATTCTGCAGGCCCAGCCGAATGTCTGGAACCCACCTCTGGGAGATCGAAACCATCCGGCCGACAGACAGGCTAGTAGCCGAGCTCATTTACCGCCTCCGCCCAAGCTTGGTCCGGCAGCGGCCGCCTCGGCTTGTGTTTTGGGTGCGGCAGGATCCAGCAGAGCGACGTCGGTTCCGGGCTTCAGGCCCTCGATGGCGGCGCGACTTTCGCTTTCGGCCTGGATTTTTACTTCGCGGGCTTCAAACGAGCTGCCATTCTTGACGTACGCCACTCGTTTTCCATCTTTAAGAAAAACTGCCTGGCGTGGAATGTAGGCGATCTTCTTTTTTTCATCGCCCGCGACAACGACCTCTGCAGTAAGCCCGGCGCGCAGTCGGGAATCGGAGTTCGGCAGTTGAATGGTGACTTCAAAGCTGCCCGCCGTCGCGTCTTCCCAGAAATTCTTCATAGCCATGCCCGCCACGGTTTTCACCGTACCGTGAAAAACTTGCCCTGGTAGTGCGTCGAACTGAATCTCGGCGTTTTGCCCGGCTCTGATGTTGCCTCTTTCACGCTCATTGGCTTTCGCGAGCATTTCCATATCAGACGGATCAATGACCCTGGCGATGTTATTGCCAGGGCGGACCTGGTCCCCTTCGCGATAATCCGGCAATGACATTCCTCCCCAGAACATGCCGCCGGTGGAGTCAACATTCTTCTCAATGGCGAGGACGCCGTCCATGGGGGCGGCAACATGCATTTTGTCTATGTTCTGCTGTGCCTGCTTCATTTCTAAGCGCGACTTGTTACTCTTCTCCTGCGCCAACTCGATGGTCGCCTGCCCGGACGCCGTATGAGATTTAATGTCCTGCTCAAGTTGCGCCAAGGCTCTTTTTGCCTCGTCCAGAGCGAGGTCGTTTTTCTTGGCATCGATACTGCTTAAGAGTTCGTTCTTGTTAACTTCCAATTCAGCGCGCCGGACATCGAAACGGGCTTTCAGGAGCGCAACCTTATCCTGCGCAGCCTGCACCGCGGCATCGGACTTGGCTTTTGTGATCTCCTGCTCGGCTTGTTCGAGCTCCGACCGGCTTTGTTCGAGCTTATACTGCTGCTCGCTGGGATCGAACTCCAACACGATCTGGCCCTTCTTCACCGGCGTGCCCGTACGCAGCAGATGCGTAATCTGGAGCGCACCACCGCCAACTTGCGGCGCGCTTAACATCATCGAGTGGCTGGCGCGTAGCTCTCCGGTCGTATGAACCTTCAGGTCGAGGTCGCCGACTTTCACGGTAGCAACCGGAATGTCGGCCTCACCCCCAGCCGATTTCGTCCGGCTGGATGCCATCACCACGCCAAGCAAGGCAATGGCGAGCAGGATGACAGAGACGCCTAAAATCGTTGGCCAACGCTGCACGGAAACTGATTACTCCTTTACGGTTGGATCTTTCAGGGCAATCTTATCGCCCAGCCGAAGCCCCTTGGCAACCAGCACCCGGTCGGCGCTCCGGCGGCTCACCTGAATGACTCGTTCTTCGAATTTCGTTCCGCTGAGGACGTAAGCCACCGAACGCCCCGATCTTTGAAATAAGGCCTGTGCGGGGATGGTCACTGCATTTGGCACACGATCGACAATAATGGTCAACTGCGACGTCATGCCGGGACGCAAGCGGCTGTCGGACTGGTCAAGTGTAATTTCCAGCTTAAAATTCCGGGGAAAGGGCCAGCCTCCTGAAAAGTCGGCCGTGGCGATGGTGCTGATCTCGTGGATATGCCCGGTGAATTGCCGGTCCGGAATAGCGTCCAACTGGACAGTGACTAACTGGCCGACCTGCACGCGGCTGCGCTCTGTCTCATCCACCCGGGCGTACACGCGAAGCGAGGAGAGATCGGGCAATTCGGCCAGGAGCGAGCCCGGCCAGGCCCGGTCTCCGGGCCTAAATGCGGCCTGCCCTTCCGGCCTCCAGAGCTGAACCAGGGAAATCATGCCGTCCCGGGATGCTCGCAGGGTCATCTGCCCAAGGCTGCGTTCAGCCCGCTCGACGTCATAGAGAGCTTTGCGGCTCGCCTCGGTTTTGCTTTCAAGCGTTGCCTTGGCGGCCGCTCGGTCAGATTTCTGCTTCTCTTCAGCTTCCCGCACTTTTTGCCGGGCGTCTGCCAGCTTCAGCTTCGCCTCTTCTCCTTCGATCTTGGAGACAATCTCCTGCTTGCTCGCTTCCAGTTCTGCCGCCGATACGTCATAGCGAGCCTTCATGACGGCGGTTACGTTTTCTTCTTCCGTCAAACGAGCTTGCGCACGGGCTTGTTCGATCTCCGCCTGAGCGGACTTCAGGGCAGATTGGTTCTGCGCCAGATCCTGCTCGGTCTTCGTCTTGTCGAACTCGACAATGACGTCGCCTTTCTTGACTTGTGCGCCGTCAGTTGCGATCTTGACGATCTGGAGATCCCCGGCTTCGGCGGGAGCAGTAATGGAAAGCGATCTCAGCGCCTTAACCTCGCCTCGGAACTGGAGCGAATCGACAAACTCGCCGAGTTTCACTTCGGCGGTAGCAATCGAAGGCGGACGGCTGGTCAGGTGCACAGCGCCTATCGTTCCCGCACTGGCCAGTACGAGCAAAGTAACGGTGGACCTCTTCCGTCGTTCCGCCCATAGCCGTCGTAATTTCGCAATCATTGTGATCAGCTCGAAGTACGGCTGTGATCCCCGCCGTCCACATCGACGGCAGCGGAAAGGTCCGGCATCAAGCGGGGGTCGCTGCCTTCGATGGAAAAAATCGCAGTAAAGGTGCGCACCTTGGCGGAAAAGCTTCCGTTCCTGGCGATGGGCGAAATCTGCTCGAGTTTGCCGGCAAATACCATTTCCGGGTAGGCATCGAGGCGCACGGTTGCAGACCGTCCAATCTTCAAGGACAGGAAATCTTCCTGGTTTACCTGGACGAGCACTTCCATCCTGGAGGGATCCACCACCTGCATGAAAGGCACTCCGGGACGCACCTGATCCCCTTCCTGCACCTCTCCCATTTTCCCTTGCTTCCAAATCGTGTTCAGGACCACGACTCCGTCAATCGGCGAGTGCACCTGCATCAATTCCGCATTCTTCTGCGCGTGACGCATGGTTTGGCGCGTGCGATCACGCTGGATCTCAAGGATCTGAATGGCCGCGCTCGCCGCCTTCCTTTTCAGCTCGAAGGTCTCTCGAAGCTGCTGGAGGGCAGCCTTCGCCTGTTCGAGATTCTCTTGTGCCTTTTCAACGTCGATGCGGGAAAGAATATCGGCCTTCTGGATTTCCAGTTGCGCCTTGCTCAAATCACTGCCGGCTTGCTCGAGTTCGGTCTCGTCCTTGGCGTGGGCTGCGTTTTCCTTGGCCTGCTCTTGCGAAACCTGGTCGACAAGCTTGTTGTATTCGGCCTGCTTATCGAGGGCATCGCGGATTTGTGCCTGACGATCAAACTCGACCAGCACGTCGCCTCGCCTCACGCGGGCTCCCGCCGGCAGCAGTTTCGTAATCGTGAGAATGCCCACTTGCTGTCCTGAAAGCATGGGCGCGAGAATGGCCCGGGCCTGGATAGCCTCGGTTATTCCTTTCAACCGCAGGCCCGGGCCGATGTTGTTTCCGATTGGAGAGGCCACCCTTGAATACGTTCGAGGCGCAGTCGTCTTGCGCAGAACGAAGCCCAGGACAGCGGCAAGCACGAGCACAATCGCGACCGCGACCAGCCATTTTTGCGGTCGCGGGGGCGGCGTTGCCAGAGGAGGGCCGATCGGCTCAGGAGCGACCTCTGGGGACCCCGCCGGTCTTGCCAGCGGCTCGGCTACTTCATTCCGAAATGATCGCATGCGATTACGTCCGCTGCTTGGACACAAACCGGCTCTTGCTTCCGCGAGGCGCCTATTCTAGAAACAGGTATTATCCATCAAGATTAGACACCAGTAAAAGCAGAATCTCTGTTGTGTCAAACGGGTTTCCAATCATTCCAGCCGCGGACCCTACAGACAGGACCCAAGGAACCGCAACGCCCCCGATCGCTAGAGTCTGTCGTCTGCGGGCGAGAACCAATCTCCGCGCTGGACTGGTACGAAAATACCCTTGCTGACTCGGGACCGTCTCTTTCAGAACGCAAACCCCTGCCCAGCTTGCGATCAAAATTGAAAAACGCCGACGCTAAGTGCGAGATTCCAGCAGTCAAATGAACGGTGTTTTGACTCTTTCGAGGTCGGCTTGGGCCCTTGCCTTCATCCCTGGCGGTAATAAGGTGAAACGCATCGGGACGGGCGGGGCAGTTCGCCCCTGCCCACACAGGCGACGGCTGTTTTGTGATAGAGAAACGCAAAACTTCGAATCCTTCCGCCCAGCTCGGAAATCAGATGATTAAACATCTTAGGGGTAAGGGCCCTGAAGCAGAGCCCTCCAAAGCTGGAGTTTCGTATCCCACAACAGAGATGGATGAGTTGTTTTCGACCTAAGGGGAACTTATGGCGAAAAGAATGCTCCTGATGCTGGCCGTGATCGTAATCCTCCTCACGACCCTGGGCTTCATAAAATTCAGGCAAATTCAGTCGGCGGTGCACGCGGCGTCGTTTCAGCCGCCTCCCGAGTCGGTGACCACCATTGTCGCGGAGCAAGAACAGTGGCCGGCAACGATGAATGTGATCGGCACGATGGAGGCTGTTCAGGGCGTTACGGTAAGCGCCGATCTTCCGGGCACGGTGGCGCGCATCAATTTTGATTCGGGCAAGTCGGTGCATGCAGGCGACGTACTGGTAGAACTGGACACTCGGCAGGAGCGTGCTCAACTGGCGGCCCTCGAGGCGCAGCGCGACCTCGCCCGCCTCAATTTCACCCGCATGCAGCAACTGGCGAACGAGGGCGTCATTTCCCGGATGGACTACGACCGGGCTACGGCCGAGCAACGGCAAACCGAAGCCAACGTGGCGGAGGTGCGCGCCACGATCGAACGAAAGACGATTCGTGCGCCCTTCTCAGGAATCCTGGGTATTCGCAAGATCAATCTCGGACAGTATCTTCCCGGAGGCGGACCCGTTGTTTCCCTGCAATCGCTCAATCCTATTTATGTGAATTTTGGCGTGCCGCAACAGGTCGCGGGGCAGGCACGGAGCGGCCGCACCCTGCGCGTGAGTGCAGAACAGCTTCCTGGCCAGGCATTCACGGGCCGAGTTACGGCTATCGATTCTGTCATCGACGAAGGAACCCGGAACTTTCAGGTGCAGGGGACCCTCTCGAATCCGGAGGGAAAATTGCGCCCCGGCATGTTCGTCCAGGTGGATCTGGCGTTAGGCGCAGGCCGCCCGGCAATCACGTTACCTGCGTCCGCTATCAGCTACGCGCCTTACGGAGACTCGGTCTTTATTGTTACCGGCCTCAAGGACCAGAAAGGACAAAGCTATCGCGGGGTGCGTCAGCAGTTCGTGAAAGTTCAAGGCTCGCGTGGCGACCAGGTCGCGGTGATCTCGGGCGTAAACCCCGGCGACGAAGTGGTGACCTCGGGCGTGTTCAAGCTGCGCAATGGCGCGGCGGTTCAAGTCGACAATAAGGTTAAGCCCGGGAACAACCCGGCTCCCAAGCCCGAGGATAGCTAAATGAAGTTCACCGATCTGTTCATTAAGCGGCCGGTCCTGGCGGTCGTGGTCAGCCTGGTGATCCTGATTGCCGGTCTGCAGTCCATACGCTCTCTGAGCGTGCGTCAGTACCCGCGCAGCGACATTGCCGTGGTGCAGGTCTCGACGACGTACGTCGGCGCCAACGCGGATTTGGTGCGTGGGTTCATTACCACGCCGCTGGAGCGGGTGATTGCCAGCGCCGACGGCATCGACTACATGGAGTCGTCGAGCGCGCAGGGTGTGAGCACGATAACCGTACACCTGAAGCTCAACTACGACACCAATGCTGCGCTCACCCAAATCCAGGCCAAGGTGGCGCAGGTTCGCAATGACCTGCCGCCTGAGGCTGAGGCGCCGGTTATCGAGCTCGAGACTGCGGACAATCAGTTTGCCGCCATGTATCTGGGCTTCTCGTCCAGCGATCTCGATCAGAACCAGATCACCGATTATCTGACGCGGGTGGTACAGCCCAAACTTAGCGCCATCAGCGGGGTTCAGCGCGCCGACATTCTCGGCGACCGCACCTTTGCCATGCGAATCTGGCTTAAGCCGGAGGAGATGGCCGCGCATGGCATCTCTCCTTCCGCCGTGCGAGATGCCTTGGCCAGGAACAACTACCTTTCGGCGCTCGGCAGTACCAAAGGTTCGATGGTTTCGGTGAACCTGGTCGCCAACACCGATCTGCGCACGCCGGAAGAGTTCCGTCAGCTTGTCGTCAAGCAAGAAAATGGCGTGGTCGTTCGCCTCGGTGACATCGCCGACGTCGTGCTGGGCGCCCAGAACTACGAGCAGGACGTACGCTTCAATGGGGAGACGGCGACGTTCATGGGAGTGTGGGTGCTTCCTACCGCCAACTCGCTGGAGGTGATCAAGAACGTTCGCCAGGCCATACCCGGAATCCGGGCTCAATTGCCCGCGGGGATGAAAGTCGGCATTCCGTATGACTCGACCGAGTACATCCAAGATGCCATCAACGAAGTGCTCAGAACCCTGACCGAGACTCTTCTGATCGTTGTAGTCGTAATCTTCCTGTTTCTCGGCTCGATGCGCTCTGTGCTTATCCCGGTCGTCGCCATTCCGATTTCACTGGTGGGAGCCGTGTTCCTGATGCTGGTCGCGGGCTTTACCATCAATTTGTTGACGCTGCTCGCCGTCGTGCTCTCTGTCGGTCTCGTAGTCGACGACGCGATTGTCATGGTCGAGAACGTCGAGCGCCATCTTCAGGGTGGCAAGGCGCCGCTGCGCGCGGCTCTCGATGCGGCGCGCGAATTGGTCGGTCCGATCATCGCGATGACAATCACGCTGGCCGCGGTATATACGCCCGTGGGTATCCAGGGCGGCTTGACCGGCGCGCTGTTCCGCGAATTCGCGTTCACTCTGGCCGGAGCCGTGATTGTGTCCGGCATCGTGGCGCTGACGCTTTCTCCCATGATGGGATCGAAGTTGCTGCGCGCCGGAGACACCGAACAGGGCTTCGCAGGCTGGATCAATCGCCGTTTCGAAAGTGTGCGCCGGACATATCTGAATACTCTGGCCGGCACTCTTCGCTACCGGCCGGTGGTTCTGGTCCTCTGGGGCATCGTCATTCTGCTAATGGTTCCTTTTTACATGTTCTCTCAGCGGGAACTGGCGCCGGCCGAGGATCAGGGCGTGGTCTTCGGAGTCATCCAAGCCTCTCCTAATTCCACGATTGATCAGACGAAGCTGTTCACCAACGAGGTCTACGACGTCTACCATTCGTTCCCGGAGAGCCAAAGCATTTTCCAGATTACGACTCCCACGGGCGGTTTCGGCGGCATGGTAACGAAGCCCTGGAGCGAGCGGAAGAAGACCGCGCAACAGTTGCTGCTCGAGTCCGCCGGACCGCTGTCGAGAATTCCGGGGATCCGCGTGATCCCGCTGACGCCGCCTCCCCTGCCGGGCGGGGGAGACTTCCCAGTCGATTTCGTGGTTGCCTCCGCGGCTGAGCCGCAGCAATTGGCCGAGTTAGCCAAGCAGCTTGTCGGGAAGGCGTTTAAGAGTGGCCTGTTCATCTACGCCGACTCCGACCTGAAATTCGACCAGCCGCAAGCCGAGGTCGTTTTCGACCGCGACAAACTCCGGGCACAAGGGGTCGACCTGAGCCAGGCGGGCCAAGATCTCTCCACCATGCTGGGCGGAAATTATGTGAACCGTTTCAGCATTCAGGGGCGGAGTTACAAGGTTATTCCGCAGATCAAGCGCGCCGAACGGCTGACGCCTGACCAGCTCTCCGAGATCTATGTTACGGGTTCGCAGAACAAGCTGGTGCCGCTATCCACCTTTGCCAGCCTGCGCACCACAACCGAGCCGCGAGAGCTAAAGAAATTTCAGCAGCTCAATGCCGTGCGCATCCAGGGCGTGATCCCCCCTGGCATACCACTCGACCAGGCGTTGCGTATGCTGGAGGACGAGGCTAAGACCATCCTCCCGCAGGGATTCACCATCGACTACGCCGGCGAGTCGCGGCAGCTTCGGACCGAGGGCAGCAAATTTCTCAGCACGTTCTTGCTCTCGGGAATTCTGATTTACCTGGTTTTGGCAGCCCAGTTCGAGAGTTTCCGCGATCCGTTCATCATCCTCGCAGGCTCGGTGCCACTGGCCATTTCTGGAGCGCTCCTGTTCTCGTTCCTCGGCCTGACGACGCTCAATATCTACAGCCAGGTAGGGTTAATCACCCTGGTGGGATTGGTGTCGAAAAACGGCATCCTTATTGTGGAGTTCGCCAATCATCTGCAAGAAGCAGGCATGGAGAAGCTAGAGGCAGTGATCGAGGCGGCTGGCACTCGCCTGCGCCCGATCCTGATGACCACCGCGGCTACTGTGATCGGCCACTTTCCCCTTGTCTTGGCAAAAGGCCCCGGAGCAGGAGCCCGCAACAGCATCGGCATCATGCTAGTAAGCGGGATGATTATCGGCACGGCGTTCACCCTGTTCGTCGTGCCCTCGATCTACATGCTCGTGGCCCGCACACGAAGTGCCGTGTTGGAGAATGCGAACGAAAGGGAGCTTGCGGTTTCCGAGGCGGCGTAGAATGTGATTCGTGAACCTGCGCCTATTCATAGCGGTCTTGTTGCTTTCGAATCTGGTTCGCCCAGTCGCGGTCGTGCATGAGGAGAAACACGAATCATCGCCCAGGCGACCCGCCATCGTCGGCGTGGCGCATATCGGGTTGAGAACCGGCAGTCTGGACACGGCGCGAAAGTTCTATACCGGAGTGCTCGGATTCCAGGAGCCGTTCAGCCTTAACAAGCCGGCAACCGCGGGTGACGGTCTTCTCTTGACCTACTTCAAGGTGAACGACCATCAGTATATCGAGCTATTCCCCGAGCTCACCGATCCGAAAATGGATCGCCTGTCGCATATCGCCTTCGAGACAACGGACGTAGAGCAATTGCGCGCTTACCTGGCCAGCAACGGCGTGAAAGTACCCGGGAAGCTGGAACCCATGCAGGATGGCAATTGGGGATTTGAGGTCACAGATCCGGACGGGCATGCCGTGGAGTTCGTCGAGCTCAGACCGGGCTCGTTGCACAGCCGTAATTTCGGGAAGTTCCTGCCTGAGGGCCGCATTTCGCAACGCATCATTCACGTCGGGGTTGTCGTCAAAGACCGGTCGGCCGCAGATCGATTCTACAAAGACATCCTCGGCTTCCGGGAGACTTGGCACGGCGGCATGAAGGATAACGCCACCGATTGGGTAGACATGCGAGTGCCGGAAGGAACGGACTGGCTGGAGTACATGCTCAACGTGCACAATCCCGGCCCGCAGGAGCTCGGGGTGATGCATCACCTCGCCTTGGGTGTGCCCAGCGTAAAAGCCGGCTATGAGACTGTCCTCGAGAGAGGATACAAGCCGAAAGAACCGCACATCGGCCGCGACGGAAAGTGGCAACTGAATCTCTACGATCCGAATTGGACACGCGTGGAATTGATGGAACCCAAGCCGGTGCGAACACCGTGCTGCTCACCAATGTTGGAATAGCCCTCCTACCCCAAGCACCGTGTGTGTGCACCACTGGTCAGTTCTCGCAGGCCCCCTATCGCTTACTTGGCTGCGCGGGCGCGACGAACCGCTTGAATCGGGACTGCGTCGTGATCTTCAAATGTAACGGCGCTGTCGTCTTCTTCTGTGTGTGGCAGTTCCTCCAGCAATCGCACGCAGCGATTCCAGCGAAGGACCGCATCGTCGTTTTCGGGTGGATGAATCTTCTCTGCCTCTTCAAAATGGTGCATCGCTTCCTTAAACAACCCCACCAGAACCTTAGCAGGACGCCCGGCGCGCATCTGGGCTTTGGCGCGGCGCTCATGAAGCAAGCCCATGTAGTAGTCGCGCTCGTACGGATCGGTGAGCCGGCCAAAGGCGCCCTCAGCTTCGCCAAAACGGTCCCACGACTGTCCAATGAACTGATCCGTGATTGCCAAACCAAGCGTGCGCAATGCTAGTTGGTGGTCCGGTTCGATCGCCAGGATGTCATGGCAAATAGACTCGGCCTCCTCGGGTTCGTTCAGGTAGCGATATAAGGTGGCCTTGGAAAGGGCTTCGGAAATGCCACTCTGGGAAATCGTTTTCAGTTTCAATTCCATAATTCCTCCCCACAAAAGACTACGGTCCCGACCAATTCCCTAGCAAATATCCCGCGAATACTGTTCCCGCCACCGCTCCGCCGTAACACAAGGTGAAAATCAGCTCGTTCAAGTGTTTCACCTGCAGACCGTCGTAGAGCGTGTAGCGGAACCGATGCGCCCAGTGAAACAACGACAGGGAGCACATCAAGAAGAGGTAAATTCGCACCCATGGCAAGCGAAGCAGCAGCATCAAATGCTCGTAGCCGGGTGGCCGCAGCCAGCCCATCGGAAAGGCTATGGCAAAGAGAAAAAGATGCACCGGGATCAGCAATGCGGCAACTACACCCCCCGCGCTGAACAGCGACCACAATACAGCCTCGCTAGATTGTTTCGCCATCCTTACCTCAGAACCAGCCACGTTACTCCCGCCGAGACAAGTGCCCACACTACATAATTAGGGGCGGCAATCAGGATTTCGGGAAGCCGCTTTCCACGAAAACGAACGGCCATAGCTCGCGGCGCCAGGTTAAACCAGGTGATCGTGTGAAACAGAACAAAGAATAAGCTGATCCCATTGATTGCGAGTGCAATCGGACTTTGCAGCCAGTGCTGGAAGCGCGCATACGCCTCTGGCCCCGCGCGGAGCGCCCGCAATTGAAGCAGAGTGATAACTACGAATACCGCTACGAACACGCTGCTGATCTCCCGCAGGATGAACTTCAGATACTGCCACTGGCCGAGCCACCAATACACCGACACCCGTGGTCGATACCATCGGGGATGGAATTCCTGGTACAGCGGGAGCACTTTAGTCGTTGGCTGCTTCACGGCGAACATCCGTGTTCTTGCGGCCTAGTGGCGTGACGAATGACTTCACCCAATCGAGCGCTGCCTTCAACTTGTATTGCTGAATCGCGCCCGCAGGGTCCACATGCTTGGGACAAACTCGCGTACACTCTCCTACGAACGTGCAGCCCCAAATCCCTTCCGGATGCGCCAGAACGGCCATCCGGTCGCCGGCACCTTGATCGCGCGAATCCTGGTTGTACCGCTGTGCCAGGGCTATCGCCGCTGGCCCCACGAACACCGGGTCAAGGCCGACCACCGGGCAGGCGGCATAACACAGCGTGCAATTGATGCACATGCTGTACTGCTTGTACTGCTCCAGTTGTTCCGGAGTCTGCAGGAATTCGCCCTCGCTCAGCGGCGGCTCTTCCTGCCGGATCAGCCATGGTTTGACCGCCTTGAGCTTAACTAGAAAATCGCTCAATTCGGTCACCAGATCCCGGATAATCGGGAAGTAACGCAGCGGCTCTACCCGAAGTTTGTTCCCGTTTCGCGAGTAGGACGATAGAAATGTGGCGCAACTCAGTTTGGGCTCGCCGTCGACCATCATGCCGCAACTGCCGCAGATCCCCATCCGGCACGACCAGCGATAGGTCAGCGACCCATCCACCTGGTCCTTGATGTAATTCAGCGCGTCGAGCACTACCCATTCTTTGTGAACAGGTACCTCGAACTCTTCGAAGTGCGGCTTGACATCGCGCTCCGGTGAATAGCGCGGAATCTCAAGAACGATCTTGTCAGCCATAGCTAGCCGGCCCGCCCTGCCGGAACTGCTTGCGGTATCTGTTGGGGTGACTCGGGAGCCTGCTCGCCGTAGACTCGCTCGCCCGGTGCCCAGCGGGTGACCTTCACCGGGAGATACTCCACTCGTGACGATCCATCCGGTTTCCGAAATACCAGCGAGTGTGCTAAGAAGTTCTCGTCATCGCGCGCCGGGAAATCGGTGCGTTGATGGGCCCCGCGCGACTCAGTCCGGTGCAGCGCACACTGCACAATCGACTCCGCTACGTCCAGCATGAACCCGAGTTCCAAAGCCCCTTCCAGTTCCGTGTTGAAAGTGCGGCTGCGATCATCGAGAACGATATCTTGGTATCGCTCCTGCAACTCGAACAATTTGTTCGCACCTTCCGCGAGCGAGGTCTCCTCGCGATAGATTCCTGCGCTCTTCTCGATGGCCTTCTGCATTTGTTCGCGAATCGTGGCAACACGCTCCCGCCCACCCTGCTTGTGCAGGAACTGCGCTTCTAGTCTCTTGCGCTCGTCATTGGCTTGTGCCATTGCTTTGTCGTCGGCAGCTTTCTGTTCGGCCGCGTACAATGCCGCGGCCTTACCCGCGCGCGCTCCGAAAACCAGGCACTCAGACAGAGAATTGGAACCGAGACGATTCGCTCCGTTGATGCTTACGCAGGCCACTTCGCCCGCGGCGTATAGGCCCGCCAGCGGCGTGGCGCCATTCATATCGGTACTCACTCCACCCATCATGTAATGCACGACCGGCCGAACTGGAATCAATTCTTTGACCGGGTCAAGGTTTTGATACTTCAGGCACAGTTCCCGCACGAACGGCAACTTGCTGTTGATGATCTTCTCTCCCAGATGCCGCAGATCGAGGTGAACAACCGAACCATAAGGCGTCGCGAGAGTCCGTCCTTTTTGGTCTTCCATCACGAACGCCTGTGACAGCCGATCACGCGGACCCAGTTCCATCGAGCGCATCACCGGGTTGGGCTGAGGCTTGCCTAAGTTGTAGTCCTGGAGGTATCGATAGCCATCCTTATTCAGCAGGTATCCACCCTCAGCGCGTGCCGCTTCGGTGATCAGGATGCCGGTGAAAGGAAGGCCGGTGGGATGATATTGCACGAACTCCATGTCCTTCAGTGAAGCTCCGGCACGATACGCCAGCGCCATGCCGTCACCATTCTTGATGTTGGCATTCGTGGTGAACGGAAACACGCGTCCGCAGCCACCGGTACACAGAATTACTGCTTTTGCAGTGATGGCCTGAATCTTCCCCGACATCAACTCGATTGCGACCACGCCATCTACCCGCCCGTCGTCGACTAGCAGCTTGGTGACAAACCATTCGTCGTAGCGCGTGATGGGATCAAATTTCAGGGTGGTCTGAAACAGGGTGTGCAACATGTGGAAACCGGTTTTGTCGGCAGCAAACCACGTGCGTCTCCTCTTCATGCCGCCGAAAGCACGCACCGCAATATGTCCATCAGGCTCGCGGCTCCACGGACATCCCCATCGCTCCAGCTGCAAGAGTTCCTGCGGGGCTTCTTTGACGAAAGCTTCCACTGCGTCCTGATCGCATAGCCAATCGCCACCAGAAATCGTGTCATAGGCATGCTCATCGAGGCTGTCATCGCCCTTGACAACTCCCGCGGCACCGCCTTCGGCGGAAACGGTGTGGCTGCGCATCGGGTACACCTTGGAGACGACGGCGATGCTGAGCTTGGGATTGACCTCGGCGGCGGCGATGGCGGCGCGCAGTCCTGCGCCTCCGCCACCTACAAGAAGGACATCGTGGGACGAAGCATCCATGGTTTCCCCACCCACCAGCCTGAACAGCCTGGCAGCCGCTCAACCAGAGAGCCCAAGTGTTGCACATTCTCCTCCTATCAGCCCCAGGAAGCAAATGGAATTTGGGACCTACAAGCAACCCAGGGAGGGCCGGCTATTGCTGTGGGCGGCCCAGCTCCAATACTCCTTTTCCCGTGATCCATGGGTCGATTTCTGTTTTGAGCAGACCGGCTTTGACCGCAGGATCGTCTTGCATCAGCTTGGCAGCTTGCTCAGCGTCCGCGCGGAGAACCATGACTCCCCCGTAGCTCTCCCTGATCGTCGAGCGGAAACGGCCGGGCACTGGCCATCGCTGCTTCAGTCATCTTTCCAACCAAAGCAGGATGTAGCTTCATAGTCCCCTGAACTCTTCTGCACTCGGATCCCATCTTTCGGCGCGCTCCATCAGAAACCAGTGTGTACTGTTCCATCCTCTGAGTTGCGCGGGGTGCTGAATGGCTGCCGGATCGACGAGCCATGGCCCAGGTATCTCCGCAGCCAGACGGCCGGCTTTAATAGCAGGATCGCTGCTCGCCCACTCTTGTGCCTGCGCCATCGATTCCGCTTGCAAGACTAAAGATCCCGCGCAGCGACGTGTCATCTAGGAAGGGCCCGGCGATCACCAGTTTGTGTTCGTCATACAGCTTGCGGATGTTGGCCATGTGCTCATCCTGAAGCTTTTCGCCTGCCTTTTTGCTCAGTTGTGGAGGATTGGTAGGCGTTTCAACAAGACGAAGAAAAAAAACGTGGCAGCCTTGGGCTGGAATTGTGCCTGGGGAAAACAGAGCCTGCAAGCCCGAGCAACAACCGTTCGCGGCAGGAAATTGTTCTTATATTCGGCTTCCGGGAAGGGCAGAAGGCCTAACCGATCTTCCCCGAATAGAGTGTTTTCCTGTATTTGTCAACAAGCGAATCCACCGCAAAGTCCCCCGGGCCGTTTGTGGCCACATAAAGGAAGAAGAAGCAATACAACACCGCCCACTCGCCGCCGTTCAAAATGGGCCAGAAGCCAATCGGGGCATGCACTTTGAAGTAAGCGAACGCCATCTCGCCGCTGGCAATCAGGGCGACCAGCCTGGTCAGGAGTCCTAGCGCGATCAAGATTCCAGCGAAGAATTCAATCAGGCCGGCCATCATTCCCATGCCGCCAAGTTCTTCTTGGACACTTCCCAGAACTCCAAACAGTTTTTGCGCACCATGGCAGGCAAACAGAAACCCGACAACCACCCGCGTCACAGCGTAGACATGAGGTGAATATTTGCTAAGGAGCTGGGTCATAGTTTCCTTTAGGTGCGGCCTGCACGGCGATTTTAGCGCGAGCGCAAAGAGTTTATCGGAATCATTCTCGCCATTTCGCGGCGAAGCGATTAGTTCGTCAGTGCCTACTCGTTGTGCACGCGAGATTCATTCGCCCGCTTCGCGGCTCAGGATGACGACATCGAGATACCAGCAATCACGAGCGGGGGCGCTCTAATCCATCCCGTCGAAGGATTTTGTGACTGCTCGTTTCCAGAGCTTATGTATCCTTTCCCGCTCTTCATCAGACATCTCAGGCCGCCAGGTATGCTCGACCGCCCAGTTGGCGCGGAGATCCGCCACATCCTTGAAGTATCCACCCGCCAGTCCTGCCGCGTAGGCCGCCCCCAGCGCGGTTGTCGCGTCTCGCGGGATCGGGCGGACAATCGGAAGGTTCAGGATGTCGGCTTGAATCAACCATGCCTCCGTCGGCGCGCAATGCGTCCAGCTTGATATTTGAATCCTTCTCCATGGCCTCAAGGACATCACGCGCCTGAAAAGCAGTGGCTTCGAGCACAGCCCGCGCCAAGTGGCCCTTATTAGCGTAGCGAGTGAGTCCCGCTATGATCCCAGGAGCATTGCTTTTCCAATACGGCGCGTAAAGGCCAGAGAATGCGGGAACGAAGTAGACTCCTCCATTATCTTCGACCATCCAGGCTGGGGATAAATCTGCCCGTGCTCTCTTTGAGCAGCGGATACGACGCGTCCCGATCGGTCGAATACGATGAAACCAGTGCTGGTGGTTCCTTGATCAATTGCGCCAATGTAGCTTGCGCGTAGTTCGGGAAAGAGCACTTCTGTGCCCCGGGCAGGCACGGCGGGGCCATTACGCATGGGCCGAGGCCGTCATAGCCTTAACTTGCTGACCGCGAAGGTTAAAGGCGCCTAGGGTTCTCTCCGACTCCATGGTCGCTGGATTGCCTTCGCCGGTCAGCAACATCTTAGTAGCGAGCCGACTGCCTGAATAGTGCATTCCTGGATTACCCGCCTTCAGTGCGGTTATGGCCTCTCGCCCTGGTCTGCGTGGTAACGAATGGGATCTCGAAAGTCCTTAGCCCTGGCTGGTCCCCGTGGCGGGCGACTCGTCGGTTGCGAACCGGGCAGTCTGGAGACAGGAGCGACATTCTTTTTCAAGTAGCCTCAGCAGCTGCTCCATATGCTCGATGCGAGTACGGAAATTTACGGGGTTAATGCGGAACCAAGTCTTCCCCTTGAGTTCGGTCGTCGAGATCCAGAATTTTCCGCTCTGCTCGATTCTCCTGACGACATGCGCGTGCAATTGCTTGGATCTTTCTCCGTCCAGGTTGGCGCCGCGATAGCGAATACAGATCGCCGACATGGGCGGTTTACTCGCCGCCTCAAAAGCGGGATGGCTGACAACCATAGAATAAAGATGCCTTGCCTGGCGCACATTGTTATCAATCCACTCGCCAATCTGCCGGGCCCCATAGCGTTTGAAGCTCATCCAGACTTTGAGGCCACGGAACCGCCGCGACTGCTCAAAGCCGTGCACGTAGTACTGATAGCGTTCTCTCGCATGATCGAGCTCATCGGCGAGATATGACGGCTTCATTCCGAATGAGGCTGTCAGCCGTCGCTCATCCTTCACCAGCACCGCCCCTGCGTCCAGAGGCGCGTAGAACCACTTGTGAGGATCGATGGTGATCGAGTCCGCGAGTTCCAGCCCGCGATTGCACATGGGCGACTCGTTCGACAAAAGCATGCCGCCGCCGTATGCAGCATCCGCGTGGAGCCACATCCCCTCCCGATCGGCTATAATCCGCAATTCGCGGATCGGATCGACCGCGCCCGTGTTCGTGGTTCCGAAAATGCCAACGATACACATCGGTCGTACGCCGCGCCTGCGATCTTCGGCAATTGCGGATTCGAGCGCATCCAAACGCACGCGAAACTCGGAGTCGGTGGGCAAGGCACGCAGTGCCGTCCGGCCCAAGCCTATGGCGTCCACCGCCTTATCAACCGAGACGTGGCGTTCTTCCGACGCGTACACAGCCCAGCGTTCCTGAAGTCCGTCCTGCTGTGCCCGATCCCGGGAAGCCCAGTCCCGCGCCAGCTTCAGCCCAATGAAATTCGCCATCATACCGCCGCTGGTAAGATTTCCGCCCGCTTCCTGGCCGTAACCGACAAGGTCGGTGAGCCAGCGAACCGTCCGGCGCTCCATCGCGACTGCCGCCGGGCCAATCGTATAAGCTCCAATATTCTGATTAAGAGCTGAGCAGAGAAAATCTGCAATGACGCCAACCGGAGTCGGCGAAGGAGTAATCAGGCCCATGTAGCCAGGGTGGCCAACATGCGTGCAATAGGGGAGAAGCTTCTCTTCGAGTTCAGCCAGCACTTTTTCCGCCGGGCTGGGAGCCTGCGGAAGAGGCTCCGCGAACAGTTCTGTCAGGAGTTGCGGTTCTACGTCCGGGAACACCGGCTTCTCTTCGATGTGCTCGAAATATTCCGACAACAAATCCACGATATGATGACCAAGCTGGCGAAACTCGCGTGCGTCCACAGCGCCTCCAGTGTTTCAGTTTAATCGAGAACTCTTGCGTGTAACCATGCCCCTGGTGGAGCCAAGATTAAACATTTCCCCCACCCAGACACGGTGTGCCGGAGGCATCAGCTATCTTGCGAAAAGCTGCTCGGAAGTTCTTTTTAAGCTCCGTGCCTCGATGCCTCGGTGGTGAATCCCGGCAGTGCAGGTGCGCCGTCCCTGGTTGGCCCAAACGCGGCAGCCGCCTCTCTACCCGAAGGCCCAAATGCCCGCACTCGATGGCTCCTAACGAGTCCATTTATTACGGACCACGACCTTGTAGTATGACTGCCTGGGAAGCCATTCTGGTTCTTTCGCTTTTGGCAAAAGGTGGAGTTCCCGCAACTGCACCTCCGAACGCAGCTGCGGCCTGAGGACGGCAACAAGGGCGCATCTGCACAGCTGCTTTTTGTCCGCGAGTTCTCTTCCGCCCATGATGTCAGGAAGCCTTTAAGCCCAGTTGTTGAACGGGGCCTTGATCTTGTCGCCGGCCCGAACGAAAACCTTCCCGCCACCAACCTCCTCGAGAAGCCGTACGTAGTCACAACCGACGCCGTCCATTGCGTGTTTGCCGACGTCAGCGCCGGTGCGGTACACGTTTTCGACTTCGTTCATTCGAGATATTCAAATCTCCACGGGGGCGATCGGCTCAGTGCCCGGTCGGTGGCGCTGCCGATGGTGATGGTAACGTATATGTAAGCGACAGCAACTTGCGAATCATCCTGGTCTACGACTCGAAAGGCAAGTTCAGCCATTACCTATTTATAAAGAATGCCAGAGGGCGGGAATCTTACTTCGACACTCCTCGGGGCATAGCGGTGGACGCAGAAGGCCATATCTACGTTTGCGATCCACCCCGGCACATGGTCGTTATGCTCGATAAGAAGGGACACGTCGTCGCCCGCTTTGGTAAGCGGGGAGGTGATATCCAACCCATCTTGTCTCTGCCGGAGACGAAATCGTGGTACTCGATTCCGGAAATTATCGGATTCAGATCCTGGAGCTCCGGGGACATTTTCGGAACGAGATTGGATTTGCCGAAGCCAGCAACCACGCCAGCCTGGCAATGGGCAACGATTAACAAATCTATGTCACTGATCCACAACTCGACCGGCTCCAGGTCTTTGACCGCGATGGTCAGCCGCTTTATGAGTTCGGGCAAATAGCGGCCGGGCCTGGGCAGTTTCGTGGAATATCAGGTATTTGGGTGGACTCAGGATAAAACTCAGGATATTGCCTGTACATGGTGGACGCCTACAACATGCCTGTCAGTTGTTCAAAATCAGTGGGTCCAGTCCGGACGGATGCTCATGACGATCTTTTGGTTTTACGCCGAAGACGAAGGGATTTGGCAAAGGCGGCCACCCGTCCCCTTCCGCGATTCAGTTTAAGTCGGTCAACGCCGCCGAGGTGTAGCCTCCTGATTGGCCGTTCAGTGCCACAAGCGTGCGGATTTGCCCTGCCGAGAAGCTGAGCACTCCGGTATCAAGATTAATGAACTTCTGTCCCGGCGAAGTGAAATACACTTCGTAGTTTCCCGGCGTTAGTACGCTGTAGCTCGAGGCGGTTCCCAATGCAAGGTTCGAAATGGTAGGTGACAGCGAACCGATGTTCGTATTGGGCGGCTCCACGTACACATCCTGCGCGCTCAATCCCGGCGATGCATTGATGATGCGCAGCTTGAAATTGCCGGAGCTAGGCGCGGAATTGTCATCCGTAAGGACCACGTTGCTGATGTTGAAGGAGTAATTCAGCGAAATTAGAGTCAGGTTGCTGCTGGAGTTAGCCGTCGCAGTGACATCAATGAGAGGGTTTGAAGTGCCCGCAGGCTCCACTTGCAGGTGGCGTGAGCCGGAACTAACTGACATGTACCCGGAAGCGGTCCCATAGCTGACGCTGGCCACGCTCTTGCCGTCCACCAATAGGCTGAGACTGGCTTCATCGGGCGTGGCATTCAGTAGACGGATGTTCGCATTGCTCGATCCGCATCCAACCGAGAGACATGCTATTCCGGCCAACACCAGGGCCACGGCGAGACACAGCCAGGTGCGATTTCGCATGAGCGCCCTCCTGTTGAAGGATTTTTGTGACTGAATGCAGGAATGGATGCGCGCGTCTGAAACCAGAGTTGCTGATACTCTGTAAAGAGTCTGTCAAGAACCGTAAAATCGCGTAGGCCCCTGAGTAAAAGTTCGTAAATGCTGATGGTTCGTCTCCTTCCCGATGCTACAGTCACCTGCATGTACCCCGGGTGGCAGCGCTGGCTAAAACTGTGGGTTATCGCGGTCGCTGTGCTGATTCTTGCGCTGCAGACCTATTCCCAGAGCCAAGGCCCCGTAAATGCGCAGGTCGCCCGCGTCGCGGGCACGATCAAGGCCGTGCAGGCGGGTTCAGTCACTCTTACTTCTGATACCGGCAGTGAGGAGGTTGCCCAACTTGCCCCCTCCACCCGCATCTTGCGCGTACCGCCCGGACAGAAGGACCTGAAAAACGCAACCCCTGTGCAGGCTGACGATCTGCAGCCGGGAGATCGCGTCTTGGTTCGCGGAACGCCGGCGGCGGACGGCCACTCCATTGCCGCCCTTGCAGTCATTGTCATGAAGCAGGCGGATGTGGCAGCCAAACGCGAGCATGATCGCGAAGATTGGCAAAAGCGAGGTGTCGGCGGCCTAGTCAGCGCCACCGATCCAACCACAGGGAACATCAGCATCACAACCGGCGGATTCGGCGAAAACCGGAGCCTGGTCGTGCACACCGGTGAAGAAACAGTCCTGCGCCGCTACTTGCCTGGTTCGGTGCGCTTCGACGATGCAAAACCTGCTCCCCTCGACCAGATCAAGCCGGGAGATCAGCTTTGGGCCCGCGGCACCCGCAGCGAAGACGGCGGCCAGCTTGCCGCCGAAGAAATTGTTTCCGGGACATTCCGCAACATTGCCGGAACCGTCACCGCAGTGGATCAGGCGGGCAACTCGATGACCGTGCAGGGCGCCATTCCCAAGGGTACCGTCGTTGTGAAGATCTCACCCGACACGCAAATGAAGAAGCTGCCTCCCGAGATGGCCCGACGTATCGCCATGCGGCTAAAGGGCAGCAACGCCGAAGAGGGAGGTTGGAACCCGGCGGCTCGGAATGCCGCTCTTTCCCGGGACCGAGCTAGGTCGGGGGTCGCATCGCAAGCGCCCCGCCAACCAGGTGGGATGCAGGGTGAACACAGGAATGGCGCGCCTGATTTTCAACGCTTAGTGAGTCGCCTGCCCAGCGGCACGTTGGCGGACCTGCAAAAGGGGGATGCCGTCATGATTGTTGCAGCTTCGCGCGGGGCCGGGGAAGCAGTCACCGCAGTCACGCTGTTGGCGGGAGTGGAACCGATCCTGACCGCTGCGCCGAATCAAAGCGCATCCATGGTTCTGTCACCGTGGACCTTGGGTTCGTCGAATGGAGAGGCTGCGCCTGAGCCCTAGCAAACCGATGCATATTCCCGAGCGTGACTTGAGAAACGAAATGGCTGCGAGCTTCAGATATTTGGCCGTTTTGACCGTAACCGTATTGCTGCTGACGTGCTTTTCACCGGCGCAGGCGCCAGCCGGAACGCTACGCGGACAGGTTACCGACCCGTCCGGCGCAGTGATCGGAAGCGCCAAGGTAACGGCAAGCGCACAGAGCGGTGCCCGACGAGTGGTAAACACGGATGCCGCCGGCAACTTCGAAATTGCCGATCTGCCGGCGGGTAGATATAGCGTCACGGTCGCTGCCCGCGGCTTCACAACGCTCGTCAAGGACGTCCAAGTAACGTCGGGGCAAACGGAACAATTCAATATTCCGCTGGAAATCGAGGTGGAGAAAGAGAAGATCGAGGTGCAGGGAGAAGAGGGAGCGCAAGTCCAGGTTAACCCTGCCAATAACGCAAGCGGAATCGTGATCAGCGGCAAGGATCTGGAGGCTCTCCCCGACGATCCGGACGAATTGGAGCAAGACCTCCAAGCGCTCGCCGGACCCTCGGCGGGTCCCAATGGCGGACAGATCTACATTGACGGCTTCACGGGTGGGCAGTTGCCTCCCAAATCGTCGATCCGCGAGATCCGCATTAATCAGAATCCGTTTTCCGCAGAGTATGACAAGTTGGGATACGGCAGAATCGAGATCTTTACCAAGCCGGGTACCGACAAGTATCACGGACAACTTTCCGTGGTGGGCAACAGCTCGGTTCTCAACTCGCGCAATCCTTTCCTAACTGAAGAACCGCCTTATTACTCGACCATCTACATGGGAAACATCGGCGGGCCGCTGAACAAGAAAGCATCTTTCTTTTTCGATGTCCAGAGGCGAAACATCAATGAGTTGGCGGTAGTGAATGCCGTTGTGCTCGATCCAAATCTGAACCCGATGCAATTCAGCGAAAGCGTGTCGAATCCTAGAACGCGAACCAATCTCGGCTCGCGCCTCGACTACCAACTCAGCCCGAACAACACGCTCACCGCCCGCTACCAGTACTTCCACGACACGCAGGACAATGCGGGCGTCGGACAATTTGCCTTGGCGTCCACCGGCTACGACACCGCGTCTTCGGAACAAACCCTGCAGATCAGCGACACGCAGATCTTCGGGACGAAGGTCGTGAATGAAACGCGCTTCCAATACATGCGGGACAATAACCGGCAAACTCCGCTGACCACCGGGCCGACCATTAATGTCATCGGCGCATTCACCGGCGGAGGGAGCAACGCCGGCGCTCTGGCGGATCATACGGATCACTACGAGCTCCAAAATTATGTTTCACTGGCGTTGGGCGCCCACTTCGTGAAATTCGGAGGGCGTCTGCGAGCAGTACACGAAATAGAAACTTCCGGCGCAGATTTTAATGGCACGTTTACGTTCTCCTCTCTTGCGGCGTACCAGAGTGCGGAGCAGACACTGGCGTCCGGAGCGACCACAGCGCCAGGCGCGAGTCAGTTTTTGATCAATGCATCTCGGAGCGGTGGGATTCCCGCGGTCGCTGCCACTGTGGCAGATGCCGGTCTATATGCGCAGGATGACTGGCGGGTGCGTCCCAACGTGACGCTCAGCTACGGCCTGCGGTTTGAAACGCAGAATGCGATTCACGATCACGCTGATTGGGCGCCTCGCCTTGCGGTTGCCTGGGGAATCGGTGGAGGCGGTAAGAACGTGGCGAAGACGGTACTGCGCGCCGGCTACGGCATCTTTTATGACCGTTTCGCTGAGAACTTAGTCCTCAATTCAGAGCGACTAAATGGACTGAGGCAGCAACAATACATTGTCGCTGCAACAACCATCGCTGCAACAACCAACACGCCAATTAATTTCTTTCCCCTGGTGCCGCCGGTAAACACTCTGCCGGCTTCGCAAACGACGGCTACGATCTATCAAATCGATCCGGCTCTGCATGCCGCATACATCATGCAGAGTGCGGTCAGCGTGGAACGACAAGTCACAAAGAACGCGACCGTGACGGTTTCTTATCTGAACTCGCGCGGCGTGCATCAGTTTTTGTCGAGGAACGCCAATGCGCCGCTGCCCGGCACTCCGTACTCGATAGGCCCGCGCCCCGCCCCTACTGCAGGCAACGTTGATCAGTACACGTCGGAAGGAACGTTTCGCCAAAATCAGCTCATCACGAATTTCAATATCCGCTTAGGTCAGAAGCTGGCATTGTTTGGTTATTACTCACTGAACTACGCCAATAGCGATACCTCAGGCGCGTCCAGCTTCCCGTCCAATCAGTACGACCTAGCCCTTGATTACGGACGAGCCTCATTTGACGTGCGACACCGGCTCTTCCTTGGCGGCACCATCAGCCTTCCCTACGCCTTCAGGCTGAGCCCGTTTTTGGTTGCCAATTCGGGCGCCCCCTACAACATCACTGTGGGTCAGGACTTGAGCGGCGACTCGCTGTTCAATGACCGGCCTGCACTTGCGACAAATATTTCCG
The DNA here is from genome assembly GCA_003225055.1 of Acidobacteriota bacterium. GTDB lineage: Bacteria > Acidobacteriota > Terriglobia > Terriglobales > Acidobacteriaceae > Gp1-AA122. Next base: position 58,274 of record QIAU01000124.1, read on the forward strand.
GCTCATGCCTGTCGCCGATCGCGGCCTGCCGCTACACGATTCCCACGCAGGCCTATATTCCCATTCCCGTCAATTACCTGACTGGGCCGCCTCACTTCACCCTGAATCTGCGGCTCAGCAAGACCTTCGGCTTCGGGCCGGAAAGCACCAGGGGCAGCGGCCCGCCGCAGGGCGATCGCCCGCGTGGAGGCGGTCCGCGCGGGGGCGGCGGCTTTGGGCGCCCCATGGGTGGACCTTTTATGCTGGGGGCGGCGACGTCCCACCGCTACAACCTGACCTTCAGTGTCAACGCTCGCAACGTGCTGAACCGGGTAAACCTGGCGACTCCTATCGGGAACCTGAACTCACCTCTGTTCGGAGAATCGAACGCTCTAGCGGGTGGGCCATTCTCCAGCGCTTCCGCCAATCGAAAGCTCGAATTGCAGGCTGCCTTCAGCTTCTAGGGGTGGGTTAGTACCGGCACGACTACTTGCATCTTTACTTCCTGCGCCAGCGCGCGCCATCTTTGGTGATCTCCACGACAATTCCGGCGGCGTTGAGTTCCGCACGAATGGCATCCGAGTGTTTGAAGTTACGGGCGCGCCGAGCCTGTTCCATCTCGGAGATCTTCTTTTCGACCTTGGCATCGGACAGCTGCTGAGTGTTGGCTGCTGCGATCACTTCCTGGCTTGCTTCCTTCAGCTTCCCTTCCATCTCGGCCCAGTCCAGAACGCGCTGAATCTTCGGCTGGTCGTCATCTTTCAATACGGCAAAAATCTCGTCGAACTTCTCAACCGCACACAGCAACGGCGCGACATCATCTTTCCTCATCTGGCCGGCATCGGCTGCGGCGTTGGCCTTACGCACCATCTCAAAAATGGCCCCTTGCGCCTGCGCAGTATTGAGATCGTCTTGCAAGCCGGCACGCATGCGTTCGATGGTCTCTTTCGCCAGATCCGACATACTCTCGCCGGAACCCTCAGGAAAGCGCTCTGTCGTCAAACGCAGGGTGAAGGTTCGCAAACGCTCGACCGACTCCGCCGCCTGCTTCAATCCGCTGAACGTAAAGTTGAGCTGATTTCGATAGGGCACCGAAGCCAGCAGGTAACGAATCGACGACGGCTTGTGCCCCTTGAGCACCAGGTCGCGCGGGGTAAAGAAGTTGCCCAGGCTCTTGGACATCTTTTCGCCTTCCACCAGCAGAAATCTCGCATGAAACCAGAAGTGGACAAAAGGCTTGCCGGTCATGGCCTCGGATTGTGCAATTTCGTTTTCATGATGCGGGAAGATCAGGTCTTCGCCGCCGGCATGAAGATCGAAAGTCTCGCCAAGCTCCCCCATGGACATCACGGAGCATTCGATATGCCATCCTGGACGCCCGCGACCGATGGGCGTCTCCCAGAAAGCTTCCCCCGGTTTAGGCGCTTTCCACAGCGCGAAATCGCGGGCATTGTCCTTGTCGTATTCGTCGACATCCACCCGCGCGCCATCTTCCATGCCGGCAAAGTCTTTCTTCGAGAGCTTCCCGTAGTCAGGAAATTTCGCGATCCGGAAATAATAAGAGCCATCTTCCGCCCGGTAAGCGAACCCCTTCTTCTCGAGCGACGCGATGAACTGCGCCATGTGCTGAATGTGGTCCGTAGCGCGCACCAGTTGGGGCCGCTCGATATTCAGCGTTTCCGTATCTTCCAGGAATGCCTTCTCGTACTTCGCAGTGTATTGCCTGACGCTCACCCCATCGCGCGCCGAGTTGCGGATGATTTTGTCATCCACATCGGTGATGTTCATGACGTGGCGCACCTGGTAGCCGCTCTGGCGCAGAAAACGGCGCAGCACGTCCACCGCGATGAAAGTGCGGAAATTGCCGATGTGCCCGTAGTCGTAAACGGTGGGACCGCAGGCGTACATTCGCACCTGGTTGTCAGCGAGCGGCCGAAATTCCTCAATTTTCCCGGACAGGGTGTTGAAAAGGCGCAGCGGCATAGAGAGTTCGTGGCTGTGCGTCGAATCCTCAATTCTAGGGGGACGCGAGAAAGAGGGTCAAATCGAGTCTGGGAGAAGGGAAAGGGACCCCCTTAGAGCCCCCCAACAGTGAGGTGAGAACTGAGTCGAACCTGCATCGACGCTGACTGAGTGGGCGGGTGTGTTGCGGCCGTGAGTTGGGCGTGGGTGAGCGGCAATGCGCGCGTGGGGTGCCTTTTCTGCTTTGGTAGAGCGCGCGGCTCAGGACTCGCGCGGGCGGATCGGGTTGCCCAGGTCGTCGATCGGGCGCGGCGGAGGATTTCCCGGCGTCATCAGATTGTGGGAGCGCAAACGCAATCCGACCAGAAAGATGTAGTGCACACCGGAAATAATGGTGAAGGCTAAAACCGCTCGCAGGCAGGCTTTTCGGGTCAGAGCAATCCATTGCGCGTGGTCAATTTCATAAAGCAGCACGAAAAACACGGCCGCGACCTGAAAAAAAGTATTGGCCTTGCCGAAAATGCTTGGATTGAAATTGCGCAGGCCGGCAATCGCGTAGAGCACCGCGCCTACTCCCAGAATCGAAACATCCCGGCTGAACACGAGTACTGTGAACTTCCAGGGAATCTTGTGCACGATGGAAAGCACTAGGAACATGGTGGTCAGCAAAAGTTTGTCCGCGATGGGATCAAGATATTGCCCGAGCAAGGTCTGCTGATGAAGCTTGCGGGCCAGCAAGCCGTCAAGCCCATCGCTCAAGCCGGCGAGAACGAACAGCACCAGCGCCCAGTGGTAGTGCCGGTCAACCAGGTTGATAATCACGAAGGGCACGAACAGCATGCGCAAAAGTGTGAGCTGATTCGGAGCGGTTAACAGCTGCGAAACCTTCACCGCTCGGCGCCCCCGGAAGCACCGGCTGCGCGGGACAGTGCGTCAGCCGGCTCAAGCCCGGTTCGGTTCGTGAAACGCTGGGAGAGCGAGGGAATGTTGCCTTCGGGCAGGTCCAGTTCGAGGCGTTCAACCCGGTGCATGGGGAAGAATAGGGTCGCGGCCGAGAAAGGTTCTCCGGCAACCAGCAGGTTGGTGGCGTCCTCAAACGAAGATAGCTCGAGACCCCGGAAGCTGAGGCCGGCCGGATCGAGCGCCAGCACCGCGCCCCAAAATTTCTCGCGTGGATTGTTGAGCGTGACGAGCACGACAGCTCCAGCAGGAAACGGACCCACTCCCGTGGGTCCGAAAGCGGCCTTTGAAATGTGCTCGGTAGACTTGTGCGATGTGCCGACAGGAGGCGTCCGACGTTTCTTCACACTAGCGATTGTCTCCGCCGGAGGCGGACTTTGCAACTAGCGGAACGTAAAACGTCCTCCCCCACAATTGCATAATTACGCAACCCTGCTCTCGCAGTTTTGCTCGGTTTAGAACTCCAGCTTAAGCCCAAACTGGATCTGGCGCGACGTGGTGTTGTTGATTAGCAACTGGCTATTGGAGACCCCAAAACTGGGGTTGTTAATCTGCTGCACAGGAGGCGCGAAGTTCACACGGTTGAGCAGGTTGAAGCATTCGCTGCGGAACTGCAGGCTGGAGTCTTTCCGGAAGCGAAAACGTTTGGAGAGGGAGGCGTCCACCGTGAACAGTCCGGGCTGACGGAATCGACCGCGCGCCAGCCGCAGGCGGGGATCGATGATGCCCAGACCTGGACCGACCGGACTGGTGCAAATACCATTCGTGGTTGTGCACCGATACTGCCGGGCCGCGCCAGTCGGGTCAACGCCCACGCCTCCTCCCGCATAGTACAAGGTGGAAAGGGCGCCGGTCGCGACCGCGCGATCGGTGGCATCGCCGTCAAAGTTGGAGTCGACTCCCGCAAAAATCGGCAATGGCGGGCCTGATTGCGCTTCGAGGATCGTGGCTAGCTGCCAGCCACCTAGGAATGTATTGCGCGGTTTGAATGGCAGTTCGTAGATCGCATTTGCGGTGAAGCGATGCCTAGCGTCAAACAGAGAGTCGCCGTAATTGTCGCCGTTGCGCCCGGGCGAAATGTACTGATTCACGAAAGTCGCAGCGGCCTCGTCCACGCTAATCTCAGGATTCCCAATGGCACACGCTACAGCGTTCCGAAATCCGGTTGGAACGGCGACGGAAAACGCGCCGGGGCACGACGATCCCGGCGCGAACACAGGCGCCAGGAGATTGTTGACGGTAGCGGGTGGCGGGCTGATATCGGGGACCAGAGTTGTGACCGCGATTTGAGCATTGCTGGCGGTGTCCAGAGAATGAGACCAGGTGTAAGACGCCTGTAAAGTCAGCCCTCGGGAATAGCGTTTGACGACCTCGAGCTGGAGTGCGTTGTAGCGGGAGATCGCGTCGGTGACCAGATTGTAGAAGGCGGCAAACGGAGGGGCAATGATGTTATTGGCAATATCAGCCGGATTTCTGGGAATGGAAGTAGGACTGGCGCCATTGCTGGGACGGAAGGCGTCGGCGAAACCGTCACCGAAGTTGGGGCGTGCGAGCTGCGCCAAGCGATGGCCATTGGCGCCCGCATAGCTGGCGTTCAAGAGCATGTCCTTGGTCAGCTGGCGAGAGAGTGTCAGGTGCCAGCGTTCGGAATACGGGGTGCGAATCCCAGGATCGACACTGTTGACCTCATAGACAGACGTCGTGTCCAGGGCGGCAGGAGCTTGTCTTCCATCAAAGGGAAAGAGATTGAGCACGCTGGGGGTGACAAAGGGAGCGTTGTTGCGGAACTGGTCGAGTACAAATCCGTAGATCCGATCATAATACAGGCCATAGCCGCCTCGGAGCACGGTCGTGTTATTCCCAAGCATGTCCCAGGCAAAGCCCGCGCGTGGGGCAAAATTGGTCTTGTCTGCGCAATACGGATCGATATGGAATTGTGCAGTCGGCACCAAGGCGACATTCCTCATCCCCGCACCCACGGGAAGAGGCTGACACGCCAGGGGCTTGTCATTTTGCATGACAAAGGCATTGCTCAAGGCGTTGTGGACCTCGTGCATCGGCAGGTTCAATTCATAACGCAGTCCGAAATCCAAGGTGAATCGGGGAAACACTCGGAAAGAATCTTGCGCAAAAAAGGCGGACTCGGAATTCCGCAATCCGCGCAACCCACTGTTGCTATAAGTGTAGAAATTCTGAAGCTGGCCGGCGATCAGGCCACTCTGTAAGCTGGTCAGATCGCTGCTGACGACCCCCAGGGTCGGACGAATAAAGGCCTCAGAATTGTCGTCGGACTGAATGCGCCGGAACTCGGCGCCCGCCGCGATTTGATGTCTTCCTCTGATCCAGCCGACAGAGTCCTGCACATGAAAAACCCTATCGCTTCGGATCTGCGGGAAAAAGAAATTGCCTCCTGCCGGACTGAAGATACCCGTGGAAGTGAGGATGTAGGGCAATCCGTTCGCAGAATTATCCCGGCTGCTAAAGGGTTGACCGGCGAACGGGCCGGCGAAGCGGGCCATTCCTGCCTGAAGCGCAGCCGCAGGCGGAGTTTCGGTTTGAGTATTGTCGTCGATCCGATTCACAAAGAAGCGGAATGTATTGTAAATGTTTGGTCCAAGCGCCCAGTCATCCCCTACACCTCCATTCCAGTTCCGCTGGGTTCCGATCTCTCCAGTGCCGGGGATTCCATCCCCCAAAAGGACGAGGTCACCGTTGACCCCCGCCAGACTGAGAAAGATCTTATGTGAGCCCAAGGCGCGATCGAGGCGTAGGAAGCCGTCGTCCTGACTGCGCGGGTTATTGAGTCTCGAGTGATAAATTGCAGCGATCGAACCGGGTGCGGGCGTCGCGCTAGCGGCAGGATAGAAGCCCTGCAGAAGGGCCTTCCAGGCGGGATTGGTGACGGTAGCGAGGAAGTCGGCCGACGGCACCAGCGCATTTAAGGCCACCTGTTGTCTTTGCCGAAACCCTTCGTACGAGACCAGATAGAACGTCTTTTCAAATTTTCCACCTAATTGACCGCCAAATTGATTCTGGTGGAACGGGTCCTTCTGCCCGGGCATATCAAAGAACGTCGGTGCATCAAGCAAGCTGTTGCGGAAGAATTCCCACGCTGATCCATGGGTCTTTTCTCCGCCGCTTTTGGTTACGATATTGACAATCGCGCCTGCGTTGCGCCCGTACTCTGCCCCAGCGTCGCTGGTAATGACGCTGAATTCCTCGATCGCGTCCAGCGGAACGCCACTGGTATTGATGTTCAGACCGGGCAATAACGGAACACCTGGGTCAGTACTGTCGCCGCCATTCAGCAGAAAAGTGTTAGACGTCGTGCGGGCGCCCGCCACGGAGTGGCCGGTGCCGATGACCCCGACACTGTCGCGTGTGACCCCAGGTTGGGTGAAGATCAAATCCGCGAAGTTGCGGCCGTTGAGCGGCAGTTCCTCCATCCGCAGCGGATCCAGCAGGCCACGGAGAAATGTTTGCTGCGGAACAATACTGACGTTGAGGCCAGCGACCTCTATGACCTCTTGCTCGCCGCTTACGCGCAACACTATGTTCAGCACCCGTACCTCATTGAGATCGAGATTGATGCCGTCGGCCAATTCCGGCGAAAAACCTTCTCGTTCCACTTTAAGGTGATATGTCCCGGCGGGAAGATTGACGAACGTGTACTCGCCGCGTTCATCGCTTGTACCCGACGCGGTAAGTTTGTTGTTTGCATCGCTAAGCGTGAGCCGAGCATTGCTGATTACGGCCTTGGACTCGTCGGCCACGGTGCAGCGCAACCGGCTCCCGACATCCGCGGACCAGGCGCAACGTGCAAACTGCAGTACGATCAGAATAGCCAACAAGTTGACGAAGAGCGTGTAATAACCTCTGCGTTGTTTCATATGCTTTCCTTACCGGCGCGGCCGATTCACGACTCAACGTCTGCTCTCGTCAAACCGCCCGGTTCCTCGCATTCAGGGATGAAAGTCCAACCGGATCTCGATTTGCTGCTCGACGGGCTGACCGTCGCGCATCGCCGGCTTGTATCGCCAGCGCCGAACTGCAGCCAGAGCCGAGTCTTGAAAGATGGGCAGACCACCTGCGAATTCCGCTTTGGCCACCGTTCCATCCTTTCCAATCCTGGCCTTGACCAGCACGAGGCTCCGGATTCGCCTCTGCCTCGCGAACTCCGGATATGCGACGGGAACGCTGTGAACCAACTGAGGCGGCTCCACCTCGCGGGCTTGTCGAGGCAAGCTAGGTGCTGGGACAAGGACTGCCGAGAGGCTGCCAGCTTGCGAAACGGAACTCAGAGTCGGAGGCGGAACCGCGTCCGCGACGGCAGGTTGAGTTGCGGACCGGCTGGCCGTGGGCCCCTCGGACTCTCGACCAGACTCAGGCCGGGGCTCAACTTGGGCATGCTCCGCGCCTCGTACCATCCGAACGCGTGGCAAAGTTGACGGTCGGATCGGCGCCTCTGGCGAAGTTGACGGTAGAATCGGCGGCTTGGCAACACGCCCCGAAATCACCTGGGTCGAGGCCGGAGGTGGAGAAGCTGCGGGCCGAATGGATACGGGTGCGGGCTGAAGGGAAACGGCCGCGGGCTCAGTGGATGCCGCCCCCGCATGGTGTCTATCAGCACGCGACCTCTGCTTACTTGTCCTTAAGAATGTTCTGGCGCCGACAACCACAAGAGCAGCGACTGCGGTAATCAGGATGAGAGTCGTTGCTCTCACTTTTCTGTGTAGGTTCGTTGTGCGGACCGGTGGTCTACTGTATCGAGGGACCAGTGCCAGACCGCTGCGGCGCAATAGTTGAACCGCCGGAGACACGGCGAGCCGTGTTTCTATGGCTGAAGCTTTGACCAGGGCGGTTTGAGTTGCCGGGGGTTTCCTTGCAATGCCTTCGCCTCGGACAAGTTCGGCAACATGATCCGACATGGTCTTCAACGCGGACACGTGGATCTCGGAAAACGCCCCGCGGATAGGCGAGAAAACTGCGAAAACTCCAATCACCGTGCCTTGGTCCTTGATGGGCGCCGCGATGATGGAGCGCACGCCGAGGGCGCGAATCACAGCCGTATCGACACGATCGTCGGTTTCCGAATCCTCGCAGTGCAAGACTTCTCCGCTCTGAATGCAGAGCCCGGTAAAGCTGCGTTCTACTTGTAGTCGGATCCCTACGGGAGGAGCCATTGAGCCACTGCGGGCCCGGCAGAAAAAGTCGGCGGTTCCAGGTTCCAAAAGCGCGATGGCCGCGCCGAACGCGAGGGTCGACGTCTGCGCGCGCCGCGCAATCCGCGCCAGTTCATCAGCCAGGGCTAGCTCTGGCTGATTGGACCTAACGCGCTGCGGAGCACTCTTCGCCATGCGTCCTTCGGCCTGAATTGATACTAAGCAGCAAAAAATGATCGGAGACGATCGTCCTCCGGGGGACGACCGCGCCCGGACGTTCCAACCCCTCGTACCACCCTGCCCGCGCATTTTGCCGACAACCGTCCTGCAGGCAGCGCGGAGTTGCATGCACCCGGCTGGTAGTCGCCAGACTGGGCCAACTTATCCAGAGCTCGGAGACTCCTCTCTCCAAAGAGAGTTCCGAGTAGATGCAAAGAATTAAGGTATGTTCTGACCGAGGTGAGCTGTTGTCTATGCGGGAAAAACAGTATTTTCCGCGCGGGATTTACGTACAGGCAGTTTTTTGAACACTGCGCTAAGATGGCCGCAGTGAACACCATACCGACAGCCAATACTTCCAATACTACTTAACCACGGATCGGGGCTTGTCGACACACGCCGGGGTGGTCGAACTTTCATCATTACGTAGAACGGTCCGGAAATTCCGGCGGGCTCGGTACGCCTTTACCCACGCGAAGCTCTCTCTTCATCGGTCTTCACCATCGCAGACTGGCGGATCACATTCCGCAAACCGCTCCATCGCCAGATCGCGCTGCCCAAGCGGTGTGCGGAGCGGAAAGGCGGCTTGTGGAATTTACGTTGCGGCTTATCCTTTAATTATTTCATTATTTAGACCAAGCAGCTTGGATACGCTCCCGAACTCCTCGCAGCCTTTGCATGGGTTCGTTCGCATAGACGAACCGCACGTATTGGTCGCCCGAGTCTCCCCAGCTGCGCATGGGAGTTGCCGCGATCTTTCCTTTCTCGAACAAGAGACGCGCCGCGGCTTCGCAATCCATGCCAAGCTGCTTGACGTTGACCAGCAGGCACCAACCCCCGTGGGGAGGGATCACCGGCAGTCCGGAAAGTTCCTCGAGGAGAACGTCTCGGCGCTTTTGCCATTCCTCGACAGCTTCCGCAAGACCGTTTTCCTGGGTGGTGAGCGCGGCCGTGGCCCCTGGCATGGCAATCCCGACTTGGCAGACGACGTTTGCCATACTGACCCGGGCAACGTCGTTCATGAGCGAGGACGGCCCGACGATCCACCCCACCCGCCAGCCAATCATGCGATATTCCTTGGTGACACACCCGACGGTGATGGTTCGTTCGGCCATAGCTGGGAGGCTAGCAGGATGAAGATAGGGCCGGCCGTCGAACAAGATCCGCTCGAGCGCCGCGTCATACAACAGCCAGGCATTCGTGGCCTCACAAAATTCAGCAATCTGCTCCCAGTCCTCGCGAATTAGATAGGCTCCGGTTGGAAAAGACGGGTTGACCATCAACACCGCTCGCGTACGCGGAGAAGCGGCACGCTTCAGAGCATAAAGGTCAAGTTTCCAGCCAGACATTTCGGCGACGAACGGAATCAGCTTAGGCACGCCGGTCGCCAAGCGAACACGATTCAGCAACCCGGCGTAAATTGGATCTCCCAGAACCACCTCATCACCGGGTTCGAGCAGTGCGAGCAGGGTGTTCAGAATTCCATTAAGTCCACCTGCAGAGATGATGCACTGAGTGCTCCAGTCATATTGGACGCCGGAAAGCTTGCTGACATGACTGGCAGCAGCCCGCCGCAACGCGTCCTGGCCAAGGAATGGCAAATAGCTGTTGCATGAGGCATCCTCGATGGCCTGATGTGTCGCGTGCATGGCGGCAGGTGGCGGGGCAACATCCGTGTCCATGTTCTCAAGCCGCAGGATCGAGGGATCGCGAGCGGCATCGGCTGCCTGGCCTATGCGATCGACCGTGATACCTGCGACGTGGTGGAGGCGGGAGACAGACACTCGAATGTTCCGTAGGATTTATTTTTGCCGGAGCGCCTAGGATTTTACACGCTTTCAACTTCGTAACCTTGCGAGCGAAGATCCACCGGCAGTGACATCCGCCGCGATGCCCCCGCTTCCCGGGAACCACAACCGCTGCACGATGCTGGAGTGGTGCATGGCAATCGAGCATGACCGAAAGGATGGCAACAGTACGAAATTCTGCTGTGGCTTTTGATGGGGCGGCGGTTTGCTAATTCAATCTACAGTGTTCCTACACAACGCCTTTCGCGCGATACGAATTCTGATGCCGCGTCGCGACGGGCGAACGATGGCAGGGACCTTCGATGGGCGTAGTAAAGAGACGTTGGACAAGTGGTTCTCGTTTTTGCACGAAACGAAGTGCGGCCTTTAGGGGGAAAGAGACCTCGGCGCGGACGATGAAACCGCTCTGATCACGCACTTCGGACCCCCCGGAACGACGATTGAGGCGCTCGATGAACGTTTTTCACAAATTGCTCAGCCGGAAAATGCCGCGCAGTTTCGATGCCGAGCTGCTGCGCCGGAATGAGACAACGCATCGGCCTGAATTAAATTATAACCGTCAACACTTGACCTGACGGACAGCGCCGGCAAGTCTCAGGTGGTCGGACACGGGGACAGGATTCGGAGCCGGACATCGCCACCTTGCTGATTTAGCGACCACCCGCCCGGAATGACTGCGAGACGGATCAGCCAAAGCCAATGCACAACAAATATACTGACCGGGGGCGATTTTGCCGCCGCCGCTCGTCCAACCTGCACGTTGAAGAATAACCATGACCCTGAGAAAAAGGTTTGTCGCAAGGTCCGCCGCTATTATCCTGGCAACATCTTCGCTTGCCTTGGCTCAGAAAAGCACGACACCTGTTGTGAAAACCGGCTAAGCTCCCGTAAACGGCCTCAACCTCTACTACGAGATTCACGGTAGCGGAGAACCTCTGATCCTGTTGCATGGCGGAGTCGTGGGTATCGCCACGTTTGGTCCGAATCTGGCTGCGCTATCCGAAAAGCGCAGGGTCATCGCCGTCGAATTGCAGGGTCATGGGCACACGGCTGACATCGACCGACCTCTGAGTTTCGAGTCAATGGCCGATGACATCGCCGCGCTCATCAAGTATGTGGGAATCCAGAATACTGATGTTACGGGTTATTCGCTGGGCGGCGGAGTTGCCCTGCAGACCGCCATACGGCATCCCAGATCAGTGCGCAAGCTGGTGGTCGTCTCGGCTCCCTTTAAGCGTGATGGATTTTACCCCGAGCTCCTCGCCGCAATGGGGCAGATCGGTCCCTCTGCCGCCGAGGGTATGAAACAGTCTCCGCTGTACCAGCTCTATCCGAACATCAATTGGAGTCGCTTATTCACCAAGCTCGGTGAGCTGCTCAGGAAGGATTATGACTGGTCGAAGGAGGTTGCCACCATCAAGGCGCCCACCATGATCGTGTTCGCGGATGCCGATGCCGTCCGCACCGCTCACATCATGGAGTTCTTCGGCCTACTCGGCGGCGGTCAGAAGGACGCCGGTTTGGATGGTCCCGGAAGGCCAGTGGCCCAGCTCGCCATCTTGCCCGGCCTAACGCACTACAATATTAGCTCCTCGCCCGCGCTCGCGACGGCCGTGACCCCGTTTCTCGAAGCACCCATGCCAGCACCCAAGTAACTCAAACAAATGCGCGTGTCGATTTCTCCGAAGCCAGGGCGTCTGGTGCTGCTCCCGAGTAACGTAAGTGCTCACGGGCAACTCGGAAAGGGTATTTCAGTCGGCCAGGCCCATGCGGACGAGCAGCTTTCTGAAGCGCGGGTCGTGGCGGAGTGGTTCGAACCGGCGGCCGGGCACTTTGAGATAAGTAAGTTCGGGATCACGCTCCTTATACGCCTCTTCCAGCCAAGCGAAAGCCTCGTTCCGCTCACCCAAGGCTCCATGGAGAATCGCGATGGAACCGGACGGCACAAGCCCCCTGTCATGTTGTTGCTTCAGCTTGGCTAGGATCCGGCGCGCTTTCTCTCGGTTGCCCACTGTCGCATAGGCAAAACCAAGGTCCAACACGAAGTTTGTATCGTCGGTTCCGGAGATCTGTACCGCTTGTTGAAATTCGTCAATGGCTTCCTCATGCTTTCCTTGATTCAAGTAAACCCAGCCTAGAGTCTGGTGGGCTGGCGCAAAATGAGGATTCAGTTCCAAGGTTTTCTGCACTTGCTCCAGCGCCTCGTCGTAACGGCCCGCTACGAGCAACCTGCCGGCTAGGGCATTGTTGACCGGCAAAGACAGCGGATCGAGGTCTCGAGCCCGCCTGGCTTCCGCAATCCCCTCGTCTAATCGCCCTACGTACACCAGATAGCCGGCATACCAGTGGTGAACCCGGGCATCACCTGGGTTGAGCTCCAAGGCGCGCTTGTATTCTCGCTCGGCCGTAGCCCAATCCCACTCATGAGTCTCAGCGATGAATGCCAGGGATGCGTGGGGTTCGGCCAGAGTCTCATCCAGTTCGATGGATTTCAGCGCTGCTGCCTTGGCTTGGAACAGAGCATCTTTCGACGGAAACCCACCTCGAAATCCGAGCAGGGCGTAAGCGTCAGCCAGGCCGCTATACGATAAGGCGGAGCTCGGGTCTCGGGCGATCGCCTGGCGGAAATACGCGATGCTTTTGTTCAGCGCATCTGACGTTCGCTGGTTGAAGTAGTAGCGGCCCTTCAGGTAATCCTCGTGAGCTTCGGGGTCAACAATGCTCGTAGGTGCCAGTCTCGCTCGCTCTTGGGGCGTGAGGCTGATCTCGATTCGCTCGGCGATGCTCCGCGCGACCTCCTCCTGTAAGGCGAGAATGCTTCGGTATTCTCGCTGGTATTCTTCTGCCCAAATGTGCTCGTCGGTCGCGCCGCGAATCAACTGGGCGTGGATGCGAATTCGACCTCCCTCCCGCATTACCGACCCTTCGACAATGGCATCAACCCGGAGGGTTCTGGCAATCTCTGGCACGGAAAGCTGGGTGTGCTTGAATTGCATCGTCGACGTGCGGGAAATAACGCGAATGCCGTGGATGTTGGAGAGCCGTCCGATAAGCTCCTCGGTCATGCCGTCGGCGAAGTACTCTTGCGACGGGTCTCCGCTTAAGTTTTCCAACGGAAGCACAGCCAGGGAACGAATCACCGGGGCTGCAGGAGCTGCCGTTTGATGCCGCCATTGGTGCCAGCCCCAAGCGACAACGGCGACGGCGCACACTGCGATCGCAATGAGCCACAACCTGCGGCCACTACGAGCCAGTGGCGTCTGCGCAGCCGCTGGAGTTGGGGCGACGGCGGACGCTACAGCGGCAATTTCGGCGCCATCCGCGTTCACGGGTGCAATGAAGCGGTACCCTCGTCGCGCCAGCGTCTCAATGTAGCGAGGCTGATCGGCAGAGTCGTTCAATGCCGCCCGCAGGCGTTTGACTGCCGCGTTCAAGCTGTGTTCGAAATCGACAAACGTATCCGCCGGCCAGAGCGTTTTCTGCAGTTCCTCGCGCGTGACCAGTTCCCCCGGCCGGTTCAGCAACATCTTCAAGATGGCAACCGGCTGGCCTTCCAGGCGAACCCGCATTCCCTCCTTGTGCAACTCCTGCGTGTGGGGTGCGAAGTCGTACATGCCAAAGCGCACCACGTTCGACTTGGCTGGGCTGGCCACCTGTGCAGGACTCCCGAGGGCGAAGTATATCCCGATTTGTGAAGTCGCGGCAGTCATGTCACCACACGCCGGAAGACCCCGCCAATCAACAACTTTCGTTATCGCCTACGTTTCACCCGCTTCGTATTGACCCCCCGGGGAGGTCTGGACAATTCTCGCTGCCGGACCTGATTTTGTGGAGGAGCTATGACGAACCTGTTTCTAAGACAACTTCACTTGACTCTCCGCTGTTGCGCCTTACTGATTGCTCTTCTTCTTCCGCTTTCGGCGCTGGCCGATACCTGGCAACTGCAGGTCGGCGCGCAGAACGGTGACAAGGCACATCAAGCACTTGCCTTCTTGCCCAACGAGATCTGGATTCACTCCGGGGACAGCATTACGTGGACATTTCAAACCAACGAGGTCCACACCGTCACTTTTCTGCAACCCGGGCAGGTGCGCCCGTCCCGCTTTGCCGGATGTCCGAGCGCCCCGAGCGGCGTCACACCCGATTTCTCCGTCTTCGACGGCACCGCCTGTGTCAACAGTGGTGTGGTATCGAACAATAGCATGTTAGCGAGCCCGCCGACCTACACGGTGATTTTTCCCGTGACCGGCAGTTTTAAGTTGGTTTGCCTGGCTCACCCCAATATGACAGCCACTATCCATGTGCTGGCGTTGTCCACGCCGTTGCCCCACGATCAGGCCTTTTACGACAAACAGGCCAACCGGCAACGCGCCGATCTGCTTTCCGATGTGATGACATCCGCGCACAACCATCCCGGCTCCAATGACGTAACCGCCGGAGTGGGACACATTATGGGCAACGGCGGCGGAACTCAAACCATCTCGGTCATGCGCTTCATGGATGCGACGAAAGTGATCCATGTTGGCGAGACCGTGGAGTGGACGAGCGCAGAAGCAGTGACCAACCACACAATCACCTTCGGCCCCGAGCCCGACCCTCTAAACCAGATTCCGCCCTCTGCCAACGTCACGATGGATGCTGATGGCGCCCGTCACGCCTTCATCACCTCTCCCTCTGACGTCGTACACTCCGGATTTATCACCCAGCCGCCGCAAGATCGTATCGGTCTGCCACAGGCCCCGTTGAGCGTGACGCGCTTCCGCGTGACCTTCACCCAGCCCGGCGTTTACCAGTACAAATGCGTGCTGCACGATGAGTTGGGAATGGTGGGAGAAATCATCGTTTTGCGGTAGCCGAAAAACCGTAAAGGCGCGGCATGGCGTGCGTTTACCGAAAATTCCTTTCAGAGCCGTACTCGGCGGCATTGATTTCTTTGTCTGTACCGTCTACTCCGACTCGCAAAACCTTGACCAGCACCCCCCCGACCATTCGGCAGTTCGTCCCCCGAAGGCTTGTTCAGCTCGGCGAGATGGACGCTGTTGGCTTTTCCAGGAAATACACTGATAGCTTTCATTTTTCGTGTCTCCGTTTACCTTGCTTTCGTTAGCCTGCGAACGCGATGCCAGCGGCTCTTTCGCGTTTTGTGGGTTTACCCGATTCGCCGCTTTGCTGCAGCATTTTGGCGACCAGGCCTGTCCAACCAGTCTGATGACTTGCGCCTGCGCCCCGGCCCGTATCGGCGTGGAAGTATTCGTGAAAGAGAACAAGATGGTTCCAGTTGGGATCGGTCTGAAATTTGGTAATCTCGCGATAGACCGGGCGTTCGCCTTTTTCATCGCACAAGAAAATTTTCGAGAGCCGACGCGAGAGTTCGGCCGCCACTTCCCACAACGTAAGCCTGTTGCCGGAGTGCGACGGGAATTCGACTTTGAAGTCGTCGCCTAGATAGTGATGAAATTTCTGCAACGACTCGACCAGTAAGTAATTTACCGGGAACCAGATCGGCCCGCGCCAGTTGGAATTTCCGCCGAACAGGCCGGTACTCGATTCCGCAGGTTCATAGGTGACTCGATAGTCCATCCCGTTCACCGCCAACGTGTAGGGATGATCTTTGTGGTATCGGGAAAGCGCGCGTATGCCGTAGGGGGACAGAAATTCGTTCTCATCGAGCATGAGTTCCAGCACCCGGCGCAGCTGGTCGCGCCCAACAATGGACAGCAACCTTCTTTCCGCTTTGCCGCGAGTGCGCATGCAAGCCACGTTGCCGATCAGGTCGGGGCGATTGTCGATGAACCATTCCAGACGGCGCTTGAATCCGGGCAGACGGTGCAGCAGTTCGGGTTCGAGCGTCTCTACCGCGAATAGCGGGATAAGACCGACCATGGAGCGGATCCGCATGGGATATTTGCGCCCATCGGGGAAGCGCAGGACGTCGTAAAAGAAACCGTCCATCTCATCCCAGAGTCCAATGCCATCATTGCCCCGATGATTCATGGCATGGGCGATGTAGATGAAGTGTTCCCAGAATTTGCTGGCGACGTCTTCGTAGGCGGGATCTTCGTTGGCCAACTCCAGGGCAATGGCGAGCAGGTTCAGCGTGTACATGGCCATCCAGCTAGTGCCGTCGGACTGCTCGATGGAACCGCCGGTCGGCAGAGGAGCGCTACGGTCGAAGACCCCAATGTTGTCGAGACCGAGAAATCCGCCCTGGAAGATATTCATTCCATCGGCGTCCTTGCGGTTCACCCACCAGGTGAAGTTCAGGAGGAGTTTGTGGAACACGCGCTCCAGGAATGCGCGATCCCCTTTGCCGCTGCGCTTCTTGTCGATCTTGTACACGCGCCACGCCGCCCAGGCATGGACTGGTGGATTCACATCTCCAAATGCCCACTCATAAGCCGGGAGCTGCCCGTTGGGATGCATGTACCACTCGCGCAGCAGCAGGACGAGTTGCTCCTTGGCGAATTCACAATCCACCAGCGCGAGTGGGACGCAGTGGAACGCCAAATCCCAAGCGGCGTACCAGGGATACTCCCATTTGTCGGGCATCGAGATGACGTCTGCGTTATAAAGATGGGGCCACTGGCTGTTGCGCCCCCCCTTTCGCTCAGCCGGAGGAGGCGGACTGCCGGGGTCGCCTTCGAGCCACTGCCGCACGACGTAGTGATAGAACTGCTTGGACCAGAGCATTCCGGCAAAGCCTTGGCGCATCACGTTCTGGGCGTCGGCGGAAAGGTCCGGGGGGATAACAGTGCGGTAAAACTCGTCCGCTTCATTTTTGCGCAGAGCGAACAGCCGGTCGAAACCGTCAAACGCCGCCTCACTCACTCCAGAGAATTCAATATCGGTGAGCCGCAACCGGAGCGTCACGCTGGCGCCGGCGGGAATTTGCAAGTTGTAGTGTGCGGCCGCCTTGGTGCCCATGGGCTGGGGGACAACGGCGTCGCGTCTGCCGTTCACAATATAGTCGTTGATTCCGTCCTTCACGCACGCGCAGCGGTTCTCAACCCCGAACAGACGCTTCAGGTTCGTCTCATTTTCGGTGAAAAGCAGTTGGGGCGAACCTTCGCAATAAAGCCATCGTTTCCCCAAAGTTCGCTGGTCTAGCTCAATGCCTCCGGGGATCTGTCGCATGTCGGGACGAGCCTCATCGCTGCCCCGCGACCACGTGTTCCGGAACCATATTGTCGGCAACAGGCGCAGCGGCGCCGCTTCGGGACCACGGTTGACCGCGGTGATCTTGATCAAAATGTCTTCAACGTCGCCCTTTGCGTATTCGACGAATACGTCGAAGTAGCGGTCGTCGTTGAACACGCCCGTATCGAGCAGTTCGAATTCAGGCTGGTCCTTTCCGCGACGGCGGTTTTCTTCGACTAGCTGCGAATAAGGAAACTGAGATTGCGGGTACTTATACAGATACTTCATGTAGGAATGGGTGGGAGTGCTGTCCAGGTAGAAGTAGTATTCCTTCACATCCTCGCCGTGGTTGCCTTCGTTTCCTGTAAGGCCGAACAGGCGCTCTTTCACAATGGCATCGCGCTCATTCCACAGGGCTAGGGCAAAGCAAGTGAATTGGTGGCGATCGGAGATCCCGGCGAGCCCGTCTTCGTTCCAGCGATACGCCCGGGAGCGGGCGTGATCATGAGGCAAGTACTCCCAGGCATTGCCGTGCGGGCTGTAGTCCTCCCGGACCGTGCCCCAGGCACGTTCGCTGAGGTAGGGACCCCAGCGCTTCCAATGCTTCTTGCGTTGTTGCGATTCCTGCAGCCGAACCTCTTCTTGAGTCATGTTCGTGCTCCGATCAACTCAGATCACGTGCAGCAACCAGGCGAACCCATCCGCGATTTGCGTTGCTTTCGAGGGGATGCCCGTCAGGGTCTTTGAAGAAAAACGCTCGGATTCCGGCGGCGTTCTTGTTCCAGTCGGGCAGGCGCTGAGGTGCCGAGAAAGTGTGCTCAACCTTATTCTTCATTCTTCCGGAGCCAGGCATAGGCTTTATCCATGTCACTCACGATGATCGCAAGGTGCTGGAATGAGCCGCCATTGCTACGCGCATTCAGAGCAATCGGGCGCCCTTTTCGGAACAAGATACTCCGTCAGCTGGATATATTCATGCCCCAGTCGCATGCGGACGATGCGCACGCGTGCTCCGATGACACCTTCCAGATGGTCGTAGCTCTCACCAGCGACCTCGATATCAGACACCTTTTGAAAACTGAGCACGCCGGAGTAGAAGTTGACGGCACAATCCAGTCCGAGCATTCCGGCAGCACATTCAGCACCGTAGGGTGGTTCGTGGGAGACATGCGGATTAACGATGCATCAGACCTTTCAGTTCACGAAGATCGGTAGCGGCAGCATCGGAGACCAGGCAAAACCGCATATCTCCGGATTGCCACGCCGACCAGTTGTAGCCCCGGCGCGATCCCGAATTATCGGGAAGTCCTTCTGACTCCCGGGCAGGCCAGATGAACAGGTTAACGAAGTGCTTGCGGCGGGCATAGACCAGCGCCGCGACATTGTGCCCATCGACCACATCCAGGCGCCCGCCCAGCAGCGAAAAGCCTTGTTCAGAGTAGTCAGAAACCGGAGGGATGAAATCCAGCTTGCCGTCGAACCACGGCTTCACCGTGTGCTGGTCGGTCGATTGTACATCGGTTAAATGTCCCGGCTGCAGGGAGCGTACATGGGCGTCAATCAGTTCGGCACTAATTCGCGCCGACTGTGTCCGTGATGGAGACAGGAGAAGCACAATCATAAGCGCAGCCGCTGCAGCGGCCAGAACGCTGAACGCTGGAGCAAGAAACCATTTTCGCGAGCTCACGGCATCGACGCGTTCTGCGCCCGTGGCCTGCGCGAGTTGCTTACGAAGCCGCTCACGGAACTGGGGCGACGCGTGCTCGTACAAGTTGCTGTTATGGAGAAGTGCGCGCAAAGACTCGATCTCTTTCAGTTCGGCTTGGCATTCGAGGCAGCTCTCCAGATGACTTTCAAATTCCGTCGACCGTACTGCGTCTAGCTCACCGTCAAAATACCCGTGAACCGTGGTTTTCGTTAATTCGCAGTTCAAAGCATCTCCTTCGCGGCAGCAGCAGTCAGGGTTCGCTGTAAACGTTCGCGCGCTCGGGACAAAGTGGACATTACAGTGCCAATCGGAATTCCAGTAATCTCACCGATCTCCTTATAGGAGCACCCTTCCAGTTCCCTTAGCACGAGCACCTCTCTGGAGCGTGGGGATAAGGATTCCAACGCCAGCATCAACCGTTGGCGTTCATCGGCCTGGGCCGCCACAGTCTCAGGGGTTGCCGAGGGCCGTTGATGCACTTCTTCATTGAATTCTGTCATCAATCCCGATGGTCGATTCTTCTGCAGCCAGGTGTAGCAGGTGTTGCGGACAATCTGCAGCAGCCAGGCCCGCGCGTCGCCTCCGTGAAAACGGTCGAAAAATCGGTAGGCGCGCAGCATGGCCTCTTGGACTACATCCTCCGAATCGGCACGGTTTCGCAGCAACCACCGAGCAAGATTGGCGGCGCTGTCCAGATGGGGCAACACAAGTTGCTCGAACCGAATTCTGTCTTGCGCCTCTAGCACGTCCCAGGTCCCTAGGCTCCAATGTATTAACTGCCGCTGCATGCATTTTATTCCTGCAGATCCAGCTCAGAAAGTTAGGCGCGGTGGGATCGGTGGAATGGAATAAAGCTGGCTGCCTGTGGTTTATGCAGGTGTAGCACGTCCAGACAGGCGGCGCGACCCCAGAATCTGACTTGACCTGTGGGGGGTAGCGTCGCCTGTATCCATCGGATGTGGCGGGACGACATGTCTGAACTGGATGCGCAATGGCGAAAAATAGCTGTGCGATCCGAACCCCAGCGGTTTCATCGAGTACGACCATACTTTAATGACGGAATCGACCCCGATCGCCAGCCATGATGGGGGTCAAGTCCAAGGCCCGGGATACTGATGAAAAGTATTCATACACCTTCACCAAAGCAGGCACGCACTCGTACTAGTGCAGCATTCACCCAAAGACGGGGGGAAATCGTTGTTCGGTAGTCAACATCCGTTAGCGACGTCAACAGACTGGATCAATGCGAATATGGTGAACCCTTTCGATGTGCAAACGATTGTGCCGGCAAAACCCGCACAGCACCTCGGGCTCATCCATTTTCCGATCGTTCGGTTTATGATTGGAGTTGGATTTGATCTGCTATCGAGAGAAAAACGCGATTCACAACCTGCCAGCGCCGCCTATTTTGAACCTATCCATTACTGCGGCGTCTGTGCTTCCTGCAGTTGGGACGGGTCTGCTAGCCTGACAGTTTGCTCTTGAGGGCAAGCGGCTCAAAGGTCTATTACTGTTGCACATCAGGGTAGCCTCAGTTGCCGCGGAGTTGCTGATTGCGTCGTGGTGGGTACGCTGGCGGACGCGCAAAGCGGAACCGGTATTCCCAGCCCGGATACCGCATTCCTGTCGAACTGCTCGGAGTAGCCGCCATCGCGCTGACAGCGCATCTCGGCTCATTTTAAGTGGGGCAACCCATGATTCACGCCGATCACTTCAACGCAATTCGAGCACACGTGGAGCACGGTGTACCTTTATGATCTGTTTCTCCACTTCATCAATCGTCGAGACTGCAGGAATGAAATAAACAGCAAAAGGTCTCGATTTTCAGAAAGCCAACTCCCGTGAGATTTTTGGGGCGACTCGCTGCGCCTGAATCCAAGCTATTGTCCTTGTCGATAACGAGTTTGGGCAGTCGACATTGGCCGTCGCCTGGCCCCACCTCTCCAGATTACTGACGTAGGGGATTGCCACAACCCCTACAATTTACCAGGTGTAACTAGTCAATTGCGTCGACAGAGGCTGCCGATTTCACAGGAATCATCTTCCAGGCAACGATGCTGCTGGCGATGCCGAGGCCGGCGCACAGCATAGTTATCAAACGGAACCCCGAGACAAAGGCCTGTGCGATTCCGGTGCGAATTATGCCAGACCTGGCCGGATCGAGACTGGCAGGAAGCTGGAGGCCGGCGAGTTGAATAGCATTTGCCTCAACTTGCTGTGAAACGGCGGAAGGTATGCCAAAGTGCCATAAAAAATGGGCCAATCGGAAGGCGAAGACGCTTACCATCAGGACTCCAAAGATGGCAATCGCCAGAACACCGGCAACTCGGGCAACAGCATTGTTGATGCCCGAGGCCGTCCCGGCATGATCCCCATCAACCGAACTCATGACCAGTGTAGTCAAAGGAGCCACGCTGACCGCCATACCTAAACCCAGGACCACAAATGCGGGGAAAAATGTTCTCCAGTAACTGCCTGTTGTCCCGGGCATAGCGAAGAGCGCAAAGCCAAGGGCAGCAATAAGCGGACCAACTATCAGCGGGGTTCTTGGCCCGTAACGTGTGACCAGCCCACCGGACCAGCGCGAAAGGGAGAACATAAGCAAAATCATGGGCAGCATGGCCGCGCCGGTAGCAGTGGCCGAATATTGGCGTACCTGGATGAGGTTCAGGGGGAACAGGAAAAAGAAGATTCCTAAAGCAGCGTACAGACATAACGTCAGCAGGTTGGCACCCGCGAACGCCCGCGATTGAAACAGTTCCAAGGGAACCATGGGCGAACTAACCTTGGCCTCCGCTACCACAAACCCGACCAGACAAGCCGCGCCCACGACCAAGCTTCCGAGAACCAGGGGATCTCGCCAGCCGTGCGTCTGCGACTCAATTAGGCCATTCACGATTCCACCAAGTCCGGCGGATGCGGCCAGAGCGCCTAGCCAATCTATGTGCCCACCGACCGGATTGCGGCTTTCCGGAACATGCCATAAGGTGATTGCGACCACTGCAGCGGCCATTGGAAGGTTAATGAAGAACACCCAGTGCCAAGAAGCATGTTCAATAAGCCATCCACCCAATACCGGCCCCATCGCCGAAGTGATGGCAGTAAAACCCGACCAAGTCCCGATAGCACGACCTCGAGAATCCTCCGTGAAGCTCGCGCTGATAATGCCGAGGCTGCCGGGCACAAGAAGGGCCGCGCCGATGCCTTGTATCGAGCGTCCCACAATCAACTGCCGGATGGTCGGGCTAAAGCCGCAAACAGCCGAGGCCGCGGCAAACAGGAGCACTCCAATCACAAACATGAAACGTCGGCCAACGATGTCGCCGAGGGCGCCTCCTGCCAGAATTAAGGCAGAGAGAAACAAACCATACGACTCGATGACCCACTGTACATCCACGACGGTCGTGCGAAAGCTGGACTGGAGCGCAGGAAGAGCGACATTGACGACCGTGCTATCGATGAATGCCATGCTCGAGCCGAGGATCGCGGCCGCCAATACCCAGGGACCGGATTTGTCGCGGCAAGGAACGCCATCACCGGCTGAGCGAATTATTCCTTCATCACAGGGCGGCTTCATGCACGCTCTGGATGCTTTCGTGGATGCAGGAGATTCGAAAATGTCAGCAGAATATTTCGGCCAAGCGATGGTTGCGCCGGTCCGGTGCGGGTTGTGGGTGCCATTTCGTTTCAACCAAATTGCGCCAGTCGTAGCCGTATACCAAGAGACTCCCATCGGCGGCGGAATTTTTTTGTATCCATCTGCTGGTCTTCGCAATCATCCTGTCAAAACGAGGCCTGCGAGCAATCATGCCAAAACCAATCTTGCTGAGCGTGGATGATGATTCCGACGTGTTGCGGGCGATTGAGCGCGACCTGCGATCTCAATACGGAGCCGAGTATCGGATCATGGGCAGCGACTCTTCAGAGCAAGCGCTGGACATTCTGAAGCAGTTGAAGGTTCGCAACGATAGCGTAGCCCTGCTTCTGGCCGATCAGCGCATGCCCGGCATGGACGGAGTCCAGTTTTTGCAGGAGGCCATGCGCATATACCCCGAGGCAAAGAGAGCGTTGCTCACCGCCTATGCCGACACAAGCGCTGCCATCAGTGCCATCAATCAGGCGAGTATCAATTACTTCTTTTTGAAGCCCTGGGATCCACCTGCCGAGCGTCTGTATCCGCAGCTAGATGACATGCTCGACGATTGGCAGGCTTCCCATCGGCCACCCTTTGAGGGAATCCGAGTCTTGGGGACGCGCTGGTCGCCGCGTTCTTATGAGCTGCGAGATTTCCTTGCACGGAACCATGTGCCCTATCAATGGATCGATATAGAACTCAGCGGCAATGACCCCGAAACCAAGCGCCTTCTGGAAGCATTGGGGCCGGAGGCGACAAAGCTTCCAGTCGCGCTCTTCCCCGATGGGACGAAACTTCTCGAAACCCTACCGGCGCAGGTGGCACAAAAAGTAGGCTTGCGAACCCGGGCTCAGACTAGTTTCTACGAGCTGGCAATTGTTGGTGGGGGACCCGCTGGTTTGGCAGCCGCAGTTTATGGCGCTTCGGAAGGGCTGCACACGGTGATCGTCGAACGGGAAGCTCCCGGCGGCCAGGCTGGAATGAGTTCGCGAATTGAGAACTATCTTGGCTTTCCAACCGGTTTAAGCGGGGGCGATCTGGCCAGGCGCGCGGTGGTACAGGCCAAACGGTTCGGAGTCGAAATCCTGGCCCCTCAGGAAGTTACCGGCGTCCGGACGGAAGGGCCTTACCGGATTCTGAAATTGGCCGATGCCAACGAAATCTCCTGTCATGCTCTGATGATCGCCACGGGAGTCCAGTGGCGTCGTCTCTCAGCTCCTGGCGTCGATAGGCTGCAGGGCGCGGGTGTCTACTACGGCGGTGGTGCTACGGAAGCTCTCTCCTGTAAGGGCGAAATAATCTATGTGGTTGGCGGAGCAAATTCCGCTGGACAGGCAGCAATGAACTTCGCTAAGTATGCCGATCGAGTTGTCATACTGGTGCGTGGAAACTCGCTTTCCGGCACGATGTCGAAGTATCTGATTGATCAGATTCAACAAACGCCCAACGTCCAGTTGTGGAGGCATGCGAGCGTAGCCGAAGTGCATGGCGACTCACACCTTGCAGAGATTTCGATCCTTTGTTCCGATACGAACGCGGTAGAACGAGTTCCAGCCAGTGCCATGTTTATTTTCATCGGCGCGTTGCCGCAAACGGACTGGCTGGGAGATACGGTCGAGCGCGACGAGCGCGGATTTATTCTTACTGGGCCCGATCTCATTCGCAAAGGGGATCGTCCCAAAGGATGGATTCTCGACCGAGATCCCTTTCTTCTCGAGACCAATGTTCCCGGAGTTTTCGCGGTAGGAGATGTGCGGCACGGATCGGTCAAGCGCGTCGCGTCTGGAGTCGGCGAGGGATCCGTGGCCGTCCAGTTCATTCACCAATATTTGAGCAAAGTTTAAATGGCAGACCAATCAGAGCTATTGCAGTTCCCAACATTCGCCGACCTGCCGGAAGACCAGATTGATTGGTTTCTCGCTCAGTCGCAGGAGATTTACGTTAAGGCGGGTGACATCTACGCACGCCAAGGTGATCCCGCAGACGCAATGTTCGTGATGCTCGACGGGCAATTTCAGTGGCGAGGTGAACTGGCCGGCGAAACAATCGTAATGGCCAGCAAGGTTGGAGATGTCACCGGAGCCCTGCCATATTCGAGGATGAAGCAGTTCACGGTGACTGGAAGAGCCATCACCGATGGCCGCGTTTTGCGATTTCCAGCATCGCTGTTTCCGGAACTGATCCAACATATGCCTGAGTTGGCCAAGCGTCTGGTAGGGCTGATGTCAGACCGGATTCGCGAAGCCACACGATTTGAGCAACAGCGCGATCGGCTTGCTGCCTTGGGGAAGCTCTCTGCCGGGCTCGCGCATGAGCTCAACAATCCTGCCTCAGCGGCGAAGCGCGCCACCAGCCAGTTGCGCGACATGCTGAAGCGCATTAAAGATGCAAGTCATGAGCTGGGACGGCACGAGCTCACGGCAGCGCAGAAAGCAGAGATCGAAAACCTCGAGGCTTCGATTACCGGAAGTAACCAACCTCCGCTCGACGCGTTGGCTGCGAGCGATCTTGAGGAACGAATCGATTCCTTATTGCGCGGCCATGGGCAGAATGGTCTCTGGCAACTCTCGGCAGACCTGGCGCGGCATGGGATCAAGCCGGAAGCACTGGAATCGCTGTTCGCGAAAATGGATGCCGACACCGCTCGTGCAGCACTCGTCAGGCTGGCTGCATCGGTCGAGGTCGCGACTTTGTTGAATGAAATTGAGAGCAGCGCGTCGCGAATCTCAGACCTTGTTCTGGCTATCAAGGAATACACATTCATGGACCAGGCGCCGGTACAAAATGTCGACGTGATAAAAAGCCTGGAAAACACGCTTACAATCTTGAACCACAAGCTCAAACGCGGAGTGGTGGTGAAGCGCGACTACCAACGTGTTCCTCTTCTCGTCAATTCCTTCGGCAGCGAACTCAATCAAGTCTGGACCAATCTCATCGACAATGCCATCGACGCAATGGGCGGCAAAGGCGAGCTAAGGGTGCGAACTTACCGTGACGATTCCTGCGTAGTGGTCGAGATCGGCGACAATGGTCCGGGAATTTCGCCCCAGATAAGAGCGCATATCTTTGAACCCTTCTTCACCACGAAGGCAGTCGGACAGGGCACCGGGCTAGGTCTGGATACGGTGCAGCGTATTGTGAAGAAACACCGGGGCAGTATCCAGGTTAACTCAGAGCCGGGCGACACCCGTTTTCAAGTGTGGCTGCCATTATCAGAAGCTGCGGGTTGACTTGCACGGAAGCAGCGCCGGTGTGCCGATTGCGGTGCACGCCCACCCTACTTCACCGGCGAGGGCGTTTTGTAGTCTGGCTTTGGCGGCGAGCATACCGAGTCAAACCATCGGCTGATATACACCTCGGCGTGGCCTTCACCGCAGTAATGTCTGGCTCCAGGCGCGCTCGCGGCTTCGGAATTCCATCGACGCACAGTGAGTTCGGAATCTCCGCATTGAATCACAAACCAGTGGATGGGATGGTTATCTACAATTCCGCAAACTTCACATCTGAATTCCTGCAGCGCTGTCATAAGTTCCTGTCCCGCTCGCGTGAGTGTTCAATCTCCAATCGGACCATGCCGCCTGCCCCAGGAGCGCGATCATCCCGGCGAGATACCGCATGTCGTCCATAACGTCTTCAGATGTCTTCAGTCCTTGTCCAGATATTCATCAGGAACATCGTCCTCTGGCACCTCGCGCGTGCGAACCTCCCTTTCATCAGCGGCCTCGGCGTTCTCCACGCCCGCCACAACGTCGGCTTCGAAAGCGTTACCTTCCTCGAGCAACTCGTCGACACTCTCCGAATCTGCACTTTCGATTCTGGATATTCCTTGCTGATCTCCCGATTGTTCGCCCGAATGCGCCCCCAGTCCCTCCCGTGGGAATGCTCTACTCGTAGTCAGTTTTCTCTTTCCAGCCGGTGCTTTCGGAGCGTTGGCCATCTTATCGGCGGTTTTCTTCTTGCCGAGGCTCGTCGTTTTTGCCGCTACACTCTTCCGAGCATCCTTCTTCTTCGCCAATTTCTTCTTGGCTGACTGCTTCGTTGGAGTCATTTTGCCAACGGCGGTTCTCTTCGATTTCGTTCTCTTCTTCTTAGGTTTCTTCTTGGCATGCATAGCCGCAGTCTACCACCGGTCACGGTTCGCCGCCTTTCCATCCTGCTACGAGTGCTACGAGGTCAGGTGCTGGGCGCAGGACTGTTGTGGCGGCCATTGGCTTCTATTTCTATCATCTCAGAAGGGTAGCTGCGACCAGCACTCCGACTCCGAGCTTCCGCAGGAGAGAGGCGACAAACTAGGGTGGGTTAGCCATGCCCGACGAATTTTTGGAAGCTGAGCTGCACAGTGCTCGTCTCAATCGAAGGCATGCTGCCTCTCCTGGCTTTTTACCGGCTGCAAGGATGAGCTTGTCAGGCGGGACCGTGGCAAAGATCTCATTCGTTAGGCACAGAAGTTGAGCGTTGTAGCCCGCCTGCATAGCGCCGCCCTCTCCCGGCGTCCTGAAATCCAGCTTCACCACTTATCCAATGAGGTCGATGGTGAAGTCCGGCGCGGGAAAGCCACAGACCAATGTCTTATCAAGCGCGTAGTGACCCTGGCGCGGAAAAACGGTGGCGACACGGAGATGCCCTGAAGGATTAGACCTCCTCAAGGAACTCGGCAAGCGAACGATAAGCAGCCGCGAGAGCGACCACGAGGTTAGCGGTCGTTAGATCGGCCGTTTTCTTCATATCCGCGGGAATGGGGCGTTCTATCTGCCAATGTGATTTAATGATCAAATCATTTCCGGGGGCCTCCCTCTTCCTGCCGACTCCCCCCTAATGCCCCTCAGCCCGGAGATGCTCTTGCTTGTCGAGGGTTTCCGCTGCGGCGATTCCGAGCCTCTTGAGGGAGCTGTACATTTGTCTTTTTTCTCTCTGGGAGAGCACGGACATAACAGCTTCAAGGTCGTTGGCATGTTTTTCGAAGCACGATGCTGCCAATCGTTTGCCCTGTTGCGTGAGCTTCACGATGCGTGCGCGCCTGTCGTCAGGGCTGGATTTGCGGACGACCAGGCCGCGTTTTTCGAGACGGTCGACTGCGGCGGTCATGGAGCCACTGGCCAGCAATACTTTACCCTGAATCTCTGAGATCGAGAGAGGACCTTTATGCAGCAGGGCCTCTAATGCCGCGAAGTCCGTGAGGCATAACCCCGCCTTGGCAATGCTCTGCTCAGCGAGCTGCCGGAGTCCGTGGTGACTCCTCGTCATCACTAGCCAGAGCCGAGGTGCTGTAAGGTGACCGATGCTCTTCTTCATGCCACTCTTCTATGAAACAGCTTGCGCGCGCAGCGGCCCCTTGGCCGGGGACAACAGCAGCCGGTCAATCGAAACTGCTCCGGCGCCGCGAATGGTCACGAAGACCGCAATCGCGAGCGCCAGCAGGTGATACTCATAACCTTCACCCTTCAGCGCACCAGTCCAATTCATAAAGAAGCCGACCTTCCCATGGACCATGGCAATCGCCACGACCATGTTGCAAAGGATTCCAAACGCCGCGATTCGCGCAAGGAATCCCAGGATGAGACCGAGCCCCCCGAAGAATTCCGCGACAATCGCCAAGAATGCAAACACCGCGGGAATGTGCATGGCGCGGGTGAAGAAGCCCATTGTGCCGGTAAAGCCGTATCCCCCGAACCAGCCCAACATTTTCTGGGCACCATGTGCGAAGAACACCACTCCCAGCACGAGCCGGAGGACTGTCGTTGCCGTGTCATTGTCGGTGGCAATCAATTTGCGGATCATAAGCATTTCCTTTCAAGCGAAGCTTTCTGCCCAAGGCAAGCAGCGGTACAGTAAACACAGATGATTATTCTCTAATAAGGATTCTTTTGATCGAGATAAATGGAAACGAAGGTCGGGCAGCCCGGCAACCCCGGCTGTAGGCAAAATGGCGGTAGATTTGGCTTGGGTGCCGTGGTGGGGGGTTGGAAAGATCGCAGCTTCTTGCCAGGCTTACCGCGCGGCCAGCCGCCGCCCAGGAACCGATATATTTCAACAAACGAATGCAGTTCCCTGCTGTCATTCGCCCTAGTTCAAGGCTGCCGGGAGAAGATGCGCCATGGGTTCGCACGCAGGCGATTTGCAGGGAGCGAAGGGCGGCAACTGTGAACGAAAAAGCCTGAATATTGCTCCCAACCAGAGGCGGAGAATGCCCCACGGTCCACCGTCAACACCTCGTCTGCTACCCCCGGGAAGTGCGTCGAAAGCGGGCTGGATTGCGGCGCGAAGGTCAATCGCAACATGGCGATGCACGATCTCTTTGCAGAACTTCTCCGTCGGTTACCAGCCGCTCTCGGTCGGTGATCAGTTTTCCAGCAAGCGCCGCGCATCAACCGATGTGGTGAGGAGCGCCAACCAGATACTTTGGGATGTTGGAGTCGATCAGAATCACGGCTGCAAACCGCGTATATATCCCGCTTCGATTTTCAGCAAGCATGCTATCGATATCACCAGCAGGATATCGATGCTGCACCGCGCGCCGCACCGTTTCGAGCTTTTTCTCCAGACTGCCGATGAGCTCTCTGCGGCGCGCAAGGTCGAGCGCCTGCCGCACCCATTCTGCAATCGACATGCGCCGGGAGCGAGCCGCCCGCTGAATCTCCATGGCCATGGCAATGCCGGAGGTGCGCCCGGCAGGTAGAAGAAATGCGCTTTAACGTGCAGAGACCGAGGTTACCTCGGTGGCGCATGTCCATGCTCGAGAAAAGACTGCTCAAACCAACACCAGTATCTGTAAGACGCTCGTGCCCGCACTTGTCAATAAAGTTGTGTTTAACAGATTCATGCCGTAGTCTCGAAACGGGATTGAGACATGGCATTGAACTGGTGAAGCACGGGCGCGATATTCTTGCTCATGGTTTTCCATCGCCCCTGCTTCCCGGGAAGAAACGGCGGGGCCGAGTTCGAGCTTTAGGATCTCTTCCAAGTGGAAGTAACCAACACTGTTGCGGGGCATCATTTCCAGTTGACCGTTAATGGCTTCTACGACATTGGTCGCAGACAGAGAGCGGCGAATGGTTTCCGGATAGCTGAGAAAAGCCAAGCAATGCAGGCACTTCTCACGCAGTTCACCGGTGAAAGGGAAACAGTTTTTGGCGAAGCAATCGCA
The DNA here is from genome assembly GCA_003225055.1 of Acidobacteriota bacterium. Classification (GTDB taxonomy): domain Bacteria; phylum Acidobacteriota; class Terriglobia; order Terriglobales; family Acidobacteriaceae; genus Gp1-AA122. The sequence continues at coordinate 87,987 of QIAU01000124.1, forward strand.
CAGTTGTTGCGATGGAACGCGAGCCCGACGACGATGAGCGCCATAGCGCATGCCATCGGCTGGGTGGAGCAGATCATGGCGAGATCGATCGGCTTTAGCCTACAAAGCCGGGAAACTGACAACCCTCCTCTGCGCAATGTAGAGCAGTGGAGCTCAGCTGGCTTATAGGCGCTCCTCGCCCAGCCATCCCGACCGATCCGGCTTTTTGAGAAAACCTGATAATGCCGCTAGGGAGTTTTTCGGTTTCGACGTAACATTTCTCCGGCTCGGGAATCTTACTTATGTTGTTGGTATTCCGCGGGTTCAACCCCATGTCTTCGCGCACAGATCCTCGCAGGTTTAAGGCCCTGAGCCGGCGTGAGCTGCTCAAGCTCACGCCGATCGTGGCCTTGGGCTCATTTGCGATAGCAGGGCTACAGAAGCCGCTCCTCAAGGCCGGACTTGATTTCAGCGACTGGGCTTCAGCAAAGCTGTTTCGTTCGGGGCACCTTGCGCCCACATTTCGAGACTCCGACCTCACACCTTTCGACCGGTTCCCCATTAACGACTACGACGTGGACGACCCGGGAGTCGACTTCGACGAGTGGACCCTGACCGTGTCCGGTGCAGTTCAGAAGCCAGGAGACTACACTTTGGACCAGATCCAGGCTCTGCCCAAGCTCACGCAGAACACGCGGCATGTTTGCGTGGAGGGATGGGACGTGATCGGCCAGTTCGGGGGAGTGCGCCTGTCAGACTTCCTCGAGATGATCGGCTCAGATCCGACGGCGCGCTTCATCAGCCTAGAGTGCGCGGATGACTACTACGAGTCGCTCGATATGGCCACGGCCATGCATCCGCAATCTTTGCTCTGCTACGAAATGTACGGCCATCCCCTGACCCGTGAACACGGGGCGCCGCTGCGCCTGCAGATCCCGACCAAGATCGGCTACAAGCAGGCCAAATATCTCACTGACATCAAGGTTGGCCACGTTCTCGAAAAAATCGGCTATTGGGAAGATCAAGGCTATTCCGAATTCTATGGTCTGTAGCCAATGAGGAGATGACCATGGCAACTCGCACGATGACAATCGAAGACGCCAAGGCCGGCGAGGTGACACATGCGGTATATGAGCACCCTTTTTTAGTGCGCCTCTGCCATTGGCTGAATGCAGTATCGCTGTTCGTCATGGTGGGAAGCGGGCTGCAGATCTTTCGGGCATTTCCGAGCTTCGGGTCAAAAATTCCGCAGAAAAATCTCCTCGATTGGCCTAAGGCTCTGGCACTCGGCGGTTGGCTGGGAGGTGCTCTCCAGTGGCACCTCACCTTCATGTGGATCTATATCTTGACCGGTCTTGTCTATGTCGGCTACCAGGTTTTCACCGGCAACTACAGGCAGGTGCTGTTTGTGAGGCGCGATGTTCCCGGAGTGTGGCCAATGGTGCGCCACTACTTCTTCTTCGGTCCTAAGCCGCCTGTTAGGGAGGCTTACAACCCGCTGCAAAAGTACTCCTATACATCAGCAATTGGATTGGGCATGCTGTCCGTGCTGACAGGTCTCGCGATATGGAAACCAGTGCAGTTCTCGTGGCTGGCGTGGCTGATGGGGGGCTTTCACCTGGCACGGCTGTGGCATTTCCTTATCATGTGGGCGATGCTGTCGTTCGTCTTCGGACATTTGGTGATGGTTGTCCTGCATGGCTGGCAGAACTTCGCCTCCATGTTGACGGGATGGAAGAAGGACTCGGGATACGGTTCGGAGTAGCGGTTGTTTCTGGTAGTGAATCCAGAGTGCGTAACGAATGATGCCGGAAGGGGTGACTTCACTGAACAAGCCAGCCGCGCAACCCAGTGAAGACTTGCTGATCCGGCACATTCAGGATGGTGAGCATGAGGTTTTCTACGAGTTGATTCGGCCCTACGAACGGTGCGTCTACCGCACGGCATTCGCCATTTTGCGCAATGAGGCCGACGCGGAAGATGTGGCTCAGGAAGCGATGCTGAAAGCTTTCAAGAACATTGGCCAGTTCCGTGGGGAGTCGCGCTTCAGCACCTGGCTGATCCAGATCACCGTCAATGAGGCGCGTATGTGGAGAAGGAAAGAACACGCCCACCTGATGGAGCCGATCGTTAACCGCGAGGGCGTAGAGGGAAACTACGTCCCTCGGGACTTCGCCGACTGGCGGGAGATTCCTTCCGAGACTCTGGAGCGGAAAGAAATTCGCGACAAGCTGGCGGAGGCACTGGAGTCGCTGGGACACATCTACCGCGACGTCTTCGTGCTGCGGGACATGCAGCATTTGAGCATCGAGGAGAGTGCAAGAGCTCTTGGGGTCTCCGCTGCGTCCGTCAAAACGCGGCTGCTGCGGGCCCGGCTCATGCTGCGTGATCTCCTGGCGCCGGGACTCGGCGGGAATTGGAGCACAAGATTGCCTTTTGCAAAAGGAACCAAGCCATGGTAGTCAACTGCGAACAAGTCTGGCAGGAGATCTCCAACTACCTCGACGATGATGTGGATGTGGATGTGGACTTGCGCGCCGCCATGGAGGCGCACTTCCGGGAATGCAAGCGCTGTCGAGCCGTGCTCGAGGGCACGCGGAACGTGATTCAGTTGTATGGTGACGAGCGCATGATCGATGTACCACTAGGATTTGGTCATCGCCTGCAGCGACGACTGGAGGACAACATGCAGTCCCGCCGACGCAGATTTTTGGGCTGGATGGTCGCCGCCGCGGCCGCCGTTCTGGTCACCGGGAGCTTCGAGATCGCGAGATCTTCTGTTTTCAGGCGCCCTGAACTGCGCTCCGAACACGCGCAGGCCGGGAGCGGCCTCCCGCCAGACATGATGATCGTAGTTTCACCCAACGGAAAGATCTTTCACGCTTCCGGATGTCCCTTCATTCATGACAAAGCGCATGTTCGGACCATCGTGGTACGGGAGGCGATCAAAGAGGGCTACGCCCCGTGCGTGCGCTGTATGAAGAAATATTTGCGGGCAGACCTTAGCTCCCCAGAGTCCCTGGCGGACGCGCAAAGGTGAGGGAACGATAAACGGGCTTGAGCGCTCGAATCACAGACTGACACCTCCGCTGAACTCTGCGGCAATGCGTGGCGCTCGGCTGATAGCGCCCATCCGACTCCCACCGCAACTTTTCTTACAGTATTAACGGGCGGCGGTAACTTAACTTCCATCAAAGTGACGAATCTGCTTTCCGCCGCTGCGAATCGCTTATAGACGAAATGCGGATGGCTCTTTACAGGCAGGGCGGCGACGCTTCGCAGTCGCGGGCGAGAGAGTGGCGGCGTCACAGACCCGCTGAGGGCCCTCTCACCGTGACCGAAGAGCGCTTGTTCCTGTCGGCAGTAGACGCCGGCAGCGAGGAGATTTCCGTGTTCCTGGTTGACGTAACTCCATGCGGCGGCGGCGAATCCGTTGCCGTAGCTCAACACGGAGATCTCGTTTATGTTATGGACACGGGCGTCACCAGTAACGTAGTAGGGTTTCCGCTTGGAGCCGGCCAAAATGGATGCGCCTGGACCAATAGGGTTACAGATCTAGGATTACAGATCTAGGGTTACAGATCCCCGACGAGGCCCGGTCTAGGTTCTAGCCGGTTCAGCGCCATCGGCCAAGTTTTGCCAGCGCCTCGGTGTACCGTTTCATCGTTTCTGGGGTAGCACGGTTGTAGACAAATTGCCCCTCCCGGCGGCACTCGATCAATTGTGCATCGGCCAAGATTTTCAAGTGATGCGACACCGTACCGGGCGTTAATCGTTGGCGTTCTACGAGTTCACCGCAAAACACTTCCTTCTTGGCCGCTATGGCCTGGTAAATGCGCAGGCGGGCCGGATCGGCCAGAGCCTTTGAGATCCTTACCACTTGTTCGATGTCCATTGCCATTTCAACTGATTCTATCCGGTGGGCACACCTGGAACTGGATATTGATGCGAAGAAAGTGAAACTTATCATTTTGATAGTCATCAAAATGTACGAAGCAACTCAGCTCACTCGGTGGATTCCAAAAAGGACGTCATGAGCAGACTCACAGGAAAGGTTGCGGTTGTTACAGGTGGGAACAGTGGAATTGGGATGGCAACGGCCAGGCTCTTCCGGGCCGAGGGCGCCAAGGTCGCGATTTCCGGTCGGGACCAGAAGACGCTGGATGAAGCCGTGAGGGCGATTGGAGGGAACGTTATCGGCATTCGCTCCGATGTCTCCAAACTGGCTGATATCGAGAAGCTTTTCACCGTGGTGGTCGAGAAGTGGGGGAAACTCGACATTCTGTTCGCGAATGCTGGAATTGCCAAGTTTGCTCCGGTTTCGGATGTGACGGAAGCTCATTTTGACGAAATCTTCGACATTAATGTTCGCGGTCTGTTCTTCAGCGTTCAGAAGGCGCTTCCCCATCTGAACGACGGAGCTGCGATCGTGCTGAACGCCTCCGTCGTGGACGATGCCGGTCTGCCCGGAGCTAGCGTCTATTCCGCCAGTAAGGCTGCGGTTCGCTCTTTTGCCCGAACACTGACGGCGGAACTGGCCGACCGAGGCATCCGCATCAACGTCGTCAGCCCCGGCCCGGTACCCACTGGCATACTGCGGCGCAACGGCATGTCGCCCGAAGCCATTGATGAAACTCTGCGCGGGCTTGTCTCGCAGGTTCCACTGAAGCGCCCTGGGAAGCCAGAAGAGGTGGCCAGCGCGGTGCTTTTCCTTGCGGCGCCGGAGTCCTCTTATGTCGCCGGAGTCGACCTGAAAGTCGATGGAGGAATGGGACAGGTGTGAGCTGTCGACGGACGAAACCACCGCTTGATCAGAGCCATCGTTGGAGGTTACAGAGAGAAGGGTTCCTAGACGGGATGTACCCCAGTTACTCGGCGCCCAGTCGTTTCCGTGCTGCATAAGCCGCGACTTTCAGGCGGTTTCCGCACAGTCGCATACTGCACCAGCGGCGGGTTCCTTTTTTGCTGGTGTCAAGAAAATGCAGCGCGCATTGTCCGCACTTCCGCACACGTGTGTGATCGACTTCGGCAAACAATTTGGCGGCGCTATAGGCCAAGGGAGCGAAAAAGTCTTCCGGTTTGCGCGTTTCAAAAGACAGGTCCATACGGTGTCCATTTTCAGTTTGCTTCAAACTTGTCAGCATGGGATGCGCCGCGAGTAGCGCATTCAGCTTCTCAATGATGGCGCGATGAACATTGCCGCCAGCTTCCCACCTGACAACTTCCTTTCTCAGTTCCTCTCGAAATTCGCGCATCTCTTCTAACGTTCGCCGGGCGCAAGCGGATTCCTCCCAGTGTTGTTGAAGATGTGCCATTTCCCGGGGACTCAATAGTTCCGCTGCTCGAAACCAACGCAGCAGGGCGGTGAAATCCGGAAGCAACTCCTGGGCTTCGCCGTTCTGAATCGGGCGCGTGTTGAGGAAGTCCAAGGCAAGTTGATTTCCGAGGAAGAGAAATCCATCGATCCACTCTGGACGCTCCCTGACTTTGGTCATTTAATGGTACAACTCACAAATGAAAACACCGATAATGAAACTTTATACCGGTTAGGTATATCTGATGAGGAGAGGGCGACCGAAGACTCACCCAGCGAAACGGTGCATCCAGTTCAGTCATTGCCCACAACTTGTAAAGGAGATCAACGATGACCAGCTTTCACTCTGCCACTATAGACGGAAACCAAATCTTTTATCGTGAAGCCGGCCCCAAACCGGCGCCACACATTCTCTTGCTGCACGGATTTCCAACCTCCTCCCACATGTTTCGCAATCTCATTCCACGCCTGGCCGACCGCTTCCATGTGGTCGCTCCCGACCTGCCGGGCTTTGGCTTCTCCGATGCACCGGACCGCAAGAAGTACCGCTATACGTTTGAGCAACTGGCGAAGACCATCGACAACTTCACTCAGGCGATCGGCCTCGACCACTACGCGATTTATGTTTTTGATTACGGTGCTCCCGTGGGGTTACGACTTGCTCTGGCGCACCCGGAGCGAATCACCGCAATCGTCTCGCAAAACGGCAATGCATATGAGGAAGGTCTAAGCCAGGGCTGGAATCCAATCCAGAAATACTGGCAGGAGCCAACACCCAAGAATCGAGCCGCGCTTCGCGATTTCCTCACCCCAGAAGCCACGAAGTCGCAGTACCTGCACGGCGTCCAGGACGAAAAACTGGTGGCGCCGGAAGCCTACACCATCGACTCTGCTTTGCTGGCCCGGCCTAGCAATGAGGAGATCCAGCTTGACCTGTTCCTCGACTATGCGAGCAATGTGGCTCTCTATCCCAAGTTCCAGGAATATTTTCGTGCGAAGAGGCCGCCGTTGCTGGTCGTCTGGGGCAAGAACGACCCGTTCTTTCTCCCTTCCGGTGCGGACGCGTTCCGGCGTGACAATCCGAATGCCGAGGTGCACCTCTATGACACGGGCCACTTCGCGCTGGAGACGCACCAGGTGGAAATAGCAGATACCATCCGGGAATTTCTCAACCGGACTGTGGCGGCGCAAGCCAGTGCCGCCTGAGGCAATTGACTAGGGGAATCCGACGGGAACCCAGCCGCCGATTATGCGCAAGCAGGTGGTCTCCGACCGGTCTGGAAACCTTGCTTTCCCGCCTTGGAACAATAAGGGTCATCGATGCATGTCGTTTCCGTAAACGTGGGTCTGCCACGAGAAGTCGTCTGGAAGGGCATGGCCGTTCGGACGGGAATCTATAAAGAGCCCGTGCCAGGCCCGGTGAAAATCGGCAAACTTAACCTCACTGGCGATCGCCAGGCAGATCTCACGGTCCACGGTGGCGCCGACAAGGCTGTCTACGCCTACCCTTCCGAACACTACGCCTATTGGCGGCAGGAGCTGCCGGGCGTCGCGCTGTCGTGGGGGAACTTCGGAGAGAACCTCACAACTGAAGGGCTGAGGGAAGACACCCTCTACATCGGCGATTGTTTAAAGTTCGGATCTGCCGTACTGATAGTGACCCAGCCCCGCATGCCCTGTTACAAATTGGCACTCAGATTGCGACAAGATGACATGATCAAGGGCTTCCTGGCAAGCGGGCGCAGCGGATTCTATTTCTCGGTCCTGGAGCCTGGCAGCGTTGCTGCAGGCTCGGGGATTGAAATCGTAAGGCGAGACCCCAATCGCGTGACCGTTCGTGATATCGGACAGCTCTATCTTGGCGCGAAGCGCGATCCGGAGCTACTTGAACGAGTAGGCAGGCTGAGCGCGCTGCCCCAGAGCTGGAAGGCCGAACTGCGGGTGCGAGCACAGACCAGCAGGCGTTGACCTCGCGTCTACTTGTGTTGATCTACTTGGCGCTCAACCGCAGCAGGGCAGCTCCGAGTATTCTGCCCTGCCGGGGTTCTTGAACGAATGCGATCAGGGGCAGATTGCGGCAGTCCAGCGCAGGCTCCAGCTTCACCTGAACGTCTTCGGATAGGCCTTGCCCTGGCTTCAGGACACCAACCTTCGCGAGACTCCCGACCGCGGAAACATGGGTCAGCTTGTGTCCCGCATTTTCACCGGCAGAAACTTGCGACTCCGCACGGTTCAAAGCAAGAACGCACACGTCAGCGGGCCAAAAGAGAAGGCCAATGGTCCGGTATCCAGATGAGCGTGCAAGGCATTTGAGGGATCTGCCGCGATGACCGAGAGATGGACGGGGATCTTTGGGCTATCCAAGGCCTTGGCAAATGCCTTCTCGGCCAAGCCAGGAGCGCTACCGACGAATTCGCTTGCGCCATCGACCACCATTTGCGGTGTGCAGACACTGTCTAGCCCGAAGCGTTTGGCATATGCGCTTTGTCTCTCGCTATACAAGCGAGCTGAGTACGGGTCGTTCCACCCGATATGGTTCCAGTAGTCGACGTGCTCGCTGAGCACAATCATTTCCGCCCCGGCTACGGGCTGCCGGTCGAGCCTTTCCAGGAACCTGTCTGTGGGAGGGCAGCTAGAGCAACCTTCGGAGGTAAACAGTCCACCAGCACGGGAGTGCGAGCTTCCGCTTTACGAGCGGTGTTGGCGCTCCGCGCCACCAGCGACGCGGTGCGGGAAACGACGCCTAACAGAGGAAACAAATGCGGTCTTGAATGTCATGGTGGACTTTGCCCACATGGAGAGTTGATGCGCGCCCAACATTAAAGTTACGCTGGATCTGAAGCGCATAGCGGCCGAAACTGTCCTTTCCGGCTGCACTCCAGATCCATTGGTTTCGTAACGGATGTGCGTGCGCATATCCCAAAATCATGCGCTGTGCGCGGGGCATTTGACCAAAAGGTGGTGTGGTTCGCTGTAGCTGCCCTGGTGAGAAGCAAGGCAGTTACTGCCCCCTTGAGTGTTGTCGACGGACCGTCACGTCTCCCGCCTGCGCGGATTGACGGAACGCCCGTCGCTCCGCCTTATTCTCTATCCGACCGGGGGTGAGCGTCTTTGGCAGCGTCACGCTTTATCTGAAGCCTCGCCTCTTGATCCAGGTTGTGGACTGCCCGTTGCGTTTCGCGAACCATCAAGTAGCACCCGGAAACCAGCCCGATGACTGCGGATGCGCCGGTCACAATGGCAACTGCGGCCGCAATCTCGAATAGCGGTCTGCGGTCGTAGTAAGCCGCAATCGAACCTCCGACCGAAACCAAGGCGGACGCGGAGAACAGGCCGAGTCCTGCATAGAACATTCCAAGAGCCTTCACCAATAGTTGCGCCCGAACCTGCAATTGCCCAAGTTGACTGGACCACGATTCATAGGCTGGGCTGGCGGGATCAATGCCGGCCAAAGTTGCGGCTACCACGCGCGTGCGGTCCACCACGCGTGCGAGCCGGTTGCTTGTGCCGAGCGCCAGGACAGAAGAGGCGTTGGTGAGAATGGCGGGCGCCACGACGGCGGTTAGGACGCCAAACGGGTTAGTGGTGCTGGCGGTATATTGCAAGGTTAATACCTGGAATTGGTCTCCTCTAAGGCGCTTCCAGCGCGCTTGAGATCGGTTGTGACATTCGGGGACAGCCTATTCTCGCGAAACGCCCCGAAGCGACTGTTCTGGGCACCAATACCGGGCGAACATTGGCCGATTGATTGGCCCACGCACAACCCGGGTCCCTGAGCCCTCCACGACTGTCACGTACTGAGGGCTTTTTTTCACGGCGTGCACTCGGACCTAGGCCGCCGCCGATTTGCCCTCATACAGCGGAACAAATTCCTCCGTCACGAACCTTTCGTAAGCCGTCGGCGTCGTGTTCTCCGTCGAGCGCGGCTCCAAAGCTCGCATATAGTTTGCGTTCAAAGCGGCTGACATTTCCAGAATGAGATCAGCCATATTCGATGACATGCCAAGCTGGATCAAGGCTGCCCGCACCTGCTGATCCGGTGCTTCAGTGTATCGGAGGTCGGGTTTGCCCACCGCTCTCCCGATGATCTGGGCGACTTCGATCATGCTGAGGTTCCGCTGCCCCAGCAATTCGCGTGTCTGCTTCTGGTGGAAGTCCAGATTCAACAACGCACTTGCGGCTGTTTCGCCGATATCGCGCGTGGCGATCATGGGAAGCTTCAGGTCGGGGCGCAATGGGCCGACCGCCATGCCTGTCATTCGGATGATGCCAATTTGTGCGGGCGTATTTTCCATGAAGTAGCCAGCACGCAGGTGCAACACATTTAAGCCGTCAATTCCATTAAGCTGTTCCTCAAGGTAATGCAATCCCACGACTGGACCTGTCTTCTCAGGCTTGTCCGCCCTTATGCTGCTCAGCGTGACCACGTGCGTCACGCCCGCACTCCGAAGAGCCGTGGCAATCGCATCACTCACACGGTTTTGAAATGCCCGAAAATCGGAGCTAGCGAGGCTGGGAGGCATGATCACGTACACGGCCTTCGCTCCCGCAAAAGCCTTGGTGATACCCGCTGTATCGATGAGATCGGCAGCAAACGGCTCTGCGCCTTCCCCGACAAGAGCCTTCAGACGGTCAGGATTCCTGCCCACTACGCGAACCTTCTTACCTCGGATTAAGAGAGCCTTCGCAACAACGCTTCCGGTATGACCAGTTGCACCAGTGACAACGTACATAGCACTCTCCATCTGGTGTTTCGATTTGCCTACCGTCCGTGGGGCTTCAATAATACAGCCTCTGCCAATTAGGACGCGCCAGCGAGTACTACACCAAGGCCTTTGAGGCGCGGAAACACGCCAGCGACGGCGCGAGGCTGCTGATCACCGGCAACGACGGTTCAAACGTCGTGGCGCCCAGCCATTCGGGCGCAAACTGGCGCGCAATCGCAGGCAAACGGAGAAGGCCGTTACCGAGCAGAGCGTCGAACCGCCCGCTGCATTCGGAACTGGCTGGCTGCTACAAAATCAAGTGGCTGGATAGAAGAGGGTCGCCCCGCGAAGCTCCCGTGACCGCGGAGCTGGTTGATCTGTCAACATGGGCTGGGCTGGCTCATTTCCGACCGTCGGCGTATGGTGTGTCATGCTCGAACTCGTCTGACCTACTTGCGAAGTACATAAAAAGTCGACAAATTGGTAGGCTAACCCGGTTCAAGCCTTCAAAGCATCGCTGTACTTGAGCAACAAGCCCGCGCTGAAGCGGGGTGCCGTCTAGCCCGAGCCAGCGTGGGCACATGGGAGGAGCGAGTGCGGTGCGAGCGTTACCTGGCAAGTATTTTTCCGCAAGCTGCTCCTCGCAGTCAAAATGCATGCGAGACTATGGCTAGAATGGCCCGGCATAGTAATGCCCTTAGCAGCAACGGCGCAGACTATGCTGCGCCGGAATCTGTATAACTCTGGATTGCAGGCATGGGTCTGCCAAGCGTTTCCAACAAACGTCGTTGGTTCATCATCGGCCTGCTCTTTACAGCCTCATTAATCAACTATCTAGACCGGGCTGCGATTTCCTTCGCGCTGCCGTGGATCGCAAGAGATTTCCATCTGACTCCGGAAAGCAAGGGATTGCTGCTCTCTTCTTTTTTCTGGTCCTACGCGCTGATGCAAATTCCCATTGGCTGGTCGGTTGACCGCTTCGATTTGCGCTGGCTCTATCTTGGAGCATTTGTCCTTTGGTCATTCGCACAGGGCCTTACCGGATTGGCGGATAGCCTCGCAGTTTTGGTTAGTTTGCGCATTCTTCTCGGCGTGGGGGAGTCAATCTACCTTCCGGGAGGGAGCAAGATCGTCAGCTTGCTGTTCACGAGGAAAGATCGCGGTCTGCCCTCAGGACTTTTTGATTTCGGCACCCGAACGGGTTTGGTCGTTGAAGGCTTCCTGGTCCCTTGGCTCTTGATGCGTTATGGATGGCGCCACACTTTCCTTCTGCTAGGCCTTGTGGCTCTCGGGTGGATAGTCCCGTGGTTTTGCGCTTTTCCATGTCGGGTGCGGACAGTAAACAGCACCGTGACCTCACCAGTATCCGAGAAGGCGCTGTCCATTAATTGGAAGGCAGTTGTCGACCGCAATTTGCTGGGCATCTGCCTAGGATTCTTTTGTTTTGATTACTACTGGTATGTGCTGGTCACGTGGTTGCCTGACTACCTCGTTACGGCCCGGCACCTCAGCATCGTACAGGCAGGTTTTTATGCCTCTGTCGCGTTCTTTACCTTCGGGCTTGCTGAACCGATTGGAGGATGGATCGCCGACAGGCTCATCCGACGAGGCTGGAATGAAACCCGAACTCGAAAGGGAATGGTGACGGTGGCTTTCTTTATGGGTGTCTTTCTCACACCAGCCGTGCGCGCCTCCGATACCAGGATAGGCATTGGGCTATTGATGGGAGCTTCCTTGGTCGGTCTCTCTACCGGCAATCTGCTCGCAATTCTCCAGAGCTGTGCGCCGGGCGAGCAAATTGGCATTTGGACGGGAGCGGAGAACTTTGCAGGGAATCTCGCCGGAATCCTAGCCCCACTTGCGGTGGGATTCTTGATTACGCGGGCCGGCTCACATGCTCCGGGTTTTGAGCTGGGCTCCATCGTTTTGCTTCTGGGACTGCTCCCCTACTGGTTTCTAGTCGGTGAATTGAAAACCGCTTCGTTTTGACTGGCTGAGGGCCGCAGCGGGGCAAGTCCGTCAATGTGAATGGAACCCGCCAACTCCACATCAAACTGCTCACATTCGATCTTTCGGACGCGCTTTGTTAGTGCTTGCCCGAGCAATGCATACCGTATCGTGGGGAGAGTTCCAGGTCTTTCGGTGGTTGAACCCTCCCCACGTTTGAGGACCTTGCACAGGTCGACCCGCAGTGTAAAGCGGGCCGGACGTTTGAGACATGAAATTTTGATTAAAGCTGAGATGGTGATGAGATCGACCGTTCTGTCTGAGCCCTGGCGTAACCGCTGGAGTGAACAATCCAGGCGAATCAGCTGGCGCTTGCGAAGGGATTTACGATACCTATGCCGGTAATCGTTAGTCCCGCACGAAGATCGTCCGACAGGACCTGGGCTGCACCAGCCTCGAGGGCCGACGCCACGATCTGCGGCGTCCCAGAACTCCATCCCGGCTTCACCTTCGATTCGAAATGCCGTCGAGAAATCGGCGGCTGCGGACTCGACATCAGATTGCGTAGCTGCTCACGACAACGCCAGCCGATTTCTCGATGTCGGACGCGCAATCTTTCGCGTAACACCTAAGTTCAGAACTCCTGACATACCCCCCAAGAACAGTTAAGACCTGGTATCCGAGAAGTCGCCTACTGCGGACCAAAACCTGTCCGCTTTTTGAATTTTCTGATCGCGAGTCGGTACGGCATGCTAGCCACCATGAAGTCGTCTTCTCGGCAACCAGAGCTTTTGCCTGCTCCGCCTGCCCTGTCGGGTAGCACCATGGCGAACCCTCACGTTTGTGTCCAGACCGAGGGCAACCACCGAGCGATCCTGGTTCATGGCATAGTCTTTTCCCATCTTTTCCCATTACTCCACCCAGGATCGCGCCGCGGAAGCCTACGCCATGGCTACGCTTTTCGAATCCGGGTACGCCGGTCAAAACCATATCGCTCGCTGGTTCGGCTATTCGACGCGAACTCTTCGCCGCCACCAACGGCGTCTCCAAGTGGGGGGATTGAGGCTCTGGCGCGACCTTAGGCCGATGCAAAAGCCGCGTGGCATTCAGGCCTGGCACGTGGAGCCGGGCCACGAACGCTGAGGGTGCCGCCTCCATCGACTTCCGGAGGGTACCGAATCAGACGCCGGAAAAATACGCGAGATAGTCGAAGACCGGGCCACCCAACCTTCTCCTCTTGCCACGTGATCAAGTAGCTGAATCCGGGAAAAGGAAGAGCAGCAGTCACAAAGAATTGCGCGATGATGAAATGCTAGCCCATAGAACCGATGCTAGAACCTAAACGCCCCGACCTCAGTCAATCTGCCAACAGCCAAGCCAACGCTTCTTCGCGAGTTTTGAAAATAGGAAAATCTCGACGGGAAAAGATTTTCAATCTCTCATAGAATTGTGTGGGAAAGCTTCCTGCTCCGATCCACGCAGTTTTCCTAATGTGAGGCTTATCGAAGACCGCGCTTTCCTTCATGGTCCGAAGAGCTTCTTCGTCAAACGAGGCCCCGGTGAAATCGGTGAGCAGCAGAACCGAACCACGGGGCTGGGTGATTACATAATCTGGAACTGCCCGGGCGATCCGCTCAACATCGGATGCCGGACAGTTCGAGAAGTCCACGAGCAGTATTTGTTTTCCGCCATGAGTAATGAACTGAATGCGTTTCGACAGGGTTGTTGTCATATTCGATTCCTCGTGACACTCATCGCGATCGAAAAATCTTTACTGCAACGAAACTGTCAATGAGTGATCAGCGGACGACGCCACACTCGCAACATTATCCCTGATCGTGCCCAGACGCGAGACATCACCTTTTGCCCGATGTTAGCATCAAGTCAGGTAGCCGGTTGGGCTGAGTTGTCTTAAGGGAATGCGCGCGCTAGGGAATGCGCCCGTTGGTTTGGGGATTTGGCAAACAAACTTTGGCAAACAAACACGGACCGAAACTGACTGACGAGGAGCCGGAGACTTCTCGGTTGCGGCTGGAGCCAAGGACGGCTGCGTTCAGAAAACCACAATCCCGCATCTCCTAAGCCGTTGATTTCACTGCACGCTGAATTGCCGAAATGTGTCTTCCACAAATGCCTGTCTTTTGAAGCTTGATTGTAAGTCTAATCTGTGGTTTGCCATAGAACTCGTGATTGAGTCCGATCCTCGTCCCCTGACCGAGGGCCACACCCTACTGTCGCGCCACACCGACGCGATCGAGACTGCCGAGGTTTAGCAAGAATCGCCGGACCATATTCCTGCATCGTATTTGATTCCGAAATGGTGCTTTCGTCCTGGTCGTATGCACCTGCCATGAGCGGTAGCCAGAGTGTTGATAGGGGTTCCTGGAGGCCCTACGCCGCAGCATCTGCCGCGGCCGTTAGCCTCAGTTTCACCGAGGAGGTTAGGGCGCGTGTCCAGGGCTTTTTTGATTTCGCAATGTTTATGGGCGCTGCACCCCCGGCACCGCACTTGGTGGCATAATGGGCGGCATCCGTTCGCTTGGCCTTCTGCCTTCTTTCTACCGGGGGTACCCGGGTGGTTCTGGGTAGGTTTGAATGCGTTGGGGTCCCTAATACTGCCGCAGCAGCATCCTTCATCCGCCGTTAATGGCCGGCCCGATCCAATGTTGCTGCATGCGTGGGGTGATGGTCCGATCGCCACCTTGGCGCCCATTACCGTGCCAGGCGCAGTTCATGATCGCATATTGAGTTCAACACCGGTGTACAAGAAATTATTGGAAAGGGAGGAAGGAACAAAATGGGACAGTTCACACAGTTGCCGAGCATCAGCCACTACACCGCCTACCGACCGCGTCCTTTCACGCGCGAGGAGCGGGACCGCGTCACCATCTTGTACGGGGGCCTGACATGGAAGCACGAACGGCTAATGCAGGGCGCTCTCCACAACTTACAGTACAATGCCGAACCCCTGCCCAACATTGCCCGCGACGATCTGGACGCCGGAAAGGAATTGATCGACGTAGGCGCGTGTTGCCCCACCATTTTCACCACTGGAAGTCTGGTCAACTTTCTTAAGAGGGAAGTCACTCTACATGGGAAAGAAGAGGTAACGAACAAATATGTTTTTCTGACAGCCGGAGCTTGTGGACCGTGCCGCTTTGGCCAGTATCACGAATCATATGCCATGGCTCTTGATGGCCTGGGTCTGCGCGACTTCAGGCTTTTTCTCCTGGCCCAGGACGAACTCGACCAGGGTTCAAACGGGGGCGGGGGCCTAGACATCAATATGCCGCTCAGCCTCGGGCTTATTTGGGCCATTCTCTGCGCAGACTTGCTGATGGACCTGGAGTACATGACGCGACCCTATGAGATCAATCCTGGTCAGACGGAACGCGTACTAAAAGAGAGTGTCGAGTATTTATATGAAGTGTTTCGGAATCGACCCGATCATGGCAAAAAGTACGGGGCGTTGGCGTGGCACTTGTTGAGCAACTACTTCGCGCGTGCCTTGCGTGAGGTGCGCAAGAAGTGGGACGTCATCGAAGTCGATCGCCTGCGGGTGAAAGCAAAGGTGAAAGTCACGGGAGAGTTCTGGCTACAGACGCACGAGGGCGAGGGCAATTACAACATCAAGCGCTGGCTTGAACAGGAGGATTCCGAGGTGGTGCCTCCGCCTGTCGCGGTATGGCTGCATTACCTTCTACATCCCACTATCCGCAAACTTGAGCATCGGAACTCGAAGGCAAAACATCCTCACGCCCAAGCACTAGCACTGCATACGCTGGAGCGCATCTACCGCGCCACCTATAACCGACTTCGCAGGGCGCTGGCGAATCTTCCCAACGAACTGCCCGACCAGGAAGAACTGAAGCGGCTGGCAGAACCCTTCTATCACTTCGAGCTTCGCGGGGGAGAAGGACACATGCTGATTGGGAAAGCGCTTCATGCTTATCACCACAAAAAAGCCCACATGATCTGCGAACTCTCTCCCTACTCGTGCATGCCCAACACGATGTCTATCGGCGCGATGGCCAATGTCATTGGCAAATATCCCGACCTGCTTTATGCACCCATTGAGGTGAAAGGCGATTCGGAAGTGCATGCCCTCTCCCGTTGCCAGATGATCCTCACCGAGGCAAAAATGCGGGCGCAGGCGGAATTCGAAGACGCCTTAAACAAGACAGGCCTGACGGCCGAAGTCATTCGCCAGTACGAGGCACAGCACCCGAAAGTACGCAGTGCTACTTACCGCGTGCCGCATCTTGGCTATGCAGGAACTGCCGCCAATTACGTCCTGCATCTCGCTCGAAGCTGCCGACTCCGCCCGGAGTTGAGCCAGGACCCGAACGATAGAAGAGAAGGGGAAGCGAGGACGGCCGCTTATGTCTAACAAGGCCTTGTTCCAGATTCAGCCCCTGCTGATCGATCCCTGCCCGACACAACCGTGTGCGGCCCCGGAAGCGACGGTGAATGAAGCTGGGGGAATGGTGTGTGGCATAGATGTGGGGAGCACCACCTGCAAATATGTGCTCGCCTCTTCGGACGGCGAGGTGCTAGCGCAGGCCTATGAGCGCCACAACACCAAACAGGCAGAGAAGGTGTTGGAGTTCCTTGCCCGGCTCGAAAGCGAGTACGGTCTTACACCCGAACGAGACCGCATCTTCTTCACGGGATCAGGAGCGGGGATTATCGCTCCTCTTGTCGGCGGAAAGGTGATTCAGGAAGTGGTGGCGGTAGCCGCAGCGGTTGAGAAGCTGCATCCTTCAGTGCACTTCGTAAGCGAGATCGGCGGCGAAGACATGAAGACGATCTTTTTCCACGGCAACGGGCCGAGCAAGAGTAAGCAGGTTCTGATGCAAAGCGCCTGTTCCGGCGGCACAGGCACCTTCATTGAGAAGACAGCTCGCAAATTGGAAATTCCGCCGGAGCAGCTGTCAAGAATGAAGTATTCCGGTTACACGCTGCATAAGATCAGCAGCAAATGCGGCATCTTCGCCGAAGCAGATGCCAATACCTTGCTGAAAGCCGGGGTTTCGGTCGAGGAGATCATCGCCTCTTTATTCGAGGCGGTGGTGTACCAGAACCTAGCTACCCTCACGCGTGGTAATACTCCGTCTCCCGACATTCTGCTGCTGGGCGGCCCGAACCTGTTCTTTATCGGCCTCCAGGAGGCATGGCGGCATCACCTGGTCAGACTCTGGCAGGAGCGCAAGATCACGTTGCCGGGCGACGCCGATCCGGCCTCCCTGATCCGGGTTCCCGAGAATGCTCTTTATTATGCCGCCCAGGGTTGCATCGAAATCGCCCGCAGGGAGCCAAACTTGGTCGGCGTTTATCAAGGCGCGGGTCAATTGCGATGGTGGATTGAAGAAGGCCAACACGAGGAGAAAAAGAAACTCGGCCGAGGTGGGTTGTGGAAGGACCGGGAAGAGCTGGAGTCGTTCAAAGCACGCTACGGAGGCAATGGCCACGGCTCTAAAAATGGCAATGGGCATCGATCCTCGCCAACTGCTCCGAGTGTGGAAGAAGCCGGGAATCTCGGACCGGTGGGCGTGGGTTGCGATTTTGGATCCACGACGGCAAAAGCCGTCTGCCTCTCGCCTCAGAAAGACTTGCTCTTTTCTTGCTATGCACTCAGCAAGGGAAATCCCATCGAAGACGCCAAGGCTCTATTCCGGCAGATTCGCGGGGCGGTTGGCAATGGAGAGATCCTGGGGTTGGCGATTACCGGCTATGGCAAAGACCTATTGAAGAACATTCTCGGCGCCGACTGCCCGGTGGTGGAGACTATCGCTCATGCCACGGCTGGCTTGCACTTCTTTCCTGACGCCGATTGCATTTGCGACGTGGGTGGGGTGGACGTCAAGATCATGATCCTGAACAACGGCGCGGTAACCGATTTCCGGCTGAACTCCCAGTGCTCGTCTGGCAACGGAGCTTTCCTGCAGGGGGTGGCTGAGCGCTTCAACATTCCCATGAACGAAATGGCTGACGGAGCCTTTCGTGCCCAGGCGATGCCCCAACTCTCCATGGGATGCGGAGTCTTCCTGCAAAGCGACATCGTCAACCAGCAGCGCAAAGGGTGGCAGGCCGATGAGATCCTGGCCGGTCTCTGCGCCATTCTTCCATTAAACGTCTGGATTTATGCGGGTGGCTTAAACAATCTTCAGCAGGTAGGGAAAAAGTACATCCTGCAGGGCGGCACGCACAGAAATCTTGCCGTAGTAAAGACCCAGGTGGATTTCATTTTGTCCAAGATTCCCGAGGCCGAAGTTGTGGTACATCCCTACTCCGGCGAAGCCGGCGCCATCGGTGCTGCCATGGTAGCGTTGGAATGGGCCGAGAAAGGTGGTCGAACTGCGTTTCGAGGGTTCGATGCGATTGAGAAGTTATCGTATAAGACAGCCACCTCGATCGATACAGTCTGTCATTGGTGTCCTGTCAACTGTCAGCGCAGTTTCATTGACGTTGAATTAGCCGAAGGAAGCGGACGTGAATGGAGCAAGGTTCCGCTTGCGAAGGGATGGGAGCGCGTTATTGTGAACAACTCCTGCCCCAAGGGTCTGGTGGAAGACCTAAACGAGATGAAGGTCATCAAGGCCGGAATCGAGAAGACAAAAAATGCCTATCCCAATATTGCAGACATGGTTCGCAAAGAAGCATTCCGCCGCGCCGCCAATTAAAGATCGCTCGCAGCTGCGCGTAGGAATCCCCAAGGTACTGAACATATGGAGCACCCACCAGTTCTGGGTAGGTTTCCTGAAGGCACTTGGGATCTCCCCGGAAAACATTATCTTCAGCTCGGACACTTCCGAAGAGCAGGGCCGCGAATTTGGAAAAGGGCGTGGGACTGTCGACTGCTGCTACCCAGTGAAGTGTATGAGCGGCCATTACGGTGAACTGATCTTCGGACAAAAGAAGAAGATCAATATTCTGCTTAGCCCGATGATTCATTCGTTGCCCTCGATTCTTCATGGTCACGTCGTAGACACGGTCACCTGCACCCGAGTCATGGCCGGGCCGGAAAATATCAAGGCCGGATTCATGAAGGAGAATGACGTATTCGTCGAGAACGGGATCGTCTACGCTTCCCCCTTCGTGAGTCTTGGGGATCGCCAGCTGGTTTCAGGGCAACTGTATACCTCGCTGAAAGACATTCTCAATTTAGATCCCGATGAAACGGAACGAGCCGTTCAGGCCGGCTACCAAGCTCTCGAGAATTTCACCACACGGGCCCGCCAGCGCAGCCGTGAGATTCTCGCCTGGTGCGCACAAAATCAGAAGCCATGCATTCTCGTTCTCGCTCGTCCCTATCACATGGATACCGGTATTGGCCACGAGATCGAAGCCGAGTTGCAGGCGCACGGTTATCCCATTCTGTGGCTGCAGTATCTGCCTGGCGATGCCGACCTGATGAACTGGCTTTTTGCAGAAGACATGCGGAAAGGACGCATTAAGACTCCCTTCGATATCTCCGACGTATGGACGTCCTCTTACAGCAGCAACACCAACGAGATCATGTGGGGAGCGAAGGTTGCGGCACGTTGCCCGTGGATTACCTGCGTGATCCGGCTTTCGAGCTATGAATGCGGGATGGACCAGCCAACCTACACGCCCACCCAGAAGATCGTCGAGGCGACGGGAACGCTGTTTTTCAAGTTCGGTGATTTGGATTCCACGAAGCCTGCGGGCAGTATCAAAATCCGCGTAGAAACAATCGTTCACTACCTAGCGAAGTACTCCGGCAGCATCATCGGACGAAAACTGAGTTGGCTATCGGCCGATTGTCCATTACCACGGACATCGAGAGAGCGCACACCCACTCGGGCTATGGCCGACGAGGCTCGGGCGGCAGAGCCAAAGCAACTCGTCGTTCTCCACTAGCGCATAGTCTGTGGTATTTCTCGATCGGCCGACGAATATTGTCGGATGCGCGTATTCGCACTCAAGCTTCGCCGTATTCCATCCAGCCGCGTCCGAGTATTGTTTCTCGTCGCGCAGAGAAGACGAGGGCCGCCATAAATTGCTCGCCAAGTGTTTCCTGGGCTTCTCCCTAGCTCACTAACGACTATATGGAGCGCTGCGCGTCGATTGGCGATTCGTATCAGGCGTCGCCATTTTGACATTTTACCTTCACGTCATCCAGCAGTACCTCACTCCTGCACTCCTTCCTGCTGTGCCCAGAAGCGCAAGTCGCCGACTGGACGGAAATAGTTCTTAAAGACCCAATTCGCGACACGGAGACCCTGAACTCGGGCGGTGCGGTCCGAGTTGCGATAGCGGATACCGACGTACACACGCGCGTTGATGACCTCTTTCTCGGCCTGGGATAAACGTGTGAAGGTGCGGGTCTTCTGCGCGGCGTTCGGGTTCGTCGTGGTCATTTGAAAATTCAGCACATCGCTGCCGAAGAGAAGTCGCAGCACATGAGAAATCGCGCCACGGGTGGAGGCGTGTCCAGAGGGGTACTCGGGAAATGAGGTGTGTTGCTGAGTGGCTGCCAAGCAGGATCGACTTCGGTGGCTGGATTGCCATCCTGGTCGCCCACCCGGATCGCAGTGATCGGACGCCAAAAGTTGTAAAAGTACTTGCTTTCCCAGCAGGCGATCCGGGCATCGGCGAGCGCGGCCTCAGCCAGCGCATACATGCGAGCCGGTATCGCTGCTTCGTACGTAAGCAGAGTTGTCAGAGGTGAGAGAACATCTGAACGAGTGATGAAGGCGCTTGTTGCCGAACTCAGGCGCATCGAAGCTTATTGAGGCTGAAGTTCCCAACTAAGGTTACGCGCCGGTCTTCGCTGTCTTCGCCTTCCCTGCCTTCCAGCGAGCTTTTCGGGGCTCGGGATATCCCTGCGTTCGGTTCAGCGGACATCGTAGACTTTTTCCGCCTGCGCGGGACACCGTCAGGAGACTGAAGCACAGCGAGAGCCTCTCGTAGCTTCGACCTTTTGTTCATAACCCTCCCCGGCTGAACCTAGATTCTGCGGGTAGAAGCCGACATCGAATGGCTTGATATTGCGCTCCGGCGGCCGGTTTTGCAAACCCAGACGCCCTTTATTTGCCCTTTATTAGCCCTGTCATACGGACCAAAACGGGGAAGCTACTTACGGCCGGTTTTTTTAGCGATGGGCACGGGTTTCGCGCCGAAACTGTGGATGTTCTCGCAGAATTCCCTTCCTGTGCGGAAATCGAGCAGACGGCCTCTCCGTTCGCTGCACAGACCGCCCGGGCGGAATAGGGGTCCTCCAAATTCTAGATCTTTGCGTCCAAGATCTGGATTGGCGTACGGGTAGCGGGAAATGCCCTGCAGATCCAGTCGCCTTAACTTCCCTTAAGTTATGGAGAAACCTGACCATAGCGCCGGGAGAGGCATCAACATTCTTTGGCCAGCGCCGTGCAGCTCCAAAGGTATCTGGCGCGGCGGGAATCGACTAAGTCATGCTCTACCTCGGTAATTGCGGGTCCCTTTGCCGGCTGCGTCGTCAGGAGATCGTATCGTGTCCACTCTCGCCAAACCGACGTTTACAGAAAACAACAGCACCTCCGATGCAGCGGTTGCCTCGCGGGTTCCAACACCGGCTTTACTGTCCGCTATGCTGCGCAGTTCTGAGAAGATAAGCGATCTGATTTTCTCGCCCGGCCGACCCCCGCTGGTCGAGCGGGATGGACGCCTGGTACCGGTGCGCATAACCCAGCTCCCGGTGCTGACTGCGGAGCACACACGGCAAATTGCCTCCGACCTGATCGGCAACAACACCCAGGCACTGACCGGTCTTCGAGAACAAGGTTCCTGCGACGTCTCCTACAGCCTGGCGGGCAAGTCCCGCTTCCGTGTCAACGTATTCATGCAGCGGGGCAGCTGTGCCATCGTAATGCGGGTGATCCCCAACACTGTGCCCGATTTTGCGGTCCTCAACCTACCACAGCAGCTCGCCGAAGTGGCTGACCTGCGCAACGGCATTGCGCTCGTCACCGGCCCTACCGGTTCCGGGAAGTCTTCCACGTTGGCGGCCATCATTGACCTGATCAACCAGAAGCACTCATATCACATCGTCACCATCGAAGATCCGATCGAATTCCTGCACCCGCACAAGAACTGCACGATCCACCAGCGCGAACTGCATAGTGATACGCCCAGCTTCGCATTCGCGCTGCGCGCTGCTCTCCGACAAGCTCCCAAAGCCATTCTTGTAGGCGAGATGCGGGATAAGGAAACCATTGAGATCGCCATGGAAGCAGCCGAGACCGGCCACTTGGTCCTCTCTACCTTGCACACCATCGATGCCTCCAAAACGGTGGAGCGCATCGTGGGTGTCTTCCCGCTGGCCGAGCAGCATATGATTCGCAACCGCCTGGCCAAGAGTTTTCGCTGCATCGTCAGCCAGAGGCTCGTTCCACGGAAGGATGGATGCGGAAGAGTGGCGGTCATAGAGATCCTGAAGTCAACTCTCCGCACGCGAGAGTACGTGGAGAGAGGAGAAGCGGAAGGGAAGACGCTGCTGGACGCGATGCGGGCCGGCACGACAGAAGGTATGCAACACTTCGATGGCGAAATCGAAAAGCTCATCCGCGCTGGCTCAATTGATCTCGAAACTGGGCTGACATACTCCACGAATCCCGGGAACCTTCGTCTGGAGTTGGCTGATTTCGTGGGTTCTCCCCCGGCCACCCAGCCATCGGCGCCATCGAAGGAAGCAACAGATACTGAAGTGGAGATCGAACGGTAAGGGAACGGGGCATTGAGAACGCAGGTTATGTCCGCTCGGCATTATGCTCTCACTCGGAAATGACGGTCGAAGAACCTGTCTAGCTCGGCCTTCCCCTGCGCCGCGGCGCAGGTAGAGCTTCCGTTGGATGCCGTACCTGGCGGAATATCGGCGCCCATTTCAACTTCGCAGTAACCGGCCGCATTTCATCCGGCACCACCCATGTTTGTGCACGCCGGTTTGTTTAAAATCGCCTTTTCGCTGCGCCTAGACGGGGGTCGGATATCTTCGATTGTACAAGAGGTCTTTCGGAGATGCCGTGAATACCGAAGTCCACCACGCCGAGAAGATGAGTCTCGTGTTTTTCTCCTGAACCCAAGTCCGTCAGAGGACAGAAGAATACAGAAGATCGCCCTTTTGAGAGGGTTGGGCCACTCTGATGTATTGAGGATTGTTCGATAACTTGCAGAGGTAATGGGCACCATCGGACGCCCGCAGAGGCTGTGAATTGAGCTCCGCCACGCAATTTGCGGATATGCTGGATTACAGAGATCCAAGCATTCACAATCACCTCCTTGGCTCAGAGAAGGGCTTTGTGATTGGCTGGCATTGAACAATGGAGAGGGCTGCAGTACGGAAGAAAACAGAAAAATGGACCGGTGGAGGCGTATACACCGGCTATTAGACATTTTCTAGCGACGTTTTAGAGCCTCGAGCTCATCCAGGGTACGAGGCCAGTCGGATTGCAGCAGCCGGGACAGGCTTCGATCCGCCAGAAGTCGGCCGCCGGTTTGGCAGGGAGCACAATAATTGGTCTCGTTGTCAGCGTAACGAATACGCTGAATTTTCTCGCCGCACCTCGGACACGACTCCCCATAGCGTCCGTGAACGGCCATGCCCTTGCGGAATGCGGTCACCTTTTCCGGAAACCCAGTCTCCGCTTCTGCGCGCAGCTGGTCGATCCAGAACCTGAGCGTGTCGCGCGTCGCCGCGAACAGCCGCTCCCACTCATCCGGTTTTAGCTTTTGCGTTAGGGCGATAGGAGACAATCGGGCAGCGTACAAGATCTCGTCTGAATACGCATTGCCGATGCCACTGAGTATGCGCGGGTCGGTAAGAGCTCTCTTGAGCGTGCGGTTTTCAGCCGTCAGCGCGTCACGAAATGAGCTGAGATTGCTGGTGAAGACGTCGATTCCCCCAGGATCTACGGACTGCAATGCCTCTTCGCCCCTGAAGACATAGAGCGATGCACGATGCTTTGTGCCGACTTCCGTGAGCACGAGAGAGCCGTTGGGAAAATCGAAAGCTGCCCGGCTCTGGCGACCCGCCAGCTTTGCTCCTCGGGAGCGCCAGTGCAAGCGGCCGGCAATCATCAAGTGCAGCACCAGCCAGAGATCGCCCTCCACTCCAATTGCGATTCGTTTGCCGATTCGCCGCAGATCGCGGACAATGTGCCCTTCCACATCCGTAACCGAAGGTTTTGCCGTACGAAGCAAGAAGGGGCTCGCCAGCCGTATTTGCTGGATGGGCTGTGCCCCGATCCGTGGTTCAAGCGCACTGAGGTAGGCGGCAATATCCGGCAGCTCCGGCATATTTAGTAGCTTGCAGGTTGCGCCAGCGCTTTTGCAAGCAAGCTAAGATAGATCATGGCCGGTGTTCGGATGGATAAGTGGCTCTGGGCTGCCAGATTTTTTAAGACGCGTAGCCTGGCTGCCCGAGCCTGTGAACTCGGCAGAATTCAGTCCGATAAGCAGCTCGTCAAGCCTGCACGGGAAGTTCGGGTTGGTGACATCTTGCAGATTAGGACCGAGGGGGGCGATCTTGAAGTCGAGGTCTTGCTTCTCAGCGAAGTGCGCGGCCCGGCGTCCGTAGCTCGGACCCTGTATCGGGAAACAGAATCGAGCCGTGAACTCCGACTCAAGATCGCAGAACAGCGCAGGGGAGGCATGAATTTCACGCCGGCCCCCCACAGCAAACCCTCCAAACGCGACCGTCGAAAGATACGCCAGTTCAGAGGAGAAGACGGAATCTAAATGAGCGGCCACCCTCCACTCTTCGCGTTTGTTGCCCGATGCGATCCTCTGCAAAATTAAGTTAGCAATCGGCAGAGTTGAAGAATCCAATACAAGGTGCGGCTTCGAAAACGCTTAGTTGCTTTCATTATCATTGCTCAATCGTTTCTTCTTTTGGCGCATTTTGTCCTGTATGAGACGTGGACATTTTCGTCTCCGAACGGCCATAGTGCTGGACCACTGTGGATCAACCTGGTTGTCGGCTTTCTGTCAGTGACATTCGTTCTCGCTTCGCTACTCGCCTTTCGCTATACAAATGCCTTTGTGCGCACGTTTTACAGGGTTGCTGCGGTTTGGGTGGGATTACTGAGTTTCCTCGCTATTGCCGCCGCTTGCTGCTGGATTATTTTCGCGGTGGCGGTTCTGGCTGGGCTGAATGCCGATTTCCATCGGATAGTGGAACTGCTGTTCGGAGTTGCAGCAGTAACGGGATTCTGCGGGATTCTTAATGCAAGCTGGACGCGAGTCACGCGAACCACGGTGCGGCTCGCAAACTTGCCGGCCGCGTGGCGTGGCCGAAAAGCAGCCCTGATCAGCGATTTGCATTTAGGACATGTGCGGAATAGTGGTTTTCTGCGACGTATGGTTGCGCAGATTTTGAGGGAAGAGCCACACGCAATTTTTATTGCCGGTGATTTGTATGACGGCACGGCCATCGACGCAGCGCGGGCAGCGGAGCCATTGGCCCTGCTATCGGCGTCG
The DNA here is from genome assembly GCA_003225055.1 of Acidobacteriota bacterium. Classification (GTDB taxonomy): domain Bacteria; phylum Acidobacteriota; class Terriglobia; order Terriglobales; family Acidobacteriaceae; genus Gp1-AA122. The sequence continues at coordinate 113,412 of QIAU01000124.1, forward strand.
CACGGCGTGTATTTCGTTGCGGGGAATCATGAGCAATTTGGGGATGACAGTAAATACCTTCAGGCCATTGCAGCGGCTGGTGTGCGTGTGCTCAACAATGAAAAAGTGGAGGTAGACGGTTTGCAGATTATTGGTGTGCCGTACCGGAATGCGTGGCGCCACAACTCGTTGGCGTCGGCCCTCCACAGCATCCGTTTGGATCGCGACCGTGCGAGCATTTTGTTGACACACGCACCCGACCATCCCGAAATCGCCGAGGCCGCGGGCATTTCTCTGCAACTTTCCGGGCATACCCACCTCGGCCAGTTCATACCTTGGAGCTGGATAGCGCGGCGAATTTACCGGCAGTTCGTATACGGCCTAAGCCGGATCGGGAAAATGCAGGTCTTTACTTCGAGCGGAGCAGGAACGTGGGGACCACCCCTACGACTTGGATCGAATCCCGAGATAGTGGTGTTGCAGTTCGAGTAAAAGTTTAGTAGGTTGCGGCAGCGGCCGGAGCCAGCTGCAGTCGCAACGACCAGATTTCCTTCTTGATATTCAGCCATCTGTCGTTGAGCAAGGATGTTCCGGGTTTCGGTCCCATGAAATCAGTTCGACGCTCGACCCGCTGGACGAAGCATTGGGTCTGGCTGACGTATGGATTAGTGAAGTCGAAACAGAATTTCGTTCTTAATCTCATTTCCGGCGCATCACTTCTGGCTGGCTCTTGCCTTTTTTTGGCAATGCTCCACTTACCTATCGGCACGAATCAGTCGCTGAACTGGAACAAATAGGCGATTCGGAACACGGCGAAATAGCTCGTAAGTGCCATTTACGCGTGCGGCCGAAGTGAGTAGCGTGTGGGCAACCCGACCCCAGACAAGTCCAGTTCATTCCCCCGAACTCGAGTCTTGGTCCCTATTTTCCCTTGGTGAGATTTTGAAAGAGACGTTGCCTACGGCTACGTATAACACAAGGACCGAAGCTGGATTGAGAACGTTGACCAGACCCCAGCCAGTTCAGAAAAGCCAGGCTGTGCGATCAGATCCGCTGTGATTGTGATTGGGCGTGGTGATGGCAAAAGTAATTGAGTTCTACGTGCCGGACGGGTTCCAAAAGATCGCAAAATGGATTCCGCCCGAGCAACGCGGCAAGATCATTCCGTTTCCCGCGCCAGAAAAGAAGTCGGCGTGAGTTCGGGAACGGCGCGCCAAATACCGTAGCCCGTCCTCGCCATTTCTCTTCGGCGGGCAGGGCCATTAAAAATGGCCACTGATAACCACGCTCGATGGGAGCGCGAAAAGTGGCATGCTGTTCAGCCCTTACTGTCAGGATAGAACCCGAGTCACAACGGATCTCGCGCTTGGAAGAGACAGGTCAGTCTGCACTAGTGCTACTTCCCGGAATGAAGCGTACGCAGAAAGGTGGAATTTTCGCGTAACTGACTATTCGCAGCTAGTCCTTGTTGCCTGAACCTCAGAGCGCTTGTTATCAAGCTGTTCTTTCTCTTTAAGCAATCGGTTTATCTCGTCGGTAAACTCAAGTAGTTTTTTCGGATCTTGCTCGACGGCAGCTTGCTTGCAAAGCTCCATCCAAGGGTCTGCCTGTTCGCCCTTTGTGCTATCGCAGATGTCGCGAATAGTTAAGATGAGTTTTGATGGTTCATCCGTGCTGACCACCGTGGCGTCTGGCAGATTTTTCAGAGCAGCCCACGGCGAAGGAATAATCTCGATGATTTTTCCTTGCGCGTTACGCTTGCGGAACACTTCCGCCAGCCCCTTGCATGTATCGCTTGGAAGAGTGCTGCCGAAGATGACTACACCGAAAACACGACGCTCAACTCTGTTCGCGTACGTAATCCTTTGACTTAGACGTTGTGACGTCGAAGCCGTGGTATCGCAGGAGTAGCCCACGGTTATGGTTCAGCCTGGGATCGATGCTAGCCGACAGGACACAAATCGGCCCTTCCGGTTGTTGGGTCGTTCGCTCGGGTATGTTCACTTTCTGACGCACCCTCCTGTGCGCATCTGCCCGGTGCTGGGATGTGGCAGAAATGTAACACAAACGATCTACTGAGCACGTAGCCAGTGCGCAAGGGATTTTAGGGTCAAAGCGAAGATAAGTGCCGATTCGGAATGACGGAATGCGACCAGCTTTCGCCTGCTTGAAGATCGTCGTCTGGGATTGTCTGGAATTGTTGGATGAACTGTTGGAAGGGCTACTTGCTGTCAATCAAAGGAATTCTCTATGATGTCGAGCTAGAAGCTGTTCTTTTGCGTTAGTTTTTGCGCCCTTGAACAACGTAGTTTCCTACTCCAAGCGCCTTCTCTTTGTCGATGACGAGGACAGCATCCGCGCGATGCTCCCACTCATCTTGCAGGGACACGGGTTTGACGTCAAAACTGCAGCCAGTGTTCCGGAAGCACTCCAGGAAATACAAAGCAGCAAGTTCGACGTACTGCTGTCGGACCTGAATATTGGCGAGCCAGGCGACGGGTACGAGGTCATTCGCGCCGTGCGGCAGGCTAATCCAGGTTGTGTTGCGATTATCCTGACGGCGTACCCTTATGTCGAAGGTGCTCTTGAAAGTATCCGCCATGAGATCGACGACTACTTCGCGAAACCGGCCGACATTGATGCCCTGATCGCGACGTTGCAAAAAAGATTAGCCGCGCGGCTGCCCTATTAAGCTTCTAAGTTTCCTACCATGGAACCTACTTGGAACTTCGGTCTAGTCTTACGCAGCAACGTCTTCGAGCCCCTTTCTATTTCGTAGGTGGACTCGTAGGACCGACCCTTCCACAGCATTTCCACAGTAGCCCGTCCGAGCCATTCCCACGGCGCAGGTCAGAACGTAGGCTGGTTGTGAGCAGTTTTCGGGGGAGGGCTGTTCGACGGGCGTCCCATGACTCAATGAGTCCGGGGCGCTTTCGTTTTTTACGACAGCGATCCGCGATCCGCTCCGCCTGCTGGGTGATGGCGTCAATGGGAGCAAGTCCAGTCCACGCTGCACGATAAAGAATTCACCGATTGCCGCAGCTGCCACGACGACGGGCACGCCAATAATCAAGATGAGCAGCACGCCCTGCAGCACGCCTCGATACCAGCGTACCTCGCTCCAGTGTCGACCCGGTAGCTACCGCCGTCTACCTTGAGAGCATAGCGCTCAAGCACAACCGGTTGAGCTCCTCCGAGCGTCGTACCCTCGAGCGAGCCGGGAAACTGTCCGGCCGAGGCCATCGGTATGGTCGCCGGGTCGAAAGATTGGTCCTTCAGAGGACCGGATTGATACATCACGCTGGCGTCGGCCCGGACAACGCGGATGAAGCGCCATTGCTTGCCAGAGCATAATCGTCGCCTTCGGCAATGACCCAATGCTCGCCCTGGGTAGTCACCTGGCGCAGCAGATTCTCTCCGATGACACGGGCTTGATCACCGAGTTCCTTCCGCAGCGACAGGTAGCGCTCCAAACCGATGTACAAGGAAGCGCCGGGCCAGCGTTAGACAGACCACCATTCTTGCTGCATGCCAGGCACTGAAGCGAAAGCGCAGCGAGCGGCTTTCGCAGCAAGTCAAGCGCGCCGGACATCGCATTGAGTTGACCTCCAAAGAGTACACCCTCCTGGAATACCTGATGGTCAATGCCGGCCAGGTGCGGTGCTTTCACACAACATGATCATCGCACATGTATGAACCAGGGTTTCGACGGGATCACGAATATCTTAGATGTTTACGTTCGCCACCTCCGCAGCAAGATTGACAGCGCGCATAACTCCCGGCTCATTCGAACCGTGCGCGGCGTCGGCTACACCATAACGGCGGGTGATGACGATGACATATTGAGGATGCGCCTCTACCCTGCCAAGGCCCGTCCAACGGTAACTGACATTCAACGGCACGGACAGCAATTTTTAGCGTTGCAAGGAACTCTCCGGCCCCAAGATTGTTGGGGCGGGTTTCAGTGCATTGAAAGATATGGTAGGCACGTGGGGACTCGAACCCCAGACCTCTACCGTGTCAAGGTAGCGCTCTAACCAACTGAGCTACGCGCCTACTGTTTGGATTCTATCACTTGCGGGCCATCCAAAATCCCGACCGTACCAAACCGTACCAAATCGCCCAAAAAATTTCGCGAGCCCGCCGTCACCTGTTGCTTCGCCGTCAGCTCCACATAGATCGCATCGAGCGTCTGCTTCACGCCCGACTCGATCGGTTGCATGTAGACGTTCACCGTGGTGTCGGCCTTGCTGTGACCCAAAACGCCTTGCACGTCTTTGACGCCACCCTTCTCCTCTCTGCGCCAAAGAGGAACGCGCGGGATCGGCGCGATGGTGTCGCGCCGACCCTACGTCGCAGCAATCGGTATCTTTACTGTTGGCGGATCTGTTCACGGTTTTCGTTTGGAAGCGGTGGCACGACCGAGAGATTTCCGCTACTTCATCGCCTTATGGAATACAGTTGAGCGTAACAGCTCCGGCAAGCATCGCACCGACGCAAGTGCAACTCCAGGTCGAGGCCTCAGAGTCGGCAGCACAGGCGCAGGTTGCCACCCGCCAGCAGGCGGTTTCTATGGACTCTTCCGATCGTGGCAGGCGCCTGGTACAAAAGGCCGTCGGCCTGGAGGCTCTGACCGACGAGGACGAGGTCAAAACTACTGTTTTTGTGAGGCGCACGCGTGGGCAAACGGGCAAGGGCACGGTTCCTGATGACATTCCATCGTCGCTGGTGTCGATTGCGCAACCGACCGGCAGTGCAGGGAAGGATCTGAGCACCGTGCTTTCCGTACAGGCGCCTCTTCCTCAGTTAGCAATTACCGTTTCTCAACGGTCAGCCGGTCAAGATCCAGGGCACGATCACGGTAAAATTCGTGCCACCATGACACGGCTGATTCATCGCTTCCCGGACCTACGGAACACTCTCCGCAGAGGTCCTCGCCCGAACTCAGATGCAAAGCCGCTGCCAGAACGGAGTAAATGAAGCTAGAAATGCTATAGCCGAAGGGATCCGGCCTCTGCCGACTCCGACATACTGCGGAAACTCACTGTCTGGCAAGAGCTACTCAGGTATGGCGGGAAGCTTAATATAATAGGGCACCTGCGCCGCTAATCTTTTTTGCAATGCCGCGATCAGGGCATCAATGTCGGCAGGTTTCGCGTCCGTCAGTGCTCCCGACGTCTGGAAGACCGAACCCATAGCAAAAGGGCTCCGTGTTTCGGGAGCCCTCTCCCTAATTGCTAGGTTTAAAGGGGGTTGATTAGCACATACCCCGAGGTCAGGACCGCGCTCTTCTGGTACAAGAAGCCGAGAGGCCCGGTAACGACGACCGAGAAGTTACCGATGCTCGTCCCCAATGCTGAAAGGTCGCAAGCCTCGAAGGTGAAGAGGTATCCGGGGTTATTGTTAAGCACGCCATCACCCGCAAAACTGACGCACGTACCGTTGTGGGTGATGGAGCGCACACCATCGACGCTCTGCAAGTTCATTCCTTGCGATGGGTCCTGGTAGGACAGGCTACTGTTCTGGGGCTGTGAAGCGCTGTCGTGGAACTTCGCGTGATCGTGATTGTAGTCCTCGCCTTCCCCTTCATCCTGATCATGCCGACATGGATTGTTTCGTAGCACGTTCCGAAAATTATTGTATCGGAAAGTGGGCATACCACCCGTGGCAGGATAAGCAAGATTAAGTAGACCTCCATACTCGGCGGTCGAGCTTCCACCGAATGTGTTGGTGGTCCCCGGAATGTGAGCACCGCCAAGCTGCCATATGCAATTCTCATCCTCGGTTTGAGCTGTCGTGAACAGGGGGTAAAAGTTAGCTCCCTTCGGCGGATTCACGCAGTCCTTACCTGGGACCGGGTCTGCGGGATTCGAGAAGTGGCGCTGGCACGGAGGATTCGTATCGAACTCGATCCTGGGCAGGTTGGCTTCAAAGGCCACCCGACCGTAGTTTCTGCTTTCCCCTTTTGTGCCTTTGAACAGAGGACTTGTAAATTGTACCGGCTCGGCATGCAGCGAACGATCCCGGGTCGTGTTCGTAAACGTTCCCGGCCACACTAACTGGTAAGAGACTCCATCGAAGTCGATGTCCGAATCGGTGCAGCCGCCAATCGGTACAAATCCAACGGCCCCAGCCGTAGTTGCGTCGAAGCAGAAGTTATCATCCTCCGCCCCGTCAAGGGCACTATCCAGATCGTGGACGCCATCCACAAGACACGTCCCATCCGACCCATTTACCGCATTGCAGTACTCGAAATGGCCTAGCTCGTCGGAAAAAGCAATGTTGAACGAGTGGGCTGCCCACGGCACCCGGGTGTGCTCGCTAGAGGTAGCGTATATGGTGTGGAAATCGTGAAAAGTTTGCGTGCAAGTTGCGCCCGTCGGGTCGAACTTGAGCGAAGCGAAGCCATTGGCCGAGCTGGCGGTCATCGACCCACTCTGATTGGTAGTCAAGTCAGTGATCGTAATCTTTAGCCCGTTCATCGTGTCGTGCAAGTCGATACGCAGCAGGTCGCCCGAGTTGTAGAAGAGAGTGTCCGTGGTGGGTGTAAATGTAGCGCCGTTTTGCATTTGTGGGCTTGGAGGGCCACCTGGCATGCCGCTTTTTGTGATGAACGCGAAGTTAACATACTCTACGGGGCTCCCTCCAGGTCCGCTGCAACCTCCAATGCTGCCGGTGTTCAAGTTCTGCGAAAGGCCGAAGGTGAGAAGCGCGGAGCACCAGCGGTTGGTGTTGTCACAACTACTAAACCATCCCGGCGGGTAAAACTGCATTTCCATGAAACCCGTGCCGGGGTGGCTGCCAATGTAGTCCGTCAGTGTCGGGTCTGAGCCATCAAAGATGTTGTTATCGCTGTTTGGTGTGCAGGGGATGTTCGGCCGACCCGGAGACCCTCCTGGGTTGGGTGCGGACTGATCGTCGCACAAGGCCATACCAACCCAGAATGTCGGGTGGAGTTGGAAATTGAAGGTTCCACCGGTGCCGTTCTGGTTGGGTTGGGTCGGGGGATCCTTCGGCAGCCTCAGAAAGTAAACGCCGGTGTTCCCCGAGCCCGGAACGTCGGAGTAGAAGAGAAGCGCAGACTCGTCGTGACCGGTATACGCACCCCCGTATCCGATGGAATCATAGACCTCCGTGCATAGAATTCCACTCCGATCGTTGCAATCAAGGGCGTTTTGCCGGAAGCCCGAACTGCTTTGCGCACAGGTCATACATCCCAGAACGAATAGAACGAACAACGGCAGAAGCCAAGGTAGTCTTCGCATAGTTGCCTCCTTTCCGAATCTTTTTTGGGAACTGAAATGTGGGCCTTGTGAGCCCGGTGAGATTGAGTTGTCCTTATAGTCTTTCTCTGACTTTCTAACTTCGCAGTGGGCCGCACCCGGACACGAGAGATCATTCAGGCGTGGGACGTCGGTCCGCTTCGTGAAGCCGCAGAATCCAGAGTAGCTGTCAGGTAAGGGCCGTGCACGCACGAGACAGATTCGTATGGCCACGGTGCGTGGCTTTGCTCAGACTTATTCAGTTACGCAGTGGGCTGTGCAACCCGCACAAAGCGTCCTTACGTGCACGCGGGTCTCTCCATTTGCACGCTCACAGACAATCACTGATCCAGAACGGATGTCTAGCAGGTACACACGGTAGGTAATTACGGAAAAACCTGTATTAGCCTTAGCTATTTAGCTAAGGGTAAAAGAACTCGCTCCGCTGTAGCACGCCAGACCACAGCGGAGCGAAATGTGATGCATCAGCAATTCTCACCACATGTAGCGAAGACCGAACTGCTTCGCTAAAATGCGCGGTCACACATCAAAACTCCAGGTGCATGCCGAGCCGAAGTACGCGGCCGGAAACCACGGTGCTGCTGATAACTCCGAATGACTTGGATCCCAGGGTAGTCCCGGGAGCATCGAAGACCGTGTGGTTCAGGATGTTGTTGATGTCGCAGCGAAACTCCAAGCGATAACGCTCTCCGTACGGATAAAAGACTTTCTTCACGGACACGTCCCAACGCCGGTCGAAGGGCGCGCGCAGAGAATTCCGGGTGGTATCCCCATACTGGCCAGGGCTGTTGGCCACGAATGCGGCCGGATTGAACCATTCCGCAAGTTGGGCGGCTTGGGAACGGTCGCCTGAAAGGTGAGGATCGCCAATCTGGTTAGGCCTGTCGTATCCCACGCCCGTCAAAGAGGCATCCTTCCCGGTGATGACTGTGAAGGGATTTCCTGACTGAAAGACGTGATAGCTGGCGATCTGCCAACCTCCGATCGCCTGGCTCAGGAAGTGCGGAACGGCAAAGATTTTCGGAATTTCGTAGATGTACGTGATGACGGCTACGTGGGTCCGATCAAAATCTCCGGGGCCGCGTTCGCCGCCTGGATTGGACGGGTCTTGCTGCGTGCAACTCCCGATCACCTCGGTGGAGCATTCGTCGATCACCCTCGACCAGGTGTAGTGACCCTGGAACTGCAGGCCATGAGAGAACCGCTTGGCGAGGAGCGCCTGCAAGGCGTTATAGGAGGTGTTCAGGTTGGAAGAGTAGCTCGGCATGGAGGCATAGAGCGGAGCGTAGATACGGCGCGCGTCAGTGTTCTTGGTGGTGGCGCCGGTCCTGTAGACAGCCGGGTTCGCCTCGTATCCGTTATAGCCATGCACCGTCAGATTGCCCACGTAGCTGGTCTGCAGAGCCAAAGTCCCTGAGAGCTGCCTCTCGATCGTGAGACTGAAGTTCTGGTTGTACATCGGACGGAAGGCACGAGTCAGACCTTCCACGGTGGCGGGCAGCTTGAACACGGCTGCGCTCGGATTGACCAGATACGGGTATGGATTGGGGGTGTTTTGGTAGGGGTTGGAAAGCGGGCCGGGATTGTTCACCGTGTTCGACAGCGAAAAGGGCTGCGTCCCATGAATCACCGGCTCGGCAACCAGCGGATCGTAGGAGATCCCATAGCCGCCACGGACCGAGGTCCGGCCATCGCCGAAAACGTCCCACGCAAAGCCCACACGCGGACCGAAGTTCTTCCATGCGGTGTGATAGGGGAACTGCGGATCGGACTGGTAGACCGTCCCCAAGGGGGCGGTAGGAAATGTTTGCGACTGGATGCCAGGAATGAACATCGCCTGTTGCCCCAAACTCTCCCGCCACGCAGTATAGATGTCCCAACGCAAGCCCAAGGTCAAGGTCAGGCGACTGGAGGCCTTCCAGGTGTCCTGGCTATAGAATCCCACGGGGTAATAATGACCAGACGCCACACTGCCGGAACTTTGCTTGAAATTTACCGGTGTTCCCAGGAGGAAATCCGCTACTGTGTTTTTCGTAATGCTGCCATCAAATGTGAAGGTTCCGGCGGAGGTGCTGCTATTGGGTCTACCGTAACTGATACGTTCCACCAGGGCCCCCCACTTGAATTCATGGGAGCCATGGACCCAATCCCAATCCTGCGCCAAGCCGTAATCACGCCCCTTACGTTCATCGATGGTGGGCGCCGTCGCGCTGAAGTGGCCGTTTACGGTGATGGTCGGGAGGCGTTTTATCGGATATTGGTCCACGAAATTGGTCGCTCCCAAATCAGCGAGGGTCGTGTGCACCGAGTCGGACTCATCGTAGATCCACCTCGTATACGAGGCCCTGGTCGTGGATAACAGCGATGGAATCCAGGTCCGGACATAGTTCAGCGTGGCCGTCTTGGGAAATTGAGTGCTCGGCGCGGGCGAATAGCCGGGGATACTCTGTACCGGACTGGCCGGGAACGGAAGGGTTGCCCGCCGGTAATCGGAGAACCAGCGGAAACTCAGCCGATCCTGCTGAGTGGCGGCGAAATCAAACTTGCCGGTGATGCCGTCTCCGGTGGTCGGATTGGGACCGGAAAAGGAAAGGGCGCCGGTGGCAAGGTTCGGCAGAGGAATCATGCCCAGGATCTTTACCGCAACCGGGTCAAAGCGGCTGGGGTCAATTTGATTCCCGAGGAAAGGCAAGTGGGTCAGCGGATCGATCGGTTTTGGATTGGACGCGCTGAAATCTCCCCGACGTTCCGCGTCTGTCGGCGGGAACGGCGTGGAGGTCTGAGAAGTCTGATGAATGCGCAGTCCCTGGTAGGCGACGAAGAAGAAGAGCCGGTTCTTGACGATCGGTCCGCCGAACGTGGCGCCGAAATCATGCGATCTCAGGAACGGCTTGGTTGTGCTGAAAAACGGCGTCGAATCGAAGGCGTCGTTGCGGATAAATTCCCAAGCGCTGCCGTGCAGTTGATTACCGCCGGACTTGGTTACCGCGGCAAATACGGCGGTGCCTCGCCCATACTGGGCGGAGACGCCCGAAGTGACGACCTGCACCTCCTGAATTGCGTCGGGGGCTGGCAGTTCAATTGCCTGGCCACGATGCGCAAAATACATACTTCCGCCATCGAGCTGCACATTGGTCGAGAACGAACGATTTCCCTCGATGTTCAAACGTTGCTGGTTGCGGTTGACGTTGTTGCCCGGACTCACATGTTGCACCCCTGGCGTGTAATTGAGGGTTTCGATGACGTTCCGGTTGCTGATCGGCATTTCAGTGATCAACTTGTTGTCCACAAGGTTGCCCAGTGTGTTCGACCGGGTGTCGACTTGGGGGGCGTCTCCCGAGATGAAAATGCTTTCCCTGGTTGTACCAAGCTGCAGCAGTAGATCTACACGGGCATTTTGAAAAGCCACCAAGGTTACGGGAGTGCGGACGACCTGTTTGAAACCGCTAAACGAAGCTGCCACGGAATATGCACCCGGCGGCAGTTCGCGGACCAGGTAATCACCGGCCGCATCTGTTTTGATATGGAAGGTCTGTCCGGTTGCAAGATTCGTGACGACAACCGGTGCTCCGGGGATGGACAGCCCACTGGGGTCGCGAACCGTCCCAACAATCGCGCCAACCGGCGTCTGAGCCATCAAGCTGAGCACGAACAGCAAAACTGCCACTACCAGTGCTGCGCAACGAGAATGAATGCTTGTCATATTTTCCTCACATAAGTCACCGCGCGATCGCGTGATCAACGGGGCAACGGAATTCTTACAATTTCTTGCCTTTTTCTGAACCCCGGTCTCGGGTTCCCCACGGAACTCTTTTGTTGGCCCTGCATCAGCGTGCTACCCCCAACTCGACCCTCACCTGAATGGTTCAAGCTTCGGAGCGAGGATATGAATGACTGCAAGTACAACCAGATATGCTGACCCTAGACTGATGAAGACAGGCCGATACGAACCCGTCCCCTGCAGGATGTAGCCGACAATCTTTGCGATCGGCATTCCGCCCACTGCGCCCCCCATGCCGCCCAAGCCGACGACCGACCTGACCGCGCGCCGCGGGAACATGTCCGATGCGGCGTTAAAAATCTTGACCGACCAGCCCTGGTGGGCCGCGGCAGCCAGACTAACCAGCAACACGCCGGTCCACAGGTTCGTCGCACTCGACTCCGCGACGGTCTTGATGGAAGCCGGGAAACTGCCGGATTCGCCGAGTCCCAGCGCGAACCGAGCCGCGCCGAAGCCAAACAAAGAGTGGGCCAGGGCATGAGCCATCGCGGCAACACTCCACAGGAACACCGCGAGCGAAAAACCTTTGCGCGTGCCGAGCCAGTCCATCACCCGGCCCACAATCAGCAGGCCGCCGGCATACGCCCTCTGGAAGGCAAAGACGATGTAGCTATAGTCAATGTCGTTCCAGTGAAGTTCGGTTTGCAGAATGGGCCTGAGCAGGCCTATAAGTTTGCGGTCAATGTAGTTCACCGTGGCGGCGAAGAACACCCGTCCACAGATGATCCAGCGATAATGGCCAATGACGGGGACACCCGCGGGGACTGCCACTGGCACCTGCGCTACCGCGATTCCATCCTTGGGTTCGGCCATACCGCCTGCACTCGTGTTCCCCGCTCAACAGCTCATCCCGCCACCCCTGCCCTGCCGCACTCCAGATTCTGGCCGAGGATAGCGACCTGCGCGCCGCAACCGCTCAGGGCGCAAGCGAGCCCCCCCCGCCCAAAATGCCGGTGCCACCTTTGACGACCGCCCTCTGTCCGGTGAAGTCGTACATCGCCGCAAGCTTTTCCCGGCTGAAGGGTGCAGGCTTGGCGTACTTCTGCTTATTGTGAACCGCTTCCGCTCCAGGCCGCGGCATGGGTTTGCCTCCGGGTCACCTAGTCGGCGCCCAAAATTGTAGGGTTGACATACAAGAGAAAACACGAAAGTATCTCTATTGTCAAATAAAACAACATTGTATTCTATAAAACGCAGGGTCCACGGCCCCGGCTGTGTCCATGCCGGACGCTGTGGCGAGGCTCGAAAATGAAACAGGTTCCGCAGTCGCAACGTTTAGTCCTGGCAAAGTATTCCTTACGGAGTAGACGACCGTTTTGCTCATCAGGCGAAGGCACAGTTGCGCGCGTGCATGCCGGCTGCGCCATCTGGCCTGGCGATCGTGCCCGTCTGCAACAAGTCCAATCGCGAGCACGTTATAGTTGGTTCCAAGCCCGGCAGCGTGCGTGCTGCGGCCGAAGCGGCCGTGCGCGAACTCGGTTGGACCCGGCCCTTTCGCATCGACGCCGACCACATCACTCTGGAGACTGTGGACGGTTTCCTTGATTCCAGCGACTATTACACGCTTGACGTCGCTGCGGCGATCGGCCAACCGCTGCCGCCTCCGCAGATTGATGCATTCGTCGCCCGCCATTCTGAGCTCACGCGGCAAGGCCAACTTCATTACCGAGGTGTCGAGGGATGAGACCGATGCCCCCCAGAATCCCGCCGAAGTCCTGGTGATCCTGGCCGCACTGGCTGACCACGGAGTCCCGGTGCGAGCGGTGGCATCCAAGTTCACCGGCCGCTTCAACAAAGGCGTGGATTATGTTGGCGACCTCGCCAAGTTCGAAAGCGAGTTCCGCAGCGACGTGGCGGTGCTCGCGCACGGGGTTCGCACCTACCATCTGCCGGCAGAACTCAAACTCAGTGTGCATTCCGGAAGCGACGAGTTCTCCATCTACCCAGCGATCCGCCGCGTGCGGCGCGAGTTCGACTCCAGTGTGCACGTGAAGACTGCTGGCAACACCTGGCTGGAGCAAGTCTTGGTTTGGCCGAGGCCGGCGGCGACGGTCTGGCGCTTGCAAAAGAAATTTACGCTCAGGCGTTTTCCCATCGCGAACGGCTCTGCGCTCCGTACGCGAGTGTCATAGACATTGATGTTGCGAAACGTCCTGAACCCAGCGCTGTCAGTAAATGGGCCGTGGAGCAATACGCGGCGCGTGCTATGCAATCTGCTGGGCAAAGACATGGAGAACCTGTCCAACGACGTTGCTCTCATCGGTGATATCGTGCGTCGTATCTGTTACCGCAACGCCGAAGAGTACCTGGGTCTCGGGGTTGCTGCGGACAGCGTCGCAGGCCGATTAGCGAGTTGGGGCCGACCTGGTGTTCCCCAATGGCGGACACGATGCTCTCAGTAATCGAACCTTCTGAGACAGGTTTCTGCACACACAGACCAGTGGCTTGCACTTTGCTTATATTGTTGCTGACCGCTCTGCTGCAAGCGCAGACCGCCGAGCAGCGCGCTAGAGACATCGTCTCGCGCATGACACTGGACGAAAAGATTGCGCAACTGCACGGCTTCCGCGATGCTACCCATAATCGAATCGTCCTCGGCATTCCGCGGCTGGGCATTCCCGACTTCTGCATCACCAACGGACCCGCAGGCGCAGGCCCCGGCGGCGCTGGTCCAAAGAAGCCTGCCACAGCGCTGCCGGCGCCGATAGCACTGGCCAGCACCTGGGATCGCGACCTCGCGAAGGAATATGGCGCAGTCGCCGGCAGCGAAGCGCACGATCTGGGAAATGCTTTGCTGGAGGCACCGACGATAAACATCGCGCGCGTGCCGCAGAATGGCCGCACCTTCGAGGGATACGGAGAGGACCCGTTTCTCGCCGGGCAGTTGGCGGTTGCGTTCATCGAGGGGGTGCAGAGTCAGGGCATCATTGCGAACGTAAAGCACTACGTCGCGAACAACCAAGAGACCGACCGGAACGTAATAGATGAAGAGATTGGCGAGCGGGCGTTGCGCGAGATCTACCTTCCCGCGTTCGAGGATTCCATCAAGCGCGGTCATTCGGCTTCCCTGATGTGCGCGTATCCTAAAGTTAACGGCACCTTCAACTGCGAAAACGGTCCGTTGCTGGACACGATTCTGAGAAAAGAATGGGGATTCGCAGGTTTCGTTACCTCGGATTTCGGGGCGGTCCACAGCACAGTCGAGTCAGCCATGGCCGGGCTCGATCTGGAGATGCCCACCGGCAAGTATTTCGGGGAAGCCTTAAAAGCGGCGGTCGAGTCGAGCCAGGTGCCCGTTTCGGCCATTGATGAGAAGTTGATCCGGCGCTTTCGCGCCATGATCGACTTGGGGGTATTCGACCGCCCGCCAACACCCAAGCCGCTCCCTTCCCGCGAACACGGCGCGATCGCCTTGCGTATCGCCGAGGATGGGATCGTGTTGCTCAAGAATTCGGGCGGCATCCTTCCTTTGAAAGCCTCGCAGCTCAAGCGCGTGGCGTTGATTGGACTCCCGAAGGCCTCCACGGGCGGTGGTGGCAGCTCGCGCGTCCTTCCGCTGTACACGGTTGATCCCCTGGACGGCCTGCGTTCCCGCGTTGGTTCGCAGGTCACGATCGAAACCAACGATGGCGCTGCTATTCCCGCCGCTACCGCTTTGGCGCACGGCGCGGATATCGCCATCGTCATGGTGGGCGATCAGGATAGGGAAGGCCACGATCAGTCACTGTCCCTTGCCGGCAACCAGGACGAACTGGTGACGGCCGTTGCCACCGCCAACCCGCGGACCGTCGTAGTGTTGAAGACTGGCTCCGCCGTCCTGATGCCGTGGGCAGAGCAAGTACCTGCTATCGTGGAAGCCTGGTATCCTGGCCAAGAGGACGGCAACGCGGTTGCCGCTGTCCTCTTCGGCGACGTCAATCCTTCCGGCAAGCTGCCGTTGACGTTTCCACGAAGGCTCGAAGACGTTCCCGCGAGCAAACCCGAGCAGTATCCCGGCATTGACAAGGTCGTGCACTACTCGGAGGGCGTGTTTGTCGGCTATCGGCATTACGACGCGAACAAGAAAGACCCGCTCTTCGCCTTCGGCTATGGTCTGTCGTATACGACCTTCCGATACGGCAATCTGCGGGTCTCGCCCGAACGGCTTTCGCTTAGCGCGGACGCCAAGCCGAATGTGCAGATTGATTTTGACGTTGTGAACAGCGGTCGCGTGCGTGGCGCAGAAGCGGTACAGCTCTACGTTGGCATGCCGTCCAGCGACGCTGTTCCCCAGCCCCCAAAGCAACTTAAAGGATTCCAGAAGGTACGACTCGAGCCCGGGCAGAAGACTCACGTGCAGTTCGCGCTCGACCAGCGCGCATTCTCCTACTGGGACACGACGACCCACGGCTGGAAGGTTGCCGCCGGGACTTATTCGATCCTGGTCGGCTCGTCCTCGCGGGATGTACGGCTCAGTTCGCGCATTCAGATGGCGCCACCAAAGCCGCGGGAGAAATCGCATTGAACGGCCAAACCAGCTTTCAGTTCGCGTCACGCAGGAAACCCGCAGTTGTCCGATCCTCGGGCGCGGGCGTTCCCAGGGGACAGGTTTTATTTCGGGGGACAAATTCACCTACCTTCTTTTTCCCCATCGGTGCCATGTTGCTGTTTGCCGTGACCCTTACAGGCCAGGACACACGCAAAGTCACAGAACCGACAATTCCGCCGGTATGCCGCAGCCTTGACGCGGAACTTTCCAGCACCGGGGAAGCCATCGCCGACGCGGATGAAACCAAGCTGGACACCTCACGTATCCAGCAGGCATTCAACCAGTGCCGGCCCGGAACTGCTGTCGAGTTGCGTGCGAATGGAACAAAGAACGCCTTTCTTGCCGCGCCGCTGGAACTCCGCCAAGGCATTACCCTGCTGGTCTCGCGTGGAGCAACTTTGTTCGCTTCGCGCAATCCTCGTGATTACGACGTCACACCGGGCGCCTGCGGCAAGGTGGACAACCGCGGAAGCGGCTGCCGACCCCTGATCCGCGTCCCCGTTCACGACGCCGCGGTGATGGGGGACGGCGTAATTGATGGTCGCGGGGGCGCCAAGCTGCTCGGCCAGAATGTTTCCTGGTGGGACTTGGCGCAGCAGGCTAAGGCGGAAAAGGCAAGCCAGAACGTGCCGCACATGCTGGTGGGGGACGAGGCCGACGGGCTGGTTCTGTACCACATTACGCTGCGCAATTCCCCTAAGTTTCACGTGATCGTCTATCGCACGGAGGGCTTCACGGTCTGGGGCGTGAAGATCGATTCTCCGGAAACGGCACGCAATACCGATGGCATTGATCCGTCGTCGTCGCGCAACGTCAGCATCCTTTATTCTTACATCCATGCCGGCGACGACCACATTGCGATCAAGGCGGGTGCGAGCGGCCCTTCCACCCACATGACAATCGCGCACAATCACTTCTACACGGGCCATGGCATGTCCATCGGCAGCGGGACGCGAGGCGGCGTGAGCGATATCGAGGTGAGTGACCTCACGATCCAGGGCGCCTTGAACGGCATTCACATCAAGTCGAGCCCGACACGCGGCGGCCTGGTGCGCCGCGTATCCTATCACGATGTCTGCATCCAGGACGTCAAAAACCCGATCTTCTTTGAGACTACGTACAAGCACGTGACGCGGGGAACGCTGATTCCCCAGTACCAGGACATTCTGCTGCGCGACGTGCGCATCAGCGGCGGCGGCAGAATCTCGCTTGACGGCTTTGATGGTGCCCACCCCTTGTACATAACGTTCGACGGGGTGTTGGCGGCGAATGCGCCGCCCGTCGAGGTCCACGCCGCGCACGCGCGCATTGCAACCGGACCCGGCGAAGTGAACTTCGCGCCGGCCGGCGAGGACGTGCTCATCACCAAGGTCCGCGGTAGCCGCAAAGTGCCCCCCTGCGACAAGCCCTTTGTCGCATTTCCTTCGGTGGCAGCGACCGTGCGCTGATAAGGTGGTGGGCGCGAATGCGAGAGATTATGAAAACTAAACTTGTTTGGCTTTTCTGGGGAGCGTTGTTTTCAGCCGCCACTGCCGCAGCGCAAACTCCCGCACCTCTTCTGCAGAATGGTCTGGCCCGGCCGGGGATATGGTTGAACGGTGATTGGCACTACGTCGTTGATCCGTACGACGAAGGCGTGCGCCGCCGCTACCCGCTGAATCTCTCGCCGGCGGCTTCCACCGGGGTGGTCGAGTACGACTTCGCCGCCTCGCCAACCCTGCACGTTCCCGGCGACTGGAACACGCAGCGTCCCGAACTGCTGCTGTACGAGGGGACGGTCTGGTACGAGAAATCCTTCGAGTACCATCCGCGGCCGGGCTGGCGGTCGTTTCTGTATGCCGGAGCTGCGAATTACCGCTCGCAGGTATGGGTAAACGGCAATCCGCTCTGTGAACACGAAGGCGGTTTCACCCCGTTCAACTGCGATGCTACTTCCCTGCTGAAAGACGGCGCGAATTTTGTCGTCATCTCCGTCAACGACACGCGCCATGCCGATGATGTTCCGGCGCTCCGCACCGATTGGTGGAACTACGGCGGGCTTACGCGCGACGTCGGTATCGTGGAGGTTCCCGACAGCTTCATTCAAGATTATTCGTTGCAGCTCCAGCGGGGAACGGGGAATCGCATCGCGGGCTGGGTTCGGCTAGCGGGCGCGCCAGCAACGAACCGCGTCACTCTGGATATTCCCCAGCTGCGCATCCATCGCGAGATCCCGGCTCCCGACGGCAAGGCGACTTTCGAAATGGAAGCTGCCGGGCTTGAGCGCTGGTCGCCAGATGATCCCAAGCTCTACGACGTCACCCTCGTTGCCGGCAATGATCGCATTACCGATCAGATCGGATTTCGCACCCTGGAAGTGCGCGGCACCCAGATTTTGCTGAACGGTGCGCCCGTCTTCCTGCGCGGCATCAGTCTGCATGCGGAAGCGCCGCTCCGCCCCGGCCGCGCGCACGGCGACGATGATGCGCGCACTTCCTTCGAATGGGCGCGCGAGTTGGGCTGCAATTTCGTACGGCTGGCGCACTATCCCCATGACGAGCACACCACGCGCATGGCAGACCGCATGGGACTGCTGGTCTGGAGCGAGATTCCGCTCTGGCAAGGCATTGCCTGGACGGCGCCCGGTGTTTCGGATAAAGCGCGGCGGCAACTTGAGGAGATGATCGTGCGCGACCACAACCGCAGCTCCATCATCTTCTGGTCCATCACCAACGAGTCGGCAAAGAGTGCGGAGCGCAACGCGTTCCTACATGAATTGGCCACGGCGGCCCGCTCGCTGGACGGCACTCGCTTGATCACCGCCGCCACCAACCAGTCGAGCCGGCCCGAGCCGCACAAGATGGTGATTGATGACCCGCTGATTGCGGATCTCGATGTTGTCGGTTTGAACGAATACATCGGCTGGTACGATGGCGTACCGGCCGATCTGGACCTGACCTCCTGGAGCAATCCGTATGACAAGCCCGTTATCGTCAGTGAATTCGGCGGCGATGCCAGGCAGGGCCTGCACGGCGATCCCTCCCAGCGCTGGACCGAGGAGTATCAGGAAGACATCTACAAACACCAAATCGCCGCGTTGCGCAAAGTTGCTTTCATTCGCGGCATCGCGCCGTGGATTCTTAAGGACTTCCGCAGCCCGCGCCGCCAGTTGCCCTCCGTGCAGGACGGCTTCAATCGCAAGGGCCTGATTTCCAACAACGGTGAAAAAAAGAAGGCCTATTTCGTCCTGCAGCAGTTCTACCGCGAGGCGGCTCGCGACCGCGGCGCCGCAACCAGGAGCGACGGCCGATGATAACTGGAGGCTTCCCGTTCACGTCGTCCGGCGAACTTGGAAGCACGCAGTCAGTCACAACTTCCAGAGTGGCAGCCGGTGCTGTCCCCGTTCCGACATAAAACATACTGAACAGGAGATACCACGGGTTCCCGTAAACGCCTTGTCCTTATCTTCCTACTCCTCTCGATCGCAGCGCTTGCGCAGCAGACCCTCGATTTCAGCCTCGCGGGCGCGTTTCGGTTCATATCATGGCGACATGCGGTTCATCGACTCGACTCGCAGGGACTCCAGCGATCCGGACTTTGGTTGCGCCATCGTCCCGCAAGTCGCCAAGGAGAAGCCCGATTCCCTGGTTTTCACCGGCGAGCTCGTCCACACGGCGACTCGTTTAAATTCTTGGCTACGCCATCAATCACGCGTTGTCGCTCAGCGGCGTCGAGCTTGATGTTTTCGAGAACGGCTCCTGGAGGAATCGCCCGCAAGTTAGAGCTCTCCACGACTCCTGATTGAGCATCCTTCACTTGTAAGCTTCCGATGCCAATCGTCGAACTTCCTTTCTCTTTGACGCGGAACTTGATCATGAGTCGTTCGCTGCTTTCGATCGCCAGCAAATCGAACCCGCCCGTCTGGCTGTGGAATCCCATCATGCGCTCGACCGATTGCTCGGGCTCGAATGTCTTGATGTACGCTTCGACCTTTGCTCGATCACCGCTGTTATGTTAAAAGGCGCCGAGCCATGCTCGAAGAGAAAACCGGCAATCAAGATGTCGTGAGAGTGTCATACAACATGGGTTTCTAGAGGCACTTAGCTCATGAGCGCAAAATTCTCATTTTCCACCTCCAGCAGGTGTCGCGATGTCCGCTGAAGTATCGTTGAGGTCATAACCGAGCGTTGCCAGGAGCGCGGTCGAACACCTTAGCTTTGTCGGAAGGGAGCAGACCCATCAGAACACGATAAGCACCAAAAACGATGGTTTTGTTCCTGTTCGCCAGAGTGCGTGCTCGCTTCGGCTTCCGCAAGCCGTCCCCGAATTGCGTGCCTGCTGCGGTTTGTCCCAGGCAGCTCACGCATCGCAAATACAATTGTGTACAATCGCCAGCGCGTGATACTTCGCTATTGAACAGAGGAGATTTCGGTCGGATGGTCGGATAGTCGCTAGCCGGAAGTTGAAGCCATTGGGGTGCTCGCTTTCTCTCAGGGTCTTCGGGTTCCAAACCCAAATACGATCCGAACCCAACCTAGAACTGGTTTTTGTATTGCTCCAAGGCGATACGAACCAGTTGAGTACGGGTGCGCACCCCCGTCTTGGAAAACAGTTGCTGCAGAGTGGCCTTGACGGAGGTCTCAGATACGCCCAGGCGCCCCGCTATTTCCTTGTTGCTGAGACCCTCGAACACAGAAGAAAGAACTTGTTTCTCGCGCTGCGTGAGTCGCTCGGCGGCAGGCGACAAACGCGGCTTCGTGTCGGCAGCAACAGCGCTCAGAAGCACCTCCTGGTCGAACCAGACTTTTCCGGCCATGACATGACGGATCCCCTCTGCCAGCATCGCGGCGGAACTATGTTTCATGAATATCCCAGCGATGCCCGCCCGGATCAGCTGCTGCGAGTCCGCCTCCTCGATTCCCGCCGTCACCACCAGGACGTTGCCCGCAAACCCTTGCTTCTTAGCCAAGCGCATAAATTCTGTGCCATTCTGCTTCCCGAGGTCGAAGTCGAGCAGCACGATGTCGATCCGACGTTGGCGCAGAACCGCAAGAGCTTCGTGGATGGATCCACAATGCGTGACCTCAAAGCCGAGTTCGTTGTGGAGAAGCCGCGCGACGCTCTCGCGAAAGACAGCGTGGTCGTCCAGAACGAGGACGGAGATAGTCGCTGGTGAGGACTCAGCCATTCACCGGTTCCTCGACTGCGCCTAACGCCGGCAGAACGAGAGCGAAGCAGCACCCCGGGGACCGGGGCTCGTATATCAGGTCGCCGCCAAAACTTCTCATGATGGCACGAGAAACGTACAGGCCTAGACCCGATGAGCCGCCGGTTCCGCGCTGGAAGGGACGAAACAAATGTTCAGGAGAAGCAATGCCGATGCCGGTATCCTCAAAGCGGACGACTACATGTTTGTTCTCTGCCGAGGCAGTCACGTACAGCCGCTTCGTCGGTGTGGACCGCATTGCGCGCTGACTGTTCTTGGCAAGATTCAGGAAGACTTGCACCAATCCATAACGGTCGGCCCAGACAACCGGTAACCCTTCTTGAACTTTCCATTGAACCTCCATTGCGGCTTCATGGTAGGCGGTATCGATTAAAACCCGGATTTCGTCCAGCGTGGAGGTCAGTTCAACGGCAGCCGCATTCTGGACGGCGGACGACCCGCGCTCAAATACAGAGATCTTCTCTAGGCCTTGAATAAGCGTGCCGAGAGCATGGAAGTCTTCATTTTGTGCCAGTTCCTGGATTCGCGAAAGGTTTTTATGCACCACCAGGATCGCGCTGCACAGATTTCGGATCTCGTGGGCCATCGCGCCCATGAGAATGCGACTATTTTTTAGGAGGTGATCAAGGCTTAAGTCTTCGCGGTCGCGCAGATCCTCAGAAAGATCCACGACGATCGCTGCGAGCCGTGGACCGGAGATCGTGGTGTAGGTAGAAAACCATACGCCAGCCAAAAAATCCGGACCATTACTGCGGCGCGCCCTGCACTGCAGCGCTGTACGCAAGGCTCTGGAAACTTCGGTTTGAATCACATTTTGCAACGCAGGCAGGTAGGAATTGATTGTTTGCCCTTGTAGCGGCGCGCCCTCAGGTGACAGCAATTGCTGCGCTGCTTCGTTCACGAGCAGGATCTTTCCAGCCAGGTCAATGGTCACAATGGCGGCCGGACTGCTCTCGATGAGGATGCGGAGTTGGTCTTCCGCATCCTGGCGCAACTTTACCTCTGCTGCCAACTCTTCGACGTAGGTCAGAGCGATACGCCGGTTGCGGACCAGTTCTGATATGAACAATCCCGTTCCCATGAACCCGGCAGAACTAAACAGCAAGTGTACGAGAGTCTCGTTCTTGGGCAGATTGCTGAAGTCAAGAACCGCGCACAGCAAGGCAATGACTACGATCCTCCCCCGCGACAGGAACCCACCCACAATCATGATGGGAAACAGGTACAGAAAGCCTAGCGAGATATAAGGCTCTGTCCACCAGTCGACTAAAGCAATGGCTGTGCCGAGGATTCCCGCTGCGACCAAGAGTTTGGTACGGTTGGTCGGGCTATAGATGGAAAAGGCATCCTTCATGGCCTGACTACAATAATATTGTGAAGAAACTATGGCAGAGGTAACTGTCTAGCCGACGGCCGCCAAAAGATAGGTTATGAACTCCGAAAGATAGGTCGCCAATTCGAAAGATAACGTTCCATTTCTACATAGCCATTCTGCACAATTGCCGCCACGATTCTGCCCCGAACAGCCAGAGCGTATCACAGACTGGCTCCTCCCCGCACAGAGAATTAGGCTCGTTACCCATATGGCCACTCCAGGTGTCACGACGAGATCGAGAATTATTAACCTACTGATGACCGGTTTCGATGCTCTTGATCTGCTCAACATCGGATTCATCGTGACTAACCTAGCGGGCCGCGTGCTGCTGGCAAATACTACGGCGGAGAAAATTCTCGAAGCTCAGGACGGCCTCAGATTGACATCCGAGGGTACACTTTCCACCTCGCCCGGGTGCAATTCGCCTTCTATGGAATCCATACTGAAGGGAAAGCCAGGCGTGAAACAGGCTGTCATTGCCCTGTCCCGGCCTTCCGGCAAAAGACCGCTGACGTTACTGGTGCGTTCGGCGGAAGTGGCGCCGTCAGATTACCCGGAGCCGGCCAGGATTCTGGTGTTTGTTCTGGATCCGGAGAGTCCAACAGCTCGCGAGCCGGAATTGCGGCAGCTTTACGGACTTACTTCCGCCGAGACCCGGCTGGCCAATCTCCTGATGGAAGGCAAGACACTTGAAGAATGCTGTGACATGCTGGGCATCCGCCGCTCGACGGCCAAAATGCATCTTCGAAACGTGTTCACCAAGACGGATGTACAGCGGCAGGGCGAGTTGGTGGCCCTCTTGTTCAACAGCACGGGGACGGTTCGGGCGCGGAATGGGGACCAGAGGTCCGGTTGGAAACATTGGCCCTTCCGAGAAACGCCCGATGCTGAGAGTTCACCTTAACCATCTTGAAATTCTCCGACTGATTATTTCACGGGGAGCTAGCGGGTTGTTTTGACTTTTGAGAGGACCGGAGTATGACATTTATACGTTCTATGGTGCCCGCTCACCAAAAATCTCATTGTCCTACCTGTGGAGCACGGGACTCGATGGGTGGCTGCGAAGATCCCAAGAAGTGCATTGAAGACCTGGAGAGAAGGGAAGACGTCTGCCTCAGCAAAATTAGGGACCTGGTAGACGACCACCCGGATAGTCACCCGTTTCACCTGATGATGGCCGGCTTCGACGCATTTGACCTGCTCAACCTGGGATTGGCCGTGACCGATGCCTCGGGACGCTTGTTGTTGGCCAATCGGACCACCGAGCGCATTCTGGAAATGCGTGATGGTCTGCAACTAACCCCGCGTGGGGTACTCCAGGGATCAGTGCTCTCGTGCCCGGGCCTGATGGATGCCCTCGAGCAAGCGGCGAATGCCTCTCTGTCAGAAGAATCGAAAACCAATGATTTGGCATTGGCCGTTCAACGTCCTTCAGGCAGGAGGCCTTTGACCCTGTTCGTACGCTCGGCAGAGGGACTGTCGGAGGACGGCAGTCCGCCGACCACGGCCGCCTTGGTTTTCATCCTGGACCCCGAACTGCCGGTCGAAGCCGACGCTGGCGAGCTTGGTCAGCTCTACGGGTTCACGGTTGCGGAGACTCGTCTTGCCAATCTACTGATGCAAGGCAAAAGCCTAGAGGATTGTTGCGCCGAGCTCGGTATTCGGCGTCCTACGGCTTGCAGCCATCTCCGGCAGCTGTTCAAGAAAACCCACGTGCAGCGCCAAAGCCAGCTCGTCTCTTTGCTCCTTAAGAGTATCGGACTGATGAGTAGGAAGGCTGCGGCTCGCAAGGCGCCTGCTGCGGCAGTGTTGCTTTCTAGCTCAAGAACTAAAGCCCAGAGGGACGCGCGATTTTCCCGGAGCCTTCATTCATCTGGACGTAGACAGTGATCTTCGAACCCTCCTAAGCTGTCGCCATGTTTTTGTAGGCCGGAACTCCTCCCCCCGGCTTGTGGATTCCCCCAAAAAAATCCCGTGAACGAACGTCTGTGGAGGGTGTTGATGTCCGTCATGCGCGGCCTTGTCCAACTCAGTCGGCCTCGTCATTTTGCGCATCCCCAACCAGCAGGCATTTGTTGTGAAGGGCCCCGGGTACTCGCTCGGGCTAAGGTGCCCAGCAGTAGTCCGATAAGAATTCAGCAATCTCGCGGCGACACCAGCTTGGGTTTGCCGCAATCAGCGTCGCGGTAGCAGCGACTGAGCAAGTCAGGAAGGAGGCTGCACACGTGAGAAAGCCTTACCGGGTTTTGTTGCCATTAACTCTAATTTGCCTTGCGACAGCAATCGCAGGTGCTCAGGCCACCGGCGTGGGCGGAGTCGGCATCGGGCCGACAGGCCCGGGCGGCAATGGGACGACCGCTCAAGGGGGCGGTTCGTTCAGGGTGCAGTGCCCAACCACTACACCCTTACACCCCACGGCTATTTCCAATTCCGCTCCCGGCACTCCCTTGACCGAAGCCGCAGAACCTGCCTACACGGGGCCGGCGGTTACACCAGAGACGGTGGGCGGGCAATCGTTGAGCTACACGCTCAACGGCGGCACCGTGAAGTGCCAGGAGATTTCGGGTGGGGACGGTTATTCCACCATGGCGGATGGGAACCAAATCTTCATGTTTTCGTTCGGTCCTCTCTCCGGCATGGACTTAATCAAGAATGGTCAGGCTGGGACTCTGTTCGCCGCAGACTTTAACAATTACTACAACGAGCCTAATCAGCCGGCCGTTGCTGCGGCCCCGAATGACACTCCAGATCCGACCTATGACCCAAAGCGCGCCAACAGCCTGAACGGCGGCATAGCCGATCCTGGCACCATCATGGAAATCGGGGTGCTGAACGGAAACATTCCGGCGCCCTTGATGGCGTTCGACGAGGACGACGAATTTTTCCTGACTTTGAGCAACGTGGGCATGATCATGCGGCCGGACCTGTTCGAGGAGCACACGGTCCACTTCCACGGCTATCCCAACGCATCCTCTTATTACGATGGTGTGCCGGATGCGACCTGGGCGATCAATATCGGCGGCAGCGCCACTTACTACTATGTGGCGCCTGATGCCGGCACCTACTTCTGGCACTGCCACATAACGCCGCCCGAACACCTGCAGATGGGCATGGTCGGCCAGCTCTATGTGCGACCGCGGCAGAACCGCGAGCCGGCGGGTACGAATCTCTACAATGCCGTTGCAGGCAGCGCCACCAGCGGAACGTTCGGTTCGTTACCGGGGCCCGGTATGCAAAGCGATCTGCGGACGGCCTGCCCAGGTACCGGGACGACTCCCGCGGCGGGATACACCTACGGTGCGAGTGGCTCCATCGATATTCTCTGTTCCGCCCCTATCCCCCTTGCCGATACAGGGGCTGTGCAGGTAGCGGGTGCCAAGTATGCCTATGACGACGGCGACGGCAGCACGCGCTACGACATAGACGTCCCTATTCAGATTCACGGCTTCGATCCCAACTTCCACTTTGTCGGCATGACGTTCAACCCGGAAGGATTCGCCGACATGAAGGACAAGTACTTCCTGCTGAATGGCCGCAGCTATCCCGACACGATCAGCGCTCCGTCCACCAATCCGGGGTATGCGGGTCTCACTCCGAATGCCCCAGCCCAGGACCCGACATCAAATGCCATCGGGACGGAGGACTCCGACGGACTGACGCGCTATTCGCAACCGCTGCCGACCCTGATCACCCTGCATTCCAGCCCAGCCAATGGTCCATCGAGGGCTCTGCTGCGCATTGCTGATCTCGATGTTACCGAGTATCAGACCCTCGCGTCATTGGGAATCCCCATGACGGTAGTTGGGTTCAATGCCAAGCTGCTGCGTGACCAGGCGGGAAATAACCTCTTCATCAAGACCAACTCCATCACGCTGGGCGGCGGTGAGTCGCTGGATGCGATTCTTGATGCTACGGGCGTTCCCCCAGGCACGTACTTCCTCTACACCCCGAATCTTGATCACTTGTCGAACGACGCCGAGAACTTCGGCGGTTTGATGACCGAAGTTGTGGTTGTGAACTAAGCAGGAGAGAGCAGCTATGAGTGACGTGAATGAGAAAACGCGAAACGCGGCAACACTGACAGCGGTCGTGATGGTAGCGGTGGCGTTGCTGATCGGGGGAACGGCCCAAGCCGCGGTTCCCGGCATAACGGCCAGCGCGGGCGGAAGCTCCACGTTCAACCTGGTCGCCTCTCAGGGTTACATCTCGCAGCCGGATGGCGCCCTCATCTACTCCTGGGGCTACGGGTGCGCCACTAACAGTGCCACCTTTAAACCCTACACCACCGGCGCCTTTTGTCCCAGCATGCAGATTCCCGGGCCCACTCTGGTGGTGACCCAGGGCGTGCCATTTACAGTGACCTTGACTAACAACCTTCCCAAGGGAGCGGGCAATACCTCGATCGTCTTCCAGGGCGCAACAGTCACTTCAACGGGAACGGCGGGACTGCTGGCGGCGGAGGCTGCACCCGCGGGAAGCGTGACCTATAACGTCACCTTTGCGAACGCGGGTACTCACGCTTACTACAGCGGTACGCAGCCTGACCTTCAGATTGAGATGGGCCTTTATGGTGCCGTCGTGGTTTTACCCTCGACGATTCCCGCCGGGGCCAATTGCTCAACCGGCATACCCATTGCGCAACAACTGGGTGGTGGATCTACCGACTTTCGGCTCGCCGCCGCCGCCTATAACCACCCGGAGGCCTGCTACGACCGCGAATACCTCACCCAGTGGATGGAGTTGGATGCGCACATCCACAAGCAGGCAGAAAACCAGGTACAGGCCATCGCAAACTGTCCGGCCGCCAGTGTCTGTCCCACCGCACTCGATGTCAAGACCGAGCCGTACCATCCGTCGTACTTCCTCATCAATGGGCGCTCCATGCCGGACAACATGGACCCGTCCTACGCACCCAACTACCCGAACCAGCCCTACAACGCTAACCCCCACATGCACCCTGGAGACCTGGTCCTGGTCCGGGTCATCGGACAGGGACACTGGCAGCATCCTTTCCACGAGCACGGCAACCACGTGCGCATCCTGGCGCGTGACGGCAACTTGATCCTGAGCCAGAACGATGCTGTCGTTCCTCCGAGGCTTGCCGGCCGCATGGAGTTTAATACCGACACCACTCCGGGCCAGGCGTTCGACGGAATCTTCTACTGGTCCGGAAAGGGCTTGGGCTGGGATATCTATGGGCACACAAACGCGTACGCGGTGGCTACTCAACCATGTGTCCCCGATGCCAATGGTTACTACACAAAGAATAGCGGAGCCACCGCCAGTTCACCGAACTACTACGAGTGGTGCGCCGACCATAACCACCCGCTGGAGGCCCATCCGGTGGGGCAGATCGGAAGTGGCGGCCCGGCGACGCAATTTGATCCCCTGGTTGCCACCAATGGTCTGTGGTACAACGGCACCCCTTACCTCGGGCCGGATGCCGTAGGGCGCAATCGCGGCCCGACACCTCTGCCCCCCAGTGCAAGCACCATGAACCCCTTTATCGAATCAGGCATCGCCTTCATGTGGCATTCCCACAATGAGCGCGAGATCACCACCAATGACATTTTCCCGGGCGGGATGCTGCAGATGATGCTGGTTGATCCGCCCACCTTTTGGATTGACGAAACGCTGTAATGGAGAGCTGTGATGGAGACAAGAGCCATGCGATCAAAACGCGTTAACGCCACTTTCAAAGCTGCCGTGTCTGCAGTGATCTTCCTGCTCCTTACAGCGGCCGTGTCCTTGGGCCAGGTGACGGTGACCCTCACCGCGTCACGGCAGACCACGATTCTGCCTGACGGCAATACTGTGCCCATGTGGGGCTGGACGTGCGACGCGGCTAGTGCGACCGCCGGCAACTGCCTGGCTCTAAATCGCACCCCCCAGACGGGTGGCACCGTCTGGCAGCCACCTCTGATCACGGCGCCCTATGTGGCCACCGGAACTAGCCTGACGATCAACTTGACTAACAACCTCCCGGTCGAGACCTCATTGGTAATTGTCGGTCAGCTGCCGGGTGGTGGCCTGGGCACCCCCGTTAGAGAGAGTGGACCGCGCACCGACGGGGCCCACGCCGGCCAGACCTCAACCACGTGGACCACCGTCGTTGCTGCAACGTTCACTCCACCGGCTCAAGGTCAACGTGTCAGGTCGTTCGTGACGGAAGCCACACCTAATACTGGTACGGCGAGCTACACGTGGAGCGCTCTGAAACCTGGAACCTATCTCATCGAGTCGGGAACCTATCCCTCGATTCAGGGTCCGATGGGTCTTTACGGAGTGCTGGTAGTTACCACCGCTCCAACCACCACGGCTGCGGGCACGGCTTATTCCGGCTGCGCGCCTCTAACGCCGGCCACGTGCGCAAGCGCGGCGACAACTAACTACTCGATTAACTACGATGCCGACGTACCCCTGCTGCTGAGCGAAATTGATCCGGTGCAGAACTCGGCCGTAGAGCAGTTGGTGGAAACGTCTGCCGGGTGCCCGACGGCCACGCCCGGAACAGGAACCTGCACCGGTTCGCTGAGCGCCGCCATGGCGACCGCCAAGTGGACCCAGGCTTGCGGCGCGGCCCACACCTGTTATCCGGCGGCGGTGAACTACACGCCGCTGTACTTCCTGATGAACGGCCAGGCGTTCAACAAGACATTGGCGACCGGATTCTCCTCGGCAGCGCCCGTTGGCTCTGCCGCTTCAACCGGCAATGTTCTGCTGCGCTTTGTGAACGCCGGCCTGCATATGCACGTTCCATCCGTGAACGGGCTTTCCATGTCGCTGATCGCCGAAGACAGCAACGTTCTTGCGGACGTCGCTCTGGGCGCCGCCAAGACAACCACCGTGGGTACAGTCACCACCGCAACGCCGAACCTCGCCGTGAGAGTCCAGAACGAAGTCTTCCTGCCTGCCGGCAAGGTGTACGACGTCATGATCAACCCGGCTAACACCGCCACGCCGACGGCGGCTGGCACCTTTACTGCTGCCAACTATCAGGTTTTTGACCGCGAATTGAGCCTCTCTACCAACGGCAGCGCGCGCGACGGTGGTATGCAGACCGTTTTGCAGGTGGCCGGAGGCGGCGCGTGGGCCGCCACTAACCCCACAATTGTTGCTCCGGCTACTTACTACTGCGTACCGGGCGTGACCCTCAATGTGTCCGACACGGGCAAGGGAGTCATCGGGCAAGACGTGAACGTGTATGGCGTGAGTCTGCTTAACGCCGGCGTGGCTGCCGCGAACCACACAATAACTCCCTTCGGGGCTGCTGGGGGAACCGATTCTCTGACTCTGAACCCCAATGGCACCTTCACCTACACGCAGGCAGCTGCCAATACTACCTGCGGCGGTTCGTTCACGTATTCAATAGACGGCACCGCGACGACCCAAACCGCTAACATTACTCCAACCACCCTGACAACAAAGCCGGTCGCGAATAACGACAGTTACGTGAGCAACCTTCAATCTCTGCTGCGCGCCGCTGCGCCCGGTGTTCTGGCAAACGACACCGATTCCCATAACTCCCCGTTGTGCGCGGCTCCGACGACTGCAACGAGCTGCCCGACGACAGGTCAGACGCTTACCGCGACGGCAGGAACAGCGAAGTTGCTCCTGAAGCCGGATGGCTCCTTCCTGGCGACCAACCCCGGCGGTGCGGCCGGCACGGCCACCTTCAGCTACGTGGCCATCAACGCGGAGAAGGCGGTCAGCAATACAGCGACTATCACAGTGAATTTCCAGGCCGGCAGCGGCCTGCAGGTGAGAGTGCAGGATGCGAAGACGCAGGCGGCCGTCAGCGATTACAAGTGGATCATTGAGCAAGACCTCACCTTCCAAATCGATCCGACCAAGCAGGTCAATAGCGGCGGGACAGTTCCTCCTCCGACCCTGGGCACCAACCTCAACGCCAGCTACATGCCGGTAGTGGCGGTTGGCTGCACCGGACCGCAAAGCTGCGAGCGGGCCCAGACGGTCTATGACCCGACCACCAACACTCACGTTCCGGCAGTATGCGACGGCGGCATTTGCGTGCCCGCTTCCACATTGGGGGCTTCGTCTCTGCCTGTAACCCTACCGGGCGATGTGAACCTCCCAACGGCCGATGCCTTCGGCCGGCCCGCGTATTACTACATCTCCGTGTTGCCGGGCGATGCCGCAAACGCGTTCAATACCGGCAATGCCGCGGACCCCACTGTGGCGGGTAATTGTACTGCTGCTACCACCGCGACCGGGGTGGCCGTCACCTCGAACTGCGGGCATACCATGGGAGGTGCTCCCATTGCTCCCGGCCAAACGCAAGTTACAGTTAACGTGGAACCGAACCCGCTGCCCACCGCCACCGTGGTTGGGTGGGTGTTTGAAGATGACTGGCCGCTCAATGGTGAACCAGACACCGGCGGAGGTGTCGAAGGCGGCACTAACGCTCAGGCCTTCCCAACCGTAGAGCCGGGGCTGGAAGACTTCTCTGTCCTCCTCTGGGATGATGCCGGCGGCAGCGGTGACGCCACCGGGCAAATGACCTACGACATGTTCAACATGCCGCTGACGAATGCCCTGAACGGAACCATCGATCCGCTCACCGGACTGGACGCGTGTCCCATCTCAAACGCCAGCGGCCAAGCCCAGCAGGTGGGCACGATCATCGTGTGCCCGAAGTTCGAGTCCGACGGGGTAACCCTGTCCCCACTGGTGGGCCAGTTCGTGATCGAGAACCTCATGCCCGGCAGATTTGGAGTGATCGTGCACCCCGGAGCGCGGCGAGAAGCCAATGGGGAAGAATGGCTCCAGACCAATACCTTGGACGGCAGTCACCTCCTGGACTCGTTCGTCAAGGCGGCTGAGCCACACTATTTCCAGGAATACGGGCCGGGCGGATACCACGTGTTCTTCGGAATGGCCAATCCCAAGATCATTAACGGACGCCTGCCGGCAATCTGTAGCGGAGCACTTAATTCCAGCGGCGCTCCCGCAACCGGCACTGCCCTTAATTGCACCAACACGGTCAAAGTCCAGGTGACCAACCTGCACCAGGGCCGTTCGCCGAATGAGCAGCTTTACAGCAGCATGGTCGGCGCTTACGGCAGTTCACTCAATTACTCGCCGTTAAACTACACCACGTGCTACGCCTCTCTGGGCGATACGGACGGTGCGACGTTCGCCTTCCAGAAGTGCGATGAAAATGGAAACGTGACGTTCACCGGGGTTCCTGACGGGGAGTGGGGACTGGTTGTCTTCGACCAATGGGTGGACTTCATCGTTGACGGTTCCAGCAAATCCTTGAACGTAAATCACACCCAGGCCTGCAATTCGAGCAGTAGCCCGGGCACCTGCAACGTGAACTATGCCGCGTTCACCTGGCAGACGCACCTCTGGAATCGCAGCTACATGGATACCACAGGCCGGGGTAGCCCGGTGCTGCTGGGGGATGGGACCCTGGATCCATTGCAGAGCCCCGGACTGATTCAGACTCCAGTCCGCATCCGCATGCGAAACGGCAAGTTTAGTAACACCCAGTTCACCAACTTCGGCGGCGAGGCCCATTTCGATGAGACCTTCCCACTGTTCGCCTTCTATGTGGCTGAGTCGGACACCACGCGTTTCCGGGGCACCGGTGTGCACGTGGTCAACGACAACGGCGGAGCCCTGGACGCGTCAGGTCCTTACGCTGCCGTCCTGAACTCGGCGGAGACCTACTCGCTTCCCGCTGATCTGAGCGTACCAGGCGCGATCTACTGCGCCAGCGGGGACGCCGCCTGCAATAACAATACGTTCTTGATCAATCCAACCGGCTTGGCTTCAAGAGGAACGGCTGGAAGCACCAGCACCACCTCGGTTCAGTCCACCGGTCGAATTGATCCGGGCACGATCACCACGGAAGGCTGGCAAGGCGGTCTTAGTGAGTTCGACATGATCGACTGGGGCAAGCAGCCCTACTACCCGGGCGAAAACGGCGGCATTCGCGGCCATGTGGTTTACAGTTCGACCCGACCGTTTGACGATCCTGGACAACTCTTCCAGAACCTTTGGGAACCGCTTGTTCCTGGCGTAACCATCAACCTCTATGAGGAAGGCACAGCGGCGGACGGAACCCAGACTCTGACTCTGGTGGATACGACCACCACCAGCAGTTGGGACGCTTGGGCCCAGGGCTTCGCGGGCGCGGGACAACAGGGTTTTGGCGGAGGCACCGCTCCGAACGGAACTGCAGTTGCGTCCACTATCCCCAACATGAATTGCCCAGGCCAGCCCCCCACCGACCCCTTCTACAGCTACACGCTCGAGAACACGACCAACTACCTGAACCCCACGACCGCAGTGCCCCACAACTCCCAGTACAAGTGCTATGACGGGTACCACAACCTCAACCAGGTGCAACCGGCTCCCTATGATGGCTTGTACCATTTCCCAAGCCCGTATTGCAGCAATAACCCTGGCGGCACTATCCCCGGGACAACCATCGTGTGCGCCACAGTAACCAACCCGGCTTACGGAATAGCCGGCCAGACCGGGGCCGTAAAGGGTGTGCTGCCGTCCCAGGCCACCTGCCAGGCAGGCAACTTGAACTGCACAGGCAAGTATGTGGTCGAGGCTGTGACTCCGCCGAACTACGAGATCACCAAGGAAGAAGACAAGAACATCCTCATTGGCGACAACTTCATCGCGCCGGCGACAATGCAGTTTGGCGCCATCTCTAACATTTTCATTGTGCCCGACCAGGCTACCATCGGCAATGCCAACTCCTGTTTCGGCACCGGTGGTGGGTGTACGAATCCAACCACGGACCTGGGGCGAACTTTCAACATTGGCGGATTTGGCCCAGGCGGGAACATCGTGATGCCGGCACCTTGCGTAGGCCAGATGCGAATCGTCCCCGATTACATGAGCATCTCGCCGGAAGGGGGCGAAGTGGCGCCCTTCGCAGGTGCTACACGGCCCTTGTGCGACCGCAAGGAGATCACGCTCAACGACCAGATGGAGTCAACCGCTGACTTCTTCGTTTGGACCAAGACGCCTGCTGCTTCTCACTTCACCGGGTTCATCACGGACGATTTCTCTTCCGAATTTGACCCCGCTGCACCGGCCTTCGGCGAGAAGTTTGCCGTGCCCAATGTTCCGGTAGCGATCAAGGACTACGCCGGAGTGGAAATTTCTCGCGTGTACTCCGACCAGTGGGGCTCCTTCAACGGGGTAACGTTCTCGACGTGGCAGGTGGACCCGCCAAACCCGACCGGTTACGCGCCGGGGATGATGATTACCTGCATGAACGATCCGGGACCTATCAAAGATACGCGCGTCACCTCCCCGACCTTCGGGCAGATGATCACCGATCCTCTGTTCAACTCGAACTACAGCACGTTCTGCTACGAGAACCCCTTCATGCCGGCTGACACCGCCTACTTGGACACGCCGGTGGTGCCAACATCAGCGTTCGCCGAGGGCTACAACCCGCCCGATTGCGCTTACCCGGATGCAACGCCGGCCATCAAGTCCGTGACCGGTAGTGTCGCAGGACCTTGGGTCAGTGCGACCGGCCAGAATATAACCATCACTGCTCTGGGTGACGTGCTCGTGGCCAACAACGGTTATTCCGGGCCGGCAGCGACTGTGCCTCCCTACAACCAGAAATTCATCACTCGCCATTACGGCTTCGGCAATAGCCGAGGATCGGTTCGGATTAACGGCGAGGACGCGAACGTCAGCAGCTGGAGCGATTCAACCATCGTCGCCAGCGTGCCCGGAGATTTATCCTTGTGCAGCAATAGCAACCCGGCCTATGGCGTGGGTGGCACCAGCAACCCGAACTTCAACGCACGATGCGGCGAGTTGGTGATCACGGCAGCCAATGGCAAGCAGTCTATTGATACCGTAACCATCACGGCTGGCGGCAAAACTCCTACGGTGCTGGCTGCGGGACAAACCATTCAGTCCGCCATCGATGCCGCCTCGCCGGGCGATCTGATCATCGTTCCTCCGGGGAAGTATTACGAAATGCTTCTGATGTGGAAGCCGGTGCGGCTGCAAGGCGTGGGCGCCGCTTCCAGCGTAGTAGACTCCAACACCCACCCGGCCGCCAAGCTGATCGATCCTTGGCGCAGGAAAGTGGCCTGCCTGTTCGGCTTGTCCTTGGACGGAGCTTACATCAACAACGCCCCCGTGGCCGGCGGCGGAACGGTCAACCCTTATGATTCGAGCGGCACCTACTCATGTCCGTACTACAGTTCCGTGACGGGCCAGTTGACGACTCAGAGCATGGTGGATCAGATACCGCTGGAGACTGTGATCGGCTGGGATGTCACGCAAAACGGCAATATCGCGGAACTCTTGCAGGAGCCCTCGCTCATGGGCGCCTACGAGGGCGCGGGCATTACAGTACTGGCTAAGGGCCTGGAGAACAACAACCAGCCGGGCGTTTGCGACAATACGACAGTTGGGGGAGCACCCATTAACAATGGCTGCATTCCGCTTAATGCCTGCGCCGCGTACGCAAACCCCTTGGGAGCCTGCACAAACTCCCCGACGAGTACTGTCGGCGGCGCTGTCGTTAATAACACCATTGGGGACTGCAACACGACGTCGCCGTTCTACAAGACGAACTATCTGTGCAATCCGTCGCGTATTGACGGCTTGACCTTCGCCGACAGTTCCCAGGGGGGTGGCGGCATGTTCATCCATGGCTATGCCCACTACCTGGAAGTTGCCAACAACCGCGTCTACAACAATGCCGGCACGCTTGGCGGCGGCATCATTCTTGGCCAGGCTGAAACTCCGCCGCCGACCTTCGATAACAGCATCAACACGATCATTGTGACCACCCCAGGCTCGGGCTACACGTGCCCGGGAACGGCCACTACCTGCAACGTGTCCGTCACCATCTCGGTACCACCACGGGGCGGTGTGAGGGCTACAGCAGTGGCAACGGTCAATGCAACTCTGCACCAGGTCACTGCGATAACGGTTATCAATCCCGGCCGCGGTTATATCACGGTTCCCACGGTCACCATCGCTCCTCCTGCTCGTTGTACCACTGGCTGCGTGACCGCGACCGCGACCGCTCAGCTCAATCCCGGCGTGATTGAGCAGGCGTTTATGCTGAACCACCACGTCTATATACACAACAACTCGGTCACGCAAAACACCGCTTACGGCGACGAGTTGAATTCAACCACCCCGGCAGCCGCTGGTGGGGTGACGGTCTGCGATGGTTCCGACTACTATAAGTTCCAGTTCAACTGGGTATGCGGAAACCTGAGCACGGGCAACGGCGGCGGCATGTCGCACTTCGGGTTCTCCTACTACGGCGACATTGAACACAACACTTTCCTCTTTAACCAGAGCACCAATCCGACGCTGCCCACTCATGGTGGCGGGCTCATCATCGAGGGTGTGCCCCCGGATGGCACGGTCTGCGAGGGCAACGCCAACGTGGCTGACTTCGATTGTGCTCCTGCGCTCTCCGACGGCATTGGCCCCGGCCTCGTGGTCAATGCCAACCTGATCCAGGGCAACACCGCCGAAAGCGGCAGCGGAGGCGGTCTCCGGTTCCAGCATGTCAACGGGAGTGAGGTGCAACGTGCCCTGACAACCGTTGTGTCCCCGGCCACCACGCCGAACACGAATGTGCTGGCCAACTGCACTCTGAACAACAACACATACTTCACCCCCGGATCATTCGGTGCCGGATCGTTCGGTGATGCACCGAATCAGTGCCCTGCGTACAGGGTCAGGGTAACCAACAACATCATCGCCAATAACGTTGCGGGGTGGGCAGGAGGCGGTATCTCCATCCACAATGCAATCGGCATTGACTTGATCAACAACACCGTGGCATCGAACGATACAACGGCTTCGGCTGGAGTGCTGTTCGACGCCGGTGGAGCACCCAATGCCAGCACCCCCCCACCGGGCTGCGACCCGACGATCGTTCCTCCTCCGCCAGCGTGCAGCAGTTCGTCAATCACGACGTCGACGAACCAGCCGTCAGGATTGGCGACAGAAGTACATGACGCCAACTTCCTGGGAGCTATGGCTGGGGCAACCGGTTGCATTCCCAACCATCCGAATTGCAAAACCGTCTCGACGCCTATTGTGCTCAACGACCTGCTCTGGCAGAACCGGGCGTTCCACATCAGTGTGGGAACTGCTGGCACAGTGACGACGACCACGCAGACGCAGTCCTCAGTCGTGCTGAATCCGACGCTGAAACAGGCCACTACGGGCCAATGCGTCGGTGGAGCCAGCTACCTGGAGATCGGCGTGATCGGGGGTTCCGGCGGCTCTGCGCCAGCACCGCAGCACTCCATCGTGTCCGACAGCGGAACGTCGAACTTTGTCAGTCAGTACTGCAACGGTTCACGCGTGCCTCCGGAAATCGCCAATAGTGTAACCTTCTGCACGGCTGGCAGCGGCGGCGCCAATAACGCTGGATGCCTCTATCCCGGATCGGTTGGGGTGCCGGCGGGCGTTCCCGACGCCAGCAATTCCACCCCGCCGTTTGGCCTCAGCCCGGCGGCAACGGTGGACGAAGGTAATAACTGGATCAACCTCTATTACGGGCCCCTATCCACGGTCAACTCCTCGAAGACAGTGGGGGCGGCGGCCTACGGCGAGCCCTTGGGGGACTACGCTCTGAGGGCTCATAACAACGCCGGCGTGGCGAACATGGCGGGTTACCCGCCAGTGCCAGCCACCGACTTCTTCGGCCACAGCAGGACGGGGGGAGTCGATGCCGGTGCGGTCCAGTTCACCACCGGGGCCTCCGCGAGTACCGGCGGGCCGTCCTACAGCGTGCTGCCGAACCCGCTTAACTTCGGCAATGTGCAACTGGGCGCAACCCTGACCACAGCCACAGCACCCGTTTTGTCTGTGGACGTCAACAATACGGGCGACACCGCACTCACGCGTGGCACAGCAGCTGCCATTTCGGGCACGAACGCGAACCAATTCGCGATCGTAACCAATGGCTGTACGGCCACCAGCCTGCCCATCGCAGGGACTTGCGCCATCACGGTTCGATTCCTGCCGACCAGCGCAGGGGTCAAGACTGCGACTCTGAGCATCAGCTACGGAGGCGTATCTCAGCCGGTGACTCTGACGGGAGCGGGTTGGGCGGCGGTGACGGTGACCCCGGCAACGACCGCGACAGCCCCCTACTCCTTCGGAGCGGTCGCGGCCGGCACAACCAGCGCGCCGACCACGTTCACGCTGACAAACCCAGCGGGGAACCCAACTCTGAACATCGCCGCCATTACCTTCTCGTCGACCTACTTCTACCGGGATGGCCCGGCAGGCACGGCCACGGGAGGTACTTGCGGCTCAAGCCTAGGAGGAGGAGCGACTTGCACGATCCTGGTGGTCTTCTCACCGCCGCCCTCGACGCAACTCGGGGTGGCGACAAGCGCAACTATGAGCGTCTTCGACAACGCGCCCAACAGCCCGCAAACGGCGTCGCTGACTGGGACGTATTAGTAGGATGAGACGATGATCAACCAGCCATTCGTGCCCATCCGGATGCTGCTCGCGAGGTTTCTCGCGGGCAGCATCGTCTTTTTATCGGCCTTGGCAGTTCGAGCAGTGGAACCACCTGGACAAGTGGATCACACGGTATCTTCGCCGATGGCTTCCGCGAAGCTTGTCTCTGCCCGTCCCCCTTCGGTTACCCAAACTGTAAGCAGCGAGCGCGCGGCCATGGTGTACAGCCGTATCTGGGGCGTCGACGACCTCAGGCTCAGGGAAACCGCCTCGGGCTCCATGATCCGCTTCAGTTACCGGGTAGTGGATGCGACCAAGGCGAAGGTGCTCAATAACAAGAAGTTCAGTCCCACGCTGACCGATCAGACCTCGGGAGCGAGGTTAGAGGTTCCGGTTATGGAGAAGGTCGGACAGCTGCGCCAAACTGCGACACCTGAGAACGGTCGAGAATACTGGATGGTGTTCTCTAACAGAAGTCATATTGTGAAGCCCGGAAACCGTGTGACCGTAGTCATCGGTACTTTTCGGGCGCAAGGACTGGTGGTCGAGGCGAGTACCCTATCGCACACCCGCTAATCACCGACTCGGAAGAGCCATCCGAACTGGTCGTCTGCTAGCTAGAGTGGTTCTCAACGTCGGTTCAGGATGTTCATGGATGTGCATTGGCGACCATTCGCAAGGTTTGTGCTGGATGCGGGCGCAACCTGTCCGGCTCGATAAATCTCCTCCTCTTTCCCGTGTTTGCCCACGTTGATTCACGGGAGTCCGGAAGAACAAGTGTACCGCTGGGCGAATGGGTCAGCAGCACTTTGACTTCGCTCATTTCCGAAGCCCCGCGGTTTACGCGGGTAGAAAATGGATCGCTGGAAAGTAGCAGTTCGAGGAAACAGGGTCGAATAACCACGGAGGCTACCCACAATGCATTTTCGCAGCATGGCAATTCTTGTCCTAACTTCGATGGGACTGGCGCAGGCCCTTCCCGCTACCGCGCCCGCTAACCCGGGAAAGGCCCCGCGCAAGGCGACCGGTCTCCGGCCGAGCGGTGCGGTACCTGTGCCCATTAGTGGCCACGTTGGTGCCGACGACCCTGTTATCACTATACAGGGCATCTGTGACGCTCCTGCTGCGAGCAAAACGGCAAAGCCGAGACCTAATTCGACCTCAGCATCCCATAAAGCAGCCGACTGCAAGACGGTCATTACTCGCTCGCAGTTCGAGCGCCTGGCCGCTGCCTTACAACCAGACATGACCCCGTCCTTTAAGAAGAAGCTGGCTGAGCTTTATCCCACCATGATTATCATGGCTCACACGGCTGAGAAGCGAGGATATCAAAGCAAGCCGAATTTCAAAGAGTTGATGGAGTTTTCCCGTATTCAGATACTCTCTACAGAGCTGAATCGCGCGGTAGAAAAGGACGCACAAGAAGTTACACCCTCGGACATTGAGAAATACTACAAAGACAACCCTGACTCCTTCGAGCAGGTGACCGTGGACCGGATCTTTATCCCCAAAGGCCCACGCAAGCAAGCCCCAAACGAAAAATCGAGTGCCGAGACGGCGGAGGAATCCGCGGAGTCTGGCAATAATACGATGAAGAACGAGGCGGACGCTCTCGAAACGCGCGCTGCTGCTGGGGAGGACTTCGATAAATTACAGAAGGAAGCCTTCGAATTGGCCGGACTAACCCCTCCCCCCTCAAGCACGAACGTCAAACTTACGCTGAAGGAATTGCCAGCGGATGAGCGGGCAATTCTCGACATGCAGCCTGGCGAAATATCCCATGTTTTCCCTGAGAGCAACGGATATTTCATCTACAAATTCTTGTCCAAGGAACGAAAGCCCCTTGACGACAAAACGCAGGAGGACCTCAAATCCAAACTGTCACAACAACGTTTCCAGCAGACAATGGATCAACTCCATAAATCGTTTTCGGCAACGCTAAATGAGGCTTATTTCGCACCGGAGGCGCAAGCACGCCCCCAGCGTCCCATGCCAGTTCCTAGGCCTGTACCGCAAGCAGGTACGGGACCGGCCACCACTAGCGCGGTGGCGGTTCGTCGGCCTGCCTTGGTGCCCGTGACGACTCCGGCGGCTCCAAATACCGAAGTGCCGGGCAGCGATAACCACAACCCTGGTGCCCCCCCCGCGGAACCTCAGAGATAAATATAAATAGATGGACATCTCTAAAATAATCGCTCGAACCTTGGTGGCAACACTATTCAATCTTCTGACTGTGTTCAGTGTCGGGCAGGATCGTGCCAAGAGCACGCCGCAGGGGACACAAAGTGCACAGCCAGATAGCAACGAAACTAGAGCTCCCGGAGCAAGAATCACTTTCAGCTCGCGCGATCGGGAGACAATCCGTGTCTACTACAAGAATCTGTCCGCTAAGCTAAGTCATGGCACGGTCGGCCGCGGTGTCCCCCCGGAGCTTCAGTTGAGCGTCGAGCGGGATGGCCTGTTGTCGCCCTATTTGCTAAGACGACTTACGCCATTTCCGCCCGAGTTAGACCACCACCTGCCGCACTTGCCTCCGAACTACCTGCGTGGCTCAATTAATGCTGACATTTTGATCGTGGACGCGCGTACCAATCGCATCGTGGACATCGTCCACAATTTCTTGTCGTCCTGACATGCCAGGCTGCCGTGTCATGGACCGGATGCTTAAGGCAGGTTAGGGAAAAGGGTCTTATACATGTGCAGGAAGAATGTCTGTATTGTGATGGTGGCCTTGATGGCAAGCTACGCGCTGGCCCAGGGTCATACTCGACGACCCCAGCCCAGACCACCGGTCGTTGGCCTGCGAGTCATGCACGGACCTACGACAGTCACGGGGGAGGGAACGACCACGCCGTCGGGGCTGAAATACTGGGACTTGCAGATCGGGACCGGGGGGGTGGCAACCAAGGGGAAGGCGGTAAAAATCCACTACACCGGATGGCTGGAGTCTGGGAAAAAGTTTGAGAGTTCGGTGGATGAACGGCAGCCGGTCATCTTTTTGCTTGGCTCTTCTAAGGTGATTCAGGGTTGGAATGAGGGCATCGAGGGCATGCGGGTCGGCGGCAAACGGCAGCTATGGGTTCCCCCATCCCTCGCTTACGGTCATCGCGGCTCGGAGGTCGTTCCCCCGAATTCGACCCTGATATTTGAGATCGAGATTCTGGGCGTTCAGTAGACAGTTCAGGTACCCCGTGCCCCCGTGCTCCGAATAAAAGCTGAGAACGACATTCTGGCCGACCCCGAGTGAGGACTTCTCGTAAGGCAAATAACGGCTCAGCACCAACCTAGGCCAGCAGCCCAGCAGCGCAACATTGAATCTGCGCCGTGGCGGCGTGGATTGTGAGAAGCTAGCAGCAGGAGTGCCTGTCAGGCAATCGGGCCGCGAATCACTGGTTCGAAGGATTGTGCGGTTGCTCGTGCGAATGCCCAGGACTCGTTGGCGGTTCGGGAATGATGCCCCCGCACGGTCCCAGCTCCTTCTGCGTCGTTTTTCCGGGACGCTTTTCTTTCTCCCGATCCTGCTCCGCTTGACATGCCTTGAATTCCTCGAGTTGCTTGGCCGGGATGATCTTTGCGATCTCCTGCTCCGTCTCTTGGTTGATCTGACGGATTCTGTCACGCTTCTTTTCCGGAGTCAGGGTAGCGTCGGTACAAACCTCGTTTACCCTCCCCTTAGCATTATCTTGGATCTTCCACCGCTGGTTCATGGCCGCAGGGGAAATACCGGCCTGCCTCCAGCAGAGAGGTGACCGCGCTCGATGAGCGGAGCGGCCCGGAGGTGGTTGCGTGGAGTCAGCTGGAGCCTGCGCCGTACTCTGTTCATCTGAGGCCGTGGGAGCATTCTGGGCCGTACCAGCGAGCGATGGAACAGGCAAGAACAAGAGCAGAACCACACAGACTCTACTTCCGGAAACTCGCATACTTGTAACTCCCTGCAAACCACCATTGCGAAGCGGGAACAGCCATCCGCTAATCTTAATCTTGGGATGATACACCCAACCTTACCCCACCTGATCTTTTTCGCGACCTGCCAGCAGTTTGTAAATTTATTGCAAGAATTTTTTCTCAGACTTCCTGTATCTAGTTGAAGACGTTAGCCGGAGCAAGGTTCGTCCCGAGCCTTCATTCATCTGGATGTAGACAGTGATCTTTCCACCTTTCTAAACTGTGGTCGTGGGATTGGCCACCGCCGAATCTCCGCTCCAGGCTGGTTGACTGGCGATCGAAGCGCTGGAGGTTAGTTTTCTGGGTTTTCTGCCTTCCCCCGCCTTCCCCCTCGGGCCTGTCCTCCTGGGTGACACTTATGCCCTCGATTCCACCGCGCGTCGGCAAAGCCGCCAGTGCTTATCGGGTTTCTCGATCGGCTGCGCCGCGAGGAAATCGTCTGATCTGCATCGAGCGGCCTCGGCTCTTTGACGGTCTTTCCCTGAGCGAGTGCACGGAAGTAGTCTCTTGCGCCCAGCTTAAATGCCTCCGACCCAAAGAAAACATCTCGGGACATGACTACGCTGTGCACCCTATCTCTCTTCTCCTCCGCGGTCGAGTGAAGACCGTGCGACTCAACCGGTTCGGGGTCCAGGTTGTTCTCAGGATAGAAGAAGCGGGTGACCTGGTAGGCGAACTGGTGCCGGCATTCGGGCCTCTCGACCGGTTGAGAGTCCAGGCTCTGGAGGCGTGCCAAATCCTTGGCTGGGCGGACGAAACATTCGGCACCCTTTGCGAACGATTTGCCAGGCTGGGTCGCAACAGCGTTCAAATTCTGGATGAGCGTCTACGAATCCTGGAAGAGCGCTTTCTGGAACTTGCCACAGAGAGTGCCGACTCCCGACTGGCGCGGATGCTCATCCGCCTGCTCGGTGAGAAGAGATCTCCGGCCGGCCAGCTTGTCAAGATCAGTTTCTCCAATCTTGAGTTAGCACAAATGACAGGTATGTCGCAGTTCACCGTCAATCGACTCCTCTCAGGTTGGCAGCAGTGCGAAATCATACAGCGACAACGGAAGGCGGTCTACTTATTGGATCTCCCGGCCCTAACCCGCATCGCCGGCACGAGAATATCAGATGGCTCCCCCACCCGAGCCAACGGCGCTGGGTCGTCTTCGACCGTAACGTCTCAGCCCGTTGCCTGATTCGTTCGCGGTCTCGGGGAAGATCGCTCGTTCTTGTCCTCTTTAATTGTTAAGCAAATTGTTAAGCAAGAGACGGCTCTTAACTTACCCTGAAGACTTAGGATCAGTCTCTGGATCGGCCTAGATTTTCCGCGACATCATGACGATTGTCCTCGCGAGCCGCGCACCCTGTTACCACCGTACCACCAAATCCCCCCAGTGATGATCGGGATAACCGATAGCCCATTTAATCACCTTCGTTTTAATTGGCCTGGACCGGGAGCAGCCGCAAGGTGCTATATTCAAAGGCCTACAAATGAATCTGGGGTCTCTTTGCGTAAAACTCGTCGTCGGCGCTGCGCTGACTCTTCCAGCGCCTTGGGTCTCGGGACAAGACGGCCTCGAAGGCGCATGGTCGCGGGCGAATCTGGCATCGCCAGCCAATCTCGGGGTGCCCTTCACTCAGACGCTTGCCGCTGCCGATTTCGACGGTGACAGCAAGGTCGATGGCGCTGTCCTTGTCGATCATGGCTGGCCTCGGTCTCAGGGCAGCATCCGCACCATCGAGCTTCATTTCACCAGCCGGGAGAATGGGGACCTCACCTTTGAGTCCAACGAAACCACGCTGGCGATAGCAGCCTTGGATGTTAACAGCGACGGCGCAACCGACATCGTCGTCGAGCAGCCTTTCACCCACAAACGTCTCCACGTTTGGCTGAACGAAGGGCGCAGCGGTTTTCGCAAGGTCGGGAGCGAAGATTTTCCATCCACGGACGCGGGAAATTGCAAACCGCTGGACGTTCTTGCGCAGCGGCCAGACAGTCCCGCCCTTTGCCTGGCGGCGCAGCGTGGTTCGGAAATCGCCCTCCCGGCCGCTTGCTCTTTGTTGTACAGCTCCTCCTCCGATCACGAGCAAGCGCTACGTTTCAGATCGCCAATTGGATCGCGTGTGGTTCAACCGAGCTCACCCCGAGCACCTCCTGCATCGGACTCTTAGGAAAAACCAATTTAAGCACTAGGGCGCCGTAAACCGGGCGCATACCTCGATATTGCCTTTTGTGGCGGCTCGCTGAGAGAGGCATGAGACGGGCCTTGTCACGCTGTCTTTCCCGAGACTGCGCGTTTGGCTGCTTGTAAGAGAAGTGAATCAATGAAGCTAAATCTGGGCGTTTATCTATTTGATGCATTTGCCATCGCGCTCGGCGTGTCGCTGCTGCTGACCGGCTGTAATCACCCGAGTCAGGATCAAGCCAAAGCTGGTGGCGAGGACCTGCCGGCTGATGGCCCGGTTCGCTACGTCAAGGTCACACCGCAGACCCTGCCCGAGACACTGGATCTTGCGGCAAAGGTACAGGCTGACCCCACGAAGATAGTACGGATTTTTCCGCCGGCAAGTGGCCGTGTTCTCTCGATCGACGTCAAGCCCGGTGACCATGTCCGCCGCGGACAAGCTGTTGCCAGCCTAAGCAGCGCCGATGTCGCCAATGCGCAGTCAGATTACGCGAAAGCCAACATCGAAGCGGAGCGTGCAACCCGAACTATGGAGCGGCAGAAAGTCCTCGTCGACCGGGGCGCTGTAGCCGAAAAGGATTACCTCGACGCACGTGCTCAAGCGGATGAGGCACGCGCGGAACTCGCCCGGGCCAAGCAGCGGCTCGACATGCTCAACGTCAGCCCTTCGGCGACAACGGATCGCGTCACGCTGGTTTCTCCCGATAGCGGTGTAGTCCTGGACGTCAGCGCTGCGCCTGGCGAGTTCTCCAAATCCCTCGAATCAGCGAATCCCTTGATCACCATTGCCGACCTCAACACAGTCTGGATCGTAGGCGACGTTTTTGAAAAGGATGTTGCCAAGGTGGGGCGTGGTAAACCGGCCACGGTCACGCTCCAGGCGTATCCCGGACAGCAATGGAGCGGCCGCATCGACTCTCTTTCTGGGGCTCTCGACGCCACAACCCGAAGTCTGAAAGTGCGGGTCGTGCTTCCCAATCGCGATCGGCGGTTCAAACCGGAGATGTTTGGGACGATTCAGGTGGAAGCCGGAGCCCATCCGGCGCTAGTCGTTCCCGCGACAGCAATCGTCCGCGAGGGCAACGCGACGATTGTCTTCGTGAAGAGCGCCGGAAAGCCGGAACAGCGGACGGTAACGGTTGGGCAGACGGTCGATGGAAATGTCGAGATTCTGACCGGCTTGCACGCCCGCGATGAAGTA
This sequence comes from Acidobacteriota bacterium, assembly GCA_003225055.1. Taxonomy (GTDB): domain Bacteria; phylum Acidobacteriota; class Terriglobia; order Terriglobales; family Acidobacteriaceae; genus Gp1-AA122. The sequence goes on from QIAU01000124.1 coordinate 158,354, forward strand.
GCGGCCGACGGCGCCGAACTTCTCAAGGGAGGGCCGCCCGAGTGATGCAAGGCTTGCTCCGCACCGTCCTTCGCTATCGGGTGGTCGCCCTGATCGGCATGGCGGCATGGCTGGCCGCCGGAACTTGGGCGCTTCTGCGGCTCGATATCGAAGCCTATCCCGATCCCTCCCCACCGCTAGTGGACGTCATCACGCAGAACCCATCCTGGTCGGCGGAAGAGATGGAACAGCAGGTCACGGTCCCGATTGAAACCGCCCTGAACGGGATTCCACGGCTCGAGTACGTGCGCTCCACCAGCCTCTTCGGACTCAGCGATGTGAAGCTGTACTTTGACTTCGACTCAGATTACTTCCGGGACCGACAGGAAGTTCTCAATCGTCTGCAAACCGTGACTCTTCCGCAGAACCTGCAGCCGCAGCTGTCGCCCTGGTCGGCCGTCGGGGAAATTTACCGCTACCAGCTCAAAGGCGATGGGTACAGCCTAAATGAGATCAAGGCTGCGCAGGACTGGTTTGTGCGCCGCGAACTGAAGCAGGTGCCGGGCGTCGTCGATGTGACCAGTTTCGGCGGCACCACAAAGCAATACCAGGCAGAGATTGATCCGCAAAAACTGTTGGAATACAACATCACGCTTTCGCAGGTGCTTTCGGCAATCGGGGCGAGCAATCAGAACGCGGGCGGCAATTACCTGGAAGTCGGCGCTCAAAACGTCAATGTGCGTGGTTTGGGGCTGCTCAAGAGCGTGTCTGAGATGGGCGCTGTACTGATTGCCGAGCGGAACGGCGCGCCAATCTTCCTCCGCGATGTTGCCGATGTGCATGAAGGTTACCAGCCGCCTCTCGGCCGAGTGGGGCGAAACGGCGAGAGCAACATCGTGAAAGGCACGGTGCTGCTGCAGCGCGGAGAACAATCCTTGCCCGCTCTCGAGAGCCTGAGAAACAAGATTCGAGCCCTGAATGGAGGACTTCTTCCTCGCGGTATTAAGGTCGACGCGATCTATGACCGCACGTCCCTCATCAACACCACGACGGAAACCGTGCGGCATGTCGTGCTCACCGGATTATTGCTCGTCACCCTGTTGCTCCTTATCTTCCTTGGCGATGGGCCGCTTGCATTGGTAACTGCCCTGACGATTCCCTTTGCCGTGCTGTTCGCCTTCGGGTTGATGTCGGGCACCGGACGTTCTGCGAACCTGATCTCCATCGGCGCCATCGATTTCGGCATCATCGTCGATTCCGCCATTGTCGTGCTGGAAAACATTTACCGGCGCATGCACGAAGCCACCAGCGACGAACAGGAGCTTGATCGCATCGCCGAAGGCACGGGGGAAGCAGCCAAGCCGGTCTTGTTCGCTACGCTTATCATCCTGGTTGCCTTCATCCCGCTGTTTACCATGCAGGGCGTGCCGGGTCGGATCTTTGCGCCAATGTCAGTGACGTACGGGTTTGCCTTAACAGGCGCCCTGATCTTCGCTCTGGTATTTGCGCCGGTTCTGGCCTCTTACCGCCGTGCGGTTCGCACCGGACACATCGCCGACACCCGTTTAGTGCATGGGCTAAAGCACCGCTACGAACGGCTGCTCATTCGCGTCATGCGAAACCGCAGATTCGTGATTCCTGTCGCGGTTGTGTTCTTGTTGGTCTCCCTCGCCCTGTTTTGGGTCATTGGCGGCGAGTTCATGCCGAACCTTGAAGAAGGCAATCTCTGGATTCGCACCACGCTGCCGCAGGATGTCTCGTTCGACTACGCCACGCGCCTGGCGGATGAGATGCGTGGCATTCTGCGCTCCTTCCCCGAAGTCGAGCAGGTCGTCTCTCAGGTCGGCCGGCCCGACGATGGCACCGATACCACAACCTTCAACAATATTGAGTTTCAGGTTGACTTAAAACCGCCGTCTTCCTGGAAGACCGCCCGCGGCAAGAACGACCTCATCCAGAAAATGAATCAAGCCCTCCGGCGCTATCCCGGAGTGGCGTTCAATTTTTCTCAAAACATCCAGGACAACGTCGAGGAGGCCATGTCTGGGGTGAAAGGCGAGAACTCTCTCAAGCTCTTCGGTGACGACATCGACGTGCTGGCCAAGACGGCCGCGCGGATCCAGAATCGAATGGCAACCGTTCCCGGCATTACCGATCTTGCAGTTTTCCGGGAGACCGGGCAGCCGAACCTGATTATCTCCATTGATCGTACTCGGGCGGGACGCTATGGGCTGATGGCCGCCGATATTAACGCGGCCGTGCAGGCCGCCATTGGCGGCGCGGCGGTAACGCAGATTCTCGAAGGCGACCGCCGGTTTGATTTCGTCGTTCGTTACAAGCCGGAGTATCGCCAGAACCCCGAAGCCATGAAGAACATTCTCCTGTCCACTCCAGACGGCAACCGGGTGCCGCTGGGGCAAGTGGCGGAAATCGGCTTCCGCGAGGGCGCCTTCATGGTCTATCGCGAGAACGGCCGCCGCTATATCCCGATCAAATTCAGCGTCCGGGGCCGCGACTTGGCGGGAACCATTCAAGAGGTCCGAGCTAAGCTCGAGCACGATGTTCGCCTGCCCGAGGGATACCACTACGAATGGGCCGGCGAGTACGACAGCCTGCGCAAGGAACAGCAGCGCCTCGCAATCATCATTCCGATCACGGTCGGCATGATTCTGGCTCTGCTCTATGTCTCCTTCAATTCCATCCGCGATGCCTTGGCCGTGCTCTCGGTGCTCCCCTTCGGCATTGCCGGCGGCGTGCTCGCTCTGCTCGTCTCAGGTACACCCTTCAGCATTTCTGCCGCGGTTGGCTTTGCGTCGGTGATTGGCGTCGCGACCCTGGGCGGGTTGGTCTTCGTGGCCGGAATCCGCCGTGCCGAAGCGCACGAGCACGGCATTCAGCACTCTATCATTCGCGCCAGTGTCGGTGAAATGCGCGCCGTGCTGATGGCCTGTTTGGCTGCCGCTCTTGGCCTCCTGCCTGCCGCGCTTTCGCATGGGATTGGCGCCCAGGCACAGCAACCGCTGGCGCGAGTGGTCGTCGGCGGGATGATTACAACCTTGGCGGCCATTCTGATTGTGGTTCCTGTTATAGCGAGCCTCGGGTTGGTTACCAGCGAGGCCGCGCAAGTGTGAGGAGGTTTGAGAACGTGCTGAATCGACTACCTGCCATCCGCGTCGGATCCGGCAGATTCTTCGCCTTAACCGCATTGCTTGCCGTCTCTCTCTGCCAGGCAGCCTTCGCCCAGCCGCCGAGCTTCACCTGGGACGAGATTCGCGACAAGTTCTTGCTCACCAATCCGACCTTGCAGGCACAGGCCCAGAGTATCGAGTCCAGTCGCGCAAGCGAAATCACGGCTGGCCTGCGGCCGAATCCGCAGTTTCAAAACGACACCAGCTCCGCGACGATCGGCATTTATCAGGAGTTCGAGGTCGCGGGCAAGCGGCCCGCCCGGCTCGAAAGCGCTCGCTTGGGTACCTCTATCGCACGAACTGATTTCGCGAACGCCCGCCGAACCCTCATTTTCCATCTGCGGCAGGCCTTTGTCGCCGCCCTGCTGGCCAAGTCCGATCTCGATTTCGCCCAGAAGAATCTCGTGGATTATCAGAAGGCTGTCGATCTCAACCGCCTGATGCTCCAACAAGGGACAATTTCTCGCGGGAGCTTTCTAAAAATCGAGCTTCAGACGCTGCAACTTCAGACCGACCTATCTGACGCGACGCTGGCATGGAAGACGGCGAAAGCGACGCTGCGAGCATTGGTGGGACCTTCCAACCTTCCGCAGGAATTCGAGGTGCAAGGAGACCTGCGGGCCATTCCGCCGGAAAGGAGCCTGTCGGAACTCCAGCAGCTTGCCCTTTCCAGCCGTCCGGACCTGAAGTCCTCCGAGACCAACAGAGAAAAGGCCTTGGCTGACCTCGATCTGGCGCGGGCCAATCGTTGGCCCAACCCTACCATCGGCACGTCCTTTCTTCACAGCGGAAATGAGATCGGTGGGCCGAGCTGGTTTCAGCCGTTTTACCCCAAAGGCGGCGTCGCCAACGGCATGGGACTGGGAGTTGCGTCATTTTCCGTCCCGCTTTTCAACCGCAATCAGGGAGAGGTCGCACGCGCCAGGTCCGAACAGCTCAGGGCGGACTTTCTCGTCCAGGCCGCCCGTAACCAAGTCCTCGAGGAGGTCGAGACCGCATATGCCTCCTTGGAGTCGAGCCGCGATCGAGTCCGGCTCTATGAGGAGACCTATCTGACCCAGGCCAAGGAATCGTTAGATATCGAAGAATTTTCGTTTCGCAACGGAGCCGCATCGATTCTCGATTTCCTGGACGCGGAGCGAACGTACCGCGCCCTCGAACTGGCATATCGCCAGCAACTTGCGATCTACCTGTCAAACCTCGCGCAGCTCGAGGCCGCCGTGGGAGCCCCGGTCACGCCATGAGATACGGAACATCGTTCGTAGTGAAGATCGCGGGATGAATCTTAGGAGATGCCGGAACCAAGGTTGAATTGCGCCAGAATGGCGGCACGGTTTTGCCTGCGCATGTGGATAACGATGAAATTGAGGATCATCTTGGCTGCGCTGACCCTCACACCGGCCCTGTGGGCATACCAGTCGTCTGAGACCGCCAACCTTCCTTCGGCTCCGAGCCAGACTCAGGTGTCCAAAGACAGCGATCCAGTTACAGTGCTTCCGCAACACCAATGGAAGCGCTTCTGGTTTTCCGGGCAGATGAACATTATTGAATTGAACAGGGGCACGGTGGGTTTCGCTCCCTTTACAGCGGTCCGAGAAGCCTCCGCAGCACGGGCGAGCATGCTGCATCGCGAGTCTTCCCAGTGCATACAGCGGCTCGGCTATCGGCTGCGAGCGACATGGTATTCGACCTCGAAGAGGCCAGCGGAGGCGGTATCAGCAATTCCAATGGCGTGGCGGGATTTACTAACATCGACGTGGTCCGAATTCCTGGGGAGGGCTCGCCGCTGAGTACCGCCCCTTGCCTAGCCAGGGCAACCGTTCGCTACGTATTCCCGTTGAGTCGGGACCGGGAAGAAGCGGAACCGGGGCAGCAGGGTGTGGTCACCAGTCTGCCGGTCAGGCGGCTGGAATTTCACGTCGGTAAATTCCCGCTTCCCGATTTTCTTGACGGGAATGCGATCGGCAGCGATAGCCACTTACAGTTCATGAACTGGACGGTCGTTAACAATGGCGCCTGGGACTATGCTGCCGACACTCGCGGCTACACGGTTGGCGTTTTGGCCGACCTCGATGCACCTCACTGGTCTTTGCGCTTTGTCGAGGCACTGATGCCGAAAATTGCCAACGGCATTGACTTCGAATGGAATCTATCCCGGGCGCGTGCGCACAACCTCGAACTGGAAGTGAGTCCCCGTCTGCTGGCGAATCGCAGCGGCAGAATTCGCCTGCTCGCGTATCGCAACGTTGCCGACCTGGGCAGCTATCGATAAGCGATCAGCGATTTTCTGGCACACCGCACCGCGACTCCGGACATTGAAGCCACTCGCCGTTTCGGTAGAACGAAAAACGGTATTGGCTTGAATGCCGAGCAGGAGCTGAGCACCTCGCTGCGCGCTTTTACCCGCCTGGGCTGGAACGACGGACGCAACGAATCGTTCGCCTATACGGAAGTGGACCGCACCGCCAGCTTCGGGGCTGACTTCGCCGGAGACGACTGGCGTCGTAAGCACGACAAACTGGGAGCGGCTTTTGTGCTCAATGGCCTCTCGGGAGACCACCGCCAGTATCTCGCGCTGGGCGGGCAAGGATTCCTTCTCGGCGACGGCCATCTGACCTACGGCCAGGAGAAAATCTTCGAGGGCTATTACACCGCACACCTGTGGCGCGGCGTGTTTGGGTCATTGGATCTGCAGCACATCAATAGTCCTGGGTACAACCGCGATCGTGGGCCGGTTTGGGTGCCGGCGGGGAGGTTGCACGTGGATTTCTAGACGCACGCGAGCTCAATTGAACTACGCCTCCCGTTTGTCGGCCGGTTGTCGCTCTTCGACTCATTGCTGTTTAAGTTGTAGGTCACAGTAAATTTTGGCCCCGGCTTTCCACTCAATATCCTCAGGAGAACGCAATGGCCACCGCAGCACTCCTGGAACCGGCGAGGCAAGAGTCGGGGAGGGAGGAACACGTGATCAGCCGGATACGCGGCCGGGCCGCCGGCGCTCGACGAACTCTTGATGCGCCGCTACAACCAGTTCTTGTATCGCGTGACGCGGGCCAATTTGCCCGACGACCGAGAAGCCCAAGACGTGATGCAAGATGCATGCGTTCGTGCCTATCAAGATGTGGCTGACTCGAATTGCCCGTCACCAAGCCTTGGGCTGTTCTCGCCGTCGCTCAAGGTTTCAATCCCTCGGCAATCTCTAACCGTCCAGCGGAGACGTTATGAGCACAGCGCGAAGTGATGTTGCTAAGGTCCGATATTTCCGAGCGGTTACTTCAATGCTCGGATCTCGGCGACCAGGGTTTTGATGTCGTCGGCAGTTAGCTTCTCTTTGAAGCTTGGCATTTTGGGCGTCGAGGTGCTGTTCCCATCTTCGATGGCCTTGGTCAGCTCGCTTTCTGGTTTGCCGGCTACGGTTTTCAGAGCCGGAATCTTCATGTTCGCCTTGCCTTCCGCATTGGAACCATGACAAGGAACGCAACGGGCTTTGTAGTTAGGGTCGTTGGTTAGGTCCTCACCGCAGGCCGCCGAAACGAGCGACGGCACCAGGAAGAAGAACGTGAACAATAGTCTTTTCATTCTTGCAGCCTCTCCTATTTGTCAATATCCGGCAAGAATGCTTGCCGTACAAATCCGTGAGTGCAACCTTGCCGACTAGCCCTTTAGAGGACGGGTGGACAGGCCCGAACCTGGCGCGGCCGCAGCCGGGCTATGCGGGTGTCCATGACAAGTCAGGGTGCACGAGTTGGTGTAGCGATCGTAGGAAATGGGAGCCGCCCCATTGGGTGCAACCACGTTGACATCAAAATTGACCATTCTTTCTCCCGAAGCGTTTCCACTCTGCGCCCCCATGCCGTGCGCCGTATGGCAGGTGGAACAGGAGAAGCCATCATTAATGTGCCTGCCATGTTCGCTGAAACTTGTGTTCGCCAGGATCTGATCGAGGTCGTGGCACTTCCCGCACAAGGCATAGGGCCCGTTAACCGTGAGATCAGGATTGGGAAAAAGGTTTGTCATCCACTGTCCCGGAGCCGGAGCTTGGCCCAGCTCGTAGCGACGCTCCAAAATGTGGAAGAATTTCGATCCGTGAGGGCCATTGGGTCCAGCGCCGCCAAATTCCCGATTGTCATCGCTGTTGTGGCAGTCGGTGCACAGAATGCGCGGGCCCATCGCGCGCGCGGAGCTGGTTCCATCCAGATTCAACATCTGGCTGCGCAAGCTCGGCTGCGGCAGGACGCTGCTCCGCTCATGCATCACCGGGTGGCTCGAGGAGGAGGAGGGGCTGAACTCCGGGATCAGGTTCAGAGGATCAGCAGCGGTGACTTGCCGAACGGGAAGGTAACCATACTTTGCCGCATTCGTCGCCTTTCCTGAACTGGTGCCGTGGCAACGCAGACAGTTTTCGAACTGGTTGAGAGCAGGGCTGAGAACCGTGATGCCATCCGCCGAGCTGATGCCCACCGCTCCGGCCTGCGATGGACGCATGCCGGGAGGCGGGCCCAGCATGGTGGCCGGCATCGAGCTGTGCGGATTGTGGCAGTCGACGCAGGTGGCGTGACGGTTGTTATTCAGCAGTGCGGTCTCGGCTCGGTCATGGGTGTAATTTCCCGACGGGAAAGGATGGCCACCCTTGGCAAATTCCGAGAAAACATCTGGAGCGGGGGGCGACATGCCCAGCCCGCCGTTGTGGCAGTTGAGGCAGGCCTGCTCGTCGGCACCGCGCAACAGACGAGCCTGTCCGGCCGCGTTGTGCGGCATGTGGCAGGACACGCAGGCATTCTCGGCGACCGTCGGGTAGCCGCCAACATAGGGCTGATTCAAAGTGCGGTTTGTGGCGGTGGCGTGAATGTTCACCGGCCAGTTGGCAAGGAAGTTCGGCTGGCCATTTACGATGCGGCTGGGATCGTGACACGCCAGGCAGAGCTGGCCGCCGGTGTTGTCGCGAACCAGGAACTTGCCCACCGTGTGGTCGCGGGCCTGGGAGTGGGCATCGTGGCAGGTAGTGCACTCCACTGTGTTCTTAACCAGCTTGACCGCCGGATCCTTCGTGCTCGGCGACGAGTTGAACAGCTGAGGAGCGATCTCGGGCGAATCGACGAGCGGTACCTTCATGCTGAAGGGATGCGAGTTTCGCAGGTCGGAACCAAACTTGGTGCCGGTGCCCATCGCGCCGCTCATGGTCATCTTGCCGAAGGCGACAGTCTGTCCGGGCGCGACCGTGCCATCATGACAGCTCAGGCAGAGCTTACTGGACGTGTTAACTGCAGGTTGAATGAGCTTCTGGTGGTAGGTCGTGCTTCCGTAGCCGCTGTATGCATTGACAGAGAGCGTTTGGTTCCACAGCGGCTGACCAGCGAGCGCGGAATGCGGAGCGTGGCAGTACAGGCACGATGCCGAGACCGTTCCCTTGACGGGCGAGATTCCTGCGGGCGTCAGGTCATGCACGCCGAGCTGGTCACCCGGAATCTGTCCCCAGGCGGCTCCCCCTACCAAGACCAGCAATAGGAAAGGGCAAAGTAGTGTCCTGGTCATGGTCTTGCTCCCCGGACCTGCTGCTTAGCCGCCTCGTATCGCAGCACTTGAATACGGCGATTGAACGAGTCGACGACGTAGATCTGGTCGTCACGATTGATGAATAGCCCGGCTGGCAGTTGGAATTCCTCCGGACCCGTGCCGCTTCCGCCGAAGTAGTAGAGGAGACGTCCCTCGCGATCAAAGACGTGAACCATGTCTCCCAATCCGTCCACGACGTACAGGTTGCGCTCGCTGTCGATTGCGATCCCTTTCGGACGGAAGAAATTTAGGTTCTCGGGATCGGCGCCGCCGAGCACGGTGCGAACGTGGCCCTCGAGATCAAGGATCTGGATGCGAAAATTCATGGCATCGACGACATAGAGTTCGTGGTCAACCAGCTTTAACTCGGTGGGGAAGTTGAATTCACCTCCCGCCGCACCATTGGTACCGATCGTCTTCAGCACCGAGCCCTCGATGTCGAGCACGAAAATCTTTTGCCGCACAGTGTCGGTGACGTAGATCCGCTGCGCGGCGTCATCAATGGCAATTCCGGTGGGGCGTTTGAAGAATCCTTCGCCGCCTTTGAGGCTCCCGATGGCACGGCGGAAGTTACTGTCAGCGTCGAAGACGAAAATTTTGCCGGCCTCTGAGTCGGTGACATAGAAGTTGTCATGGCTGTCGACGGCGACGCATTGGGGGGCGCGGAAGGACTCTTTGCCATCGCGAAAGATGAATTTGTACTTCTGACGTGCGAAGTCAAAGACGTGTACCGCCGGGATGCCAGGGTCGGTCACGATCACGCGACCGCGCGAATCGACTGCGACGCTGTAGGGCCGGACCAGGTTATGTACTTCGGGCGGGCCGGCAACCAGGTCAAGTACCCTCGTCCAGAAGCCGCGCTTGAGTTTCACGTCCCGATCGGAGGCGAAGCTGCGCTCATACCGCAGGCTTCGTCCACCGGACAGGGCGAGTTCCGGCACGTTCACCGGCGGCATCTCCTTGTTCGGATGGCTGGCTGCGGTCGATAGCCCCTGCACAGTAAGCACCAGTGCGGCGATTGCGCAGAGATTCCCGAATCGGGTTGGCAACATCGTCCCCATTAGAAAAAATTGAAATGCCGTGTAACCCCCGCAAACACCGCCTGATAGGTTGCGGGTACGCCTGCCCCTGCGCCGATCCCTTGGTACAGGTAGCTGTACCCGACGACAAAGTGCATTTGTCGGAAGTAGTAATCGGCGATGAAATCCGACTGTTTTACCCGGTTCTCAGAGACTATGAAAGCGTTCTGCGTGTGGTAGTTGGTACGCAGATAATCGCCAGAAATATTGAGGCGGCCTGTGGGGTGGACAGACGCCGCCAACGAATAGGTATTCCCCCCATACAGAATCAACAGGCTCGGAGGGACGATCGGCAGCGGGCCCGGCGTCGTCACCAATCCGGTTCCCGTCTGGATTGCATTCCCGCTGGACCGGGCATAACTACCGGAGAACGACACCCGCCTGCTGGCGATCGAAGAACTGTAGTTGTGCGCAAATGTGCTGGAGTCAGCGACAGAATCAAGGGCGTTCTGGCTTCCGCCGGCAGTCAGGTTCCAGCGCCAGCTGCCGAGCATCCGGTTCAGGCTCACACCGTATCCGCATCCCGATTGGGTGTAGCTGGCAAGCGCACTCTGAACGTTGCGGGAGTAGTGGAATGAACTGCTTGCCGACCAGGCGCCGAGGCGCCGGGAGTAACTGATCGATTCCGTGGTCCCGGTCTGATCATCACCGGCGACACTGGATGTGTACCGTGAAACACCGGCATAGAGGCCCACCATCCCAGACCACATTGCCCGAGAATAGTTAGCGCCTCCGCTGTAGAGATCAGAGGTCACCTGGTAGCCGAAGATGTCCTGGCGGCGCTGGTCGGCCCATCCCTGGAGCCGGAATTGCTGGGTGATGGCGTAGGTGGCAACTTCGCTGATGTCCAGCGAGCTGGAGGAATGGTGCGCGGTTTCCCTCACAGCTCCCGGCGCCGTCGGCAAAACCGACTCCAACAACGAGGCTGCCAGGTTATCGGTGTAACCGACGTTCATTCCGAGGGACAGACGGGAGATGGGATTCATGGTGGCGCTCGTGGTGACGCTGTCAAACGTCTCCTCGATCGGAACACCGGCGAAATCTGAAGAGTAGTTGGTCCGATTCAGGTTGGTTTGAAAATTCCCGTTGAAGGGCAGGCGATGCGACAGGTTAAACTGGGTGGTGTTCTGGCCGGTGTTTGCGGTCAGTAACTCGGAAAAGTCCGTGATCTCCGGCAGCTTCTGGGAAATGCGATTGTTGAGGTAGGACGCATTCATGACGAAGCCGTGAAACTGGTAACCCGAGCCCACCGTGAATGTGCGGAAATCGTTCTTCCCGCTTGTCCCCGTGCCCAGCACCTCCGATGTGCCGTCGCCAAAGTTGTAGCCTACTTCCAGGGAAGGATAGTCGGGAAACGAGAACGCCCAACCCACGCCGAAACTCTGGCCTTGTCCGTGTGTCCGGTAGGTGCCCGCATTGGGAAGCCCGAACTCACCTTCCCGGTTGTACGTCTTGCTGTAGCTGAAAGAGCCGGGCGTATGACCGCCGCTGAACAGCCGCACGGCGGCGCTCACGCCACTGGAGTCGAAGACCGAGCGATAATTGGAATTCAGGCGCGACTGGCCGTAATAGGGCGCGGCGTAAAAACTGAAGAAGTTAGGATTGTAATAATAGCCTTTTAGATTGCCGGCGCCGCCGAAATTCAAGTTGTGGGCACCGGGAATGCGATCGCCGAATGACCCGTTATAACCGAAGGAGGCGTCAGCATCCAGATTCAGGCTCAGGTTGTCGCCGACGGTAACCTGCCCCCAGGCACTCAAAGTGCACGCCACCCCCAGAGTACCGATCCAAACGAGTTGTCGTAATCCTGGTCGCACGATTTCACCTAGGAGAACTCTTCCACCTTTGCGGTCTCGCGCAGACGTCGATTGAGAGCAGCGCGCAACTGGTCGACACGCCTGGCCCTAAGGTCTTTCAGAATCTGCGTCTGCACTGCCGCGAGGGGCAATTGCCGGGCGGCATCCAGACGATTGAGGCGAACGATGCAGTAGGAGTTCTCCGCCTTAATCACGTCGCTCACTTGTCCGGGCTTCATGCCGAAGACGACTCGAGCGACAGGCGGCGGCATCTTTTCTTCTTCGATCGCGCCGTGGTCGCCCATCATGACCCGCCACTCGTCCTCGGAAATCTTTTCGGCAAGACTGCCGAATTCCTCGGCATTCTTAGTGGCCCTAGCCTGACGCAACGCGTCATTGGCGCGGCGGCGCGAGCCAGCCTGTTCGAAGGCCGTGGCCTCGTCGGGAATGACGATCGAGATGGTCTGGATCGATGCTTTTCGAGGCACGTGGAATTTGCCTGAATTCTCGTCGTAATAGGCGCGAACCTCGGCATCGCTGACCCGCGACTTGCGCGTCACCTCCAGATCCAACAGATCGTCGATCAGAAGCGAGCGCCGAATCTTTTTGCGCAGAGTTTGCTGCGTGCCACGGAACTCGGAGACCAGGAAGGCGTGAAAATCGGCGCCGGAATCAAACTGCTTTTTGAAGTCGGTTATGGCGCGGCTCAGCCTGGTCGCGCTGATCTTCATGTTTCGTCGCTGGGCTTCCTGGTAGACCAGTTCCTCGAACTCGATCATTTCGAGGGCGCCCTTGCGGAGGCCCGCTTCCAGGGTCTGGGGAACTTTTCCCCCGTGCTGGCGGGCGTAGGGAAACATGACCAGCATCTCGCGCATCAAGTCAACCTCGGTAAGGGCCACGCCATTCACGCGCGCGACGGTCTTGCCGGTCGCCGCCGAATCCGACCTTGCCTTGGCTTGCGCCCAAGCCGGGGAGGCCGAGAGAAATAAAACAGCGAGAGTCGTGAGATAGAGTTTCATAGTCGTCTTACAATCTGTAGCCCACAGTTCAGCTGTCGATTGAAGAACAGGGGGAGGGGCTTCATCCCTCCCCTGATCTCCGTTATGACCTAGAAGGTCACGCTATTGACGCCATACGCCTCATTGGACTTGTCGGCATGGCAAGAACGGCAGAACTGCGTCGCCGAGTTGCTAGCCGGGTTCAAGGAGTCATACCAGCCCTTTACGAAGAAGCGCGTCCTCACCAGACGGCGCGTCGTCGAAGTCGAAGGAATCCTTACCCTTGCCACCGACATCGAGTGGTGATCGTGACAGGTGGTGCACTCGATGTAGGGCTGGCCATCCGTCGCGGCCACCAGGGAAGCCGGGTGTCCGTAGACGTTGTTGAAGTTGTTGGCCAGAGCGTTGGTGGTGTCCCACGTGATGCGGCCATTGGTCACGGTTCCTGGCCAATGGCTTGCTATGGTGGTCCCTCCGATGGTGGTGGAGTCGGGGAGATAAGGAATATCAACCGGATGGCTGTTGGTCAGGCTGAAGCCCTGATTCAGCCAGGTTGGAGCTGTGTTCACGCCGTCGAGGGTCTCGACGGTGTGTCCTGTCATGCCTTGCACGGTAACGGCGCCGTCATGGCAGGACAGGCAGACTGCGGTTCGGTACAACTTATCGGTTAACGCGGTGGCACCGGTCCGGTTGGTGAAACCGGCGCTGTTGGCCGGAGTGGTAAAGGTGTTTCCGGCTTCCGTCGTGTAAGTTTGGTTGATGAAGTCCCGACCCCACAAGATGACTTGACCAGTGCTGGCATCTGACCCGCCATTGCCCTGCGCGCCGCTATGCGGAGCATGGCAGGCGATGCAGCCCCGGCCGTTTACGTTGTGGGCCCCGAGGACATCATTGGCGATCGTGAATCCCTGAGCCATGGCCGTCCCGGTACAGGCGAGGACAAGCATCAGGATGATCAACGCAAGTTTGTTCATGAATCATGGACCTCCTCGTTGGTTCACACTCACTGCCCTACTGCTTCGAAAACCGGATGGAGCCCAGCTTTCGTTTTCCCCCCGGCGCTCGTCGCCGGTAGGAGAAATTCTCAGATCACGGCTTAAGCTCCGTGCCAGCCGGGGAGGACTGTGGGGAGGAGGTCATGGACGCGTTCTTTTCGCGACCGGACTTCTCAGTCGCCGCCTCTACGTCCGTGATATAGCGGAAAACCTGGACACGACCCTTGAACTGCTCCGAAACCAGAACCCGGTTCTGTTTGTCGATAGCTATGCCGGTGGGCAAGATGAACTGTCCCGGCAAAGTCCCATGCATACCGAAGAAGCCGGCCAACCGTCCTTCGCGATCGAATACCTGCACCCGGTCCATGGAAGTATCCGCAACCCAAATGTGACCGTCGCGGTCGACGGCAAGGCCCTTCGGGCGTCCGAAGGCACCCGGGCCGTCGCCGGCACGGCCAAACATGCTGATGAAGTTGCCATCGGCATCGAAAATCTGGATGCGGTCGTTCAGGGTGTCGGCCACATAGACGTTTCCGTTGGCATCGACGGCGACGTTGGTGGGCCGCGCAAACGTCCCGGCATCCTCATCGCCAACTTTAGCGGGCGGACCCCCGATAGTTCGCAGCAGCTTGAAGCTGTCAGCGTCGAATACTGCAATGTGGTCCTTCACGACATCGGCCACATACAGAAATCGGTTCCGGGTATCCATCGCAATGCCGCTGGGACGCTCCAGCGACTCTTGGCCGAAGCTCCCGACGAGGCGATGCGCAGCGTCGAACACGAACACAGTGCGCAGGTGGGAATCGCTCACAAAGAGGCGGTCGTCCTCGTCGATGGCCAAACCGATGATTTGCTCGAAGTGAACTTCTTTCCCGTTGTGAATGAACTCTACTTTGTCACTCTCGGCGTTGAAGATAAATATCGCGCCCACGTAGGTGTCGGCCACATAGATCCTGCCCTTGGAGTCCGCAGCTACGCCGTACGGCTCAACCAGGACATGCGGGGGAACGGTGCTGATTTCGTCTACTTGCTTCACCCCGGCCAGGCGATCCATCCAGCCTTGTTTCTTCTTGACGGGCTGAACTGGCTCGGCGACCCGCTCACCCCTGAACTGCTGCAGCCAGCGAATGCGTGCGATGTCGGGTGGGCGAGGCCAGACCAACTTGCCGATGTCGATGGCTGGCTCGTTGGCAACCGCCTCTCCTTCGGGAACCACGGCCTGCGCCTTCTTCTTTTTTCCCCCGAAAGCATTCGGCGCGAAGGAAAAAGCTAGAAGTCCGGCCAGAGTCCAAGTCAGCGATTTACGGAACCCTACAGTCGAATTGCGTTGTGCTCGCGGCATGCTCCTACTCACCCATTGACTGCTTGTGACAATTACGACAGAACCCGAGATTGGGCGCCTGATCGTTCACCAGCAGGGCCCTGGCCGCACTGGCATGGGGTTGGTGGCAGCTCATGCAGCCAAGCTGCATCTTGATCTTGGACTTGTCACTCGGATCATGGACATCCGACACAGGATGCCCCACCGTTGGATGGCCCACGCCACCTTCGAGCGGTAGCCGGATGACCTTCGTGAAGTAGTCCTCCGGCAATTTCACGGCGCCATTGAAGATTTCGACCGTGTGCTCGCTCTCATTCCTGGCGGGCCTGGCATCCGGGCCGTGACATTCCAAGCAGAGCGCGTTCCCTTCCGCACGCAATAACTTCGGGTGGTCACCACCGTGGGGATCGTGGCAGCTCGCGCATCCCTGCTGGAACGCAGGCTGGTGAAGGACCTTCTTGCTGTGCAGCTCAGCCTGGTCGGAATGACACACCAGGCATACATTGACGGCATCGGGCTTGAGGAATCCCCGAGATGTCCCGGCGTGGGGACTGTGACAGTCAGTACAGTCTCCCGTAGCGCCGGGATGCTGCACTTTGGCGACCTGAATCTTCCGGGCCTCTTCCGCATGACAGGTGACGCACAAGTCCGTGACCGCTGCCTTGGTTAAAACCACCCGTCCATTGCTGGCCGGAGCGTGACAGCTGTCGCATTGCTGCTTGGCGAATGGCATGTGCACGAATTTCTGGAGCAGCCAGGGACTTGACGACTGGTGCGGATCATGGCAACTCAAACAATCCGACTTTCCGAACGGCTGGCTGCGATGAGCTTTGGCGAGTTCGGCGTCTTTCGCGTCGTGGCAGTCCAGGCAGAGCGCGGGAGAACCTTTAGTCAGGTGGAATACGCCGTCCAGATTCTCGCCCGTTTTATGGCTGACGTGGCAGCTGTCACAGCCCAGATCCAAGGCCGCGTGGCGACTGCCCGTCGGCGGAACCTTGAGACCGGTTGTATGACAAGTCAGGCAGAGGTTTTCCTTGGCTTCCCCCGAGGGCGATTCGCGTAGTTGGTTCTTATGGTCGGAGCTGTGGGCATCGTGGCACTTGAGGCAATCTCGAACCGCCGGGCTGTGCACGTGTGCTTTGATCTGGCTGGCATCTTTGTCCGCGTGACACTCGAGGCATAGCTTTCCCACAGACGGAGTGACGAGTTTAATCCGAACCAGATCGTTGTTGACTCGCACCTCGTGGCAAACCGAACAGCCGATCGCGATCGCTGAGTGCACGGCTTTACCCTTCGCCTTGGCCGCGTGACACTCGAGGCATTTCGCATCGTCGGCTTTCGAGTCCAGAAAAGGATGTGTGGTCGCCAGTGCGGCTCCGGAAAGCATCAGCAGCAGCATGATTGCGAGGCGATGCACCTGTGGTTTCATCGCTTCGCTCCCGTTGTAGTCAGCTGCCCTCGTTCGATTTCGCGAAGGTAGGCGCCCAGGGAGACCAGGAGTGCCACAATTGCGATCAACGGGATCAGCACTGATTTTCTGCGGCGGCCGCGTTCCCTTAAGGCGGCTTCGCCTGCCTGGTGCGCTTTGGCCACGATTCCGGCCCCGACGTTCACATCCTCGGTGACCCGCGACAGCGTCGCGGTGTGCAGCGTGACGCGAGCTTTGGTGAGCGCATCGCCGGCCTGGTCCAATTCGAGCTGTGCCTCGCTTACATCCATGCCTGAATGTTCAGCGCGATCAAGGAGGGACTTGGCGCCGGCCATGTCGGCTTCCAGCCGCTGAAAGCGACGGTGAATGCCATTTGCCGTCTCGCCCGCCGGTTCGTCAGGCGTGTGACAGTTGCCGCAGACGGCTTTTGGGCCCGTCCCGACGAACGTATCGTCGGGGTGCTTGATGCGGTGACTGCTGTGGCAGGTCACGCAGGAAGCAATGTTCATCATTGCGAAGATGTGCTTGTGCGGGCTCTCTTCGAAGTACCTTGCCTGCAAAACGTGACAAGTCCCGCAGACGCTCGCCACCGACTTGACGCCGGGCGGCACCGCGCCGTGACTGCCGTGACAGGTGGTGCAGGTAGGTGCGCTCAGGTCGCCGCCCGCGACCATAGCCTCATGGTGCACGCTGTCGGAGTAACCGGCGTATTGGTCTGTCGCCACGTGGTACGGCTTCATGTATTCGGCATCGGAATGACAGCGTTGGCACGTAGCGGCAACGTTCAGGGGATGCACGCTGGAGCCCGGATCGGAAGCTGGGCGCATGCGATGCACGCCGTGGCAGTCGGTGCACACGGCAGCCTTGGTGTCACCGTTTGCGAACTTGATACCGTGCACGCTAGTGCGATACTGCGCCAACTGATCTGTATGGAGTGCGGGATTGAATTTCTTAATCCGGTCCGCATCCGCGTGACAGGAGCCGCACAATTCCGGAATACGCTCACGCGGGATGGCGCTGATTCGGTTCGCTTCGGTGCCTCGGCCTCCACCGGCATGACACACGTTGCAACTCATAGCGTTCTGGGCGTGGATGTCGGCTGCGAATTCCTCCGCAATGGCCTTTACGCGGCTGTCGCCCTGATCGCAATTCGAGCAGGCGCCCGTCTGCTGAGCTCTGGCGAGCGAACTCCCCAGCGCCACGACGAAGGTCAGCACGAGTAGCGATTTCCCCATAAAACAACTCAGTTCACTTCCTGACGTTCGTTACTTCGCGAAATACGCGTACAAGGTCAACGATCCCAGATAGACCATTCCCAACAGCGCCGCGGCCCGCACCCAGCGAGACCCGTTGCGTCCCAGGCGGCCCTCGAGGAAGGGCAGAGCCAACCAGAGGGCGCCCGCCAGCCCGAATCCGAATACCCCGATCAATTCCCCCTCGATGCCGAATATTTTGGCGGGAAGCAACCTGAGCGTTTGAAACTGTGCCAGGAAATACCACTCCGGCTTGATTCCGAAAGGTGTGGGTGCAAACGGGTCAGCTTTATGCCCCAGTTCGGCTGGAAGAGCAGCCGCCAGCACCAGCAACGCCGCCAGAATCACGCACCATGCCATCAGGTCCCGCAATAGAAAATCCGGGAAGAATCTCACTTCCTGACGAACTTCGGGAACCTCGGTCCAGTGACTCTCCACCGAGGGGGGCACACTCATGCCAAATTTCTGCACCAGCCACAGGTGCAACATAAGCAGGGTGGCAGCAAGAGCGGGCAACACGACCACGTGCAGGCTGAAGAAGCGGGCCAGGGTTGCACCGCCGACGTCTTCGCCTCCGCGCATGAAGACCAGCAGGGCGTGGCCGACGAGTGGAACTTGTCCGGCGACTTCGCTGGCGACTTTGGTGGCAAAGAACGATAGCGTGTTCCAGGGCAGAAGGTAGCCGCTGAAACCGAATCCCAACGCCAGGAACAGGAGCAGCATTCCGCTCACCCATGTCAGTTCCCGCGGCTTGCGGTAGGCGCGAAGCAAAACGACGCTGAACATATGGGCGACCGCCATGAAGATCATGAGGTTGGCCGACCAGAAATGGACTGAGCGCACGAGCCAGCCAAACTGCACCCGGGTGGTGATGTACTGCACGCTTTCGTAGGCTTCCTGAGTGCTGGGCCGGTAATACAACAGCAGGAGCAGACCGGTCAGAACCTGGACAAAAAACAGAAACAGCGTGATTCCGCCCAGCAAATACCAAATGCTGAAACGATGGCGGGGAACAGTCTTCGACCGCAGTGGTGCGATCAACTCGCCGACGTCGAAACGTTCTTCAATCCAAGTCCAGATTAGCGCGGCCGTCTTCATCGCTCACGCAACCTGCTTGCGGCTGACGTAGATCTCCTGCCCCCGAACCTCGACGTCGAAAGCAGGCAGAGGGCGCGGCGGAGGCCCGCCCACATTGCGGCCGTTCAGGTCGTAACACCCGTTGTGACAAGGACACCAGATTTGCTGGGTCTCGGGGCGATATTGCACGGTGCAGCCAAGATGCGTGCAGACCGCAGACATCGAGCGGTATTCGCCGGTGGCCAGACGCACCAGCAATGCCGGGCGGCTGCCAAAGCGAAAGGTCTTGCCACTGTTTGGCTTGAGTTCACCCACCATACCCGCGAGCGCGTCGTTGGCGGAAGAATTCGTTTCGCCCGGCGGGATGAGATAGCGCAAGATGGGATAGCAGAGTGTTCCAAGAGATGATACGAGGCTGCCCATGAGAAGGAGCAAAGCTCTCCGTCGTGGCATCGAGGACGCAATGAGTTGCTCTCCTCGACTGGTGGGTGCCGCGCTCGCGATCGTGCTCATAGTCTGGTTTCTCCTCATGGTTCGTGAAGGGACACTTATCCCTGGACAATGACCTGTCCCAATTTAGAGACGAACCTGGGGCGAAACCGGCTGGAGACAGCGATAGCCCGGGCAGCTCGCCAAATTTGGCTACTTCCGCCCGCTTTCAGACGGTTGTGGTTATCTCGCTGTTAGTACTTCAGGGGAGAAAAGCTCCGAGCAGACTCAACTGATAATCGGCTCACGTTCAAAGTACTTATGCCATAATTCATTTTCAAGATCAATGCGCAAGGTGTAAGAAGATTGTAAATAAGTTGTCGGGGAATTAGATCTTGCGCAACTAATCGCGAAGTCGTGAATCAGGTCCTGGATGAAGTGAAATCTTTCCTAGTCGCGCACGCGCGTACATCTTCGACGGCCTGGACGAGGCTGCGAACACGGGCAGCGGGCAGACAGTTGTCAACTTATTTGTCATACCTTTAGAGCGTTCTCGGGATTCCGCGGTCACTCCTCTCGGTGTGCGGAAAGAAGCAGATGAGGCCCGGTGACATCCATACCGCCTTGGATCCTAGGTTGACGTGTGGAATGTACTTAGGAAATGCTGCGAAATTGTTACGGGCGGGCCGGGCACATGTCATGTCAGCGGATTTC
The DNA here is from genome assembly GCA_003225055.1 of Acidobacteriota bacterium. Lineage (GTDB taxonomy): Bacteria > Acidobacteriota > Terriglobia > Terriglobales > Acidobacteriaceae > Gp1-AA122. The sequence continues at coordinate 178,165 of QIAU01000124.1, forward strand.
GAGAGCATTAAATTCTTAGAACCCTCAAATGAGCGTGCTCGCAAATCAATAATTGCATCCCTGGGCTGCTTCAACACTCCCCATGGTAGAGTCGGGATGGCCTTCCCGGGGTCGCCCCTCACCGTCGGAGGCGGCGCGGCCCTGAGGACCTCGTAGCCCTGCGGGATCACAAACAAGTCCGCGCATTGCTGTTCTTCCTTAATATTGCGCATTGCGCAACTCGGCGCCGGCGGTTGGGGCCCTCCCGCTTAACCACAACAATTGAGGGTCGGATCGATCCGGATGGCACTGGCCACACCGTCTGCTAAAGAGCTTTTGTTCACGTACTTCACAGTCTGGCGGCTATCCACTCCCTCATGACCTAACTTTTTTGCAGAGAATATTCTCGTCTGCAGCTTTCTGCTAGTCGGGACAAGCTTCCTCCGCGCTCTGTACCCGGAAACACTCGGCGGGAGCGGCAGTCAGAGGTTGATATGCCTTCTCCGCTGCTGGATTGCCCCAATAGGACCAAAATAAGGCATGCAACACGAGCAGAACTGCCAGGATCACCAGGTCGAGGATGACAAAAGTCGATTCCTGCCGCTGGAATGCAGTTAGGCGCCAGGCCAGCAATGATGAGACCGGGAACAGCTGGTTAGACGCGTCTTTTTCTGATTCTCTCCGGTGAATAAATCGAACCCTGGTGCGGAGCGTTTGTTGTCCGCTGCATTTGTGAATCAGACTCGCAGCTCGCGTCCGGAATCGGAATGACCTGTTAGGCGGGCTTTTCGATCAAGAGTTGAGCATGGCCGGAAGATTTTACAAGCGCCGCGGGCGGCCAATGGCGAACCGCTCGGGCTGGGCTTCGCTGTGTCGGAGCAAAACATCTCTCGCTGGATGAAGCAAGCGCCCAGAAATCCAGAACTCGTCCGGCGCTGGCTGGCCTTTGTTCGCAATCATCCGCCACTGTTGCTGCCATGGATTTCTTCACAGTCCCGACCGTCACCTTCAAGCTGCTGCTCCCCCGGGCGAAGGCAGGATCGCATAAAGTCAGAGCGTCGGTGTCCCGAGGCATGGGTTTTTCGCGGCTCGATATCCCGGCCCGTACTTTCTCCTCTCAACGCTCCAGCCGGTCCCTCGCGGGGGCCCGCCGGATGACTCGAAGCCAGTGTGGTTCGCTATTCCCTCACGGTGTGACTCCTTCATTCATGCTTTGCTGGTCTCCCGGCGCTTCCGACCTTCAACCCGTTAGTGCCGAACATACACCCGCGCACCAACAAATCCTGGCCCCCCGAAGGAGACCAGGATTCTGCGTCTAAGCCCGTTCCACCACAGGCTTAGAAGATGAACTTCAGACCGAGTTGCAGGATGCGGGGATTGTGGGCGGTCAGCACTTGGAGAAAGTTGCCACCCGTGACGTCGGCCGTACCCGAATTCAAGTTGGAGCTATTCGAAGCGGCGGAGCCGCCGTCACCGTTGACGTACCCAAATTGGGTGTGATTAAAAACATTAAATGCTTCCGCTCGAAATTCGAAGCTGGCGCGCTCCGCTACGGCGAAGTGTTTGAAGATCGCCATATCGAAATTAGTGCGGTTCGGGTTATCGAGTGAGTTTCTGCCGGCATTACCGAATGTCAGCGGACGCGGCGGAGCAAAGGCATTGGGATTGTAGAGTTGGAGAACGCCCGGAGCAGACGGGATATTGGTGTTCGGGTCTCCTACCTTGTCAGCATAGGCCGTGGTGGATGTAATCCCATTTCCGACACCTGCGCTATCCACTCCAGCGGTAACAGTGAAGGGTGACCCGGAACTGAAGCTGACAATTCCCGAATACTGCCAGCCTCCGAGCACTTTGTGTGTCAGACCCGGGTTCATAAAGAATGGTAGGTCCCAAACGTAGCTGAAATTGAAGATATGCCGTTGATCGAAATTGGAGCTTGCTCGGTTCGCCAGGGGATCAAAAGCGTTAACCAGATTGCCGTCCTGGCGACTGGAGGAATCGTCAATCGAGTGGCTATAGGTGTACGCCAAGGCCATTTGCAGTCCACCGACCTGTCTCCGCCCCGATAGCTGGAACGCGTGGTAAATAGAGGAGGCCCTATCTTCCAGATGGTTGATACTGGTGTATCCCTGATATGTGCGATAGAGGTCCGGGCTTGCGCCACACGCCGCAACAGCCACGTTAGTAGCCACCTGCCCGGTGACCGGGACTCCGTTAACGGTCATCAGCTTGCAATCCGTGTTAAAGGTTGGCGACGTCGATTCTGTGTCGATGAATTCACCAGGAGTGTAGGGGTTCTGGGAGAGCGGCGTCGGTGCCAGCTGATTCAGGTCACTGATGCGAGTCAGATGCGTACCCTTACTACCCACATAGGATGCTGTCAGCACAGTATTCCTCAGCACCTCATGCTGGATATCCAGGTGCCACTGCTGCATGTATGGCCAGATTGCCTTGGTGGGAATTGCGACAACCCCGAGCGGGAATACAGTTTGGGTGTTAGGATTGTTGCCAACCCCGATATTGCTATACCCGTTGATATTGAGTTGTTGTTCAGTAGTGGCTAGTGGAGGAGAGTTCTCCAGAGACTCGGTGTTGGCTTCGTTGCCGTTGGTGTGCTCGAAAAAGATTCCGTAACCGCCACGTATTGCGGTCTTCCCATTCCCCCTGGGGTCCCACGCGAAACCGACGCGCGGCGCAGGGTTGAATAGATGCCCCTTCATGCAGCCTTCCGGCACCCCGGTCGTTACCCCGCATTGAACAATTCCATTGGGCAGGTTAGTAACCGAAGCCGGTAGACCGTTGGCCGTGAGACCACTGACACCGCCCGCGTTTGTGACGGTCTGGCCAGGCACATAATGGGCAGGATCGAAATTGAAGGCTTGATGAAGCTTCTCACGGTAGGTTCCGAACAGGCTTACCCGCAAACCGAGATTGAGGGTTAAGTGACTGCTCGCGTGCCAGTCGTCCTGGAAATAAGGTTCAAGAATCTTGTAGCGGTTGTAATACTTGATTCGCTTGTCCTGTTGGCCAAAGCTGTAGATATTTCCTGTCAGCAAGTCGGCAAGCGGATTGCCGGTAGTAGCAGAGTTCTTGGTGGTGGCATCGAAGGTCAAGTAACCGGGAATAGAGCCCGCAGCCAGTTCACCGCCCAATTCGTTCTTTTGCGCAGCCACGAAATAAGCCCCGAATTGGAGATTGTGTTTGCCTACGATTCTGGTGATGTTGTCGCGGTAGGTATAGGTAGGGTTCGAGTTGTAGAGGCCGTTAGGAATGTAACCGGGATCTTCCCCGAAATTGCCGCCGTAAGCCGCACCCGCTGAGGTCAGGTTTATCCCCGGCAGGATATCGGTTGTCAGGCCCGGAAACAGGCTGCCGAAGGTAGTGTTGGAAGGACGCTTCCAGGCGCCTGTGTTATTCAACACAATGTGGTCGGTCGTGTAGCTGAAGACGAATTCGTTCAGCAATGTCGGGGTGAAGCTTGAGGTCAGGCGGGTGACCAGACTGATGCCGGGACCTTTGAAATTCGTCCCAATGGTCGGAAAACTTCCTGCGTTGGTCCACAAAGGAACCGCAGTCACCGTGTTCCATGAATCGTGGATGTAGCGGAAGGTTAGGCGATGCTGCGAGCTGAGGTTGTGATCAACACGGATGAGTTCCTCGCGCCAGTCGGTAGGCTGAACTGGGGAAGCGTTGAAGAATGGCGTAACTCCATCCGGCCCCACCGCGTTGGGCTCCGGAATCATCGCCAGGAGCGCCTGCACATTGGGATCATTCGGATTGAAGGAAACCTGGTTACCCGGAAATGGCATACCGGGGTTACCCGGCAAATGGGGACAGTCTAGACTAGTGGGATCAGAGCAAAGATCGCTGAAATCACCATTCCGGTTGGCGATCGAGGGAACAGCTAGGTTAAAGGTTTGCCCGGGCACGCGATCTTTTCGCCATTCTTCCGACCAGAAGAAGAATGTCTTCTGCTTGTCGGCGTTGTAAACATGAGGAATGAACACCGGACCGCCGATCGTATAGCCATAGTCATTCTTCTTGTATCCGGCCTTGGGATCGGGCGCCCGGTTGAAGAAATTGCGCGCGTTGTAGGCATCGTTCCGATTGAACTCGTAGACGTTCCCATGAAAAGTGTTCGTCCCTGACTTGGTTTCAACCTCGACGGTTCCGGAACCATTCCGGCCATACTGCGCGCCGTAATTGGAAGTAAGAACCTTGAACTCGCCGATTGCCTCCAAACTCGGATAGACGTTCAAGGTTGTGTTGCTGCCGTTATCCATATTGTCGCCGCCGTCCAGTTCCCAGTTGTTGTACTCGAGGCGGCCTCCGTTCATGCTGAAACCCACGTTACCGTACACCCCAACCGTTCCTTCATCTTGCCCAGTCTGGTTGCTGACGCCTGGCACAAGCGTGACAAGTTGCGTGAAGTTTCGACCGTTCAGTTCCAACTGCGTGATTTCTTTCCCCGTTACGATGCCCGAGAGATCCGAGGATTGCGTCTCCACTTGGGCAACGCTTTGGCCGGTTACCAAGACTTCGGTGTTAGTCGCACCCACCGTCAGGGGGACATCAACGCGCGTCTTCTGACCAACGTCGAGCTTCACGCCTTTAGCCTGGAAGGTCTTGAATCCCGCAGCCGTAACACTGACGTCGTAGGAACCGGCACTAAGGCCTGAGACCAGGTACTCGCCGTCAGTATTCGACGTGGTCTGGCGGTCAACCCCCTTGGCTGTGTCACGAATCGTGACTTTTGCGCCGTTTACTACCGCACCCGTGTTGTCGCGCACCGTTCCCGTAATCTGACCGGTGGTCTGGGCAAACACGCTCAGAGGAAGAATCGCTAGCATGAGGAACACAAAGCAACGCATGAAACGAATCTTCATGGCTGAATACCCCCTCGCCTCCGTGGAGGCGTTCATGACGTCATCGCGGTTTCCCAGCAACCGGCGACCTGAGTGAAGTCGAAAGCAAGATTTGAACGCGGTCCGCACCCCTACGGACAAGCGCCTCTCAGCTTCCACGGCAGCGCGTTACATGCTAGGCTGCTTCGATTGATGGAAAGCTTTCATTAAAACGTATGAATACTGCTCTCAGTTGATTTCCGCTGTCAAGGAAAAAATGCTGGCGCAGCTATCTATGAAAAACGGGAATCCTGCTGTGAAAACCGATAACTGGCTTTACAAACTCCGCGTCGACTCGCGCACAACCAGTTCCGGGGCCACTTGGTGATGTACCGCAGCCACTTCCCTATTTTCCAGCACCGAGTTGATGCCGTCCACGACAATACTCACTGCGAGCGAGCCCATGGCTTCCATCGGCTGCCGGACCGTGGTCAGGGAAGGCGTATAAAGGGCCGCTGGCACTACGTCGTCAAATCCGATCACCGAGCATTGCTCGGGTACACGGATCTCGGCCTTCGACAATGCACGAATCGCTCCAAAGGCTGTCATGTCATCGAATGCCATGATTGCTGTGAACGACCGGCGGCGCTTGATTAATTCCTCCGTTAATTTGTATCCCGCGTCAAAGCTCGAAATCGGTTCCCGGGATTCCGGTAAGTCCAGGATCAGGCGCGAGTCCAGATCGAGCCCTTTGGAGTGGGCAAAAGAATGCACGGCCTTCCATCGCGGAGAGCTGTCAGAAAGCGATTTGGGGCCCCGGATGAACGCAATCTTCCGGTGGCCTAGAGAGTAGAGGTGTTCCATAGCCACCCGTCCGCCTAACTCGTTGTCGACTGTCACCGAGCTGACCGAATGCGTACGAAGCTCACAGCCGATCAGGGCGGTGGGAATGCTGCTCTTCCCCAGGTCGGCGATCAGGTTGATGTCCAGGAACAGCCAGTTGGCAAGAATCACGAGGCCCTCGATCCGACGGTCCAACATCATTTCCAGGTAACGCTCAAAGCGGCTGCGCTCGTTGTGAACGTCGGTCAAGAGAGGCAGGAAATTGGACTGATAGAGAGAGTTTTCGATACCCCGCAGGATCCGCGTGCAGTAAGGGTCGGTCATGTCAAAAACCATGACTCCGACCGTGTGGCTTCGCTTGCTGCGGAGCGAGCGGGCAAACAAGTTGGGGCGGTACCCTAACTTCTTGGCGGCGGTTTCGATTTTCTTTTTGGTGATAGGCGGGATGTAGCGTGCCAGCGGGGCGTTATTCAGAACAATGGAGACAGTTGTAGACGAGAACCCACTCGCCTTGGCCACGTCCCTAATGGTTACCATGGAAGATTTCAATCGGAGGGGCCCCCCAGTGGCGTGGTCTGGAACGGAGGGTAGTCTATCGCAAGATGGCTGCGAATCCTCAGGCTCTTGCAAACCCAACTCCTCTCCGCCCGCTTGGGTTGCAGGCGACAACATGAGTAGTGGGCCCTCGCGGTGGATTCGAAGACCGGAGCAGCTTGATATCCTGCTACTGGCGGACACTACAACATTGGCTAAGCGGCGTCAACTTGGGGATCTCCTGCTTGGGGATCTCCTGCGAAGTCGGATTCTCTCGTTCTGCCTAATAGTTCTGATAGTCACCTGCCTGGCGCCCGGGACGACCTTCGCTCAAACGCCCAATACCTGGCAAACCCGCGCTGGCTATGGCGCACCGGAAACAACTCCAACTGCCGAACAACTATTCATCACTGGTGAAACCGCTCTTCGCAACGGCGATCTCAACCGGGCGGAACAGAACTTCTGGAGAGTCCTGGCAATCGATCCACACTCTGCCGGGGCTTATGCGAACTTAGGCGTTGTCTACATGCGCCGCAAGCAATGGGATCAGGCGCTGCGAATGCTGGGCAAGGCGGATCGCCTGGCGCCGGCCGTTGTTGGTATTCGGCTGAACATTGGGCTCGTCTATTACCGTCAGAATGACTTCCGATCGGCGATCGCGCCTTTTGAATCTGTGCTTCGCGATGCGCCAAATTCGACACAGGCGCGCTATCTGTTGGGACTCTGCTATTTTTTTAACGAGCGCTGGACGGAGGCAGTGGAAATCCTTTTGCCCCTCTGGGGAGAACAGTCGCTGAATATGAATTACCTATATGTGCTGGGCATTGCGGCGCACAAGGCCGCCCGCACGGAAGTTGATGAGCGTGCGCTCTCGCGCCTCGCCGAGATCGGGCAGGATACGCCCGAATTTCATCTGCTCATGGGCAAGGCTCACTTGAATAATACGGAAGATGATAAAGCTCTTGCCGAATTTGCACTGGCAGCCAAAGGAGATCCCAAGCTTCCTTTTTTACATTTCAACATGGGTCTCGCTTACCTCGACAAGCAGGATTATGAACAGGCTGCGCAGGAGTTCAGGCAAGACATTGCGGTCGAGCCCGATGTCGCGTTCAGTTATGACAAGTTGGGAACTGTAGATGCACTCGAGGAAAAGGATGCGGAAGCAGAAATCAACTTTCACCAGGCATTGCGCCTGGATCCCCACCTGGTTACATCTCAGCTGGGGCTGGCGAAAATTTATCAGAAGCGGGGCCAGAACTCCGAGGCCCTGAGCGCGCTCGATCAGGTCGAGAAAATCAGTCCGGACAATTACACGGTGCACTATCTGCGGGGACAGGTGCTGCAGCGAATGGGGCAACGGCAAAGAGCCAAAGCCGAGTTCAACACCTATACTCGCATGATGAATGCGGCGCGCGAAAGAAGAGGGAGAGAGCTCAGCGGTGACATACCTAGCCCGGAGTTAACGAAAGAGCCCGAGTAGGTTTCTTGTCGGCGATTCTCTAATTCGCTCAAAAAGCTATAATCACCGCCGGTCCCATGTGTAAATCCACTCTGGTAGCCCTGGGTTTTCTGCTTATCGTTCCGGTCTTAGGGCAAAAGACTCCTCCTCACCCTGCGGTGCCCCACTTCGAGGACATGGCTGCCCAGGCGGGTCTTTCGGTAGCGCATATCTCCTCTCCGGAAAAACGCTACATCGTCGAGTCCATGAGCGGAGGTGTTGGTCTGATTGATTGCGATAATGATGGGAAGCTCGACATCCTCACGGTCAATGGCTCAACCGTAGATCGCTATCGCGAGAACGGCGGCGACCTGATGATCACGCTCTACCACCAGGATGCCCGCCTCAAATTCACGGACATCACCAAGCAGGCAGGCCTAACCCGCAAAGGTTGGGGCATGGGTATAGCTGTCGCCGACTACGACAACGACGGCTTACCCGACATTTACGTAACCGGCTACGGCGGCAACGCCCTCTATCGCAATCTCGGCAATTGCAAATTCGAAGATGTAACCGAGAAGGCCGGTGTGGCGGGAGGCGCCTTCAGCACCGGCGCGGCATGGGCCGACTATGACCGAGACGGTTACGTGGACCTGTTCGTCTCCCGCTACGTCCACGTAGATATGAGCAAGTTGCCCGCGCCCGGCAGTGATGCGAAATTCTGCCGCTACCGGGGACTATTGGTGCAATGCGGCCCGTGGGGAATGGCGGGCGAATCGGATCTCTTATTTCACAATCGCGGAGACGGCACTTTTGAAGAAGTTTCCAAAAAAGCCGGCGTGGACGATCCCGATCATTATTACGGGTTGGGTGCGGTGTGGGGAGACTACGACAACGATGGTTGGCCCGATCTTTACGTGGCCAACGATGCCGGGCCAAACTTTCTCTACCACAACCGGCGTGATGGAACATTTGAGGAAGAAGGTTTGGTACAAGGGATCGCCGTAGGTGTCGACGGCATGCAGCAGGGATCCATGGGTGTCGATTGGGGCGACTACGATCATGATGGCCGTCTCGACATGATTGTCACCAATTTTGTCAACCAATCGGATACGCTGTATCGCAATCTTGGGCGGCAAGGGTTCGTCGACGTCACCGGAACTTCCCACATCGCGAAAACCACCTATCCTTATGTCGGCTGGGGAACGGCTTTTTTCGATATGGACAATTCCGGTTGGCTGGACATTTTCGTGGCCAACGGACACGTTTATCCCCAAGTCGACTCCCTCCCCGGGGAAGCTCACTATCGCCAGCCGATGTTGCTGTTCCGCAACCGACGTGATGGAACCTTTGAGGAAGTCTCGGCTGCGGCTGGTCTTACCGCTATGCCCCTGGCCTCGCGGCGCGGTGCCGCGTTCGGCGACATCAGCAATGATGGTTGCCTCGATATTGTGGTGCTGAACGTCGGTGAACCGCCTTCGCTGCTGCTGAATCACTGCCAGAACGGCAACCATCGGGTGTTATTTAAACTGGTGGGCACGCAAAGCAACCGACTGGGTATTGGCGCACGAGTGACGGTGAATTCCGGCAAGCTGGTGCAATTTAGCGAGGTTCGGAGCGGCGGAAGCTATCTCTCGCAAAACGACCTGCGCTTGCATTTTGGACTAGGGGCGGAAGCAAAGATGAGCGTGGTGACTATCGCTTGGCCAAGCGGCAAGACGGACACTCTTCACGATATTCCTGCCGATTTCATCTATACCATCCTCGAAGGCAAAGGCATTCGCGACAAAAGTCGGATTTCTCCCCTGGTCGATTCCGAAGTCCCCAAATAATCGAGATTCATCTAGTACCCTCCAGCTTGCTTAATACCTTTCGCCGCCAACACTTCAACGTAGATTCGACCTCGAGCGCTGGCATACTAGAACAGAACAGGCCGCAAGACACGAAGCAACCAAAGAGAAGAATTTTTCGAAGCGGTCCGTCGCTTGCCACCAGCCTAGTTATAGTTACAACACTTAATTTCTCATCTTCAGTGGGAAGAATATCACTTGGAGGGACGCAGCACCGCGGGCGACGGCTTTGGATAAGGAGCGGGCAACTCCTAATTTCTAAATCATCCTCGAGACTTTCAATATCGCGGACCGGTTTCAGTGCCCGGTAGGGTGCTCTGTGATCTTGTTTCTTGTCGGAACTTACAAGTCTGAGCGTGCACCCAAACGGATCCGCACTTTTACCCCGTCATCAATCGTCGACGAAGGCATGTTTTACTTCCACTTCTGTTCTCCTTCAACGATGGTGATGTACCGGTCGATAGGCAAATTGGTAACGCGTTGAACCAATCCGCTCGGTTTAGGCCAACGTATTTCGACCCAGTCGATCCGTTGCCGGTTGCTCAATCCCAGCAGAACACGCGGATCATGCGAAGAGAGATAACTACCGCCGCCGACCTTCGTTAAGGTGCGGATGAGATCTCCGCTTTGATACGTAATCCGGGCCCCCACCCCATCGGGGTTCGATTTTCTTCCCACCAGCGTGATTCCCAGCCAGTGATTTTGGGCGCCAATTGTGTTGCGCAGAAGCACGGGATTGTCGTCATTTACGGATATCAGCACGTCGCTTGCGCCATCATTGTCAAAATCACCGATTGCCATGCCGCGTGCGGAAAGCGGCTTGCTGAAGAACGGACCGCTCGTGGCACTTATGTTTTCGAGGCGCGTACCGGTATTGTGAAAGAGCAAAGCCGGCTCGCGGTAACTGACCCCGGGATGAAGCGACTCGATCAGGTCGTCCGGGTTACCATTGGCGAGAAACAGATCCAGGTTCCCGTCGTTGTCATAATCGAAGAATTTCAGTCCCCAGCCGCTCATCAAGCGCGTCGCTTGGCCGATGCCGTGTTGCAGGGCAACATCATCGAAGGTTTCGTCGTGATTGTTCTGGTAGAGGGAATACATTTCATGATCGATGTTGGCAACGAATAGGTCCACCCAGCCGTCCTGGTTGAAATCGGCCGCATCAACACCCATACCGGAGCGAGGTCGCCCGTCAGCGCCGTAAGCAACGCCCGCCTGTTCGCCAATCTCGTCAAATCGATTTCCGCGGTTCATGAACAAGAAGTTTCGCACCGTATCATTAGCGACGAACAGGTCCATGCGGCCGTCATTATTGAAGTCCGCTGCTACTGCGCCCCACGCCTTGCCGCGCGGACCGGCAATTCCGACCTGCTTGCCGACGTCGGTGAATGTCCCATCTCCATTATTGTGAAACAGCCAGCTCGCAGTTGGCTTGTAAAGGTGCGGAATGCAGTATCCGCGCTTGGCATCTTCGCCGGAACGGCAGTCCTTACTCTTCTCCTTGGAGAACTCGACGAACTGACAGACGAACAAGTCCAAGCGGCCGTCATTGTCGTAATCGAACCACACGGCGCTGGAGGACCAGCCGGGTGCAGCTAAGCCCGCTTTTTCCGTGACGTCAGTGAAAGTGCCGTCTCCGTTGTTGTGATAAAGAATGTTGTGCCCGTACTGGGTAACGTAGAGATCGGGGAATCCATCGCCGTCGTAATCGCCTACGGCGACTCCCTGGCCGTAGCCTCCGGCGGCTACACCAGCCTTGCCGGTTACATCACTGAAGGTACCGTTACGGTTGTTGCGGTAGAGACCATTGCGCAGAGGCGGATTGGGACTGTAGAAATCGCATTTGCCGCTATTCACTAGGTAAATATCCATCCAGCCATCTTTGTCGTAGTCGAGAAACGCGCAGCCCGGCCCTGTGGTTTCAGGCAAATACTTCTCGAGAGACTTGCCGGCGGTATGTTTCCACGTGATGCCGCTCACCGTCGGCGGAACTTCTTCAAACGGATAGGCGAAAGCGGGGAGAGCGCCGGCAATCTGATGCAATCCCAGAGCGCCGGCGGTGCCGACAAGGCCGCATAGAAAGTGACGGCGGGTAAAGCATCCATTCACTGCGGAGCGTCCTGAGGTTCTTTCTGCGTCATTTGACGATGAATGGCGAATTCCTTCTCTGCATCCTGCTTGCGTCCGGTACGGCTGTAAGCGGTGGCGAGATTATAATGCGCAGCGGGATTCTGAGGCTCAAGCCTGACCGCAGTTTCCAGCGGCTCAATGGCTGCGGAAAACTTCTTCATGGAAATCAGGGATTGGCCTAGACCAAGGTAGGCATCGCCGAAGCTGACATCGAGCTTGGCAGCACGTGAGAGGTGCTCGACAGCTTCGTCCCATTGTTGGTTCTCGCGGGCGAGTTCTCCGAGAATATATTCCGCGCCCGCATTACGCGGATCAATCCTGAGCTCTTCTACAAATTCTTTCTTCGCCTGCTCAGCAACGTCCGCCCCGGGATTGGGCTTGGACAGAAGAAGCCGGCCAAGACGGAAATGAATTCCCGGCACTTCCGGATTTTGCTTTAGAACCGCCTCATACTCCTTTTGCGCCTGGTCCCATTTCCCCTGAATCTCAAGGGCCTCAGCATTCAGTTCGTGCGCTTGGTAGGAATGCGGTGCTGTGCGGGCCAGTTCCTGTGCTGCCCGAGTGGACAGATCCGAATAAGCATGGGTTGACATATAGAGCACCTCCGGACTGGTCGGGAACTCACGGTTCAACCACTGGAGAGCGGCCAAAGCGGCATCGCGGTTGTCGGAAGTTATGGCGCAGCGCACAGTCGCTAGACCAGCCTTGAGCTTGAGATTTTTGTCGGCTACAAGTAGTGCCGATTTCTTCAAGACTGGTAGCGCTTGGCGGCAGTGGCCGCTTTCGGCCAGAGTAATACCCTTCTGCGCCGAAGCTGCAGGGTCGGCGGTGGAGGGTTTGGAGTTTTGCGCAAGGGAGATCTCGCTCAGGAGTGCAAGCACGAGGAAACACCCTGGGCTTATGCCGAGAATCCTGGACATAGAAGTAGGGCAGAGGCTAAGACATCCCTGCCCCATGATACGCGATTAGAAGTAGCGCTTCAGTGTCGGGAGCAACAGTTTTCCGAGGCCGGCGAATTGAACGCGGTGGTGGGACGTGCCGCGGCGCAGGCTGAGCTCACCGGCCACACCACTCGAGCTGGCTCAAATCAAAGCGATTTGGGGAGAGGCGCCCGCAGCCGCTGGCGTGCTGTATATCTGCTTAGGTGGGCTACAGACGCGCTGGTGGAAGAGGACGAACATGAGGGCGACGCGGATACCCTTGTCGGTGAGGCCGTAGGCGTAGCGGTGGTCGTCGCGCTGGAGTAAGCCATGGGCTTTGAGCTTGCGCAGGTCATAGCGGAGCTGGGTCAGGGTGTATTTCTCGGGGCTGAGTTGGTAAGCGGAAAGGACGGGCTCCCTGGATTGGGCGGGAGCGCCATCCGCCGAGTTGAGTACCCCGGTGGAGAAGGACTTGCATGAGACGCAGCATGCGGGTGTCCTGGATCTTGCTGCCGGGGATTTTGGTGTGGGCGGAGGGGATGAGCAGAGCCAAAGGCTGGAACAGGGGGAAGTCGAGGGTGGACATTGAGAGCTTGGGCCTCGAACTGAGCGAAACGGTCGCTGACGCTAGCCAGAGTCTGACGAACAGTTTCCAGGGTGTCCAAGGATTTGTTGATCCGAAATCTCTGAGGTTGCTGCTGAGGACTCCCCAGCGGAGGAAGGTCGTGAACTTCTCGTACATGCGCAGCAACGCTACGCCTCGAGACTCTCCGGACCAAACTATGCCCGACCCGGTTCTGTTGCCGGTGACAAATTTCTCATTGCGACGTGATAATTTACAGGACAGAGCGGAAATATATTTCCGCACCATCAAAAAAGAACGGCCGCGATCCCACAATGCTTGAATCCGCAGAGACCACGGAGTTGCTGCTGGCGCATCGGCTTGTGCCTGCAGGTCCGATTCCCACAACGAACGACCCTGATGGCTTCTATCCTTACGAGAGTTTCTGCGAAACCAGCAAGAGACCGGTGCTGAAGAAATACCGTATGGTCTCGATCGAGAACGACCGCATTCGTGTGAAGATCTGCCCGGACCTGGGAGGACGCGTCTGTTCCATTTTTCTCAAAGACGGAGAGGTGGAGACTCTCTTCTTTCCCCGTGTCATCAGACCGGTGCGCATCTTACCGCGACAATCATTTACCGGAGGCGGCATAGAACTGAGCTTTCCAATTTCGCACAGCCCGGTTCAAACTATCCCGCTACTTTGTGAAGTAACGCGAGATCTGGAACGCATCTATGTCTCCTGCGGCGAGAGAGAGCTCCGATTTGGAATGAACTGGACCGTCGAATACTCTCTTGGCGAGAAGGATGCCTTCCTAACTCAACGGACCGTATTCTTCAATCCTGATCGTGAAGCTCACCCCTGGATGTCCTGGTCGAATGCAGGCGTACCCGCCCGGCCTGATACGGAGTTCCATTTCCCCAGCGGCCCCGTCCTTGCTCACGGCCGCGACCTGCGAACCGTTGACTGGAAGACAGACGGTCCACGGCGACAGGCCGACGTGCGTCGGATGACTGGATTTTTCTGGAGGAAGCCTGATTGTCGCGCTTTTGGAGTTTTTACCCCGAGTTTGGGCGCAGGTCTTTACCACGTGGCCGATCCGTCATCGGTACCCGGGATGAAACTGTGGAGCGACGGCATCGGGCGCGATGAAGCATGGGTGAATCAGTACACGCTAAATAATGAGCAATGCCTCGAGATCCAGGCCGGTCCCCTGGTCGATCAATCCGTGAAAGACCTGCTTCGGCCCGGGCAGCTGCGACACCACGTTGAATTCTGGATTGCTTCGCATACGGCGCGTGACATCTGGGAAATCCCTCTGCCGCAACCTCGAATGAGGGCTTTGGACAGGGTTCCGCTTTTTGGCTGGGCGAGGAGTGAGGATGTCCGCTATTGGCTCGCTCTTATCTCGGCGCAGAAAACAGGCGCAATCAATCAAATTCCAAAAGCTCCCGATCTCGATTGCAACCGCTGGGCCGTCAGTGGAATCGCTGACTTAGGCGATGCGCTCTCTTGGGCAGCCGTGTCCACAGCAGGCGGCGAGCGAAATAAATGGTTGTTCCAACGCGGGGCGTGGCTCGCAGGGCGCGGCGAGACAAGCGCCGCACTGGAGGTTCTGGCGCAGTCGGCCGACGATCGCGCCCGGGCTCTATCCGGACGTCTTTGGCTGACGCATATGCGGGATGCACATGCCGCAGCGCAATGCTTTCGGGCAATCGAGTCGGAAGCGGTCGCGCTTCATCCCCAGGTAGTGATTGAGCGGGATAAAGTTCTCGCAGCGCTGGGAAAGGAGACTCTCGCTGAGCGTGGACGATGGCTCGATGCCGTCTCGGCCCTTGAGGACGAATGGCTGGCCGAACGCCGCGCCAGCTGGCTGATTGATCGTGGCGATTCGCAGGCGGCATTCCACGTGCTTAGAAACACCCGTTTCCAATTGGTGCACCAGCGATATGAGAGAACCCGTCTGTGGAGACAGGTGGAAACCGGTCTCCATCTGGAGCCCGTCGATTATCCTTCTTGGTTGGGGGAAGACGATCTGGCCGAATTTGGTGCGTATCGGGAGTATCCTGCGGATCGGTAAGGAGCCAAAGCCCGCCAAGCGACTCAGTGAGGCAGGAGGCGGAGTGCGTTTTCGCGATAGACACGCCGCAAAACCTCGTCCGGCAAGAACAAGCCATAAATATTCCAGCGCCCCTGCCGCGACGCGTGAGATGGGTATTCGAAATATTCGTCCGCCGTCTCCAGAAACCTGAAGTGTAGTCGATACATCCTGACATCAGGAATTAAGTCTGTGCCAAATAGAATGCGATCGCCGTGTCTCAGAAAAAAGTCGCGCGCGGTGTAAGGCTGGCGGCCGAGTTCTGCTGAACGTGCGCCGATATCCACATGAACGTTTGGATATCTCTCCAGCAACTCGCTGACGTAGGCGAGCTTTTCCGGGCGTTCGGCAACGTGTGCGGCCACAAACCTGGTCCGGGGATGCCGTGCGAACACGCGGTCGCGCTGGCGCAGGAGTTCCTCTTTGCCGAAGTGCGAAGGATAGAAACTCCACTCCGGGTGCGCAGCCAATTCTTCATAACGCTCGTTATGTTCGTCGACCGGGAGAAAAAATGCGTCGGGGTCCGCGCTGTGAAACATGATCGGCACACCTAGCTCAGCGGCCTTCTCAAACACCGGCGCGAGTCGTTCATCGTCGATTCGCAACAACTCTCCATTCGAATCTCGGAGATTGGTCCCCAGGTCTTTCCAGATTTTCAGACCACACGCGCCGTGCTCAACCATCATCTCGAGGCGATCGACACTACGGGAGAAAAAACCGGGCGAGTCGAGGTCCGTCCAGTCCATCCATGCATAGGTGGCGAATCGATCGGGCGCTGCTGAGTGGAATCGCTGCATCATCGCGATGGCATTGCTCCCGACCTGCATGGTGATATTGACGATACGTTCGACGCCGCATTCGTCCATCACCTTCAGGACAGCGTCTGGATCCTGCGCGTCGAGATGGTTGTGGTAGTCGACGACAGGAAACTTCGCTCGCTTCACCTCGTGCACGGGCGTGACCAGCATGGAACACGGCTGAAAGTCGCTGAGACGAAGGTTGACCTCGGCCTTCGCGGTTACCATTCGGACAAACTTGTCTTGAGCCGGTCTGCTCTTACTCATGTTCGTCGATCCTCTGCTTAGCCAATCCTCTGAACATGGCGCGGAGGTCCTGGTAGCCCTTCACGGTCACAATGCCGGTGATGACCGCAAACGACACTCCGGCGGTCACAAGCGAAACGGTCCAGAAGGCCAGCCAATACTTCATTCCGCCTCCCCTAGTGCAGGGTTAACGGCTTGCCTCGGTTGCCGGAACCCCTTCCCTCTCAGAGAGCCGAGAACAAGCCCGAGGGCTGCCAGCCCAAATGCGGCGAAGCCGGTGATATTCTCACTCCAATGCAAAAAGAAAAATGGAACGATCGCGCCTGCGGCGCCCATCAACATGGCCAGATACCCCCCTGCCGTGTTCGCACGCTTCCAGTACAGCCCCCCGATCACACAAATGAATGTGCCCGCCAGATAAATGGTGCCGGTGATGTTGAGGTAAAGATAAACCGCTCCCGGCGGCGTGTAATACAAGCCCCAGAACATCAAGAACAGTCCCACGAACAGATTGGCGAGACGGTTGACGAAGATCTGGCTGCGTGAACTGAGGGGCTTCTTGCCTATCTGTTCGCGGATGGGCAGGATGATGTCCTGCGAAATGACCGCACTCCACCCGAGGAGGTAGGAACTATTAACCGACATCGTTGCGGCCAGCATGCCCGCCACCACGATGCCCTTGATGCCCGGTCCCAGGATATTCGCCAGCATAGCCGGCATGGCATCAATCGGGGCAAGGGTTTGCCCATTGACGACTGGTAAGGGCACTCCATTTCTTACCGCGCCTACTCCGAAAAGCGTCAGGGCGGCCGCTCCCCACAGCATGGGCAGCATTCCCCGCCCTAGATAAATGAACCCAGTCCAGGTCATCACCCGTTTGGAAATATCGGGGCCCTTGGTAGAGAACACGCGCATGGCCGTGGTTTGCCAACAGGTGTGAATCGAGAACCAAAGCAGGACCTGCCATATCAGAAAGGTTAAGCCAAACTTTGGGTTCTCAATGGGATTAAAGCCGGCGCTCCCCATTGTGGTTGAGACTTTGGCGACGATCTGGTCCCAGCCGGCGTGATAGATAGCGTATATCGATACCAGAATCGTGGCCACCGACAACAGAACATACTGCACGAAGTCGGTAATAACCACCGCGACCATTCCGCCGACGACGGTATACAGAAGTTCCAGCAGCAGAATCGCTGTCATCACGGCGATCAGGTATCTGGTATCGATGCCGCTCACAATCATCAGGAATTCGCCTTCGATCTTCAGGAACACGCCCATATTGAGGATGCCCCCCAGCGCAACCAGAACTCCGGCAAATAGGCGCAGTCCGCGGCTGTACTTCCGTTCGAAGTACTCCGGCACAGTCATCAGCTTCAGGGCGCGAAAACGTACGACGACGAGGCCGGTTCGCCCCACGACGATCATGACCAGTCCCGAGATCAGCGCCGCAGCAAAGGCGGCAAAACCATATTTGTAGCCCAGCTCGCCGTTGTACATGAAGGTAATGGTTCCGATCTCAGTCGCGGCCAGGGTTGCAATGCCGACGTGCAGTCCGAGTTCTCGTCCGGCGACGAGGTAATGCGACACGTTGCCGATATATTTTTTCCCCAGGAGTCCGACGGCAACGGACAGCATGAGATAACCAACGACAATCAACCAATCAATGGCGGCGAAGTGCATGCAGGGCTCCCGCCCGCTAAGATTTTGTGCGAGCGGCGAGGATTTCTCGGGGCGACTTCTAATCTTTAGCAGGGGTGATCACGATGTTCCGATAAGCCACGTGACCGTCTTCACTTCCCTGCAGGTAGATGGGTCCGGCAAGCTCTTCGTGGCTGTCTCGTGCGCCGCCCGTAATGCCCGGGATCTCCTGCCGGTCAATAATCGTCTTTCCGTTCTGGACCACGGTGATGGTGCGACCGACCAGCGTGATATCAAAGCTCTGCCATTCGCCCGGTCGCCGAGGCATTTCAGGCGAGGGAGCGATAAAGCCGTACACCCCGCCGGTATGATGACTCGGAGGCTCTTGAATCGAGTTGTCTTCGATTTGAACTTCGTAACGGCCGCGCAAATAAACACCACTGTTGGAATTTGCCGCGCAGTTGAACTCTAAATGTAGTTTGAAATCCTGGAACTTGCGATCGTTGACGATTTCCGGACCGTGACCAGGACTTACCAGAGTTCCGTTCACAACTTGCCACGGGTTTTCCGTATTAGGCTTATCCATTTTCCATTCGGCCAGATCCTTGCCATTAAACAATTGCACGGGCTTTCCCCAGGTCGGAGCTTTGGTTCTTTTCAGGGAGGGCGCTCGTTTGCCAGTCCAAGACCAGGGGCTTCCATCGGGGGCGGTCATTGTGCCGGAGAGCGTCTCCCCTGCTAACTTGCCTTCGAACACTAGGTCGTTCTTGCTTTCTTCCTCCTCCTTGGGAGAAACAAAAGTAAGATGCCCCTCCGACAACTCAACTTTAGGAAGGGGCCGGGCGTTGCCCCACCGGCCAACCATCTGGGCCGTCAGCTTGTCGTTTTCAATTCGTAGTTCCAGCCATGAGGGGTACTCGCGGTCCGGAGCCTTCAACGTCAGGTCCCAGCGCCCAAGCAAGGGCTTGGCGTCGGAAAGATCTGGCTTTGGGTTCTGAGCAATCCCCCGGACCGGGACAAGGACAACGACGAGTGCAAACTTCCGGACTATAGAAGACCTCATGACTCGTCGTAGCAACTGGCTATTGAAACCGGTTTTCATCGCGAGAACTTTTATGCTTCTCGTCAATCCTTTGTCAAGCACTTCCTGCCTTGCGTTTTCGCAAGTACGGTTGGAGCCGTGGTTTTAAACTGAAAATCGTGCTAAGTTGTCCGCTCGTCCGCTCCTCTAACTCAAACCGATGATTTTCCGATCCTCCGCGGCGTCGGCTGCCGGTTGCCACCTTTGACGAAATGGAGATTGCAAAATGCGCCGAGTCAATTGGCTAGCCGTTTATCTTGTCCTCTTCTTCCTTCCGGCTTGGTCCCCGACAACCCCTCGACCAGAATCTTCGGCCCCGTCCGAGACGCGGGTTGAAAGCCTTCTCAAGCAGCTAACCCTGGAGCAGAAGATTGACCTTATCAGCGGAGTCGATGACTTCTACATCCGCGACATTAAGCAGATTGGGCTGCCTCGTTTGAAGATGTCCGATGGACCGATTGGGGTCAGAAATTATGGACCGGCCACGACTTTTGGAGGTATTGGGCTTGCGGCCACCTGGGACCCCGACCTGATGCAGCGAATGGGCGCGGTTATTGGCCAGGACGCCCGCGCCCGCGGGGTGCACTTCATGCTCGGGCCGGGAGTCAACATTTACCGTGCTCCGATGTGCGGCCGTAACTTCGAATACTTCGGTGAAGACCCGTTCCTGGCGTCGCGAACGGCGGTGGCGTACATCAATGGCCTGCAAAGCCAGGGCGTAAGCGCGACCATCAAGCACTTCATGGGAAACAACCAGGAGTTCCTGCGCCACGATGCCAATTCGGTGATTGATGAGCGGACCATGCGCGAGATCTATCTGCCGACATTCGAGGCAGCCGTGAAAGAAGCGCATGTAGGCGCGATCATGGATTCCTACAATTTGACCAACGGCCAGCACATGACCCAGAACGGCTATCTCAACAACGAGGTAGTCAAGAAAGAATGGGGCTTTGATGGAATCATCATGTCGGACTGGGATTCCACCTACGATGGCGTCGCGGCAGCCAACGGCGGCCTTGACTTGGAGATGCCGTCCGGCAAATTCATGAACCGTGCGACGTTGCTGCCCGCCGTGAAGTCGGGAAAAGTCAGTGAGGCAACGATCGACGATAAAGTCCGCCGCATCCTGAGAACGGCAATTCGCTTTGGATGGCTCGATCGCGAGCAGACAGATTTGTCGATCCCAGTTCTCAACCTGGAGGGGAGAAAGGTGGCGCTTGAGGCGGCGCGCTCGGCCATGGTCCTGCTTAAGAACGACGGCAATCTGCTGCCCCTGGACAAGTCGAAGATCAAATCTGTTGCTGTGATCGGGCCGGATGCGTATCCCGCTCAGGTGGTGGGTGGCGGTAGCGCGGGTGTTCGGCCGTTTGCCGCAATCAGCTACCTTGAGGGGATCGCACAATACCTTGGCGATCAGGCGAAGACATACTATGACCGTGGAATCCCATCCTTAAGCGACATGGCCGATGCCACCTCATTCACCACGGATGAGGCAGGCCGGCAAGCCGGCCTGACCGTCGAGTTCTTCAATAATCCAAGCTTGAGCGGCAGTCCTGCCCTGCGCCGCACCAATCAGCACATCAATGCCGATCGCAGTTTCGGTGACGGCGTAAACCAGAACGAAGTCTCCGCCCGGTGGACTGGGTATTTCACGCCCAGCTCTCCAGGGGACTATCTGCTTTTCGTGCAGGGTCCCGGCGAGCAGGGCGGCTGCAGGCTCTCCTGGGACGGCAAACTCGTGATTGACAACTGGGAGCGCGTCAATGCCCGGGTTAGTCAGGTTCGATTGCCCATCGCAGCAGGCGCGCACAAGGTCCGCTTCGAGTACTTTGTTCACAGGGGTTGGAGAGGACCAAGCGTAAGAGTGGGAATCATACGTCCCGACGCGGTGGTCCAGAGTGCCGCAAAGACCCTGGCGTCGCGCGCTGACGCGGTTGTGGCGGCGGTCGGTTTTGATCCGGGCAGCGAGAGCGAAGGCGGTGATCGCACATTTCAACTGCCCCCGGTGCAGGATGAACTGATCCGGCAGATCGCTGCTCTCAATCGGAACACCATCGTCGTCATCACTTCCGGCGGCGCGGTGGATATGACTGCGTGGGTTGAACATGTGCCTGCGTTGTTCGAAGCCTGGTATCCGGGACAGGAAGGGGGGATGGCGCTCGCGCAGTTGCTCTTTGGCGAGTATAGTCCGTCCGGCAAGTTGCCGGCGACGTTTGAGCGCCGTTGGGAAGACAGTGCGGTTCATGACAGTTATTATCCGAAAAGCGGTGAAAAGCAGGTCGTCTATAGCGAAGGAGTGTTCGTCGGCTACCGGCACTTTGATAAGACCGGCATCAAGCCGCTGTTCCCATTCGGCTACGGGCTTTCCTACACATCATTTGCTTACAAGAATCTGAAACTGACCTCGTCCGCAGACCAGGGGGTTACGATTAGTTTCGACTTAACGAACAGCGGGAACCGGCCCGGCGCTGAGATCGCGGAAGTTTTCGTTGGCGAGCCGCACGCCAGCGTTCCTCGGCCGGTAAAGGAACTCAAGGGATTCTCCAATGTTTTCCTGAAAGCCGGCGAAACGCGGACGATTTCCGTTCCCCTTGGCAGCAGAGCATTCTCCTACTACGACACGAAACAGCATCGCTGGACTGAGGACGCCGGGGAATTCGACGTGATGGTGGGACGTTCCGCCGCGCAGATTGAGCTCACCGGCCGCATCACTCGGCCTAGTACAGCGAGAAAGTGATTCATCCAATCTGCTTCCGCTAATTCTGTTCCCGGATCGTTAGTGGTGTTAGTCTGCGGAACCAATCAGTTTGTAACAATCTGGTGCACGAACTCTACTGGGGGTCGCTTTGCTGTTGGTTGAGGCAAAAGAGCAAAGAGTGTTGAAAAACTCATCAGCGTGCTGTCACTTTACAACAAATTTATCTTAGGATCATCGTCATGATTCTTGATATCCGCACCCCTCGGGCAGAGAGTGAAATTGAATAAAGCTGCTCCTCTGGGCTGAGTTCCCCCTCCACTAATCACGCCCCAACCTGATTCCCAAGAGGTGAAAAATGAGAAGGTTGGTCTTGCTGGCCGCGCGGTGCCGCTACTTGTCGCCCATGCCACGATGGCTGACAAGGTTGCGGTGGGAACTTGCCAACCTACACTTAGCAGCTTTACGACTATCCAGGGCGCTGTGAGTAGCGTTCCGCCCGGCTCGACAACTTCCGTCTGTTGGGGCTTCTACGCGGAGCAAGTCACGATTTCACAGGCTCTAACCCTTGAGGGCATTGACGGCGCCAACCTAAACCAGGTCGTCGTCACGGTGCCCAGTGGCGGCCGTGGCTGCCAATGTGACCAGCCTGTCTGGCCAGGGGGTCGCCGCCCAGGTGCTCGTTCAGAATGCCAACCGCTAAACATCACCAAGATTGCGGTAGACGGCACGGGCGGTGACCAGGCATGTGCTACGTCGGGCACCTGGCTTCTACGGCTCTGGCTCCTCTGGCACGGTAAACCAGGTTAGGGCCAGCGGTCAGATGGATGAAGGCTGCGGGATCGGGATCTGGGCAGGAAATGGCGGCGGTTCGAAGCAGCACGTAACCATTCCAAGCAGCAGTGTGCATGACGGGGATGGCAGTGGCATTTTCGCTGGGAGCGGTCCGACTCCCAGCTCTCACTGCCACGGGTTAGAGATAGAGACAGTTTTGTCTCGGCACCCGCGGGGGCCCTTGGGGTGGTGTTCAGCAACGTCAACGATGAGTTCACGGGCAATAACGTGTGCGGTGCTGGCCGGCATCTTTGACTTGGCTACTCGTATTCATGTCTCGTCGAATAACGTGACCTCCACAGGGTTTGGTGGGTTTGGGGTATTGCTTCTGGCCGGTGGTACGGTCCGACCCAACGACATAGCGAACTCTGGTAACGGAATTATCTCGGCTGTGGCTGCGATTGAGTTCAGTTTGTCGCGCCGGCACGGTGGCGCACAACACGATCAACGATGCCGCCATTGGACTCAACGACGTCCCCTTGAGCTTCCACGGCTCGAATACCTTCGCCAACACTGGAACGATACGCTCCGATGGCTGCGTCGCCGCGGCAGCCTCAACCTCAATGCAAGCGGCCACGCAGCTGGCCAAGCCGAGTTCATTCTCGCAATGGCGCACCCCGGCCAATCCGCTCGGTTTGCGCCCGTGAGCGAAAACGGGGACGTACCCGGATCGTTTGCCTCCTCAAAACAACCGCGAACGCGCCGACCTCGCGCTTTGGGCAGGTTCTTCAACAACCCGCACGTCCCGGGGGCACGGAGCTCTTCCTCCAACTCTGACCGGGTCAACCGCGAATCCCGTGCAATGCAAACTCCGATTTCTGTAACATTCTCACCAACGAGACGGTGTCTCGAGGTCGAGCGGTGGAGACTATGTGACGGGCTCCTGGGCATGGCCAGAGCATCGGACAGCTTCTTTGACCCGAACATCTACTACGGCATTGTTACGCCCGTGCAGGATGCGAATGGGTTGAGGGACAATCCGCAACTGGTAGCTCCGGGCGATCCGGGCGAAGGAACGCTCGGCATGCAAAGCCTGGCTTGGTATCATTTGCGACCAGGATCGCCCGCGCAAAAGAGCGGGCGGCTCAGAACAGACAACGGTGGCCGAGATTTTTGGGGGGGAATGCTGTGTCCGAGTGCACGGGGATGGATCGAGGCGCTGCGCAGGGCTCGGTGTGCGCCGTGCCCGGCCGCTGACAGGAGAGCCCGGCGGATGAAGACGGAGACAAAACCGAGAGCACGCTGGATCGGCAGTAAGGAAAAGCGCCCCAACCAGGAATCCTAATTTGCAACGCGGTTGTTCCGGGGTTTCTCATGATTCTGGGTGTTTTGCGCAATCGTGGCTCTGGCCGCGTCATCTCTGGTCTTATTTTGTGTTGCATTGTGGCATGTGCCTTGTCGGCCGGCCAGTCGCGGGAACCGTTTCGTCCCCACCGGATGGACACGGTTCTGTATGGTGTCGCCTACTATCCCGAGTACATGCCTTATGAACGGCTAGATCAGGATATCGGCCTGATGCAGAAGGCCGGCATCAGCGTGGTGCGAATCGGCGAGTCGAGTTGGGGGCTCTGGGAGCCCGAAGAAGGGAAGTTCGAGTTCGCATGGATGGACCGCGTCGTAGACAAGCTGCATGCGGCGGGAATCAAGATTATTCTCGGAACTCCGACCTATTCCATCCCCGCCTGGCTTTACAAGAAGCACCCCGAGATCGTCGTCACACGCCTGGGCGGCCAAACCCTGTACTATGGCCTGCGTCAGAACACCGATCTCTCCCATCCCACTTACCGCTTCTATTGCGAGCGCATCATCCGAAGACTCCTGGAACATTACAAGAATAATCCGGACATCATTGGCTATCAGATTGATAACGAGACTTCCGCGGCCGGCGCTGCCAATCCAGATGTGCAGATTGGCTTTGTAAATTACCTGAAGGCCAGGTTCAAGACGACGGATCAGCTCAACAAGGTCTGGGGGCTGAACTACTGGGGGCAGCGGTTGAACGATTGGACCGAAGTTCCGGTGCGGGATGGAATCATCAATCCGGGCTGGAAGCTGGAGTGGGAGCGCTATTGGCAGCGGATGACCACGGACTTCCTGGCATGGCAGGCGGCGATTGTGAATGAATACAAGCGTGCCGATCAGTTTGTGACCCACGACTTCGCAGGCCCGCCAAGGTCGGAGGTGAATGAATGGGACGTGTCGAAGAGCTTGGACATTGTCGCTGCCAATCCCTATCACGGCACCCAGGACGAGTTCGACGGGGAAACATCGTCGACGGTGGGCGATTATGTGCGCTCGCTCAAGCAAAGCAACTACCTGATCACCGAAACCAACGCAGAAGCGATCGGCTGGAACTCGAAGGACCAGATGCCGCCGTACGATGGCCAACTCCGGCTCGACGTGTACACGCATGTAGCTTCGGGCGCCAACATGGTGGAGTACTGGCACTGGCACTCCATCCACTACGGGCAGGAAACCTATTGGAAGGGCGTTCTCGGCCATGACCTGGAACCGGGCCGGGCTTATCGGGAGGTGAGTCGCACCGCGCACGAACTTCAGCGCATTGGCCCGGAGATCGTCAACACGCAGCGCAAGAACCAGGTCGCGATCCTCTACAGCAACGATTCACTGTACGGAATCAACTTCATGAAATTCAGCGACCGCGTGGACTACAACACGATCCGGCGCCAGATGTATGCAACCCTGTACCGGGCCAACATCGGCGTCGACTATTTGCTGCCGGAGAGCACAAATTTCTCTGACTACAAGGTGATCGTTGTCCCTCCGTTGTACGTAGCCAGCGACGCATTGCTGAAACGCGTGGCTGAGTACGTTAACAACGGCGGTCATCTCGTAATGGCTTTCAAGAGCGGGTTCTGCAACGAGAATTCGACGGTTCGCTGGGAAATGGCTCCCGGGCCGTTGCGCGAAGCGGCAGGGTTTCACTATCAGGAGTTTTCCAACCTCCGTCAGCCCTTGGCCCTGTCTGGCGACCCGTTTCACGCGGGCGCCGAGAACAAGGTGTCCGACTGGGCTGAGATGATCATCCCGGACACGGCCAAGCCGCTGGCCTTTTACGACCATCCTTTCTTCAGAAAATATCCGGCGATCACGCGCAACCAGTACGGCAAGGGGACGCTCACCTATGAGGGCACGGTTCTGAGCGACAAACTGCAGGATCAGGTCTTGCTAGGAGTGCTTCAAGATGCAGGCCTGACAGGACCGGACCAGAGTCTACCGGCAAGAGTCCGGGTGAAACACGGGATGAACCGAAAGGGCAAGCGGCTCCACTACTACTTCAACTATTCCGGCGACCCAGAAAGTTTCACTTACGCCTACGGTGCGGGAACGGATCTGCTGACTCAAATGCCGGCACGGCCAAAGCAGACGATTACGGTCAAGGCGTGGGACGCCGCTATCATCGAGGAAAATTGAGAGCGAGGAGCATCTGATCGGGGCTACCCCCCCTTGAATGTGGCCTATGAACTGCGTCATGGCCAACCTAGAAAAGGACTTCCCCATCTGGGGAGCTTTGGGCAGTGGGCAAGTCACGATCTGGGCCGAGCAGATGAAAGCCTCGGCGCCCGAAACCGAGGTACTCCTGAAGTACGGGAAGAGCAATGGCTGCTCGACGATCGGCCGGCGATGATCACGCGGAAGCTTGGGAGGGCAGCATAAGCTACATCGGCGCGCTTCTCGACGACAAGGTAATGGCGGTCGCCGGGAAGAGGATGGCGCAGAACAGCGGCGTGTCCCCGGAATTTGCCCCGGTGCCGGATGGAGTGGAAGTCTGTCCACGAAGTGCTGGGGGAAAGCAGGTCTTCATCGTCATTAACCATACCCAGGAACGACGCGAAGTCAGCCTGCGTCGCGCCATGAAAGCTCTCTTAGTTAGCTGGGGCGCAAGTTAAAACCTTGAACTGCCGGGCTACGGCGTGGAGGTTTTGCTTGCCACTCAATAGCGAGGTAGGGTGCAGACCAGCAGATGCGGCGAAGGACTCGAATCAGATTCTTCAATGCAAAAACCACGCAAGCCCAGCGACCTCCTCTTCTACATTCTGGCCTCCCTCTTCGGCATTCTGGCAGGGTGGGCTGACGTGAAAATCGGTGACCTACTATTTACCGCTTTACTTGTTCTGGCTCCCTGCTTGCTTCTGGGAGCGCTGCGTCCAAGTCGTCCCTGGCGCTGGGTCGTAGTAATTGGAGTGTTTGTCCCCATCGTCGAGCTCCTGGCGTATCTGGTCATGACCCAGAAACCCTATCGCGCCCAAATCTACGAATCCTTCCTCGCCTTCCTTCCCGGCATCGCCGGAGCCTACGGTGGCTCCCTGATGCGCGAAGTAATAGACAATTTGCTTCAAGGTAAGTAATTCGACTGATGTCATCATCCGGCGCACGCAACAAGGTCTACCTTAACCACAAAGTTACTCCCTTTCCACAGCCCATCCAGCTATGCTGCCGAACATGGGAGTTTCGGTCTCGGTGCTGGCCAGCGGCAGCCGAGGAAACACCACCATCGTCGCCAGCACCAAAACGCGCATCCTGGTGGACGCGGGCATCTCCTGCCGCGAAACCTTCAAGCGCATGAAGGCCCTTGGAGGCGACCCTAACTCCCTTTCCTCCATTCTCATCACGCACGAGCATGCCGACCACGTTTACGGGCTGCAAGTCCTGGCGAAGAAGCTGGGCATCCCCGTATTCATGACCGGCGCCACGCATCACGCCTGGTCGCATATGATGCGCGACACGAATGGCGAGCCCCCAAAGCTGAACAAGCTGGAAACGTTCTCCTCAGGCCGCACCTTCCAGATCGGCGACATTGCTGTCACCCCGTTCACGATTCCTCACGACGCCGCCGACCCGGTCGGCTTCACTTTCCGCTCCGAGGGCGTCAAGGTAGCCGTGGTGACCGACCTCGGCTACATGCCCGTCAGCGTTGTCGACAACCTGCATGGCTGCGACGTGCTGGTGATGGAGTCCAATCACGATCTGGAAATGCTGCGTGGAGGTCCCTATCCCTGGTCGGTGAAACAGCGGGTGATGAGCCGCGTCGGCCACCTGTCCAATGAGGCTCTCGCGGAATTCTTCGCCAGCGATTATGATGGAGGTGCGGCGTACGTGGTGCTGGCCCACCTTTCCGAGCAAAATAATCATCCCGAGATAGCCCGGGGAGCGGCCGAGCGCGCACTAGGGGCTCGTCGGACCCTGCTCCACAACCGCGTACTGTTGGCTTCGCAATCCGAACCGCTGGAGCCTATCCGGGTGTAGTTGGTTATGAGTCAAGCGCAGTGCATCGATCCCTTAGTGGGGAAAATCCTGGCGGGCTGGCGGTACGATATCTCCGGCATCGCTCTCGAGATGCGTGGCGACTACGTGCAGCATCTGGCTGCCTGCGAGCGCTGCCGCTCCCGCCAGCGTTTGCACCGCACCATTGATGTTGCCCTGATTGTGCTGGCCTCGGCGTCTGCTGGCGTTTTCCTGCTGGCTTTCGGAGTAATCCGCCACTTCGGTCCGGCCCACGCTTTCTGGTTGGAAGTGGGCGCGCTGGCTGGATTCGCCCTTTCGGCACTGATCTGGCTGATTGTGGCCGTCGCCACTCCTGCGCCGATGACCGTAGTCGATGTCGCCAGGCTCGGCGCCCGTCACGTTCACGATCGTTTACCCCAGGAAATTCGCGACCGTCTACCCGAAGATTTGCGCCTGAAAATTACCGGACAGTCATAGCCTGATCTTGCTCTGAGCGTCTAATCGAATCGAACCGCCATTTCCATTGCCTAGCCGCAGGGGCTATTTGTTATCCCAACGCGCAAGCAGGACAGCCTTAGCCGTGGGGCGGTGTTGGTTGTTGGTTAGGCCCTTAGGCCCTTAGATTCTTAGTTAGCCCAACCGCGCAAGCGGTGCGACAGACAGAATAGAATGTTTCAGCCCCGCAGGGGCAGCATGAGAAAGCCGGGAGGGAAGTGCCGGGCCCGCCGGGATAAAATGAGCAAAATCCCGTAGAGGCGGCACCGCTCCGCGCAAGGCCGAAATTTGCGATCGAAACTGACCTCCAATTTTTGTTGCGAACTCCCGCTCATTCTGCTGCTCGCTATCGCCGCTGTCGCTCAACGAAACACGGATCCCCAAAACCACTCGCTGCCGGGCGTGCAACATGGTCATGTTGGCATGAAGATGTCGATGTCAGAGTACCCCGGCTCGCTTCCGTCCCCCCGCCAGCTCCGGTACGGGGTGGCAACCTGCATCGGCCCCGCAATACATGTGGATGACCACCCGGGAGAAACTGGGAGCTCATGGCTCACGGCGTGATGTTTGTAACTTACAACCATCAAAGCGGCCCCCGAGGCGCCGACAAAGCCGAATCGGTCAACTACTTTACTTTATGACCGCGCCTCGGCAGCCGAGCTACGTCGCTCGTTTGGGGACGTAAGCACAAAGAACTCAACGGCACCAATCAGAACAGCTACCTCGCCGAATCAACCCTGAATTTCGTGCACCGCACGCCTACACACGCCTGGAACTGGTGGACAAGGATGAACTGCTCCCCCAAATACCCAGCAGTCCTTCCTTTCGGATCAGAATCTATACGTTCGGTGGGGTACGTGACCTGCTACAGAACCGAGTCGGCCAGATCGGAGTGGGTGCCGATTTGACCTTCGATTCGAAACTCGGTGCGCTCGTTCCCCTCTACGGACAGAATCCGGTGTCCTTCCGGATCTTTGTCCGCCTGCACCCAGTGCTCAGCCGCACGCACTGACAGCCGGTGTTGCCAACTCCGGCACCGGCTGCAAATTTCCCCCAACCTGCCTGGCAGATTCAGGGCAGAATCTCACTCATGAACCCCCAGACTACTGTTCTCAACCTGATCCGTGCCGCCATGCTGATGGCCATCGGGCTCTACATGTTCATCGGTGAAAAGATAGCTGTTGACCGGTTGTCGGCATCACCCGTGGTATTTCAAGCCATCGCTGCGATCACGATCATGACGGTTGTGGCCCTCTTCGTCCTGCGCCGCATGCTGGTGCTGCCTGCCGTCGCTACGCTGCAGGCAAGCCCGAACGACGCCCGGGCCTTGGGCCGATGGCGCGCCGGCTACATTGTCAGCTACGCCCTATGCGAGGCCCTTGCACTCTATGGTTTCGCCTTGCGAGTGCTGGGCTTCCCCTTCTCGGAGGTTGTTCTGTTCTACATAGCCAGCGTGGGACTGCTGCTGTACTACCGTCCACAGCTACCTCAGCCCGAGCCACTGGCATCGAATCCATCTATGTAGATCAATCGCGTCGAGACTCTTTAAGCTATTAAAGATAACCCTTGTCCCCCATTGGCCATTTGGAAGTAGTCCAGTAGACCTTTGGTAATCTGCCGCCCTCCACGTGTGCGTGTCATAGTGGCCAGTGGAATGGCGCCCTCCCCCAATCTGTACTCCCACCAGCGGGCTCCCCGGGCGAAGCTGGCGGGTTCCATCCTGGTTCTCATTGAACTGGAGAATCAGCAACAATTTCGAGCCAAGCTCAACCAACTTTCCATCCATGGCGGTCTTTTGCAGCTCTCAGAACCGTTGGCAGAACAGGTTCTGATGCGGCTGATGTTTCACCTGGGTTCGACGACAGTGCGGGCGCAAGCCGAAACCATCTCTCCCGTGTGGGCGCCCAATGGTTGCTTGCAGCCCTTTCGTTTCACGGATCTCGGCGAGGACGATCAGCGGCGGCTGGATGCGGACCTGCAATCGATGTTTGGGATCGCAAGCGCGATGATTATTGACCCACAGACTATCCTACCCAGTGAAGAAGTTGAGCCCGTTTCTTTGGCTCTCGCCACCAACCCTGAACCGCAGGCCGTGACCTACATAGATGACAGCCCTCCCCAGGTTGTTCCTCTCGAGGAACCGAACCTGCAGCCTTCCCAAGAGGCCAGCCGCGAGAGTGACTTGAACGACTCTGTCAGGGACACGCCGGTGACGGTTTACTTCGACAAGCCCGAAGATGCGCTCCGCTTCACCGTGGCACTGAGCCCGTTGCTCTTTACCGAGGTCCATTCGCCGGAGGATATGACAAAGCTAGCCCGGGAGGCAGGTAAAGTGACTCGCGTTACGATGCGAGGCATGTTGCAGCCGGCCAGCATGGCCGATTGAAGCGCGACGGCAATCGCAAACCAGGTTTCATTTCTCCATACTTATCCTTCTGAGCCAAGCGAAGAACCCGCTTTCCCCCGAACTCAACGAAACAGGTGGTTACACACCGGCAGGCACCCGCTGTGGCAACGGCTCGAATCGCGCTGTGAAGTGGCGCCGGAACGGCGCCTCATGGCTGAGGCGGAATCCCCGCAGTTGCTCGCCCCTCTTCCACACGTCCAGAATGACTTCTACCCCATAATCGATGTGCTCTAAGTGTAGACGCGGCGCGGGATGGCGAGCCGCACCAGGTCTATCTTGGCGGCTGGTCCGAACCTCAGCGTTCCGATCTCTACGGAACGGATGCCTCCTTCTAAATAAAATACAGCTCGGCGGCGAGCGTGACGCCCGGGAACTGCTCCGGAGGAACGTGCGGCAAAAAGCATGCGCATCAAGGTAGACGGCATTCCCGCCGCGCTGCTGAACAATTGGGACACCGCGCTCAGCGATGTGATTTCCCAGCTACGCAGTCGAGCCCATGCGATATCGGAGGTTATCTTCTTCCAGAGCTTCCTGGTGGCCGACGTCCACAGCTTCCAAATCGCGCCCTGCCAAACCCCAATAGGTTGGGTACCCTTCGGTGAGAAATCAGCAGGTTCTTCTCTTTGCTGAGCCAGCGCGTCGTTGTTGGTGCAGAGAAAACCACCGATATTCGCCAATACGTCTTTCTTTGCCGACAGGGTGCAGCCATCGCCCGCCATAGCTGAACATCTCCCGCGCAATCTGCTTGGGGTTTCTGACTCGTCGCCGGCTTCGCGCAGCTTGATGAAAATAAGCGTTCTCGGCGAAGCGGGCAGGCTGTCAAAATCGTCGAAATAAAGCGGGATGGCATGCTTACGGCACACGGAGCTGACTTGCCGCATGTTTTCCATCGAGAGCGGCTGGCCTCCGCCGGAATTGTTGGTCACGGTGAACATCACCACTGGATTTTTGTCGCGCCCGACGCGCGCAATCAGCGACTCCGGCGCGGCGACCAACAGATGACGAAGTGCTGGCTGCTCTGCTCGCCTTCCGGGATCACCAGGTCCACTGCCTCGGCTTCAACAAACTCGACATTGGCGCGGGTGGTGTCGAAATGCGTAATGTCGGGGACGACGTCGCCTTTTTTGCACATCACGCTGAAAAGAATGCGTTCGGCGGCTCGACCCCGGTGCGTGGGAATGACGTGCCGGTAGCCGAAGACGTCCCGGATAAAATTGCGGAAGTGGCTTCGGCTGCCAGCGTAACTCTCGTCGCCTTCGACCAGGGCGGCCCACTGATGCGTCGACATGGCGCCGATAGCGGAATCGGTCAGCAGGTCTATGAGCACATTCTCGGCGTGCAACAGAAACAGGTTGTAATGCGCCGCGCGGAGGAGTTCCTCACGCTCCGGACGCGCGGTCCAACGAATGAGTTCGACGCTCTTGATGCGGAAGGGCTCGAGTACGGTCTTGGCCGGTGCATGGGCGCGGTTCTCCCTGCTACGACCAGCACACCGCAACCGCGCACAGGTGTCTGCGATGGAGATCACCGGAACGAGTTACTTTGGGGAGCCGTGCTGCGCGGGTCGCGCTGAAAAACCGTGCGTGCTTCGTATCAGGGCACGTCTTGACAGTTGCGAAAAAGGTAGGGGTTTGGGCGGCACCGCTTTTAGCGCTGCTATAAGCACTTTAATCTTGATTTAGCGGCTTTTAGCCCCTCAGGTCACCGTTTCAACTTTTTCCGCAGCTTTGCAGACCTGCCGTAAGTGCGATGAAAACATATGCGGCTTCCCCCGGTGCATTTAGGCGGTTGGACTTCTCAGCGCTTTGAGCCCAGCTGCCGCTCGGCCCGGCGCCCGAGGGCGGCCGTCCCCCCGCGTGGTCCTGCCTTGCTACGGCACCTTTACCGAATCGTGGTTCTCGGCAGGCTGGTAGCGGACAGCAGCAGTGCGCTCCAATTTGTCCCAGGCGAAGCGACGCCCTTCCAAAGCACGCTTTAAAGTCTTGAGCAAGACGACAGAAAACAGTTGCCGGTAGGCGAAACGCTGCAGCCATACCTGGCTCAACAGCCACACGTCTTCGCGGGCATCGGGACGACGTTCCAGGGCAAACGCCACCGCGGAGGCCAGAAAGTCAATTACCAGGAACGCGACAAAGAAGACAACCAGCCGCTGGAAGCTGGCCGGATCGGCGGATTCGGGGTGGAAATATTTCTGCAAGAAGTACCAGATGGCTCCTACCGCGAACATCAGGTCGATAAAGGGTGAAACCAGGGGCAGCAGGATCTGGAAAATAATGATATTGGGCAGCGCGATCCAGCCGAGCGCGCCTTTGCGGGCAAACGCCGAGCGGTGCTTCCAGACTGCCTGCAGGATCCCGAAAGACCAGCGGAAACGCTGACGCATCAGCCCGTTGGCGTTCACTGGGGCTTCCGTGAAAGCCAGCGACAGATCTTCGTATTCGACTCGGTAACCGTTCTGCAGCAACGCCATAGTGAGGTCGGCGTCTTCAGCAACCGTGTCGGTGTGATAGCTGCCAGCTTGGCGGACCGCCGCCGTACGCCACGCGCCGATGGCGCCGGGCACCACGCTGACCGCACCCAACGTATTCAGTGCACGCCGCTCGAAGTTCTGGCTGGTGATGTATTCCAGCGCTTGCCAGCGAGTCCACAGGTTCACCCGATTGCCTACTTTGGCATTGCCTGCGACCGCACCCACTTTTGGATTCAGAAAGCGGGGAACAAGATGGGAGATCGCGTCGGGCGCAATCACCGTGTCGGCGTCGATGCCGACGAAGATTTCTTCGTCGTTTCGTACGTGCTGCAATCCGAAGTTCAGCGCTTCGGCTTTGCCAGAGTTGGGTTTGGTAAGAATCAGGACTCGGCCATTGGCCGCCTCTCCAGCAAATGCGCGCCGGGTGACTGCGAGCGTGGAATCTTTGGAACCGTCGTCGATGACAATGACGCGGAGGTTCGGGTAGGCAGAACTGAGCGCGGCACGTACCGTGCGTTCGATAACCTTCTCCTCGTTGTACGCCGGAATTAATACGACGACAGTCGGCCGAAAGGCGGCCCGCTCGGCCGGCGTGCCGTAGGACTGGTAGCGCAGGCGATCATAGATGGCAAAGACGCCGACGAAAATAAGGCGGCCAGTCATGAGCAAGTCACCCAGGAAGAAGATCGCGGTAATCGCCTTGATGCCGATGTCAAATAGCCAGAAGCCGATCCAATTGAGGCGGGCGGACCAGCGCTCGTTGGCGGGCAAGGGCGGCATGATTTCGGCCTTGGTTTTTCCCAGCAACTGGTAGACGGGCACGATCTGGTAACCCCGCGCGCGGATTCCCTCAATGATCCTCGGCAGAGCACGCACGGTTTCCGCGCGGTTGCCGCCGCCGTCGTGCAAGAGAAGGATGTTGCCGCAACCCTGATCATTTAAAGCGCAGGGTGGCAGATGAGCCAGCACGTGGGCCGTAATCTGCTCGGCGCTGCTGTGCGGATTTTCCTTCCAATCGTTAGGATCAATCTTGTCGCCCACCGTGATGTAGCCCATATCCTGCGTGATTTCCAGCGGACGCACCTGGTCGGCCGTGTCCGGCTCCTGATCGATGGAGTAGGGAGGGCGGAAAAGGATGGTACGGATCCCCAGACGGCTGCCGAATAACTGCTCGGTGAGATTCAACTCAAGTTTCATGTAGCCGTGAGATATGTTGCTGATGTCCGGATGGGTAAATGTGTGATTGCCGATTTCGTGTCCTTCGCCATAAATACGCTGCGTGATGTCGCCGAATTTATCCGCCTGGATGCCAATCAGAAAAAAAGTTGCCGGGGCGTGCTCCCGCTTGAGCACGTTCAGGATCTTGGGGGTCCATTGCGGATCAGGCCCGTCATCGAACGTGATGGCGATCTGGTTGGGACTTCCTCCATAACGTGCGACGCGGTAAGGCGTTGGCAAAGAAGAGAAGGTTTCGTCTGTGATGAGATGGGTACCCGAGTCCACCTCGATGCTGCGCTGGCCGCCGGCAGGACGGTTTTCGATGCGCAAGATCTCGCCTTCGCCCTCCATGTCCACAAGCTGCCCAGGGGAAACATCCTTGAGCTTGTCGGGCGCGCTGGGGTCGCCGGGGAGGTCCCAAACTCGCCACAGCGAGCGGTCTTCGCCACCTAGTCGCCACAAGGCAAACGTTCTTATGCCCAGCCCCTGAGCCGCGCGCATTTCGTTGAGAGCCGTAATCGCGTCGAGGAACCAGATATCGTG
This sequence comes from Acidobacteriota bacterium, assembly GCA_003225055.1. Taxonomy (GTDB): domain Bacteria; phylum Acidobacteriota; class Terriglobia; order Terriglobales; family Acidobacteriaceae; genus Gp1-AA122. The sequence continues at coordinate 213,035 of QIAU01000124.1, forward strand.
ACGCAGGTCGTGCTCGTCGAGATAACTGAAGTGCGGGTTGGAACTGTCTCCATCAAAGTCCACGTCCTCCTCGGAATCCCGCGCCGCCAGCCAGGCTTCCTGCACCGAGACGTTGGTGTCCTTCATTCCGGGCGGCAGCTTGCCGCGCTTGGGTTTGTGCACCCAGTCGTAGCCGTAGTTGCCGATAGCGCAGATCAACTTGTCCTGCGCGATCGTTTTCTTGGCGATTTGAAGGTTTTTTACGAACCAGTCCTGCGAGGCAACCGGGCCGGGAGTGCTTCCTGGATAGTGTTCGTCGTAGTTCATCAGCACGACGCCATCGGCCTGCCGCGAGACGGCGGCATAGTCGAAATCCTCGTTGCGCGCCTGCACGCTCACGTACAGCTTCATGCCCTTGGCGTGCAAGTCGGAAGAAAGCTCGCTCAGAAGTTGCAGATAGCCTGGCTGGGCGCTCTTGGGAAATGTTTCGAAGTCCACCATCAGACCGCGGTATTTATCGGTGGCTAGAAACTGCGCGATCTGCTGGCGGAACCGGGCGCGTGCATTGGCATCATTTAGAAAGCCGGCGATATTGACCCAGTCCGTGCCGTCAAAATTGTTGACCATGGGGAAGACTTCCATCCCCGTGTCTTCTGCCTTCACGAACGGCATGACCTTGTCGTCCACGGAGTGAACCGTGGAGCCGTTGACGACGTCGAACAATTTGTTAGTTTCGTTGGCGACACCCTGGAGACGGCCGTCAGGGGTGAGAACGTGCAGCCACTCGGGAAAGAGCAAATCGATCTGGTGGGCGTATTCTCGCAGCGACGAAAAACTGGCGGCATCCCAATCCACATAAAAAGCCGCGCGAATGCCTTCTTCGGCGTTCAGCTTGACCAACGAGGGCGCAACCTTGGATTTGCGGTGGCCACGTTTGGCGGCCAGCCGGCGACGCTCTCTGGCCTTTTCTTTTTCCTTTTCTTTCAGAGCGCGATAGGGATGCTTCTGCGACTGCAACAGCAATTCCGGAAGGGGCACGCCGTGCATGGCGCTGTAGACGAAAAAGATCACCAGCCCCGTGATGAACACGCCGAGTAAGTTGGACAGGAGCCGCACCCGTTTCCAACGGGCGCGCCGGGGGTCATAGAAAACAGGGTTAGACATGAATTGCGCTGCTTCCATCGTAAGCTGAGACAGCAGGAGGGTCAAACACCGGCACTGGCCGTACTGGCCATTGGTCGTTGGTCTTTGGTCGCTGGCGGCTGTCGTCAGTGAGGGTAAACGCGCTATATTCCGAGGGTGCGGGAACTGATGCGCTCTTCCTGGCGGTTCTTCGCTGTCGTGGGGTTGGCAGGCTTGGGACTGCGATTGCTTTTTGTCTTCCTGGCTCCCCAGGTTACGGACGACTCGCGAATCTACGCAGACCTGGCAAAGAATTGGCTAAGCCACGGCATTTACGGAATCACCGACGAGGGCCGGATCGTTCCTACCTACCTTCGCCTGCCTGGCTACCCGGCGTTATTGGCAGCGGTGTTCACGATTTTCGGGCGGGACAACTTCCGCGCTGCACTGTTGCTGCATGTACTGATCGACCTCGGCACGTGTCTCCTCATCGCTGACATTACGCGGCGAATCGTCTCCAAGCGTGCAGCGAAGTTTGCGTTTCTTTTGGCAGCGCTTTGCCCGTTCTTGGCTAACTACGACGCCGCCGCGTTAACCGAGACGACGGAAACCTTCTTCACAGCTTTGGCGCTGGATTTAGCAGTCATCGGACTCGATCGACTCCAGCAAGGACGACTGAGATCATGGGTTTGGTGTGGGCTGGCGCTGGCTGCAAGCATTTTGCTGCGTCCGGATGGCGGGCTGTTGCTGGTCGCAATCGGGGTTTACCTGCTGATTGTGCTGGTGCGGTTCGTGCGCGAGAGCCGGGAGTGGAAAAAAGTTTTCTGGGCGGGAGTGCTGCTCTCAATTTTTTCACTAGCCCCGTTAATCCCTTGGACGGTGCGGAACTGGCGCACCTTTCACCGGTTCCAACCCCTGACGCCTCGCTATGCCAATAATCCCTGGGACTATGTGCCGATCGGATTCAATCGCTGGGTAAAAACCTGGATCGTCGACTATGTTTCCGTACAGGAGATCTACTGGCAGGAACCGGGCGAGAAGATCGATCCCGAGAAGCTACCGGCGCGCACATTTGATTCTGCGGAGCAGAAACAGCGTACGCTCGAACTACTTGATGCCTACAACCAAACCACCGAGGTTGATCCGGAATTGGATGCGCAGTTCGCCCAGCTTGCGCAGGAACGCATTCACGCCCGGCTGCTGCGTTATTACGTCCGGCTGCCGGCGCTGCGTATCGCTGACATGTGGTTGCGCCCCAGAACGGAAGTGCTGCCGGCCGACCCGCGCTGGTGGGAGTTCAAAGACGATGTGAAATGGTCGGTGGTATCAGTGGGGTTTTGTGCAATCAATCTGGTGTATGTGATTCTGGCGCTGGTGGGCCTGACCCGGGGTCATGCCATCGCCTGGGTGGGATTGCTGGTGCTCTTTGTCGTCGCGCGGTCGCTATTTCTGGGGAGTTTGGAAAATCCGGAAACACGTTACACACTGGAGTGCTACCCAGCGTTGATTGTGATGGCCGCGGCGGTGGTGAAAGCAGGCGTTGGGCAAGGCTGAGCGGCGGTTACGGAAATCAATATGCTCCCTCCAGAATCCAGTATTCCCGATTCAGTCCGCAGAAATTAAATCGTTGAAACAAAATCGTTGAAACAAAAGCTTGTCAATTTGGGTGTCCGGTTGCAGAATAGCCGCCCAAAGCTTGTCGGCGTGTCGGTGTGGTCATCAAGGTCACGAAGCAAGGGCGGCCAATCAAGTTATCGATGCCCCAAAAGGAGGGTCCCATGCACTCACTCCGAGTCATGGTAGTAGCTCTTGTAGTCCTGGCACTTTCGTCTCCGGTTTTCGCTCAAACAGGCACTTCGACGATTCGCGGAACTGTTACCGACGCTCAGGGTCGAGTGGTGCCGGCGGCCTCGGTCACGCTGACCAACGTGGCCACGAACGCCGTACGCCTTACCAAGTCGACGGAGACGGGGGCATTTAGTTTCGATTTGATCGTGCCCGGCACTTACCGCGTGCAGGTTGAGGGATCGGGTTTCAGGACCAAGGTCGTTGAAGACGTTCGCGCTCAGATAGGTAAACCTACCGAGACCAACGTGCAACTGGACGTCGGAGCGAAGGGCGAGGTGGTAGAGGTGAAATCCTCCGCGCAGGACGTATTGGTCAACACACAAGACGCCACGCTGGGCAATGTTTTCATAAACCAGCAGATCACCCAGCTTCCGCTGGAAGCGCGCAACGTAGTCGACTTGTTGACCCTGCAGCCCGGGTCCACCCGAGAAGGCTACGTTGCAGGCGCGCGTGCCGATCAGTCCAACATTACTCTGGACGGCGTGGATATCAATAACGCGCAGACGGGCAACGCCGACATCCCACAGTCTACGAACAACCTGGTGATCGGGGGTTTGAATAATGATCGAGTGAATATAACGAATGGGCCAGTTCTCCGGTTGAATTCTGAAGCGATCGATGAGTTCCGGGTCACAACCGTCAACGCGAATGCCAACCAAGGCCGCTCGTCGGGTTCACAGGTAAACCTCGTCACCAAGTCGGGCACCAACAGTTGGCACGGGGCGGCCTTCGAGTTTTACCGCGGGACTCTTTTTACCGCAAACGACTGGTTCAATAACCACGCTACCCCGCCATTTGGGCCCGTCGCCCGGCCTCCCCTGGTCCGGAATACCTTTGGGGGCGGGCTTGGCGGACCCATTGTTAAGAACAAAGTTTTCTTCTTTTATAGTTACGAAGGTCGGCGTGACGCTGCAGCACAGGCTGTGACACGCGTCGTGCCGTTGGCAAATCTCGGGCAGGGAGTAGTCAATTACTTGTACTGCGCTGATCCTGCATGCAGCAGCACCGCGGAGGCGTCACTGGACCTGACCCGGAACGATGTTTACGCCGCTACAGGGCTTAATTCAGCCTCCCTTCAAGCGCTGGGGCTGGCGGCTTCGAAATATCCTGCGAACGACCAGTCCCAGGGCGACCAATTAAATACCAGCGGCTTCCGGTTCAACGCACCGGCACCGGTGCAGCTCAATTCGCACGTCGCCAAGATCGACTTCAACCTGACGAACAATCAGACGGCTTTCATCCGGCTAAGCGCAATCCACGACCATCAGACACAACCCAGGTGGCTTCCCGATTCCCCATCGCCCGTGATTTGGAATCATCCTCGTGGGCTTGCTGTCGCACACACCTGGACCCTAGGAAGCAAATGGGTCAATAACTTCCGCTATGGCTATACGCGCCAGGCTTTCACTCAACTTGGGGACAGCTTCGGCAACGACATTTGGTTCCGTTTTGTTTTTCAGCCTACGGGACAGATACATACTTTGCAACGCGTGACCCCGGTACACCATTTTACGGACGATATTTCGTGGATGCATGGCAATCACAGCCTGCAATTCGGCGTGAACATTCGCAAGATTAACAACAGCCGGATAAGCTACGCGGCGGCGTTCGATCAGGCCTTCACCAATCCTTCGTTTTATGCCGGCGGTGGAGACAATGAGTCACAGGCGTTTCAGGATTATCTGACTACTAATGGCCTGCCGGGTGGCCAAGCCGGTCAATCGTTGTCATCAACCTCAGAGGTGCAAAATGCAGCTACGGCTTTGATCGGCAGGTTCTCGGAATTCACTGCCGACTACACTTACGGAAGGGATAAGAACGTTCTTCCGGTGGGAACACCTACGGATCGCAATTTTGCGACACAAGCCTATGACGGCTACGTCCAGGATACCTGGAAGGTGCGGCAGAACCTGACGCTCACGCTCGGGTTGCGATACAGCCTGGAACGGCCGGTCTATGAGACTCAAGGGTTTGAAGTGCGACCGACCGTGCCTCTGGGCGATTATTTTGCACAGCGTCTGGCTGCTGCCAAGAACGGCCAAAACTTTATAGACCCGATCACACTTCAGATTTCAGGACCTGCGAATGGCGGAAAGCCGATGTACAACTGGGACAAGAAGAATTTTCAGCCGCGAGTTGCGTTTGCGTGGTCCCTAGACCACGCATCGAAGTCCGTGCTCCGCGGCGGGTTCGCGATGACCAACGATTATTATGGCCAGGCTCTCGCGGTAGACTTCGACCTAAACACCACGCTCGGATTCAGCTCGAACTTCACTACCCCGGCAAATACCTACAATACCACTTCGAATCTGGCCCCGCTGTTTACCAGCTTCAATCAGGACATCCGAATACTCGCGCCACCGCCTCCTTTCAGCCTGCAGCAACCGGTTGACTACGGCGAGCGTATCGAGCAGTCGTTGGACTCGAAACTGCACGCGCCGACGGAGTACGTGTGGAACATGACTTTCGAACGTCAACTGCCCGCAAACAGCGTCCTTAGCCTTTCGTACATCGGACGAGCAGGGCGCAGCCTGCTGGCACGCCGTGACGTTGCAGCGTTCAACGATATTCGTGATCCAAAAAGCGGTATGGACTGGTATACTGCCGGAACGATCCTGGAGAAACAGCGGGCTGCGGGAATCGACACGTCCCAGATTGCACCGATCCCCTTCTTCGAGAACCTGATGCCGCCAGGTATGGCGGCGACCTTGAATTCGCAGTTCGGACTCCCAGACCCCAGCGCTCCGGGTCACAATCAATTCGACCCTAATTGGTCAAACACCCAGGCCTTTTACGCATTCCAGACCCGAACACCAAGTCCGGCCGACCCGAACAATGTGGCCTTCTTTGGTGGGAACGACTGGACCGACGCGGAAGCACTTGTCGATCAGGTGTTGGCTGCCATCAATATGCCCACTCTGTTCATGCAGCCGCAATACGGCGCGCTGTCCACGTGGAGCACAATCGGGAATTCGAACTACAACGCTCTAACAGCTTCGCTCAGGACGCGTCTCAACAACCTGACCTTCGACTTCAATTACACATGGTCCCATTCTCTGGACGATGCGTCTGGATTACAGTCCGAAATGGGCTATGGTAACAACAATAGCAATGGCGCGTTCATTGTCAATCCTATTCGGCAACACGATAATTATGGCAGTTCAGATTTCGACACGCGCCACAATATCAATGTTGACGGGGTCTGGCAATTGCCGTTTGGCAGGGGCGGGCCGCTCCTGGGAGATGCTCCCAAAGGGGTCGATGCCGTTCTTGGTGGATGACACCCGTTGGGCGACGAATTGGAATGTCCAGGCCTACGTAACTCCAACCCGTCCACTCGAGAGTTGTCCGAATCGTCCCACGAATGGCACACCGAAGCTTTTCGGGGGCTGCGACCTCACCCGGATTTACCAGAGGTTTCGGAATGCCTATCCGGGCGAAACAGGTCCAAGGAATTATCTACGTCTACCCGGGTACGTTGATGTCGATCTCGGGCTGGGGAAAACGTGGAAGATGCCGTGGAGCGAAGGTCACCAGCTGCAACTTCGTTGGGATGTGTTCAACGTCACGAACACGCAGCATTTCGGCTTCATTGACGTTAGCCGCACTGGGTTTGGTGTAGTTCGCGATCCTGCACGGCGAGGCTCCAAGCCGCCGGATAACTGGTCCAACTTCATCCAAATCCAGGGGCAGCCGCGGGTCATGCAGGTCGGCCTGCGGTACTCGTTCTAGATTTTTGTCGAGAAAGCTGAAGAGGAGGCGGATTCGCCTCCTCCTTATTATTTGTAGTTCAG
>QIAU01000007.1 GCA_003225055.1 Acidobacteriota bacterium
AGCATGTCAAGCGCCTCAGGTATGGCAGCAGGCACACCGGCACATTCAACCACCACATCGGCGCCCCGTCCATGCGTGAGGTCACGAACAGCCGTCAGGCGCTCGCTCAGAGTCGTATGCGCCGCATTCAGAGCGTGATCCGCACCAAGACGCTTGGCAAAATTGAGACGATAGTCGGAAAGATCAACCGCGATGATGGTGCCGGCCCCCAGCATCCGCGCCTTGGTGAGGAAACACATGCCCAGCGGCCCCACTCCCAGGACTACGACGGTATCGTCGAAACGAAATGACTCATTCGGAAATGCCGAGACTTGTTTTGCTCGATCCAGGCCTACGGTGACCGCCATGATTTCCGTTAATACCGCGATCTCAGAGGATAAATCATCGGGCACGCGCACGACGAAACTCCCCGGCAGAACGTACAAGTACTGCGACCAGCCTCCAAAAAGATGGGGTGGATTCTTGGCGCTCAGATTATTGCCATAGTCAGCGGTGTTCTCGCACAAGTAGTAAGGAAAATCATGGCGGCAGTAGTAGCAGGTGCCGCAGCTTACGTTGGGTCCGACCACCACGCGGTCGCCCACGTTCAGCGGAATTCCTTCGAAGTCGGTGTACGGAGCCGAGCCACCGATGGCGGCGATGGTGCCGACATTCTCGTGGCCTTGAATAATGGGGAAGGGAATCTGCTTGGGCTGTGCGGCGGCCGCGTATTGCGTCGTGTGGCCCTGGTAAGTGTGCTTATCCGTGCCGCAGATTCCTGAGACCTGCATTCGGACCAGCAGGCAACCGGGTTGGGGATCGGGAAGTGGATACTCGCGCAGTTCGTAACGGCCGGGTTCTACCAGTGTCGCGGCTAGCACAGCCTGTGCGCACATATCCAAGTCTTGGAACAGTTCCGAATTATTCCCGAGCGTCTGTAGGGGCTCGGAAGTACTCCAGGAAACGGGAAAATGCCCCAGCCCTCAGAAGATGAGCTTCATCGAGATCTGGCCAATACGCGGGTCCAGGGCTGTCTTGATCTGCCCAAAGGTCGGACTATTGACGTTTCCATCTACGGCATTGAATTGTGCATGGTTGAAGACATCGAAGAATTCGGTGCGAAACTGCAGATTCATGCTCTCGGTCAGCTTGGTGTCTTTGAGCAGTGCTAGGTCCCAGTTGTTTATCCCGGGTCCGTGGAAGAAGCGCCGCCGCGCGTTTCCGAGTTGCCCCAGTGGTTCAGGGGAAAACCCAGAGATGTCAAAGTAAACTCCCGTTTTCCGAGGATCGCTGATTCGCACGCTGCCGCCGGCGTAACTCGGCACGTCGATGCCCAGCGTGATGGGACCGGTAAACTGCGTCCCGAGCAGGGACCTGTCATCCGTTTCGTAGAGGGTGACCGGCAATCCGGTAGTGAAGCGCGTGATACCACTCACAGCCCACCCACGCGTTACGCGGTTGGCGCCGCCAATCTTGTCGAAGGGCAGCGCGTAGTTATAGCTCACGACAAAATTGTGGGTAGCATCAAACGCCGACAGGGCGATGCTGGCCCTGGGATTGAAAGGATTCACCTGCTCACCGTANAAAGAGTTATAGGCCGACTGGCCAAGGGTGATAAACCAGCCGTTGCTCTGGAACAAGGGTCCGAAGATGGGTAGCCGGGTGTTGTAGGTGTTCTCGAGGCCCGGCCCGCAGCCCGTTGTGACGAGACAAAGCGCAGGATTGCCTGGGTTGGATTCCTGCGTCACCAGCAGGCGATGTGCTTGAGTCCCAACATAGCTCACGGTCACAAGATCCGTGGACCTTAACTGCCGCTGAATTGACAACTCATAGTTCTCCGAGTAGGGCAAACGGTTCTTGTAGTAGAAGCCCGGGGAGCTACCGATGGGTGTGAACTTCGTCCAATCGACATTATTGTCGGGATTGTGCGGGCCAACGTTAAGTGGCGGGAATTGTACCGGGAACTTCTGGCCAGCCCCATTGAGCGTGGTTCCGTCTGCCCGGTTAAGAAAGGGAGTTGTAAAAGACGGATTGGTCCCCACATAGAAGAATCCAAACGGCGAGTCACCAATTTCGTTGAAGTTAGTCGAGCCTTCGAGCGCAGTGAAGAAGACGCCATAGCCGGCTCGGATACTCATCTGGCCGGGCTCTCCCACCAGCTTACGAAGGAAGCCCTCGCCTACGCTCGGCGAATAGGCTACCCCAAGCCTTGGGCCGAAATTGTTGTACCGCGTCGGGGCTAAAGTGGGCGGAATTCCCGGGTCACCTGGAAAGACCCATCCCGTCGGAGAGCCGGGAAACACAATCGATTGCAGGCCCGGCACGATGGTCTGGATCTGGTTGTGCTGTTCCCACCAGGGCGTGCTTACGTCCCAGCGCAGGCCAAAATTCAGTGTGAGGTTGGAGCGCGCACGCCAGCTATCCTGACCATAAAGTCCAAAGTACCGCGATCGACCATTCGACGGCTCGGCTTGCCCCTGGACGTAATTGGTGGGCGCGCCGATCAGGAAGTCCGCAAAGTCGATGCCCGTTTCCGTGCCGTTAAAAACGAAGTTGCCGTTCAACACGTTATCGAGTTGCTCGACGAGTTGATTGTAATGGAAGTTGCCGCCGAACTTTATCGTATGGGTACCGATGACCTTGCTGAAATTGTCGAGTACCTCAAAATTGTTCTCGATTAAGCGGTTGGGACGGCTGGGCACGCCGACGATCATGTTCATCTGGTTGAAATCCAGCTCGGGCACACCTTCGATGGTCGGCGCCAGCGGAATGATGCCATCGCCGGAGGTAGTGAAGCCGAGAGAGGCCAGCGCGTGGCCCGTACCGCCCCTGGGCTGGTTGAACCCGTTGTTGTAGCGTGTCCCTTGAACGCGCACTTCATTCACTGCGGAACTTCCGAAGTTCTTGGTCACGCCCACGTTGAGCACCTGGGTGCGTCCCGTGCCCGCGGCATCGTAGCCCGGTACATTGGCATTCGGATAAGGACTGGAAAGCGTGTAGTTATCGAACAGGTAGTAAACGAACACGAGACCGGCGCGAGTGTTAGCGTCGACCCGACCGCTGGTTTTGTCGTCGCGTAAGCGCAGGGGGAAGGATGTGCTGAAGAACGATCCGCCAGTCGCCGTAGACGGAATAAAGTTACCCGCCAGCAACTTCTGCGCCGGGAGCGAGAACGCCGAGGCGGGAATCTTGGCGTTCGGGAACACACATCCCGTTGTCGCATTGTTACTAGTGCAGCCTTGGAAATAGTAGGGCTCAGTAGGATTCACAGTGTAATTCAGCGCGGCGGACAGTTGACTGGCCCAGACATTCGCTCCAGCTGGCACGGTGAAACCGTTCATAAGGTTGATGCCATTCTTGTCTACCACCTGAGAAAAATCGCCGGTTAGCTCTGCCTCCGAGGGCACTCCATTGGAAGGGGAGCTTATGCCTACCACCTTTCGGTTTCCCTGGTAATCGGCGAAGAAGAAAACCCTCTCTTTTTTGATCGGTCCTCCAATCGTGCCACCAAACTGATTCTGGTGATAGGCACCACGCAGCGGATCCAGATAGCCTCGCGCGTCCAGGTTGGTGTTGCGAAGAAAGTCGAATGCGTTGCCGTGAATATGGTTAGTGCCGGATTTGGTGATGACGTTGATCTGCCCGCCGCTGTAGTTTCCATACTCCGCGTCATAGTTGTTGGTCAGAATGCGGAACTCGGCGATCGAATCCAAATTGGGGATCGCAGTAGTTCCCCCATAGCCGTTTTCCCTAACGATAGCGCCGTTGAGCAGGAAGCCATTGTTGGCTTCCCGTTGGCCGTTGACCGAAAGCGCTCCTCCGTTCAAGTCGCCCGACACTTTGGGGACGGGAAAACCTGCAGAGATGAAAGTTCCCGCATAGGCTCCGGTCATGCCTGAGGGCTGTGAGACCACTCCCGGCTGTAGTGCTAGCAAGTCGGTATAGCTGCGCGTCACAAGCGGCACGCCAGTCATTTCGTTGCCGCCGATTACTTCACCCAACTGAGAGGAGGCGGTCTCAACGTGTAGTGCTTCGCCGGAGACCTGCATGACCTCTTTGACTTCGCCCACGGGCAGCGTCGCATCCACGACAAGAGCGGAGTTCACGTCCAGCACGAGGTTCGTAGCACGGAATCCCTTAAAGCCCGGTTGCTGGATTTCAACCTCGTAGTGACCCAGCGGGAGAGCCTGGAAGGCATAGAAGCCTTGCGCATTGGTGGTTTGAGTCTGGGTGATCCCGGTTTCGGTATTGACGGCCTTTACGGTGGCACCGGCTACAGTGGCCCCGCTGGCATCCTTTACCGTGCCGGAGATACTCGCACTCACGCCAGCGATGGCGAGCGCAGTCGACAATATCAATGCGGCAAAGATGAGTACAGTTCGCCCAGCGGGGTACATCGCGTACAGCCGGACGGAAGATGACTCGTAAGCTTGTCGCTGCACAACCGTGATTGGACCGGAGAGTGAACGTGCGAACAACGACGCCTTCATGAGGCCTCCTAGGATCGCTTCCCAATCGCAATGGGCGGTCTTACCGCGCCTCTAGTAGCTGGCTTCTTGCGCAAGTATTGTTTTCACATGATGAATGCTGGAGTTCAAGACGCGATTTTAGCGCTTATAGGCCAGCTGTGTTCCTTTTGTCAAGCAATTGACGCCGACAATGTCAACCGACATTTCAAAGTCCAACGAGGAGGCCCGTTCTTATTTCCATATTTGCCTATTAAATTCGGTAGATGGACGATGTAGGTTCGGCGTCAGGCGCCATGGGCGAAGCTGCTACAATCGTTCGCCGCGGACGGTACTACAGGAGCGAGCGACGAAACCTGGTGTCCGAGCCGATAGCAAAGCGGGAATATAATTGCCCTGCAAAGGATTGAAATGCGCAAACTACGGGTCGGGATCCTGGGAGTGGGGGAAATGGGCAAGCGCCATGCGGAAAATCTGCGACGCATGGTGCCGGAGGCCGAACTGGTTGCGGTTGCCGATGTCGATCACGCGCGGGCACGGAAGGTTGCTTCGGAACTGGAGATCCAGCACTCGTTCGGAAGCTTCGAAGGCCTGCTCGAGCGCAAGGATATTCATGCTGTCTTGATTGCTACCCCTGACAAGTTCCACGCACAGGGCATTTGTGCTGCTGCCGCAGCCGGGAAAGACATATTCTGCGAAAAACCCCTCGCTACAAATCTGGAAGATGCTCTTCGCGCACGGAAGGCGGTTGCTGATGCCGGCGTCCGGCTGCAAATAGGTTTCATGCGCCGTTACGATCCGGCCTATGCGGCGGCGATGAAACGAGTGGAAGGCGGCGAAATTGGCGAACCGGTCATCTTCAAGTCGGTGGGACGCGATAAAGATGCGCCGCCGCTAGCAGCCTACCAGTCGAACGTGAACGGGATGCTGTTTTACAACAATACGATTCATGATTTCGACTTGGCTCGCTGGCTGATGCGCGACGAGATCGTCGAAACCCACGCC
>QIAU01000093.1 GCA_003225055.1 Acidobacteriota bacterium
GTTCTCCGGCAAAGGTTCGCTATCCAGGATCGAGGAAAAGCAGGCGTACCACTTGCCGTTTTCATTCTTGAGAGTGAGGGTTTTAACTTCGCCTTGGAGCGAACGATGCAACTTGATTTTAACGTTGCCAATTTTGGACAACCATAGTCGTCCGCCGTTCACTCCGAATCCTGCCTGCGGATACGTGAACGAGTCAAACCAGCCTTGGCCCTTGAAGCGCGGAAATCCCCGGCCGCGCCGACAGAATGCCTGGTACGTCTTATCTACACGGTGCAGCACATCTTGCAGCACCTGCGAATAGACATTGCCCAGCGCAGGGTCGGCTTGCTTGCAGGCGGGCAACTGTGCCGATTGCATGGAGAAAGATACGCATGCCCGGCACAACTTCCAAGCCTCGCGCCGCTCTTTGAGAGCATCGTTGTACAACTGGCGGCACACTTCCAACGTCGAAAACAAGACTTCCCGCTGTTTGCGGTTTGGCCACAGCCGATATTTATACGTTCTTCTGCTTTTCGACATATGGTTGGATGACCGCTAGCGGCGCCCCCAACGGTGGACACGAAATAGCTATTCGTCCACAGCGTCGGCAACCGTGATTTCAGGGTGCGAAATTCCTGCCGCAAGCTGTGCGAGGAAACGCCCTTGAGGTGCTTAACCAACCGATGGATACCCAACTGCGGGTCTACTTCTACCAGCACGTGTACGTGGTCGGGCATGATTTCCAGAGCGATGATTTCGGCACGATATTTTCTGCCACTTGTCTAAGCACCTGTTCGCACCGTTTAGCGCTGGGTCCGACCCGCACAGCTCGCCGATACTTAGTCGTCCACACACAATGGTACTTGCTTGAATAGACCACGTTGTGGTTTGATTTGTACCCTTCCAGGGCCATACTGATGCTTATACCTAAATGAAGCAATCTAAGACAAGGCAAAATCACGCCTTATATCCCCAAGCCCTAAAGGGCGGGGCTTTACGGCGCTTCTCGGTAAACCACCGCGAGAACCAAACAGGCGGCAACTTTGTGAGATCGGTGTGGGCTGCGGTTGGGGGAGGCCCAATGAACAAACGACCTGGCCAGCTTTTCAATGACTCGCCCTCGCGGCGCAACTTCCTAAAGAAAACAGCCGCGGCCGCGCTTGGTTTTTCGATCGTTCCGCGTTGGGTGTTGGGCGGCGCAGGTTACGTCCCGCCGAGCGACAAGCTCAATATCGCCTTTGTCGGCGTCGGCTCGCAGGGCTTGCGCGTCATGCTGCGTTTTTTGCGGCAACCCGACGTGCAGGCGGTGGCTGTCTGTGACCCGAACAAGATGAGCGCGAATTATCCGCAATGGGACACACACGAATTCTGTAACCTGGTGCGGGCGTTGCTCGGTGTCGGTACCGGCTGGGATTGGCTCAGCCCGGACGATCCGATTCAGCTTACGCACTCGCTGCACGTAACCAGCGGCGTTTCCGGCCGCGAGCCGTGCCAGAAAATCGTAGACGCCTATTACGGTACGCAGCAGCGTTCCGGTCACTATCACAGCTGCTCCGCTTACATCGATTTTCGTGAGCTGCTCGAAGAGCAAAAAGACGTCGACGCCGTTGTTGTGTGTACCACGGACAATTTGCACGCTGCCGTCTCCGCCGCGGCCATGAAGAAGCACAAACACGTCTTTTGCCAAAAGCCTTTGACGCACACAATTTATGAAGCGCGGCGCATCGCCGAAATTGCCAAAGAGACCGGCCTAGCAACCCAGATCGCTGTCGCCAACCAAGCATCCGAAGACACCCGCTTGCTCTGCGAATGGATTTGGGACGGCGCGATCGGGCCAGTAAGGGAAGTCAGTAACTGGTCCAGTCGTCCTTTTTGGCCGCAGGGGCTCGAACGTCCAAAAGATGCGGATCCCGTACCGGATGGTTTGGACTGGCAGTTGTGGCTTGGTCCGGCCGCGGACCGCTCATTCAACCACGCCTACGTACCCTTTGTGTGGCGCGGGTGGGCCGACTTCGGTTGCGGCGCGCTCGGCGACATGGGCTCTTATAGCTTCGATACCATCTTCCGCGTACTGAAGCTCGAGGCGCCTGTGAGCGTTGAGGCGAGTTCGACAGAGCGCTACGAAGAAACCTATCCTCTGGCCTCGATCATCCACTATGATTTCGCGGCCCGGGGCGACATGCCGCCGGTAAAATTCACATGGTACGACGGTGGCTTGAAGCCGCAGCGGCCTGAAGAATTAGAAGAGAGCCGTCCCTTCAAGGGAGATGGCGAGGAAGGTGACGAAGGGCTTCTCTTTGTTGGAGATCGCGGCAAAATTCTTTGCGGGTTCAACGGCAAAAATCCGAAACTTATCCCGCAATCGAAAATGGATAGCTATAAACAGCCGCCAAAGACCTTACCAAGGTCCCCGGGCAACGAACGCGAGTGGCTCGATGCCTGCAGAGGAAGCAAGGTGAAGCCGGGCGGAAATTTTGAATTCTCCGGGATGGTCACCGAGACCTTGCTCCTTGGGAATGTCGCCGCCCGGGCGGGACAAAAACTTGTATGGGACCGCGCAAACCTGAAAATCACTAACTCCGACCTGGCACAGAAGTTTGTGCGGCCGGAACGTCGAAGCGGGTGGGAACTCTAACAAGCGTCATTCAAAAACTAGGCGCAGGGGGCTCCATGTCTGGAATGTCAAGGAGAGAGTTTGTCAGAAATGCGGCAATACAGGCGGCTGCAGTGGGCTTCATTTCGGGAGGGGGATTGGAACTACGCGCTAATCCGCTTGGCTTGCCAATCGGCTGCCAGACATGGCCCGTCCGGGACATGATCGCCAAGGACTTTCCCGGCACGATTAAACAACTGGCTGACGCCGGATTTCAAACCATTGAGCTATGCTCGCCGGTGGGTTATGCAGATTCGGGGTTCGCTGGCCTGGCCAAGTACACGGGAACCGAACTGCGCAAAATTCTGAGCGATGCAGGTGTGACGTGTGTAAGCTCCCACTTCGGCATCGAGGAACTTCGCGAAAATCAAGAGGGCCGGATTGCTTGGGCAAAGGACGTTGGCCTAACGCAAATGCTCGTGCCAACCCTCGCGGGGCCCAAGCAACCCACGATGGACGACGTCAAGCGAGCCAGTGACGAATACAACAAGATGGGCGAAAAGTCGGCTGAGGCAGGAATCCACCAGGGACTTCACAACGAGGATTTCGAGCTGACCATGGTCGATGGCAAACGCACCTACGACTTCTTGTTCGAGCTTCTCGACCCCAAGCTAGTCAAGTTCCAATTTCAGGTTTCCACGATCAGCCGCGGCTACGACGCCGCGAAATATTTTATGAAGTACCCAGGACGCTTCATTTCGATGCACGTCCAAGGCTGGTCGGTGGAAGCCAAGAAAATTATGCCCGTCGGGCAGGACTCACTGGATTGGAAGAAAATCTTTACCGCAGCCAAAACCGGCGGCATAAGAAATTACTTCGTCGAAATGAAGTTGGACATGATGAGAGCCAGCGTCCCCTACCTTCGCAAACTTCAGGTCTGACAAGTCTGTTTGGCCATTCCTGCGGCTGCCAGAGAAGTTAAAATGCGTGGCAGGCGCGGAGTGGGACCTTAGTGTTGCACGCTTCGCGTCGCGGAGAGTGACGCGGGTGCTGGATCAGATTATCGGCGAGCTCGGCGTGCCGCAGACGATCCGATGCGACCTTATGCAGCTCCATTAAATGCAAATCGGCGTAGTTCGAAAGGGTTCCTCCAGAAGACCCAGGCAATCGACGCCATGCGCTCGTTGGAGCACGCGGCCATGCAAACATGCCACAAACATGCACCAGATTCCCCTTCTGACGCCGCGGATCATGTAGTTGAGCGGAAGGAGAGGGGATCGGTAAGTCGTTATGCTGAGGCGAGTTGAAGGATTCTGGCGGAGAGAGAGGGATTCGAACCCTCGATACAGGTTTTGGCCCGTATAACGGTTTAGCAAATTTAGTCCGCACTGCTCCTGTCACTCGGGCGCAATACCGTCGCCGTACACTCCGGATCTCTCTTTCCGCGCATAGATCTTGACACCTGGGTTGACCTTCAGCACGTGGGCTAAGCCGCCCATGTGGTCACCGTGGCCGTGCGCCATAACGACGAAGTCCAACTTAACTTAGACAAGTCGATGTTGTTGGCCCCGTTGCGGGCAAGGATGTCCATTACCACCCGTGTCGAGAACGACGCGTTTGCCGCCATATTCGCCAGTCGCACCCGCACCCGCGCCAGCAGCGGCTCCGAAGCATTTTGTCTGTGACTGGTAAACTCGGGCTAGTTTACGTAAATTGCTTAAACGAGTAGATGAGCTCCGATGGTTCAAAAGCGGCGGAACTCTCTTATCGCTTTAGGCCATCGACCAGCGTCGCTACGGCAGGAGCTCGAGCGGTCGTAAGAAGCGCGGGCCTACCCGAATCGCGGCGAAGTCGCGCCGATCGGTGGTCAGCACTCGATAGACTTTGCGCCGCTCACTGAGGGCGGCAACCGTGTCGTCGACCAATCCAAGATCGAGCTCCTTGAACTTGGCGTCGAATTCGAGCGCGCGAACAAGATCGGAAGGCAGCGGCAGCTCGTACTCGTAGCGGGTCGCCGGATCGAATATCTCGGCGATCAGCTTGCGCATAGCCGCCCGATTGCCTCTGAGGAAGTAGTCTACTTCAGCGAGCACCAGAGCCGGTACTATCACGACGCTCGCATCGGTCAGGACCGTTCGGTATTCCGGAAAGCTCGGTTTGTGACCAGGCGTCCGCGCGAGTGCCTTGAGGAGCCCGCCCGTGTCGGCGATAATCGGGCCACTCAATTTTCGAGATCTCGAAACAGCTCAGATTCGTCTCCCAGCTTCGTGTCCGTGGACTCAAACAGTAACGTCGAGGGCGGTCTCCGACCGGTGTAGTACCGCGAGGCGACGACGCGCAGGCCTTTCCGCACCAGTTCCGAAGCGGAGTGCCCCGCCGCTCGCGCGCGCTTCAAAGCGCGAACATCCTCTTCGTTCAAGCGAATAGTCGTCGAGATCATCCGCGCCATACACTCACCATACAATAAAATAAATGAATTCGACAGCACACACGGGATAATTCTCAACGGGCTAAGGGCGAGTGCCAAGCCATAGAAACAAGGACAACCGTAAATTCCAGGCCGCGATGTTGCGCACAGCTCCGATGAGAGCGGGTTTACGTTTTACTTTTCTGTTTACCTGGGACATCTCTCCAAACAAACTGATTTTGAAGTTTGGGGTTCTGGGAAAACCGGAAAGTTGCCATCCGGGTCGGCGCGCAGGTCTTGCAGAGGTCGGTTCGTCGTGTCGAAAATTGTCCAGCGACGGTACCTCTATAGTCAGTCGGGTCTTAGCGGAGGAGCTCGACACCAGCTTGTGCAGCTGCTGCGCGGAGCCGGTGGTCAAGCGTTGCCAGTGCTAGCCTTTCGCGTCGCGCAAGATCCAAATAAACCGCGTCATAAGCCGATAGCTGAAAGGCACGTGCTGTTGTTAAAGATCGCCGAGCGGAAACAACACTGCTGTCGGTGTCCACAGCCTGGGCCACGATCTGTTCGATGTCGATGATCGCTTGATCAACATCTGTGATGGCCAAAATGGATCGCCGCTCTGCAACGGCCAGACCGTTGCTCATCTCCAGGTGCCACAGCGCCGGGACAAGGGCCCGAACTCCCTTGAGGAAGAACTGTTTCACACGCTTGGCATAGGCTGGCACAGGGCGGCCGATAAACCAGCGAAGCGCGACGGAAGCATCAAGGACAAAACGTTTCATACCCGGCCCTCCTCGATCAGGTCTCTCACCTTTACGCCTCGGCCCACCTTAGCTCGTTTTCGAATCTTTTCGACATCCTCAAAAATATCTCTCAAACTAGCGTCGGGCGCGGGGGGAACTAGAACCGCTGCCAGTTTTCCTCGTCGAGTAATTCCAATCTTCTCTCCCTCCCCGGCGCGTTCCACAAGCTCGGAGAGTTTCTGCTTGGCCTCGAATAATCCAACGGTGCGCATGGGATTCCCGCCCTTTCATCTAGATGAATAGTCTAGATGGATACATAGAGTCAAATCAAAGGTCTTTTCGCCTGCTCCCAAACCTCAGCTAGGCTCGGGCCGAAGCCTCACTCAACCTCCAGCTGATCAGTCGGCCTTTGAATTCTGATCGTAACTGGCGGGCCTATAAGGCCATCAACGACCGCCCACGAACGCCACAAACGGCTTGGGGAAACTACGACGTATCCCGACTGCACTGATGGTCAGCTTGCGTGCCTACCGGAAGATTGCAGGGTCAAGGAAACGCCTTGTGGGATCGTAGTCAAGCGCCGATCCACTTGCCCATTCGGGAGGGCGAACTGCGCGGTCTCGTCGGGGAGAACATATGACCGAGAACAGCTCAGCATCACGCGATCCTTCTGGCGTAACCACGTCCGAATCCAAAAACAAAAGAAGCATGTCCCAGTGCCCGTGATCGCGCAGCTCGTAGAAAAACTGAACCATCACCCTTCATTGCAGGCAATATGCAATCTGGGCCGATTTTCCCAAACAGCGTCGGGAAACCGTCCTCATCGCGAGGATCGCGCACGATGCCATCCGTCCCAGGCTGGAGCAAGCGAACTTGAGCGGCGCGACTGGGCGCATTCCGCCGGTGTCTCGCAACGAATCTAAGGACCTTACCTCCGCTCGCCTCTGCGACCCGACGGCAATGGTTTTCGCGTGGACATCCAGACCGACGAACCTTACTCTGCTCATGAGCGGCACCTTTCGCTTTTGGCGGCTGCGTTGTGTCCAACCTGTTCATCGCGTAACCCACGGTGCGCGAATTCGGAGGCGGTCGTTCCGTGAAGACTAAAAGGTCCGCCGATGCCAGGCATGTGCCTGGCTTGCTATCGTGTCCCGTCCGATGTGGTCGGTCTCAGGTATCTCTCTTGCAAGAACAAACTGAGGTTGCTTCGCATAATAATTGTCGGATCTAGGCGAATCTGAGGTGGCGGACGCAGGCCCTCGGTGAGAAACCGGACGATAGCACGAAAAGCGGTAAAACCTTGTTCACGAGGCCTCTGATAAAGCGTAGCTGCAATCTTGCCACCTTCGATGAGAGGGACGATCGCCGAAAAAAGATCCGTACAGATGACCTTGACCTTACCTGCTAGCCCGAGTTCGTCCAAGGCCCGCATCACGGGAAGTGAGTTAGCCGTACTAACGTAGATCCCCCTGATAGAAGGCTGTTGAAGAAGAAGCTTGCGGCACTTTTCATTTGCTTCTTTACTCTCGTCATGCATTTCCACCACACCGACAATTCTCCCGCGCGGGCAGGAAGCTTCGAAGCTGTTACGAAAGCCCTTCAGTTTTTGTTCGTGATCTGTCGTGGCGTGCATACCGATAAAGACGGCTAC
The DNA here is from genome assembly GCA_003225055.1 of Acidobacteriota bacterium. GTDB lineage: Bacteria > Acidobacteriota > Terriglobia > Terriglobales > Acidobacteriaceae > Gp1-AA122. Next base: position 7,374 of record QIAU01000093.1, read on the forward strand.
ATTGCCTTTCTCCGAAACTAGATGCCCCATCAGCTCGCCGGCGAGTGCTCCATTTACAAAAGGATCGACGGAGACGGAGGTAAGGCGCTTCGACCCCGGCGCGTCCGTAGCAACACACACAACCGGAATTCCACGCCGAGCGGCCTGGTCGATGCAAGGCCGAAGCCGACTTGGGTAAGCCGGCGAGATCACTAGACCTCGAACGTCTTCATCCAAGATATCCCGAAACGATTCGAGTTCGTGCGGTCCGAATCGGTCGTAGGGACGATGCAGAATTTTCACCCCGAAAGCCTCGAACGCGCTTGCTGCCTCGAATATGCCTTCTCTCACATCATCATAGAAATGACTCACCTCTTGGGGCAGACTCAACCCGATCGTGATGTGCTTTCGGGACGAAAGATAACGAGCGGCCAGGTTGGGGCGATAACCGAGGCGCCCCGCGGCACGCAAGACCCTGCGTCTGGTAGCCGGATGTACACCGTCGCGATTGTGGAGTGCGCGATCGACGGTTCCCCGGGAGACACCAAGCGCGTCGGCAATGTCCTGCACCCCCACCTGATTTAAGGAGGTCTGCGATAGCGACTTTTGACTCTTTGCCATGCGGTTGATTGTGCCACACCCCCGGAAAATGGCTGCCCCTTTGCGCCATTCTGCAGCACGTCTATCTTGTCGGTCCGGAGGGAGCGCTCCATAAACGGCCGGGCAGACAGCAACGACCCGCAAGCGAATTGCTCCTTGACATCCGTGAGCAACAAGGCTAAAAGGGTCCGTGCACGTGAACGATTTTGGGAACGTGCACGGCCTCTCTCAACGTAAAAAGAAAATCGGAAAACGGGACGTCAACCGCCAACAAGAAGTTCCCTCATTGCGGGGCTGGAGTTTGGTTGATTGAGAAGGGATGGCCGAAGAGAAATAAATAAGGGATTGAACAACAACTGGCAAGCCACCAGCGAAGACTTCATGCTGGATATGCTCATTGCCGCGTTATTGGGCCACGGGAATACGCCTCTACTGGTGACCGAAAAAATAGCCCGGGAGGAATTCTACCATGCAACGATCAGCTGGAGTTGGCATGCGGGTTGTTCTACTCTTCGCGATCTTGGCTTCGACGCCACTCTTCCTCTCAAAACAGGCGTTAGCGCAAGTTGACACAGGGACGCTATTGGGCACCGTGAAAGACCAATCTGGAGCGGTCGTTCCCGGCGCCAAGGTTACCCTCATAGATGAGGGAACTTCGCTTGCGGTCACCACCACCTCGGGCCGCGATGGCGCCTACATTTTCAGACCGATCAGGATAGGTACTTACACGGTAGAAGCCGAGTTTCAGGGGTTTCGGAGAGTCAAGCATACAGGCATAGAAGTCGCCATCCAGGCTCAAGTGGTGGTGGATCTTATGCTCGTGCCCGGCGCCGTGACTGAGACCGTGGAAGTCAAGTCCGCCCTCCCTTTGCTTCAAACGCAGAGCGGGTCCGTGGGAGAGGTGATGGATTCGGACTCAATCAATAATCTGCCGCTTAACGGCAGGAATTTTAACTTCCTGGCGCGACTCACCGCCGGAGTTACGCGGGCGCAGCCTGACACGCGAGGACTGGACGCAAACGGCTGGTTTGCTGCGAACGGAACACGGCCTGCTCAGAACAACCTTTTGTTGGACGGCATCGACAACAACAGCAACAACGTGGATTTCCTGAACGGGGCCGCGTATGTTCTGAGACCTCCCGTCGATGCAGTTGCAGAGTTCAAGATACAAACCAGCGCGTTCGATGCGCAATTCGGGCGTGCGGGTGGTGCAGTCCTAAACGTCAGCTTGAAGTCGGGGACCAACCGCTTCCGCGGGAGCGCTTGGGAATTCGTCCGCAACGACAAATTCGACGCAGCCGACTACTTCCAGAATGCTGCCAAACAGCCAAAAGGGGAGTACCGACAAAACCAGTTCGGTGGCGCGATCGGCGGACCGATTCGCAAAAACAAGACTTTCTGGTTTGCCGACTATGAAGGCTTGCGAGTCCGTCAGGCAACTCCCTGGGTGGCGAGCGTGCCTACCACGGTCGAACGAGCGAGCGGCTACACTGATTTTCGGGACCTTATCACGGGGCAAAGGGGCATCGCAGGTACGGACCTCCTAGGTCGCTCGTTCCCGCTCGGAACAATCTTCGACCCTGCCACCACTCGTGCGGTGACTCAAGGACAGGTGGATTCCGCCACAGGTCTGACTGCCAACGGCACCGGTTACGTTCGCGACCAGATCCAATGCAACGCTGTCGCGAACACGATCTGCCCGAACCGCCTGGACCCGAATGCAATAAAACTTCTTAACCTTTTTCCCGATCCCAGCGGTCCAGGGCTCGTCAACAATTATTTCCGCAGCCCTGTCGCCGCAGATCGGGCTGATCAGTTCGACGTCCGCATTGACCAAAACTTCAGCGAAAGGGACCAGATCTTCGGGCGATATAGTTTCTATGACGAAACTTCCTTTAAGCCGGCGCCATTTGCGGGTTTTGCGGACGGCGGAGGATTCAATCAGGGCACCCAAAACAATCGTAACCAGGGTGCCGGCCTAAGTTGGACCCACACGTTCTCCTCGACCCTGATCAATGAGGTGCGGGTCGGGTTCAACAGGGAGCATGTCTATCGAGTCCAGCCCTTCGGTGACAACACGAGCGACATCCCCGCGCAGTTTGGAATTCAGGATATACCCCAAGTAAAGGGAAACGGAGGTTTGCCTACCATCCTGATTGGAGGATTAGGCCAAACTCCTCTCCCCAATGTGCGAGGTCAATTGGGCTCTGCAGAATGGCTGGTGAGCGAAAGATTCAGCAGCACCTATCAACTCACCGAGAATTTAACAAAGCTGTATAAGTCGCATACCTTCAAGGGAGGCGCGGAAATTCAGCTTATCGATTTCCCTTGGATCGCCCCTCCCTTCTCTCGGGGTGAGTTTAGTTTCAGCGGTGCGTACACCTCGATTCCAAACATCAGCGACGGCAGCGCCAGCCGCGCACAATTCCTGCTGCTACCTTCCACTGCAACCGTCGTGGGGGGGATCAACAACCTTGGGGGTACGGATAGTGTTCAAGCCTCGAATTTCGGAGAACTTTCTCCCTTTAAGCGTTACTACGGCACTTACTTCCAAGACGATTGGAAGGTCATACAGAAATTAACCTTGAACCTGGGGATTCGTTGGGATTTCTTTACTGCTGTTGGCGATAAGCAGGGTGCGCAGGGCAACTTTGTTCCCGGGCCCCCAGGTTCCGCGAAGTTCCTCGTCCCCCCTGGAAGGAAGGGCGATCCCCTGTCATCGTCGTTTACTAACCTTCTCCGAGCCGACGGCATTCAGCTGGTGTACACAGATTCCTACGGTTCGGGTTTGATCACCACTCAGAAAACCAACTTTGCTCCGCGCCTCGGCTTCGCCTATCGCCTAACGCCCAAATGGGTCGTGCGCGGGGGATACGGAATCTTTTTTGGCGGATTCGAAAATCGAGGTGGCTATCCCGCGCTAGGGTACAACTACCCCTTCCAGTACACCTTTTCCTTCCCCAGTTCCAATTCTTGGACACCCGTAACGTACCCAGACGGCCAAATTGCGACGCTGGAACGTGGCTTTCTGAGCATTCCTCTCAAGCCCGACCTGGTTAAGGCGAACGGCTTAGCCTTTCGGGGGATCCAGCTCAACTACCAAACTCCTTACATGCAGTCGTACAACCTAACCACACAATACGAATTGGCCCCGGGTAATGCACTGGAAGTCGGGTACGTCGCATCGCTCGGGCGCCACATTGAAACGTTTCCGGGGACAAACCTCGTATCGCAGCTATTGCCACCTGGGACAGATCCTCAGTTATACGTTCCGTTTCCGGATTTCGCCCGTGGCTCGCCATACGCAACAACAAATGCCAATAGCAATTACCATTCGCTGCAGACCAAGTACACCCGCCGGATGGCCAAAGGTCTGGAAGTCCTTGCTGCGTTCACTTGGGCTAGAGCACTGACGGATGCGGGCGATCTTCTCAGTGGTGGGAGTGTCAGCGGATTCCGGGCCCCTGGTATCCCCGGGTTTGGAATCGCACGGGACTATGGGCTCGCAGATTTTGACATCCGGAAGGCGTTCTCGCTGAGCGGAAACTATGAGCTACCCGTGGGCCGGGGCAGGCGCTTCCTGGGTACAGGCGGCAGGGTCACGGATGCTCTATTGGGCGGCTGGAGTATGAATTGGATCTTGACGCTGAATGACGGTCAGCCCGTGACCATCGATTGCGTCACGCCCGGAGCGGCGGGAGTGGGTTGCTACGCCGTGCTGGTGCCCGGCCAGAACCGATATGCTGGCAAACACAACGTTGATCAGTGGATGAACCCCGCAGCATTCACGGATCCTCCGCCGGCGACGACCATCGGACAAACGGATTTCTCCCCCTTGGGCGGCTACAGGACTCCCATCATTGCCCCTGGTTTTCATCGGATGGACTGGTCGCTGTTCAAAGATTTCAACACTTCAGAGACGACTCGCTTGGAGTTTCGTGCGGAGTTTTTCAACCTCACGAACCATCCTAACTTCGCAGCTCCTTCTCAAAAGAATTACAAGGATAGCGCACACTTCGGGCAGATCACCTCGACAATCGACAGCCCCAATGACCCGCGACAGATCCAGTTCGCGTTGAAGTTCTATTTCTGAGATGGCCGAACCGGTCGTAGTGGCGTCTCTGCCCGGCGTGTGCCGCACCATTTTGGGGAACGCAGGGAAGGGTTGCATGCATTGGTCTAGGGAGTTCACGTTGCGCACCGACGCAACCTGCAGCGGTTGTCATGGGCGACAATGGCTTTTGAAGCTGCTCGGAGCTGTTCTTGTCACCCTACAAGCGCTCTCGGCCGCTGACGCCGTGCCGGACCCTGCACAAGGAGTTGCTTCCTCGCGGCCTCGCGTACCCGGCAACCAAGGTGTGCATTCACAGCGGGAAATCAGGCTTCGCCAAGCCGTTGAACGTGACCCCGCCAGTTTTGAGGCGAATTACAGACTCGGAGAATTCTACGTGCAGATGAGGAAATTAAAAGCCGGAATTCCCTACCTAGAAAAAGCCCACGAGCTTAACCCCGCCCATTACGCAAATGGCTACGATCTGGCTTTGGCTTACTTTGAAACAGGGGATCTGTTGAGGGCTCGCCGGCAGATCCAGGGGATGCTGGTACAGCGGGACAACCCTGAACTTCACAATTTGCTTGGAGACGTGGAAGAGAAGTCCGGGGACCCCGTGCGTGCAACGCAGCAGTATCAGTTGGCCGCACAGCGGGAGCCGAGCGAACGGAATATCTTCGACTGGGGCAATGAACTGCTTCTCCATGGCGCTTTCGAGGACGCGGAGAAGGTCCTTTCGGTTGGCATCGAGCGCCATCCGAACTCGTCGCGGCTCCACATTGGTTTGGGAATTGCCTTCTACTCTCGCGGTTTCTATGACGATGCTGCGCGCGTGCTCTGCCGCGCTTCAGATCTTGAACCCTTAGATCCGCGCCCCTACCTTTTCCTGGGCAAGATGTTCGATATTTCGCTAAGTCAGGCCGGGGAGGTGAAAGCGCGTCTTCGGAGGTTTGTACAGTCCCACCCACGGGACGCCATGGCGCATTACTACTACGCGATGAGCCTCTGGAAAGGTGAACGGACACCGAAGGGAGAAGGTGACAAACGTGAGGTCGAGGGCCATCTAAAGCAGGCCACCGCTCTCGACCCGGCCATGGTAGAGGCGCATTTGCATCTCGGCAACTTCTACGCCGAGGAGGACAAGTTACAGCAGGCGATCTTTGAATACCGGCGAGCTATTCGCCTGAAACCTGACTTGGCTAGTGCCCACTATCGACTGGCTCAGACCTACAGGCGAAGCGGAGACATGCTCCGCGCCCAGCAGGAACTGGAACTTTACGGGAGACTACACGCACGGGATACGGCTGAGGACGCGAAGAAGTGACAGGCGTTCCGCTGAATGAGGAATCCAGGCGGCGAATCAGTTCGATCGGAAAAGGCTGCGATAGTCTCCCTTGGCACTCTGGGCAGT
>QIAU01000094.1 GCA_003225055.1 Acidobacteriota bacterium
GAGGCGGATTCTGTGCCGTTGCAAACAGGGGCAGCGCGTCGTCGAGCAGCCCCAGGGCCGCCCAGAGACGATCCATGGAGCGGTCCAACGGATTCGCATCGAAGCTCTGAGCCGCCGGTTTGACCCCTGGTTCTTGCCTCTGGGGAGGTGGCGGTGGTGGCGCGGGGAGTGAAATCTGGTCCGCTGAGCTATCGGAAATCGTGACGGGCTTAGCTGGCGCATCGACCTGGGGCAAGAGAGGAAGAGCGGCTTCCGGAGCCGGTTGCCACCCCAGTCGACGGAGAATTTTCCGAATCATCATCTCGCTGAGTCCCAGCCGTCCAGCGATTCCGCGATTGCTGATGCCCTGGGCCTTGAGGCGCAGAATCGTACGGTCGCGTGGGGTGGGCTTGGGTAGCGAACCATCTGCGGGTCGTCCCTCCGGGCGGACCAGGGCACTCAGTCCTCGCGAATGCAGGCGCTCTTGGAAGCGACGCAGGGTTCGTGTGGAGTAACCGAACGAGCGTGCCAAATCGTTCTGATCGGCGTATCCGGATTCGTACAGCGAAACCAGGGCATAGGTTTCGGCGGTGCGATCCTCCCGGGAGTAGTGAGAGTGGACGACGCCATGGAGAAGAATGACGCGCTGGTTCCCTTCGGTCTGGAAGGAAACGCGTTCATTCACGAAGACCATCTGAGGAACCGGGGAGAAGTCGGGAAAGAGATCGCTGGGATCGGGAGCTGAGTTCATGACCAGATAGGGTGCCTGCGTGTTGCGGGAGAAAAAAGCGGACAGGTTTTGGTTCGCACCCTGGAGAGCGAAAAGCCAAGCCAGATGCGGCTGGGATGCAAGTCGTGCACGGCGATTTCTTGCTGGGGTCGCGGGAGATGCGAGCGGCATCCAGACGGGCGGTTGAAAAAGCGGACAGGTTTTGGTTCGCACCCTGGAGAGCGAAAACCCAAGCCAGATGCGGCTGGGATGCAAGTCGTGCACGGCGATTTCTCGCTGGAGTCGCGGGAGATGCGAGCGGCATCCAGACCGGCGATTGAAAAAGCGGACAGGTTTTGGTTCGCACCCTGGAGGGCGAAAACCCAAGCCAGATGCGGCTGGGACGTGAGCTCTGCGAGTACCTTCCGCCGTCACGTACAGCTGCTTAAGCCTCAGGACACAGCTACAATACAAAAGGAGATGGCATGGTCTGTTTCACCATTCAGGTGATTTTGTGCAGCTTTCCAAGGGGGGTATGTCAGGAGCTCTGAGTTTTAGCTTGCCCCTGTCTTGCCTTGGAGTTCCCGCGCGGCTCCGCTGCGGCACACTGGAGGGGCGGAGCAGTCAGTCTACCTGCCTGGCGTGTTTGCCGGACCATCGGCAGGGACGGAGGTCCGTCTTGCGGGACGCGCACCCGCTTCGCCTCATCGGGTCCAGTCAAGTGGAGGCGGAACGTGACTGGCGGGTTTGATGTGGTGTCCTGTGCTCCGCAAAAAGTCCGTACGCACAGGAAAAGGTGCGCTTTGCCCGACTACTTGACGTAAAACTGTCATCTCCCAGCCGCAGACTTGAACGTGTCATTCCACAGGTGACAATGTTCAGGACCGCGCAGCTGCTCCGATCGTTGCTTCTGATCCTTATTACTACAGTCGCCCAGAGCACCCAGTTCCTGCGATTGGCACTTTCTTCCCCGGGCTGCCTTACAGTAAGTGCGGAGGTACTGCTCCTACGCAAGCAGCTTGCCTTCTACCAGGAACACCAAATTCCCCCTCGCAAGCTCACCGCCGCCGCGCGCTTTTCTTTAGTGTTGTGGTCTCGATTCTTCAACTGGAGAGAGGCATTGATGATCGTCAAACCGGAGACTCTGATCGGCTGGCATCGCAAGGGATTCAAGCTATGGTGGCGGTGGAAGTCGCAGTTGGGAAGGCCCCGGATACCTGACCATCTTCGCCAGCTGATTGTACGCATGGTAGAGGAGAATCCGACGTGGGGCGAGGAGCGGGTAGCAGCGGAGCTGTCGGTGAAGTGGAGATGCTGGTATCGCCCGCACGGTGCGGGCGTACTGGCCGCAATATGCCGACCCAAGAGGCGGTAGAAGAACCCCCTCACTGCACTGGAGAACGTTCGTCCGCAACCACGCCAAGGCCATAGTGGCCGCCGATTTCTTGGTGGCGATCACGGCAGGCTTCCGGCTGCTGTATGTCTTGGTGATCATGGAAGTGGGCACCCGCCGCATTCTGCACTGCAATGTCACTGCTTATCCAACCGCTGCCTGGACCCTGCAGCAGTTTCGAGAAGCTGTTCCCAACGGTCACGCCTACCGATTCTTGATTCATGATCGGGATGCGATTTTCTCGACGGAAGTCGACGATGAGCGGAAAGCATTCGGGCTGAAAGTACTGCGCACACCCCTGCAGGCGACGAAGGCCAATGCCTACCGTGAACGGCTGATGGGAACATCCGGCGTGAGTGCCTGGACTACGTGATCCCCTTGAGCGAGAAGCATCTTCGGACGATTTTGCGGGAGTGGGTTGCCACTACAATCAGGGAAGACCACACTCCAGCTTGGGACCAGGCATTCCCGATCTTCGTGGGAGACCAATACTGGAGACCGAAAGCTCAAGGGCATGAGTTGCCGGCCGCTTGCCGGATCCGAGCCAAGGATATTCTTGGTGGGCTGCACCACGAATATTGGCTGGAAGAAATTGCCGCCTGAAGTCGGATGATTCTCTTGCGGAGAACAACCGTGAATAGATGTCGCATTCGCCTCCTCAGAAAATAAACTTTGCACCGAACTGAATGTCACGGTTGTCCGTAGTCGTTTGCGTGATGTTCCCGAACGATGCCGTATTCCACGTTGCGGGATTACCAGGATTTGCGAAGTTTGGATGATTGAAGATGTTGAACATCTCGGCGCGGAACTGAAGTCTCGTACGCTCTTTAATTGGAATGATTTTGAACAGGGAAAAGTCCGCGTTCACAAGCCCCGGCCCAAAAATTAGATTTCGTCCCGCATTGCCAAATGTGAATGGTGCGGGCAATGCAAACGCGGCTGAGTTGATGCAACCCACAAGATGACCCGATCCGCAGTTGGTACTTGGAGTTCCCACGAGGTCAGGGCGCTGATTTGGACGGCCAATGTTTGCTTGGTCCGGCGCAATTATCACGTTGATTGGTATCCCGGATTGCGCCGTGAAAATTCCGTTCGCTTGCCAATTGCCGAGCATCCAACGCAAGAAGGAATTCCTGCCATTGAGGCGCGGCAAGTCATAGATAAAGGTTGTAACGAATCTATGGCGAATGTCCCAGTTGGCGTTGCTGTAGTCACGATGCCAATCGTAATCATTCATCGCCGCGCCGCCGCCATTGGAATCGGTTGCAACGTCTAGGGTGTGGGACCAAGTGTAGCTGGCCACGACTTGGAGGTTGTGGCTCATGCGCTGCCGGAAAATCGCCGTGAACCCGTGATAGTTCGCAATCAGATCGTTCTGAATTGTGCGAATCTGGCCCCAAGCCTGATTCGGACGGCGCGGGTTGACTGGCCCTGGACCCGGAGCGGGAGTGTTGCTGAAGTAGCTCCGATCCAGGTGCAATGAATGAGAGCCGAGATACTGTAATTCAAAGCCCGCGTTGCTCCACAACTCACGCGAGATTCCGAGATTCCACTGATACATTCGCGGCGTTGGCAAGTCCGGGTTCTCAGTAAACACACTCAAAAATGTTGTTGGTGTAGTGCCAGTGCCCGGCGTGGGGTTCGCAAAGGAAATTGGAGTAGCGGCGGAATTGTTGAACGTTGTTGTTATGCCGAACGGCGGGTTCGTTGTTGCCAGAGTAAAGCTGTTTGTCTGATTCGGATTGTAATAGATGCCGCCGCCTCCACGGATGGCGGTCTTGGATGTAACGCGATAAGCGAAGCCCAAACGCGGTGCCCAGTCATCATGAATGGGATTGATAAAAGAGAAGCCCGGCATAGGAACCTTGGGTGGAATGAGCGCCGTCTGCTGTGGATTCAAGATTCTCGCGTTTCCGTTCACGCTGTACGGAACCGTAGGCAATTCGTAGCGAAGCCCGTAGTTCAATGTGAGCTTGGAGTTGACTTGCCAGTTATCCAGAACAAAGAACCCATCGCGCCATTCCGCTACAACACCTTTGAACTCTTGGATCGGCGTCACATCATTTTGTGCGGTCCCAAGCATAAAGTCCGCCGCCGCATTTCCGCTCCTTGAGCCTGTGAAGTTGAACAGACCTCGCGGACTATTTGCCGCCGCTCGGGCTGTAATGAGCTTGCGAATCTCCACGCCCGCCATAATGTTGTGAGAGCCATGGCGGTAGCTCAGTTGGTCATACCCGTGCCAAGTTGTGTCATCTTGATACCAGTTGCTTCCGGCATTTCCCAAGCCTATAAACCCGCTGACAGTAATATCGGGAATGCCGGGATTGTGGAACGTTGTATCGCCCGTGAAATTAGGAATGCCGAGCTTGGTTCCGGCGTCCAACAGATTGTTCACCGTCCAGTAGTTCAGATTGTTGGTCATCAAATGATTGCGGCCAAACCGAAAGTCATTGATGATGTTCTGCGTGAGGACGTGCGTGTAGCCAATCGCAAGGTTCCTGTTGTATGCCGGGCCGTAGCTCCCGCTGGTAGGCGTGATGTTGCCGCCAAAAATATGAGTGTTTTGCCAATCGTAGCGAACGAACAGGCGAATTTTATCTCCGATATTTTGGTCAATGCGTTCGAGTGTTTGATTCGTTGAAACGTTTGACGCCACGGGACCGGAGAACGTGTTCGTGCCGGGGATGTTGGGCAGCGGATAGTATTGCAGCAACGTTTGCGAGACGCCGGACAATTCATTTGAGGGAATCATGTTGTTCGGATATGGAGCAAGCGTACTTGGGTTGTGAATCTGTTGGCTGGCCTGATTGCAAACGCCCGAGGCGTTAAATCCCACGGTGCATAGAGCGGAGAAATCGCCGTTCCGCATCGCCTGTGAAAACGTTGTGCCCAGTTGGGATGGGCTTTTTATCTGGCGCAGGCCCTCATAGGACGCCATGAAAAATGTCTTGTTGCGCCCCTTGTACAACTTGGGAATATAAACAGGTCCACCCACCTCGGCGCCAAATTGATTGATGTGAAGCGGCCTCTTAGGTGAACCCGGCGTATCGAAAAAAGAATGTGCGTCAAACAAGCTGTTCCTGACGAATTCAAAGACAGCACCGTGGAGTTCGTTCGTTCCCGATTTCGTTGCAAGATTCACATGCACGCCCATGTAGCTCCCATATTGGGCGGTGTAGTTGCCAGTCTGAACTTGCACCTCCTCAACCGCATCCACGTTGGGCTGAACGTTTGTGACGGTGATGAGGTTATTCATGATGGTGATGCCATCGAGCGTGAGGCTATTCGTAATTTCGCGCTGACCCGCTCCGATGAAATCTTCACCCGGAGGCACGCCGGTTTGAGTAGATTTGGGTCCAACGATGACATCTGAGGTTGTGGCCGCGAGTTTGAGTGCGTCACGTCCATTCAGTGGAAGGTCTACTACGGATCGCGTGCTAAGCGTTTCGGCAATCGTGGCATCATCGGTAGACACTGGGGGAGCGCCAGCGTTTACAGTCACGGACTCCGATACCGATCCCACCTTCAGGGTGACATCAGTGCGAACGGTTCGATTGATATCAACCACGATGCCCTGTTGTATCGATTTCGCAAAGCCCGCACGCTCCACCGTAATTGTGTACGCGCCCTCTCGAACAAACGTGAGTGTGTAGCTGCCATCCTCACCCGTTGTGGCCGAGTAATGCTCATTCGTTGCCACATTGACGGCTGTGACCTTTGCTCCAGCGACGGCTTGTCCGGTTGTGTCTGTGACCGTGCCAACCAGCGACGTGTTGTTTGCGACTTGTGCAAAAAGCGGAATCGCGGACAAGAGCAACACCACGGAGAGAGACACCCATACTCTATAGTTCATTGCTTTCTCCTTGCAGCACACTTGTGCAATGCTCATACTCCATTTTCCAGTTCTCGTGCAATCATTAATGTATCTCCTGGACACACACTCTTTTGATCATTTCGATAAGCAATCCCGATGATTAATTCAAATAGTGATTCGGGTGCTTGCACTTGCGCGGTGCGTGCGCCCGCCAATGGGGATGAAAGCTCTTTGCTAAGGTTCATTGATTTCAAACGGGTTACCCCCGACTTTCGAGGGAGTGCTAAGGCCCGGTTACATCAACAACGAGCGAGCTGGTTTAAACTAGCTCCCTGCATGGGCTACCACATCCGAGTTCTGAGCACGAATCCCGATAATGTTGAGGAGGAGAACCAATGCGAGCATTTCTGCGAACACTTCTGATCTGCCTTCTTGCGACAGCCGCCGCCTTGACCCAGGAAAATCCGCCGAAGGGCGCTGTCGTCCCGGCCCCGGACAATCCGCTCAGCGCATGGAATAAGTTCGCCTACGGACGGGTGAAGGATATTCTGCTCCGCTCCGCCGAAAAAGTGCCCGAGGAGAATTACAACTTTAAGCCCACGGACGCGGTCCGCAGCTTCGGCCAGATCGTTGGACACGTGGCCGACGCACAGTACCTGTTCTGTTCCATTGAACTCAGCGAGAAAAATCCCGCCCCGAAAATCGAGCAGAGCAAAACCTCGAAAGCCGACCTCATCGCCGCACTCAAAGACGCCTTCGCCTACTGCGACAAGGCCTACGACAGCATGACCGACGCGTCCGCTACTCAAATGGTGAAGCTCTTCGGAAACGACGCCCCGAAACTGGACGTGCTGACTGTCAACAACATGCACAACATGGAACACTACGGCAACCTGGTCACCTACATGCGGCTGAAGAACATCGTTCCTCCAACCAGCGAGCCGGCAGTCCAGCCACCGCCGAAGAAATAATGTGCCTTTGGGCCGGCCAGTTCGATGGTGCACTCGGCTAGACCGTCAGTGCCGGACACCCTAGTCCTAGTCCCTAGTTGGTGAAACAGTGCCTCAATAGCGCGAAATGACCTGCGGTCAAAACGTGTTAACGGCGCGGGCCGAGAGAGCAAACGCACACCAGTACGGATACGGTCTCACAAAGCTTACTGGCGCTTTTTGATACCTACCCTCTGGTCGCGGTTGGAGAATGGCATGACAGCCGGCAGGACCGCGATCTCAGGATGCGTCTCCCCCGTCAGGCGGGTTTTGCTGACAAGGTGCAGAACGTTGTCGTGGAATGCGGCAATTCTCTGTATCAGGACGCCCTGGACCGCTATGTCGATGCAGAGACTGTTCCGCGCGAGCAACTCCAAAGAGTATGCCGCGATACGACGCAATCTCCCGTCGCCGGAGATGACTTCTCTGCGTGTGAGTCGCTCATCGATGAGGCGCGGTCGATAAACCGGAACCGTGCCTCAGGAAAAGGAGTCCAATAACGATTGCGGCGCTGGTAGTACTTTTATTCATCCTCATCTTTGTTATGTTCTCACAGTTTGGTTGGCTCCGGTAGCTGGCGCAAAATTTTAGTGCTAAGAAGAGCGCCGGTACTCAATGAATTTTCGGTAACTCCTTAAATCTTTACGTTTCGTCGTGCTCTCCCCCCGACCGCTCTGCTGATTTGCTGGCAACGGGCCCACCCAGCTAATGCAGCCGCGAATCACCTTTGGCAGGGCTGCGCAATTTCAATTCGGCCCCTGAAGACCGGACAGCCGGATGCGGAACATTTTCCCCGCAGGCTTCGTATCCTAAAACAACAAGGAGGCCGAATCATGTACTGCAACGCTTGCGGCAAAGTCATCGCTGAGGACGGCCGCGTTTGCTCCTACTGCGGCAACGTGGTGGGGATTCCGCCCACGCCGAAGAAACTGATGCGCTCCCGCGCCGGCAGAAAGATCGCCGGTGTTTGTGCCGGGCTAGCTCAGTACTTCGATCTCGATTCATCGCTCGTGCGCATCCTTTGCTTCTTCATCGCGCTCGCTACCGGGATATTTCCAGGCATCGTCACGTACCTGCTTGCGTGGATCATCGTTCCAGAGAGGCCGGAACTGAAACCCGTGGTCGCGGGACAACAGCCGGTAACGAGTTAAGTTAGGGATCCGGCGCGGGGTTTACAAATCCTCGGAGTTACTACCCTCTCGATCACGGTGATCAAAAGGATGCACCTTTGGTATGGTACGTGTCCACAAGAGGCTGATAGAGGAGAGAGCCAATCCGTCATACCCACCATTTGTAGATACCGTGGAACACATGAAGAAGCAATGGCATTTGACAGAGGAAGATTTCGAATCGCTGATGCAGGTTCCATTCCCCCTCAGCCAGCAATCCCTACCGCTTTAGACGCCTGTCGCTCCTACCGGCCCTCACCGGTGCCATCCATATGAAGACCACGATTACGATGAATGCTTTCGTTGTTGGCTGCAGATGAAAGCTGTCACAACGTGCGCGCCTTCGTGGACGGATCTCGATCAAGGGGTATCCGCGAACGGGGATCGATTGAGGTGGATCCACAGTGACGGCCCGAAGCGCAGGCGCAAGCGCCGCGATCATCGAAACTAATATAAGTACACACGTGACGGTCAAGAACACAGCTATCTATGGGGTGCGACTCTGCGGGTGGGGCAGAGGGAAAGAATCCACCGTTAAACCTGCCGTTGACATGACACTGCTTTGCATGTACTTAAGATCAATAATATTGCCTTCCATTGCCCTCTATGTTGCTGGTTATGCGTTTGCAGGTGATTTCGCCTCGCACACGCTTCCGCCATCTGTTTACATTGATCTTATTATGATCCTTTATCAGCCGTAGCAGCGAGCTCAAGAATCCAATCAGGTCAGCCTTGACGGAGGGGTTCATCGGGAACTCACTGACGCTCGTCTGTCGTGCTTGAACTAGAGCTCGCGCTTGTGCTGTTCCAACGCAATGCGAACCAGCTGAGTTCGAGTATGCGTGCCAGTCTTGGCAAAGAGTAGGTGGAGGGTGGCCTTAACAGAACTCTCGGAAACCCCAATTCGGTCGGCAATCTCCTTGTTAGCCAGACCTTCATACACAAAGGAAAGGACTTGCTGCTCTCGTTTCGTAAATCGTCCTGCATGGGATGGTGCTCTAGATATCGCCGAAGGTGGCATGGGAACGACTGGTTGCAAGGCGCATAGGTAGTCGTTGATCGATTGCCCCCGCAACGATTGTGCTTCCGGCGCCAGCAGGCGCTGAGCCGTCTGGTTGCAGCGAACAATCTTTCCGTCCAAGCCAATGGTGACGATAGCAGTTGGCGTGCTCTCGACCAGAATATTTAACCGCTCCTCCGCTTCACGCCGTTGCTTAATTTGGTCTGCCAGTTCGTCGGCGTGCTGTTGGAGTACAAGATACCGATTGCGAACAAGCTCTGAAATAAACAGCCCCGTGCCCGCGAACGCGATGCAGCTAAATAGGAGGTGTATGGGCGTCTCATTCTCGGGCCGATTGCTGAAGTCAAGAACAGCGCATACCAGGCCGATGATGATAATTGTTCTGCGCGACAGGAATCCTGCTGCGATCATGATCGGAAACAGGTACAGGAGGCCCAACGAGATGTAGTGCTCTGCCCACAAGTCGACTAGGGCGATCGCCACCCCGAAAACGGCTGCCGCAACCAAGAGTTTCCTGCGGTTAGCCGGAACAAAGATGGACAGAGGGTGCTTCATGGCCGAATGAGGACATGATGTTCCACAATTTTCGGGGGGGGTTGGAACGAGTGGCCTATCCGAACGAGTGGCCTATCCGAACGAGTGGCCTATCCGAACGAGTGGCCTATCCGAACGAGTGGCCTATCCGAACGAGTGGCCTATCCACACGATACCCCAATTTAAGTCCGAAAGATAGCTATTTTGTACGGAAGATAGTATTCCCATCCAAATAGAGGATTTGCATACTCGGCAACCTCTGAGCTCGACCGCTGCCGATGTACAAGAACTGGGTGACGAGAGAGCTTAAGCCCCCGAAACCCGAAGCGCAATAGAGATAAGCAGCCGTAGTCTATCTCGCGTGATCCGAACAATATTTTACTTTGCGACCTGGCAATGATGCCTGTGTGAGGCCAATGGTGACTGCCCGCGGCACAACAAGGGGAATGATTAAGAGCCTGCTGGGGCTCGGCGTGGAGGCACTCAACCAGCTCAACGTCGGCTTCATTGCGATCGATGATGCGGGCGGGCTATTGCTCACGAATTCGACGGCGAAGCATATTCTTTCAACTCGCGACGGTTTGGAGGTGACTTCCGAGGGAACACTAAGCTCGACTCACGGCCCACTCCTCAACCTTATGAACACCAGTGTCGCAGCATGGCCGGGGAATTCCCACGCCCATAGCAGACTCTTTTCTGTTCCTCGGAGTGCTGGTCGAAAGTCGCTGACAGTTATCGTGCGCCGTGTTGTTCAAATATCTTCAACACAAGATTCGGATGCTCCTGCTGCGTTGGTGTTTATCCTTGACCCCGAGCTCCCCACGGATGCGAGTAGCGCAGAATTGCGCCAACTCTACCAACTCAGTTCCGCCGAGGCCCGATTGGCCCGTCTTCTAATGGAGGGCAAAACCTTCGACGCCTGCTGCGAAGAACTGTGTGTTCAGCCATCAACAGCCAGGATGCACCTCTGCCACTTGTTTGTGAAGACTGACGTGCAACGCCAAAGCGAGTTAGTTTCGCTGCTGTTCAAGAGCGTTGGCCTAGTTCGGATGGAACCGAGAGTTACGATGCGCAATTCCGGGTCTGGCGTTGATAACAAAGGAAACCGAAGAGTTGCGAGCTTCCGCCGAGTGGAATCTGGAGAGCGCAGTTAGTATTGGCTGCACGCACACTTATGGCGACAGGCGAGGATATCGGCAGGAGAGCTTAGCATGACAATGCCGCAGAACCCGCTAAATACATCAGAATATTCTAACTGTAAGATCTGTGGTATGTCGCACTCCAATGGTGGACGCGAAGATGCTAAGAAGTGCGCCGAAATTAAGAACAAACTAGACATGGAAGATATATATCTCACGGAGATCGCCAACCTGCTCGACTGTCGCTCTGATAACCGTCCCTTTTACCTGCTCATGGCAGGCTTTGAGGTGCTCGACATGCTTAGCGTCGGATTCGCTGTGAGCAATATTTCGGGCCGAGTGTTGCTGAGCAACCGGACAGCGGAGCAGATTTTGGCCGCTAGTGACGGACTCGCAGTAACCGCGCGCGGGTTTCTACGCAGTCCAAGAGGATGTGCGTTAAGTGACCTCATAGAGCAGACGGCGAATGCGGTTCAGGATCAAAATTCAGAACTGAGTTCCGTGGCGCTTGCCATTCCACGGCCGTCTGGGAAGAGGCCGTTGATCCTGCTCCTGCGCTCAGTCAGGAACGTGTCTTCAGAACCGGATATAGCTGAGACCCTTACCCTGTTGTTCATTCTGGACCCCGAGATGTCGGTCGCCGTGGGAATGAGCGAACTCCGCGAGCTCTACGGATTCACTCGCGCCGAAGCTCGGCTCGCTAATCTGCTGATGGAGGGCAACAGCCTCGAGAAGTGCTGCCATCAGCTCGGCATCGGGCGCTCAACGGCTTGCACTCATCTGCGACAATTGTTTAGGAAAACCGGCGCTCGACGCCAGAGTGAATTGGTGTCCCTGTTGTTCAAGAGCATTGGGCTGGTTGGCACACGGGGTTTGCTCCCCGTGTTATTTGAGATCGGCTTGGCGCGCACGCGGAGTGAGGGAAGGGTAATGAAGAGTCGTTCTAGCTTCGCCCATCGCGGTGTCCACACCGCGATTTAAAACATCCTGTTGGCTCAAGATTCAACCAGTGAACCTCAATCGCCGGAGCGAGTACGCGCCGATCAGCGCTGCGCGGGCTGCCGGACTCAACGGTAGTGGTCCATCTTCGCAAGATAGACAATCGATCAATCATCTTCTTGTCCTTGCCTGACAACTTACTGAACTTCTCAACTATTCTCAACCATCGTCTCCACATCACTAAGGTCTGCGGCACATTACACGAAATTTGTTATCTCATCTATTTCAATGTAGACGCCTGCCTTTGGGGCGCATAGCATCTCGGCGCTGGCTCCCCCGCCTGTATCCCCCAAAAACACGCCGTGTCAGGAGGCTGAACCGCCATGAGAAAGCTGTCCCCGGTTTGGTTGCCAATACTTCTAGTGTACCTTGCAACTGCAGTCGCAAGCGCACAGTCATTCCGAGTTCAATGTCCAACTAGCACCCTTACCCACCCGACCGCCGCCAATAACAATGCGGAACCTGCGTACGTGGGTCCGACCTATACCGGGACAAGCGGATATCCGGCGGCAACTGCCCATGTGAATGGAGCGATCAAGTGCCAGCAGATCTCGGGCGGTGACGGTTACGCCACGATGGGTGACGGCACACAGACGTACATGTTCTCCTTCGGACCGCTGTCTGGGATCACCGACATTGCCAACGGTTTGCCTGGCACCGAGTTCCCGAACGTGTTCAACAGCGTCTATGGGGGAACCTTTGTGCCCGGTGACCCCGCCACCAGCGATGGGGCCGGCCCTGGTCCGAACTCTCTTTCGGGATTTGGGTATAACGGCGCCGTAGGGCTGATTCCGGACACGACCGGCAATACTGCCGCCCCAAGTACCGGACACGTGGATCCCCGTCCCATCGAGGATGTTGGAGTGATGAACGGCAACATCCCGGCCCCCTTGATGGCGCTCGATGAGGACGACGAATTCTTCCTGACCCTCACCAACGTGGGCATGATCATGCGGCCGGACCTGTTCGAGCAGCACACGGTTCACTTCCACGGTTACCCGAACGCCTCTTCCTTCTATGACGGCGTGCCGGACGCCTCGGTCGCCATCAACATCGGCGGCAGCTTCACCTATTACTATCTGGCTCCCGACGCGGGCACTTATTTCTGGCACTGCCACATTACCCCGCCCGAGCACTTGCAGATGGGCATGGTGGGACAGATCTATGTGCGCCCGCGGCAGAATCGCTATTCAGGCGATCTTTATACCGGACTGCAGCAACAGCAGTTGGATCTGCGCACCAAATGTGATTCCACCACCGATATCCTGTGCAGCAATCCCCTGCCCGCCATTAGGACGACCGCGGCTGGTCCCGGCAAGTATGCCTACAACGACGGTGACGGCTCGACCGCATACGATGTCGAGTATCCCATCCAGATCCACGGTTTCGATCCCAACTTCCACTTCGTCGGCATGACCTTCAACCCGGAAGGTTTTGTCGACATGAAGGACAAATACTTTCTGCTGAACGGGCGCAGCTACCCCGACACAGTGACCGCCGGGCCATTGGCGACGATCTCGGCGGATGGCGCCATGCACTACTCGCAGCCGCTGAGTTCGATCATCAGCATTCCGGCAGGAAAGAAACTGCTGCTGCGCATTTCCGACCTGGACGTTACCGAATATCAGACCCTCGCTTCACTGGGGATTCCGATGCGGGTGATCGCGATCAACGCCAAGCTGCTGCGGGATCAGGCGGGAAACAATCTCTACTACACCACGAACTCCATCACGCTGGGTGGCGGCGAGTCGCTCGACGTGATTCTGGATGCCAGCAATACCACGCTGTATCCGTCGGGCAGCGTGTTCTATCTCTATACCCCCAATCTCGACCACCTGTCGAATGATGCTGAGAACTTCGGCGGCCTGATGACCGAAGTCCGTATCAATTAGGAGAGCAGCGATGAAGCCAATGACTAAGAAACCAGCAATCTCGATTACAGGACTGCTCCCAGTGGTAATGGCGGCCGTGGCCTTGCTGCTTACAGCTACGGCGCATGCCGCGGCTCCTGGGGTTAGAGGAACTAATTTCGCACTCTCGGCCAGCGCAGCCTTCATTTCGCAGCCTGATGGATCGTTGGTCTACTCGTGGGGCTATGCCTGTAGCGGTGGCGGCACTGCCGCCCCGTTTGGTCCCGCAACCGGAAGCGCGTGTGGCAATACGATGCAGATTCCCGGCCCCACGCTGATCGTCACGCAAGGAGCGACGGTCACGGTTACGTTGACGAATAATCTACCCGCCGCGGCCGGCAATACATCGATTCTGTTCCCTGGATTTAATGTGACGACGTCGGGCGGCGTCGCCGGGATACTAACGCAGGAGGCGGCTCACGGAGGCACGGTCACTTACTCTTTCACGGCCTCGACGGCCGGCACGCACGCCTACTACAGCGGAACGCAAGGTGACCTGCAGGTTGAGATGGGCCTGTACGGTGCCATCATTGTGGTCCCGTCCGCGATTCCCGCCAACTGCACGTCGGGGCTCGCGGCTTCGAACCGAACTGCCGAAGCGCATTGGGGCGAAACTGATTTCCGTCTGGCGGCTGCTGCCTACAACCACCCCAAGGCCTGTTACGACCGCGAATACCTCTTCCAGTTCTCCGAGATGGATCCCCGAATTCACCGCCAGGCAGAGGAACAGGTTGCGGCACGGAGCACCTGCGTGGCCGGCGCTGCGGGGTGCAGCCTCGAAGTCGCGACCGAGCCTTACCATCCCGCGTACTACTTGATCAACGGACGCTCGATGCCTGACGACATGGATCCGAACTATGCCGCCGAGTATCCTCACCAGCCTTATAACGGCAATCCTCATATGCATCCGGGTGAGCAGGTATTGCTGCGCATCATCGGCCAGGGCCGTTGGCAACATCCCTTCCACGAGCACGGCAACCACGTGCGCATCCTGGCCCGCGATGGAAACTTGATCGTCAGCGCGACCGACCCTAACAGCCTCGCCGGACCTCTCCTGTTCACCACGACCACAACTCCAGGGGTGGCTATGGACGGTATCTTCTACTGGACTGGTAAGGGCCTGAACTGGGATCCATACGGCCACAACCCAGCTTCTGCTGACCCTCTGGCCAAGCTTACCTGTACTCCGGACGCGAATGGCTACAACACCGGGGCGCCGACGGCAATCAACTATTTCGAGTGGTGCCAAGACCACAACAAGCCTGTTCAAGCGACTCCGACGGGCGATGTCGCAGGCAACGGCCCGGTTACGCTTCCCGATCCCAACATCCTGACCAACGGAGCCTGGTACGGCGGCAGCCCCTATCTTGGTCCGAACGCGACACTGCGGGCGACTGGATGCAGCGCCGGTGCTCCCGCCGGCTCGTGCGGCGCCACCGGCTCAACTCCGCCTTCGGGCACGATCGCGAATCCGCCCGCCAGCGAGGCTGGGTTTGCCTTCATGTGGCACTCGCACAACGAGCGCGAGATCACCACCAACAATATTTTTCCCGGCGGAATGCTGATGATGATGTTGGTTGATTCCCGGGAATTTCAGATCGACGAGACCAACTAGTCATGAGGAGAAGAGCAATGCTACCCAACTATCTCAAAGCCAGCCTGAAGACAGCGGTACTGATAACAACTGTTCTCCTCCTCGGAGCGGGTTTGACGCTCGCCCAGCAGACGGTCAATCTGACCGCCGCACCAAGCAGCGTAACCCTGCCCGACGGCTCCGTTGTGCCGATGTGGGGCTACACGTGCGGCACCGCCGCGGCTGGGTCGACAGCGACCTGCGCCAACTTGAATCCGGCGGCGCCGGCGGCAACGACGACTGCGCCGGCCGGCTGGTCTCCGGTGGTCATTACGGTTCCTTATGTTGCTGCGGGGACGAGCCTGACCATCAACCTCACGAATAGCCTCTCGTTCTTGAATGGCAACACGGTGCCTACTTCGCTGGTGATCGTGGGGCAGTTGGGCGGTGGCCTGGGAACGACGGCGACCTCCACACCCTCCCCGGACCACTCCGGCGCCCAGGCGGCTACCACGTGGCCGATCGCCGGGGGGGCGGGAACTACGCCTCCAGTGCAGGGTAACCGTGTGCAGTCGTTCTCGACGGAAGTGGCGGCGGGAGCGAGCGCAGCGCTGACGTGGTCAGCCCTGCGGCCGGGCACCTACCTGATTGAGTCGGGTACACACCCGTCTCTTCAGGGTCCGATGGGTCTCTACGGAATCCTGGTGGTCACGACCGCGCCTGCAGGTACTAGCGCGGGCACCGCTTATCCCGCGGTGGCCGCCACCGCTACGAGTGCCGCGGTTCCCGCTGTAACCTACAACGCGGAAATCCCGCTGCTCTTCAGCGAAATCGACCCGGTCCAAAACAAAGCGGTCAACGCCGCCGTCAACACCGCGGGTTTTAGCGAGACCGCGGTATGGTCCGGTCAGCCAGGCGGTTGCGGCAATCCCAGCTCGGCGACGTATAACACCTGCTATCCGCCGGCGGTGAACTACACACCGCTATATTACCTCATTAACGGAGTCGCGTTCGACAAGACGCACGCCTCAACTTCGCTGTTCGCAGCGACGCCCGCCTCCGGAGTCACCGGAAGCGTATTAGTACGCCTCGTCAATGCCGGCCTGCGCATGCACGTACCTTCGATCGTGGGAGATCAATATACCTCGACCGGGGCCACCACAGCGGCCAGCGGCTTTGCCCTGATCGCGGAAGACGGCAACCCGCTGCCGGGCATTCCGCGCGTGCAGAGCGAAGTATTTATGGCTGCGGGCAAGACTTACGATGTCATGATTAACGTGCCCAGCATTGCCACCGCGCCGGCACTTCCGGTGTACGACCGTGAACTGAGCCTGTCGGGTAACGCGACCGCGCGCGACGCCGGCATGCTAGCCTACATCGGCATTAATGGCGCCGGACTTCCGGCAACCCCAGCGTTCGCCACCGCGGTAGCCAGAGCCGACACCTACAACTCGGTGATCGCGGGCCAAACCCTGACCGTCTCAGATCCCGGCAAGGGTGTGATCGCCAACGATACCAACGTTTATGGCGTACAGTTATTGACGGCGCCGACTGGCGGCACGCTCAGCCTGAATGCTGACGGCACGTTTACTTATGCGGCGAATGCCGGAACCGCCTCCGCTAGCTTCACGTACTGCGCGAACGGTTCGGTTACGGGGACGACATGCTCCTCGGGCATAACCGCCACGGTGACCCTGGGTGCGGCCCCGATTGAGGCAGCTAGCGGCATTACCTGTACCGTCCCCTCACCAACATACACGTCGACAGTGGCCACAGCCCTTAGTATCAAGCCGTCCGGCATCCTGTCGTTCTGCAAGGACGCGGCGGGCTATCCGCTTACGGTAAACGCTGCCTCCGTCTCGGGAACCATGAGCCCAGCCGGCACAGTGAGTGTCGATCCGAACGGCGGGTTCAACGCCTCCGTTGGCGGAGCGGGCACCTACAGCTTCAGCTTCAAAGCGCAGAACTCACAGGGAACTGTAAGTGCCGGCACCGCGACCGTGACGCTAGTCTTCCCAGCGGCGAGCAATCTTGCGGTTAGGGTTCTGGACGGCAAGACAAAAGCTGCCGTCAACGACTATCGCTGGATTATTGAGGAAGACCGCACGTTCTACCTCGACCCGACGAAGACGACAAACACCGGCGGCACGACGTCCACCACGGTCGTTCCAACCTACGGCACGAATTTCCACACCAGCTACATGCCCTTGGTGGCGGCGGGCTGCACCGGACCACTGTCCTGCGAATCGGGCCAGACTCTGGTCGATCCTACGACCGGTAGCCATGCACCCGCGGTATGCGATATCGGCAATGGCGTTTGTAGAACCACTGCGGGACAACAGACCCCCGTATCTCCCGGCTCGGTCCACCTGGATCCGACCAAGCGCTATTACATCTCGGTCTTGCCGGGCGATGCGGCCAATCCGTTTAATACAGGGAACGCCCAGAGCGGGCACGGCATGGGCGGCGCTCCGATCCTCTTCCCCGGCGCAACCGGGACCACTCCATCGGTCACCATATTGACCGAACCCACTCCCTTGCCAACGGCAAAACTCTCCGTGTTTGTGTTTCAGGACGACTTTCCGCTCAACGGCGAAAACGATGCCGGCGGCAACGCGACTCCCTTGGCGCCTAACGAGCCTGGTCTGGGCGGTTTCGAAATCGTCCTGTTTGACGACGCCGGCGGCACCGGTGATGCGACCGGCCAGATGACCTACGACATGTTCAACATGCCGTTGTCGAACAGCTTGGCGGGAACGCCGGATCCGACCACGGGGCTGGATGCGTGCCCGATTTCGGCGCAGCCCACCCGCGATCCGACTCAGGCGGGTATAACGGGCATGGTCGTGACCTGCCCGAAGTTTGAATCGGACGGCAAGACCTTTTCTCCGCTGGCAGGCCAGGCCGTGGTTGCCAACCTGATGCCAGGAAGATATGGCGTAGTGGCAACCCCCGGAGCTGACCGGATTGCAGCTGGGGAACAGTGGCTGCAAACCAACACCCTGGACGGCCAAAAGGCCCACGATTCGTTCCTGCGAATCGGCGAGCCGAGCTTCTTCCAGGAGTATGGCCCGGCTGGCTACCACGTGTCCATCGGCTTTGCCAACCCGGCTATTATCCAGGCCCGTTTGGCGGGCGTTTGCGCCGGCACGGACCCGAACATCACCGGCACGGGTTGTACCAATACCTTGACGGGCACGGTCACAACCGAGCGCATGAGCCGCACGCCGGATGAGAGACTCTACGGCAGCGGGACCAACGATAGCTTCGCCTTCACTCAGTGCTACGTGAGCTTTGGCGATCCGGACGGCGAAGACTTCGCCTTTACAAAATGCGCCGCCGACGGAACCTTCCGCCTCTCGGGTCTGCCGAACGGCGACTGGAGACTCACCGTCTTCGATCAATGGAACGATATGCTGGTGGACGGTCTTTCGACCCCGGTGCGGCTGGCCGGCGGAACCACCAACCTGGGCCAAGTTGCCATGAACCAGTGGCAAGCGAATATCTACACCAGCACCTTCTTTGACACCAATGGCAACGGTGTCCGGGACAGCAACGAATCCGGCTTGACGCTGGTGGCGACGAACATCCGCTTCCGCGACGGCAGCTACTCCAACTTCAACAACACCGACCTGAGCGGTAATGCCGGCTTCAACGAGGTGTTCCCGCTGTTTGCCTGGTATGTCATTGAGACGGACTCGACGCGTTACAAGAACACGGGCACGCATGTGGTCTACGACGGGGGCGGGCCCGCCGACGGCACGTGTCAATCCGGTGTTACAGCGCCGTGCGGAAGTTCCGGAATCGGCGGCAACATGGCGAACACCTACGAAGCGGTCCCCGTGCCGGGGAACCTGCATGTACCAGGGGCGGTTTATTGCAACAATGCGGACTGCACCGGTCAATCGATTGCCAGCGGGCCAAATTCGACCAGCGCGCCGAACTCCGCCGGCCGAATCGATCCGCCCTGGGTGGTGAGCGAAGGCTGGCAGGGCTTTTCCGGACAGAACTCGTTTATTGAATTCGGCAAGAAGCCCTTCGTACCGGGCGAGACGGGCGGAATCCGCGGCGAAGTGATCTACGCCTCAACCCGGCCGTTCGATGATCCCGCGCTGCTCCTCCACACCAGTTGGACGCCGGATGTGCCGGGAGTCACCATCAACCTATATCAAGTGGGCACGGCGCCGGACGGATCGCAGAGCCTGAAGTTGGTTGATACGACCAAGACCAGCAGTTGGGACGATTGGGCCCAAGGCTTCCGGTCCGATGGCGTTCCCAATATGAACTGCCCGGGCCAGGGCCGAGACACCGGCACCAACGCGGACCTGTTCTTCTTCACCCTGTTCAACCAGCCGATGTGGCTGGACGTATACAACAACGGGGGAACCCCGGCACACACCATCCCGAACAACTCCCAGTTCAAGTGCTATGACGGCATGCACAACTGGAATCAGGTGCAACCGGCGCCCTACGACGGCATGTACCAGTTCCCCAGCATCATTGGCAGGAATCCGACGACCGGACTACCGACCGGTACAGGATCAACCAACGGCGTGGCCGGTTCGCGTCCGGGCACGAACTGCACCATCTGCGTCGCCAATCCAACCGACGGTCTCCCCATGCTGCCCGCCGGCAAGTACGTAGTCGAGATGATCGTGCCTCCGGGCTACGAACTGGTGAAGGAAGAGGACAAGAACATCCTGATCGGCGACAATTACATCGCGCCGGCAACGCAGCAGTTCGGCGGCCTCGCCAACATTTTCATCCTCCCCGACCAGGCGGCGGTGGGCGCCACCTACAACGCCAACAACGCCCAGAACCCGACCACCGATCTGGGCGCAACCCCCCTGCGTAGGCGCGGCGCGCATCGTTCCCGACTACATTAGCCTGTTCCCGCAGTCCGGAGAAGTGGCGCCGTTCGCAGGAGCGACGCGCAATCTCTGCGATCGCAAGGAAGTTACCCTTGAGGACCAGATGTCGGCGCTGGCGAAGTTCTGGATCTTCACTTCGGCTCACGTCGCCGCTCACTTCACCGGCATTATCACCGACGACTACACTTCGGAATTCGACCCGTTCTCGCCGCAATTCGGCGAGAAATTCTCCCCGGCCAACCTGCCCGTATCCATTAAGGACTGGGCTGGAAACGAAATTTCCCGCGTGTATGCTGACCAGTGGGGCGCTTACGATGGCCTGACCTACTCGACCTGGGAAGTCAACCCGCCCAATCCGACGGGGTACGCACCCACGATGATGGTCACCTGTATGAACGATCCCGGCACGGGACCGACACCCGATCCGCTGTATAACCCGCAATACAGCAACTTCTGCTACGAGATCCCGTTCATGCCGGGACAGACGCAGTACATGGATACGCCGGTGGTGCCCACGTCCGCCTTCGCCGGTGCGGGGTACAACAATCCTGACTGCGCCTACCCGGATGCCACGCCGGCGATTAAGGAAGTGGATGGGAATGGGGTTGGACCATGGGTCAGCGGTCCCGGTCAAACCCTCACGATCACGGCCCTGGGCGACCAGATGGTACCCAACAACGCGTACACCGGTCCCTCGGCCACAACCGCTCCATACAACTTGAAGACCATCCCTCGCCACTATGGCTTTGGCGCGACGAGAGGGACGGTAACCATTGGTGGAGTAACGGCGGCTGTTACGAGCTGGAGTGACACCCAGATCACGCTGCAGGTGCCGGGCAACGTGCCAGTGTGCCCCCTGCAGCAACGAGTAGAATACGGCGCCCCAGCCACAGCGGCCCGGTGCGGTGAGCTGGTCATCACGGCGGCGAACGGCAAACAGTCGATCGACACCGTGACGGTCACCGTCGGCGGCAAGGCTCCCACCCACGTCGGTCCGACGGCTTCGGTCCAGGCCGCGATGGACGCGGCCAAGCCGGGCGACATGATCATGATCGATCCCACTTGCACCAACACAGCGGGAGGAACCGTTGCGTGTACAACGCCAGGCGCCATCCACTCCGCCTCCGCACACAGTGAACTGCTGCTGATGTGGAAGCCGGTCCGTCTGCAAGGCGTCGGAGCTGCCTCCAGCATCATCAACGGAAATACCCATCCCGCTGGCAAGTTGGATAACTGGCGGCGACAGGTTAATTGTTTGATGGGATTGGCTCTCAACGGTGCGCCTATCTCGAGCACCAACCCTTACGATTTGCCCACCGACACTGCCAATAACGGTAGGCCGTACACCTGCCCGTCGACAATGCAGTTCCAGGTGGACCGGTTACCGCTGGAAGCCACTGTCGGCTGGGACGCCAACCTCAACGGCAACCTGGCCGAGATGTTGCAAGAGCCATCGCTGATGGGCGCCCTCGAAGGAGCCGCCATTACGGTGTTGTCCAAAGGCGTGGACTTCCACGGACAGAATCCGTACGACTCCACTCTCTTGGGCGGCTTCCCGACTGGCACCACTCTGCTAACCTCCGCCAATTGCGGAGCTAACAACGCGACGACGCATAATCCGTTCCCGAGCAGCTTCCAGTGCAGTCCGTCGGGCATCGACGGCCTGGGGATCACGAATAGCTCCCAGGGCGGCGGCGGCATCTTCGTCCACGGATGGGGGCATAACATACAGATCGCCAACAACCGCATCTACAACAACGCCGGAACCATGTCGGGTGGTATCAACGTTGGACAGGGCGAATTTCCTCCCGCGTACCTCCAAGGTTCGGCCACCAATGCGCCCCCCGGCTCCTGCGAGCTAAGCACGGTAGCCAATGTCCAGTTACCGTACTGCCATAACCTGAATGTCAACGTACATCACAACTCGATCACGTCGAACTCTTCTCTCGGCGACGAGTTATTCTCCGCCACGCCGGCGGGGGCGGGCGGTGTCAGCTTCTGCACCGGCTCGGATTACTACAAGTTCAACTAC
>QIAU01000161.1 GCA_003225055.1 Acidobacteriota bacterium
CTTGGCGTCGACGATGTCCTTACGGGCGGGCCCCGTGTCCCCTGGCAAGAAGACGATTTGCGCGCGCTAACCGCCAACCTCAAAGCAGGCGGGCTCACTCTCGGCAACATGATGATCGTCGGCTTCCCGAAAACGCTGTATGGCAGACCGAAACGCGACGAGGAGATCGATAAAGTTCGGCAATCCATTAGAGCCGCCGGAAGAGTCGGACTGCCGGTCATCGAGTACAACTTTTATGCTCACCGACTGGTCGAAGGCTACTACGCCGAAACGGGAAGGGGCGGCGCAGGCCTCACGGCCTTCGATTACGATCGCGTGAAAAATCTGCCTCCTCTGCCCGAAGAGGGCACGCACAACCTTGAAGAAATGTGGAGCAACATAACCTATTTTCTTAAAGCCGTGATTCCCGTCGCCGAAGAAGCCGGAGTGCGTTTGGCTCTCCACCCTAATGACCCGCCTGCGCCCTTGAGTCGCGGATCGGAGCAGATTATGGGAAGCCTGGAAGGATGGAAGAGGCTCGTCGACATCGTGCCCAGCAAGTGCAACGGCATCACTTTCGATTGCGGCGTGAGTCGCGAGATGGGTCACGATCCTGTAGAAATTTGCCGCTATTTCGGGAGCAGGGACGTCATCAATCACGTGCACTACCGCAATGTTCGCGTGCAGCGGCCCAACGAAAAATACACCGAAGTCTTCATCGACGAGGGCGTGAACGACATGTTTGCGGTGATGAAAGAATTAGTCCGGCAGAAATATTCGCGGCTCGTCTATCCCGAACACCCTCGTGCCATCGACTATGACCGCGACCGGCCGGATTTCAAGCCTTACTATCCTGGCGGCGGGGGCTACGCTGCGCAGGCGTTCAACGTGGGATACACCAGAGCAATGATACAAGCGGCCCTGGCTTCGTAATACGTCATCGCCAACAGGCTCATCGCTGTCCGCGTGCAGACAGCCAATTCCGTAAGCGAACAGCGCGTTGCCAGGATCGATATAGCCCTATCCTCCGCTCAGCTCCGGCTGATTATAACCGCGGCGGCGGGCGCGGGGCGCGCCCTTCCCGGTCAGTCCTGGAGTATGGCACTGTACCCTGGGGGAAAGATCCACGTTGAGACGAATCACCTTCCCCCCAAGGAGGCAACTCGACATGAGTAGCAACATCAAGTATATCGGGCTCGACGTTCATAAAGAAACGATTTCGATTGCCGTACTGAATGGCGCCGGGAAGCTGGTGATGGAGTCCATCATCGAAACCAAAGCGGCTACCCTTCTGCAGTTCCTGCAGGGTCTGCGGGGAGAGCTGCATGTGACCTTAGAAGAAGGAACCTGGGCGGCCTGGCTGTACGATGTGCTCAGGCCCCACGTGCACGAAATCGTGGTCTGCAATCCGCGCCGCAATGCCTTATTGAAAGAGGGCAGCTTACGCTGTGCAGTGCATAAGCTGCCAAATGCGTTGTATATTCTTACGTAGACCGACGGACTCAGCGACGACCGATCTCCAATCCAGCCTAAGAGATCCAACAACCTTGTAGACAACGCAACTCCGCATAATCGTGTGGTCTTTCTCGGTCCGAACACACCATCGATTTGCGCTGACGGCGAGTCAGGCCTAGAGGTGTTTCCCGAGAGAAAACCTCCATGGTGCTCGGAGCCGCCTGATGAAAGATCTCCGTTGTCGTTACTGTCAGCAGGTCTTTCAATCCTCTGCTTATCATCCTCAACAAACGGTCTGCAACCAGCCCGCATGCCAGCACCAACGCCAGGGTGATTATCATGCCTCCCAAGCTACGCTCGGGACGTTTCAAGGCCACCGACAAACTGATCGAATCGCTGAAGTCGCTCTCCGTTATGCAGAGCAAAAACAGGTCAAAGTGGCACCCTGTAAGGTCTGACCTCCGTAACTCTCCCTAACAATACGCAACGCATTTGGGAACAAGAATGACAAGGTGGATGCGCGCAAGCTCTCCGAGTTACTCCGCGCCGGACTGCTGCGCCCGGTCTACCACGGAGAAAATGGCCTACGAACGCTGCGCGAGTTAGCGCGCAGCTATTCCACCCTCAGCAAGGACATGACGCGAGTGATGAATCGCCTCAAGGCCCTATACCGAGGCTTGGGCATTTCCTGTGGGGGTATCCAAGTCTATGATCCGCGTTATCGCGAGCAATGGCTGGAGAAGATCCCGGAAGCTGGCGTGCGCCGCCGAGCGGAGCTCTTCTATGGTCATCTGGATGGATTGCATGCCTTGCGGCAACAAGCGCGACGGGAATTGTTGAGCGAGAGCCGGAGGCACAAAGCATCGAAAAAGCTTCGCGAGATTCCCTGTATCGGTCCGATTCGTGCCGCGCTATTAGTGGCGCTGATGCAGACGCCGCATCGCTTCCGCAGCAAGCGGCAGCTTTGGAACTATAGTGGCCTGGGGGTTACGACGCGTGACAGTGCGCAATACCGCTATGTACGCGGACAACTGCAGCGTTCCAAAAAACCGCAGCAGCTTCGTGGCCTGAACCAAAACCACAATCACCAGATGAAGGAGATTTTCAAGAGTACGGCTACCAGCGCTACTCGTTGTGCAGGACCATTCCAGGATTTCTACGCGAGATTGCTGGCCAAAGGCATGGAGCCCGACATGGCTCAGCTCACGCTGGCCCGCAAGATCGCGGCGATAACTTTGACCATTTAGAAGAAAGGAGACCGTTTCGACGCCAATCAACTAAATCAACTGAACGTGCAAGCAGCTTGAGCGTCGTAAGCAACCCCAGCTGATCTCTGGGCTCATGGTGGTGGCCAATCGGTTCTTATGATGCTCGGGTTCGAGGGAGAGTATCTAGGAAGGAATTAGGCATTGGTGTGCCGTTCGTCGGCACGAGTCTCCAATTCGATCCTATGCCCCTTCGGATAACCCAACAAAGCTATCGGCCTCGAGTCTCGGATAGGATCATGGTTGGCAACTTAAGGTTTAGCCAACGCTTCAAGCTTGCGCAGCTTCGGGAACTGAATGGCGTCGAGCGCCACCGCATCATGAAACAGTCGGCTTGGGACCAGCAACTGGGGTTGGACTCGCCGCTACGCGGCGTGTTTAAGGCGGTTAACTCCAAAACCCTTCGTGGAAAGAGGCGGGGCTGGATGCAATCGGCCAAATTCCTGCCTCTGGCGAGGGGAGGGGAAAATATTTCTCTTGACTTCCCTTTTTATAGGATGCATTCCGCGCTCACCAAACGGTTTTTAACGACTCGCGGCCCACCGCCACCCATCCTCTTCCGGTCCCTGTGGCCATTTTTGCGGCTGTTGCTACATCACGTACTTCGGCTGGTAGAGACGGTCGATGACCGACTTGATCTGAGACGTCTCGGGATGAACGTAGCCCCATCGTCGTATTCAGGCTCTGGTGCGCCATGACTTCTTTGACTAGGCCCGGATTTCTCATCTCCGCCATTGTGACTGTGCCGAAGGTGTGCCTCGCACAGTACAGCTGAGGCCGTTCGGAATCCCGACTTTCCGAGTAATCTTCCTGAACAGGTGCTCGGTCCCGCTTAGTTCGGTGTTGCCTGAGCACGACTCTTTCGAGGGGGTACACCCAACCTTCAGCAGATCTTTTCTGTTTCTGATGGCGATCGTTGAGTAGGGTGATAACGCGCTCGCTCACCGGTTCCGGAGACCCAGCGTCGAGTCAATCCCGCCTTCTCTGGAATGAAAACGACAGAAGCGGTTCCAGGAAGGGCGCAAGCTGCGGCGCTATCGTCGGCGCAGGAAAATCGAGCGCACCATGGCAGGCGCGGTAACTTCCGGGGTCTGCAGGTGCGGCAAGACCGTATCCGGCGGATGTTTGAGGGGTTTTGTCATGTGGCGTGTCTGTTCATCACGCTGAGATGTTTTCGAAACCAATTCCAGGACCGTTTGCCGCTGGGTGCGCGCTCGTCACCATGCCTGCAGCTTGAGCCAGTCCCGGCTATAGCCCCGCCGCTCCGAACACTGCAGTCCATACGGCACTCTTGAGAATGGACGACTTCAATGACAACCCTTCGCCGGCGGCAGGCGTTATACAATGTCTTTCCCAGAACGAGAGCCTCACACGAAACGAGAATCACGGCCATGGATCGGCGGGTTTTCCTCAAAGGTACTGGTAAAGCAGTGACACTCGGGGCAGCGACGTTGGCGTTGGGCGGCAAAGTGCTGGGCGCGAACGATCGCGTGCGCATCGCGGTGTGCGGAGTGCGTGGCCGCGGACACGATCACATCCGCGGTTTCCACAAAGTCCCCGGCGTAGAGATAGTGGCCCTGTGCGACGTCGATGAGAACGTACTGAACCGCCGTCTCGCCGAGGTGGAAGCGCTCGGCGTCAGTCGACCGAAAGCCTTTGTCGATATACGCAAGCTGCTCGAGGACAAGGATGTTGACGCCGTCTCGATCGCCACGCCAAACCACTGGCACTCGCTCATTGCCATTTCGGCCTGCCAAGCCGGCAAGGATGTCTACGTCGAGAAGCCGGCATCGCATAACTGGTGGGAGGGGCGGCAACTGGTGGAGGCGGTGCGCAAGTACAACCGCATTTGCCAGCACGGCAGCCAGGCACGTTCCAATCCCGGCATGATCGAGGCGATTCGGCACGTTCGCGGAGGGCTGATCGGCGACGTTTACTTGGCGCGCGCTCTCTGCTACAAGTGGCGGGCTTCGATCGGGCACGCAACGCCGGAGCCTGTCCCCGCCGGCGTGCACTATGATCTTTGGACCGGTCCCGCACCTCTCAAACCGTTCACCCGTAATCGCTTCCATTACAACTGGCACTGGATCTGGGATACCGGCAACGGGGAGGTCGGCAATCAGGCAATTCACGAGATCGATATCGCGCGCTGGGGCCTGGGCGTAAACTTTCCGGTGCAGGTCTTAGCAGGGGGCGGCCGTTTCCTGTTCGATGACGACCAGGAGACGCCGAACGTTGTCAGCGCGACCTTCTGCTTCGAAGATTCCTCCGGCAAGCGCAAGATGATGGAACTGGAGGTGCGGCCTTGGATCACGAATCACGAGGCAGAGATCGGCACTGGAGCGTACAAGAGTTCCGGCCCGCCGCCGGCAGGACTGGCCACCCCGCCAAGCACGCCAAGACCTCAGCCTGCGGGTGCTAATCAGAGCGGGCCGGTTGGTCCCGTGGACGCCAAGACGAACACGATCGGCAACATCTTCTATGGCTCGGACGGTTACCTGGCAATCGACACCTACGACGCTTACAAATCGTGGCTAGGGAATCAGGCCCGACCGGGACCCTCGGGCAAGGGCGATGGCGACCACTTCGCCAACTTTGTCGATTGCGTTCGCAGCCGCCGGGCAGAGAACATCCATTCGCCGATTGAGGAGGCACATATCTCCTGTACCCTCCTCCATCTGGCCAATGTTTCCTACCGGCTCGGTCGGACGCTCAACTACGACCCATCCAGCCAGCAAGTGGTTGGCGACGATGAAGCGAACCGCATGCTGCGTGGCTCGTATCGCGCGCCTTACGTCGTTCCAGAAGCAGTCTGACGGGAACGGCTGATGGCGACGAGACGACAGTTCCTGGCTGCGATCGCGGCTACGACGCTGTGCGCGGCGGCATCGGCGAAGCCAAGGCGTGTCACCATAGGCGTATGCTCGCGCGACGTGGTCGCGGCAGCGAAATTCGGCTTCGACTATGTCGAGCCTGCCGCGGCCGACATCGCGGCCATGAGCGATGACGATTTCCGGCAGTTCAGGGAAACCGTGCTGTCGTCCAGCATCCGTTGCCACGCCTTTAACAGCTTCATCCGGCGCAAGGACCTGGTCGTGGTGGGAGAGCAACTACCGCTTGAGGAACTGCGAAAATACGTGGAGGGCTGCCTCGCGCGTTGCCGCAGCCTGGGCGCCTCAGTGGTAGTGTGGGGCAGCGCCGGCTCGCGCAACGTTCCCCAGGGTTTCTCGCGCGATCGGGCGAACGAGCAGATTGCCGAGTTCCTGCGTATGGCCGGCGACCTAGCACGCCGGCACGAGATCGTGTTGGCAATCGAGCCGCTCCGCCGGCAAGAAAGTAACATTCTGAATAGCGGCGCCGAGGCGCTCGCAATGGTGCGCCGCGTCAAGCATCACAATGTGCGGATGATTATTGATTACTTTCATCTGCGCGAGGAGCACGAAGACCCGCAAATCCTGGCCACGGCGCGACGCGAGATCGTACACCTGCACTTTGCCAACCCGCACGGCCGCCTGTGGCCACACACCCTGACGGAGGATGGCGAGTACACGACATTTTTTCGGCTACTGAAAAGGACCGGCTATTCTGGCGGCATTTCGATCGAAGGACGTGGATCGTTCGAAAAAGACGGGACGGCCAGCTTGGCCTTTTTCCGGCAGGCCCTCGCGTAACATGACATTCTGACGGTCCTTCGAGCGGTTCAAAAGAGGCTTACTCGGCGATGGAGGAACGGAAGACCCGCGTTTGTTCTTCATGCACTTTTGGGCGAACGGTAGCAGTTGTCGTCTGCTTAATGTTGGGCACCGGCACATTGCCAAAAGAATTGTTGTTCGCCGACAGCCAGACGGAAACCTACCAATTACACATGCCAGTCCCGCAAGTGGCGCAAGCTGCTAACGGCGAGCAAGTCAGAATTATGGGAAGCGGTTTATTCTCCTTCAACCCGAAAAGCACGAATGTCTCAGGTACGTACACCAGTGGAGCCAGCGGCAGCGGTACTTGGGTTGCCACTCAGCTGCTGAGTTTTGTGCCTTACGGCTGTCGATCGGCTCCCAATGAAGCCTTCTGCGGTGGCAAGCTTATGCTGCGTGTCCTGCTCACAGACGCAACATCTGGCAGCAATTCGAAGGTGTTCTGTCGGTGTTCTGCCTGATCGGAAATCCGCCGGCCAGCGCCGAGGAGGGTGCCCGCTTGGACATCATCGGCGTCAACAATTTCAACCAGATTGTCAGCGGGGGAAATTTCGACCTAAAAACGACGTAGTGGACTCTCAACGGCAGGCGAGGTTTATCGCTTAAGGAACGACGAAAATAAAGGAGCGGGAAGCCTGTCTTCGCGCTCCTTTTTCTATTGGGCCGATGAAGCGGCGCTCGCTCTGTTTAACATTTCCTTGAGACGTTCGTTCAGTTGCGTCACAATCCGGTAAACTGGCCCATCATCGAATACTGGACCCGCCTCACCCCATCCATTGCGAGGTGCGTACACGGCGGCGATGTCCCACAAGTGCCCTGCGTCCTCGCAGCAGCTTGGATCATTTCCATGAAATTGCTTCAACTGCTGCTTCACCTGAGCGGCAACCAAATGGTTCTTGTCCCAGAACTGCACCGCGCGCGAATCGGAGACACGCTTCAGCGTTGGTCGAGTTGGTCGGTCCCAGTCGGTCGGAAGCATCGGCTCCCGAACCACAAACACTCGAACCGATGCAGAATGAGCTTGCTCCAAAATGCGTTCCACTGCAGAGGCCCCCTGCAGACATTTTGGTCAAGTGGGCGAGACGAGCAGCAGGATGCGCGTGTCTGCATTGGCAGCGTCAAAGCTTTTGCGGAACTCCTCAAGATTGGCTTGACTGAGCGAGACCAATGGGCGCTCTGGGGAGCTAGGTAACAACCGTTTGAGCATGAACAACGGGTCGGCCCGCCGACTGTGCGGCGACCGTCGAAGGAGCAGATGTCTCGATCTTGTGACGCGGAGGCGGCCACGAACTGGAAAATGATGATGATGTCGCCGCGGCTAAGGAGTGGTCATCGGACAAGGTGAGGAAAGGACTACCTGCTTAGATGGTAAGGCGCACATCCTCCAAACGGGGAAACAACTGCCTATTGCGCGACCCTTCTCTCGATGCGCCGGTCGGGAATCAGCCACATGATGGCGACAATGACGTAGCCAGCGGCGGCGATCCACGGCTGCACGAACGCCAGCGG
Organism: Acidobacteriota bacterium; assembly: GCA_003225055.1. Taxonomy (GTDB): domain Bacteria; phylum Acidobacteriota; class Terriglobia; order Terriglobales; family Acidobacteriaceae; genus Gp1-AA122. Next base: position 7,901 of record QIAU01000161.1, read on the forward strand.
AATCGCTGCCGCGTAAATAGCTATTGAGATTTTGCCCTTTCTGTCGCTTCCAATAGATGTGGCCAAAGTTGAACCGTGTCCATGAATTCTGATGAGAGCCCGTGTCAGGATGAAATATGCGCTGGCCGCCAGCAACAGAACGATCCCGTACACGGCAACAGGCCACGAGTCGAGGTGATTCTCACCCATCCAAGCGGTAGTAAATGGAACCAGCGACAGCCAGAACAGCAGGTGCAAGTTGGCCCACAGAGTTGCACCGTTCACGCGCTGAGTTGCGTGCAGCAGGTGATGATGATTGTTCCAATAAATTCCGATGTAAACGAAGCTCAGGACGTAGCTCAGGAAAACAGCTATCACTGGCCTTAGGTCCGCGAGACTGGTTCCACCCGGTGATTTCATCTCCAGCACCATGATCGTGATGATCACGGCGAGAACCCCGTCGCTGAACGCTTCCAGGCGGCTTTTATTCATCCTCCTCCTTGCATCGTGCCATCGCCCACAATGATTGATCGCAGGCGCCGCGAGTTTCGTGAAATCGTCGGCTTTTGGATTCTTCAAGCACGCTCCGCACCCGAGCGGAAAGTGCTTTCAGTTGAATTTGTCAGCTGTGTCATTTACAGCTCAGAACAGCATGAATTACACGTGTCCCATTCTGCCTGCCCGGTAATCCTCGAAAGCCTGACGCAGTTCGGCCTCTGTGTTCATCACAAACGGGCCGTAGCTGGCAACCGGCTCGTTGATCGGCTCTCCGCTCAATACCAGAAGCAACGATGGTTCCTTCGCGGCGAGCTCGATACTTTCTCCTAATGAACTGAGAGGCGCGATCTGCGCTTCCCCTCGCAGGGCAGATGCACCATTCACAACAACGTTTCCTCGCAGCAACACAATCGCGGAATTCTGGCCTGCTGGCAGACTGAGTTCGCCACGTCCACCCGGGTCCAGACGCACATCGAAGACATTGACTCGGGTGAAAGTTTTCGCAGGTCCCTTGATACCTTTCAATTCGCCCGCAATGACACGTGCGTATGCACCATTTCCAAGCTCCACACGAGGAATCTGTGCATTCACGATGCCCTGATAGCGAGGCTTGGACATTTTCTGCGCTGCCGGAAGGTTCACCCACAGTTGCACCATTTCAAAGTCGCCACCCTTTCGCGTGAACTCCTTTCCGTGCATTTCTTCATGGACTACACCGGAAGCGGCAGTCATCCATTGAACGTCGCCGGGATTGATCGTGCCCGCGTTTCCGCCGGAATCGCGGTGATCGAGACTGCCCTGATAGGAGATTGTCACCGTCTCAAAACCGCGGTGCGGATGCTCTTCAACACCGCGTGGACGGGTTGCTGGTTTAAAGTGCGCAGGACCGGCATAGTCCAGCATCAGGAAAGGGCTCAATTCCGGCACTCCTTGCGACGGAAAGACTGTTCGCACCGGGAAGCCATCCCCTACCCAATGCGATGATGCCGCCCCATAAATTCCCAAAACCCGTTTTCGTTCTGACATGATTTAACTCCTTTCCTTGCTTGCTTGTTGGTTCTGAATCCTGCTGCCTTTAGTGACGGTGCGAGCCTCTACCGTATGCCCGAGCTTGCGCAGCAGGTTCGCCAGGACCTCTTTCTCTGGCTTATCAAGAGAGGAGAACGCCGCCTCCATATCGTGCGCGTGACCCGCAAACACTTGGCGAATTAGCTTCGCTCCTTGCGCTGTCAGACAGACGATGCGAGAGCGGCGGTCCGATGCGGTAAATCTCCGTTCAACCCAACCGCGACGTTCCAGTCGGTCCACCGCCGCCGTCATGGATCCGCTGGTAAGAAGGACTTTCTTTCCGAGAGCGCTCACTGGAAGGGGCCCCTTATGCAAAAGCGCTTCGAGCACTCCGAAATCGCTCAAACACAAACCTGTGGCCCGTACACTGCGGTGCGCTTGCGTTTCTACAGCCTTGGTTGCTTTCCATAGCAGCAGCCAGAGGTGGATTCCACTCCTGTTGGAACTTAAGTTCGGTCGCATTGGAAAATCCTGGGGTCTTTTATTGTAGCTCGATGTATAGATGCTTGATATCAAGGTAAAGATGCAGAACCGGTTCCGGAGCGTGATCTTATAGACAAACGAAAGGAAAAGATATAAAAAGAAACTGGCTTTTTGGGCGTAGCTCGGATTGGGTTTCTTCGCACGCGTGATCATCCCATTTCGGCGAGCGGACATGGCTCGATTTGGCGTCGCAGCAATTGGAAAAGCAGCACTCCCTGGAGGGAATCCCCCAGCTGGCGAGAAACTCATACACTCTGGAAGCGTCAACATCCATGCCTGTTCCGATCGCTATGCCTTTGCTCGCGCGGCCCAAATAAACGCGCTTCGGCGCCACCCCTGGGAGGCTTTCGGAAGGCACCACCGCCGCGGTGGCCGCGGCAAGGGACAGGGCGAGAGTTTCTCCTTTCCCGATTGGCGTGAAGTAGCGGTTCAGGACAAACCAGGGTACCGAAAAATTAAAAGCCTTCCCAGAGGATTACGATCTGGGAATATATGGCATCCGCGAAGTACATGTGATCTGCGAAAGGAGAGCCCCGTGAGAAGAACCATTTTGTTTATGGCCTTCACTTGCCTGATCAGCACCGCCCTCACCACACTGGCGCAAGTCGACACTGCGTCGGTAGTCGGGACTATTCGAGATTCGAGCGGAGCCGTTCTTGCCGGTGCCACGGTGACGGCAACGAACGTTGATACTGGCGTGAAGACGGCGGTCCAAAGCGGTCCGGACGGCAACTACGTCATTACTCCGCTGAAGATCGGGAACTATTCTCTTTCGGCCGAGGCCAGCGGATTCCGCAAGGAAGTGCGCCAGAGCATAGTTCTGAATGTGCAGCAAAGCATTCGGCTTGACTTCAACCTGCAGGTTGGATCGGTGACCGAGACCACTAGCGTGATCGGTGAACCGCCCTTGCTGGAGACCGAGGCAGCCGCATTGGGCGATGTGGTCGCGGCCCAGCAAGTCGAGGAGTTGCCCTTAAATGGACGACGCTATACGGACCTGGCTACCCTCACTGCAGGAGTCGCCAAAATAACAGAGGGACCGGTTAACGGCGCACAAACGCCGACCAACGGGAATGCTGGGGGAAGTTTCTCGGTCAATGGAACTCGCGGTGATCAGAATAACTTCATTCTGGACGGAATCGATAACAACTCCAACGACAACGGGGATGTGGCGATAGTCAGCAGCGTCGATGCAATCGCTGAATTCAAGGTCCAGACATCGAACTACTCGCCCGAATTCGGCCGCAGCGGCGGAGCCGTAGTCAACGCCACGACGAAGTCGGGGACCAACAAGTTTCACGGGAGCGCCTGGGAGTTCCTGCGCAACGAGGCATTGGACGCCCGGGGATACTTCGAGTCGCCGAGTGACAAGAAGGCGCCGTACAAGCAGAATCAGTTTGGCGGTACGCTTGGCGGGCCGATCATTAAGCAGAAGGTGTTCTTTTTTGGTGACTATGAGGGCACGCGCATTAACTCCGCGCAAACTGTCTTCGAGACTGTCCCCAGCGTGGCTGAGACTACAGGTGATTTCAGCGATCTGCTCGGCCCGAAATCGGGTGTGGATGCGCTGGGCAGGCCGGTCTACCAGGGTGAAATCTTTAATCCTGCTACCACACGCACTGTGAATGGATCCACGGTGCGAGACGGTTTCGGGTTTGATCCTACGACGGGTCTCGCTATCCCAGGACAGGCCAACATCATTCCTAAACAGTACCTGGATAGCATTGCCCTGAACTACGCGAGTCTCTACCCGGCGCCGAACGTCCCAGGCGCGCAGGGCAACAACTACCGAGTGAACGCGCCGGGCACACACCGTGTGGACCAGACGGATGCGAGAGTCGATGAGAATATCTCGTCTAAAATCCAGCTTTTCCAACGTTTTACTCTGGTTCAGGATCATCGCTTTCAAGCCCCGCCATTTCGGGGACCTGCTGATGGAGGTAATTACAACACCGGCAATCGTCCTTTGCATAACCGCGGTCTTGCCCTCGGCTACACCCATACGGTTAGCCCGAAGCTGGTGAACGACCTTCGCTACGGTTTCAACCGCATTTACTACATTTCTAATTCTCCTACTTACGGCCAGCACTACCCACCGGCAGGCTTCCAGGTGCCGGGTGTCCCGAACGACCCATCGGTAAATGGACTGACACGGTTCGCGCCCAACGGATATCGGGGACTCGGTGAGCCCCTGTTCACGCCGACCACGGTTATCAGTCAAAGTTTCCAGCTGAACGACACGGTCAGTCTTGTGCACGGAAAGCACATGATCAAGGTGGGACCTGAGATCCGCTGGGACCAGTTCAACATGCAGCAGATCGCGCAACCGCGCGGGAATTTATCTTTCAGCGGTCAATTCACCGCCGTAGATCCTGGCAATCAAATGGGTAGCGGCAATAGCATCGCAGACATGCTCCTGGGCCTTCCGGTTTCTGCAAAAATTTCGACCGTTACCTTCTTTCATAACCGCCAGCATACTTACGGCGCATTCGTAGAGGACAGTTACAAGGTCCTGCCGAACCTAACTCTGGATCTTGGGTTGCGTTACGACTACGCTACTGCGGTTTACGATGCCAAGCATCGGCAGAGCAATTTCGACTACACCAAAGGAATTATTGTTCCTGCCGGTACGCCGGGCTACCCCAAGAATCTGGCCACAACTGATAAATATGACTTCGCACCGAGAATTGGGCTGTCCTATCGTCCGTTCCAATCGCGCCCGATGGTGATTCGCGCGGGGTACGGGCGCTTCTTCACCTTCCAGGAAATCCGCACGGGCGATCCCCTGCAGCTCGCTTACAATCTCCCGTTCTTCTTTGAGCCTACGTTCCAAAGCGATGGCCTGACCCCCTCTCAGGTGACACTAGCCACCGGGTTTCCTGCGCTTGGTCCCAGCCAGGCGCCGTTCGCCGGGGTTACCAGCCAGGACTGGAATCCCCATACCGCTGTTTATGACGAGTGGAATCTCAACATCGAATACCAACTGCCAGGGCAAATCGTGATTTCTCCGGCATATGTAGGCACGAAAGGGACTCACCTGCAGGTTCTCATGGACCGCAACCAGATTCCGATTGCAAGTCCCACTTTCGACCAGTCTCGGCGGCCCTACCCGCAGTACGGCCCGTTCACTAGCATCTCTAATCGCGGCAATTCAACCTATCACGCCATTCAGCTCAAGGCGGAAAAGCGTACGAGTCATGGTCTGTACTTCTTGAGCGCGTTTACTTACAGCAAGGCCATCAACGACCAGCCGGAAATTTGCTGCAACGCGCCCTGGCCGCAGGACAGCTACAATCTTCAGGCGGAAAAAGGGCTGGCCGACTTTGATAATCGCGAGCGTTGGGTTACGAGCGTCGATTATGAACTGCCAGTCGGCAGGGGCAAGCCGTTCCTGAACCAAGGCGGAGCTCTGGGCAAGATTCTTGGCGGATGGCACATCGGTGGAATTGTTACCTTCCGTTCGGGTTTCCCTTTCTCGCCGGCCATGGGCTACGATCCGACTAATACCGGTTCTCAGGGGCTGCTGCGCACAGATCAAATTGGCAGCGGCCATCTGGCGCATCCCAGCCCCAACTTATGGTTCAACATAGGTGACTTTCCGGTGCCCGCGTGTTATTGCTTCGGCAACGCACACAAAAATGTGCTGGAAGGACCCGGCGAAAAGAGCGCCGACGTGTCCGCGCGAAAGTTCTTCAACCTCAGCGAGCAGGTTCGCCTGGAATTCCGCGCAGAATTCTTTAATGCCTTCAACCACGCTGTCTTTTCTCAGCCGGATAACTACATCACCGATGGCCCGGGCGCCGCTGGCGTTATCACCGGCACGGTAATACCACAACGTCAGATTCAGTTTGCTCTAAAGCTGCAGTTCTAGCCGGTTTCTCGCCCAGGGGATTGCTGACCGAAAACAATGCCCGGGCCGGAAGCGCTTGTAGGTTCCGATCCGCTGTCGCAGACCTGGTGCGACCCAGGAGAGGATTGGTGTCTTAGCACGCGCGCACCCAGGCAGGTCAGATAAAGCCGATCGCACGAACACCGGGGAAGGAAGGAGGACATAATGTCCATGCAGCGCAGAGACTTCCTGAAAACGAGTGTTGCATTGGCAGTCGCTGCCGAACTCGGGACGAGCCAAGCGCATGGATTAGTCCGCGCGCATAACTGGAGCGGATATGATTTTGGCTCCGGGCCGCCGGTGAGCGACCGTCTGAACCAGGGGCCCTTCCCCCAGTACCCGCCCGATGCCGTGATCCCCACCGATGAAGTGGTGATGACCACCACCCCCTCCGAGGAAGTTGTGCCCAACTACGGAAAGGGTCTGATCACATACATCACCGCCGACATGGGTACGGATGAAATCAAATCGCACAACATCCCGGAAACAATTGAAGAGCTGGTTCGGTTTCCACTTGGACAGCAGCTGTACATACGCCCGACATGGCGGGAAGTGCAGTCGCGACCCGGTCGGCTGGAGTTCCCGGATTATTTGAAACTCGTTTTCGAACTGGCGAAGAAAAACAACAAGCGCATCGGCCTGCGCATTCAGATGAGCGCGCCAGACTATACCCACGCGCCTGCACTGCCGGATTTCGTGCTCAATAAGGTCCCAAAGGTGGATCTGGTACTTAGCCCCATTGAAAGCAGCGCGGCGGCACAAAGATACTTAACCAACCCGCATGCGCGTTACCAGCCCCGGTTTGACGATCCATTCTTTCAACAGGTATTCAAAGAATTAGTGGGCCTTCTGGCGGCGGAGTTCAACGGTAGTCCCCTCATTGAGTTCGTAGACACCTTTATGTATGGGTTTTGGGGTGAAGGGCACACCTGGCCGTTCGCCAACAATCCTTTTCCCGATTACCAAACGGCGGAGCGGACCTGGATCGATATGCTCGAAGTTCAGCTGGAGAACTTCAGCAAAACCCCGTTGCTGACCAATACCCAGCCCGACTACAGCCGGGTTGGGAATTCAGAACTTGTGGACCGCACGGTTCGCAGCAATAACTGGATTCGAAGCGACACGATCTTCATCGAGAACGAACAGATCGAAGCCCTGAGTAATCGCCCGCCCTGGATAGCCGCGGTGCTGGAACAACCGCTTCCCGGCAAACCTCCTGATCCGCAAGCTGGGCACGAAGGCATATCGCCGGCGGAGAACATGATGGCGCATGTAATGGATGTAGGCCCGAATTACTGGTCGCTTTGGAACTTTCACCAGATAAACCCAAAGACTCTGCAGGCCTATTACCAGGCCTCGTCCGCATGGTTCGACCGGATCAATCGCCGCATCGGATATCGCGTGAGACCGACGATGATCTGGGCTTATGACGATGGGGGCTATCTAGGACTGATCGCCGGGTTTGCCAACGATGGTATCGCCGGTGTCCCCGGAGTATTGCGGGTGACGGTAGAAAGCGAGGACGGGAAGCTGCTGAAGAGTGGCTGCCTGGATCCCGGGTACCCTCTGCCGGGCAAAATCCGGCAGGCGCAATTCGTGCTGCCGAAGGGAACCAAGTGGAAAGGTCTGAAACTGCGGGCGGAAATCGAAGTGAAGGCAATGCGCTACCCCGTGCGGTGGGCTTGTCACCAGAAACTGAACGAGGATGGCTCGCTCACTCTGCGTCCGAATCTGCGCCAAGAGGTCTGACGCGACCATTGGCTCATGAGGCCGACTTTCAACGGCAACGCGAGGAGGGAACGGAATGCACAGGCGAGATTTTCTCAAGGCCGGAGCAGTTCTGGCAGGAACAAGCAGTCTGATTGCATCACGGCCGATGTGGGCGGATGTAGAGGACCACAAGTGGGAAGGCTATGACTTCGGTTGCCCGAAAGTAACCAACCGCCTCGATCAGGGCCCGTTCGGAGTCACGCAGGACCAAGGCTGGTTCACAATCTTTACCACGCAGCCCTCCCGCGATCACATCCGAAATTTCGGCACTGGTTTTGTGGGCTATGCGTGGGAAGAGAACGGTCCAGCGCTACCGGTGCAATGCGGAAAAGAAACGCTGGAACAGGCTGTAGAAAAAATGGCGTCGCTGCCTTTCACGGATGTGTTGTACATCCGTTGCGATTGGCGCGATGTGCAGACCAGTCCCGGCAAGCTGGACTTGTCGCCAGTTTGGGCGGCTACCTTCGATGCCGCCAAGCGCCACAGCCTCGGTGTCGGGTTTCGTATCCAGCTTTCCAGTCCGAACATCCAGCCACAAAAGCTCGCACTTCCAGACTTTCTACGCGTGAAAGTTCCCGTGGCTAACATCGGCCACAAATCTAAAGCACACCGCGTCGATTTCGATTTTTGTGAGCCTCGCTATGACTCGCCCGAGTTTCAGAAGGCTTTTACCGAGTTGAACGAATTGCTCGCCGAGCGCTTCGACGGTGACCCGCACCTGGAATTCATGGATCTCATGATGTATGGCTTCTGGGGTGAAGGTCACACCAATGACTTGCCCAATCCGTTTCCAGATTACTTAACTGCTGAGAAGACGTTCGTCCACATGACGGAGTTGCAGATCAGTGCATGGAAGAAAACTCCTCTGGCCGTCAACGCGCAGCCCGATATCAGCAACGTCGGCAACCGTCAGGTGCAGGACTTGGCTGTGCGCTCGGGATGCTGGTTGCGGTCGGACAGTCTGATTATGGACGAGCCGATCCAGATCGAGGAGCTTGGGCATCGGCCACCATGGATTGCGACCATACTCGAAGATGGCGGAAATCGTCACTATGTGCTCCCTGAGTTTGCGGCTGAGGAGAAAGCTTGTCTAAGCAAGCTGTCACCCAAAATGCTGACTTTTGTGGGGAGGGACGACGAGACTCAGTCTGGAGATGACTACCCTCACCGCGTCGGCGGACCCATGGACCGGCCGTATCGCGAGAGTGCGGGTTACCATGCGCTGGACATCGGTACAAACTACTTCGGCCTCTGGACAGAGGCAGATAATGTCCGCCGCTACTACGAGAAATACCCCGACTCGCTCCGCGCGATGGAGCAAAGCCTTGGATACCGCGTACGCCCGTCCCTAGTCTGGCAGAGGAAACGTTATGACACGATGGAATTAATTGTGGGTATCGTCAATGACGGCGTGGCCGGAGTGCCCGGGGTGTTGGGTGTGTACGCGGAGACTCCGGATGGCAAGGTGAAAGTCGGCGGAAATCTTGATGCAGGCCAGCCCTACGCGTGCAAGCTACGTCAGGCCTCTCTCATTTTGCCGAAGGGCTTGGACGGGCAGCAGATTAACCTGCGTGCTGAATTGGAAGTCAAAGGTGTGCGGCGACAAGTTCGTTGGGCTTGCTACGAAAAGACTAATCCAGACGGTTCACTGACCATACGCCTGAAAAAAGGCAGCGATACCAATTGGGCAAAAGGAGTATAACTGCCGCTCTATGAGTTCAGTCGGCCGGTGGCACAACCACAGAACTGGCTTGCCGCGTGCGTGTACTGCAAGTGCACCTACTAAGCTGATTACAAAGTCCGTGCCGATCGCAACTGAACTGGCGAAGATCACGTCGAATTAAGCGATGGCGAGAATGACTTCGCCTCCACACTCGGCGTTGGCGGCGTAGTGGGCACCCAGTTTGTGCTGCCCTCACTCGTACAGAAGAGAAGCAAGTCGGATCTGACGGCGGCGCGAGAGGCGGAATTCGGAAAATGGCTCGGCATCTATCAGGACAAAATGCTCTCGCAGGGCCAGTATCTCGGGCATCTTTATGACATCGGTTTTGACCAGCCCGAAACGCACGTCATTGGTCGAGATCAGACGATGTACTACGGCTTTTATGGCAAGCACCGAAAAGACCAGTGGAATTCCGTGGCCTTGAAGACGGCAAATACAGCCTGTATGACTACGTCAACGGCGTCAGTTTTGGGACTGTTCCCGGCAACAAGGCCCGGTTGCAGGTTGAGTTTGCTGGGCATTCGCTCCTGGAGGTGCGTCCGGAGTAACGGAGAACATCCATGAAAAAGGTCTCGTGGTTAGTAGTACTTTCTTTCTTGACTAGCCTCTCCTATGCGCAGCGTGACACCGTGATCCTTCGCCCGGTCCCGATAGACGACGTGCTGATAAATCCTGGCATGGGAATCACCACCTTCAACAGGTTCAATGGCGAAGAGTTAAATCCCCGGCTGGAATGGTCCGAAGCCGGGCCGGTGACGACGCTTCCGCAAGCTGCGAACAAACCCGATTTTCCGGACACGACTATTGCTTACCTCCGCTGGTACTGGGACGCGCTCGAACCGGAGCACAGAAAATTCCGCTGGGACATCATCGATCTCGCTCTCGAAGAGGCGCGAGCGCACGGTCAGACACTGGCGATGCGTCTGATGCCGTATTCGAATAAGGACCCACTTCCCGAGTGGTATCAAAAATCCGGTGCGCGGCGGGCCAACAAACCCAGCGACAAGGACGGAGCTATCTGGCAGCCGGATTTCTCCGACCCTCTGTACCTGAAGTATTGGGGCGAGTTAGTGGCCGAAGCAGGAAAACGCTATGACGGTAATCCGTACCTCGACAGCGTGGACATCTCTTCTGTGGGCTACTGGGGTGAAGGCTGGAGTCCCTACATGCCAACGTTTCCTTACCAGAAGGCGCTCATAGACATCTGGTTCGACGCTTTTCCCCATACAACGCTGCTGATGAACTTTGACGAACAGCAAGCCTTAACGTACGGAACTAGCCGAGGCGCGGGGTGGCGGCTGGATTGTCTCGGCGACATGCGGCTGAAATCTGATGATGCTTACTTCGAGCCAGAGATGTTGGATATTTATCCGCAGCAGGTGGTGCGGGCTGGCATTCAGGATGTCTGGCAAAAGCGGCCGGTGTCGCTAGAGGTCTGCGGTACCGTTTCTGAATGGAAGAAAGATCATTTCGACGTGCACTACATCCTGGAGCAAGCGCTTCGTTGGCACGTCACTTCGGTAAACCTAAAATCGTCTCCCATTCCGGACGATTGGAAGCGTGAATTCGAAGCCTTCCAGAAGAAGATGGGATACCGCTTTCTGCTGCGTCGGTTGGAATATCCTAAAAGCGTTGCGGCTGGTTCTATGATGCCGATCCATATGTGGTGGCTGAACGCCGGTGTTGCCCCTGCTTATACGAATTTCCCGCTTGCGGTGCAGCTGCGGTCAGCAAAGGACAGCGCCGTTATCAACATTCCCGTGGATGTCAGAAAATGGCTTCCGGGAGATGCTGTCTTCGATGGAACTCTTTACATCCCCAAGAGCCTGGCGGACGGCACCTACGAATTCCGGGTTGCCATGCTCGATCCTTGGAACGGCAAGCCTGCAGTGCGTTTCGCCATTGCCGGGCGAGACCCGGACGGCTGGTACAGCGAAGGGCAGATTCGCGTGAGTTCAAAGCAGCGTCCTCAATAATCAGCCTCACGGAAAGGAGCCGCATGAATCGGCGAACATTTATGAAGCAGGCTGGCGCCTCGCTGTTAGCAGCGTCGGTTGTGAAAGGCAGCACGGCCAGCTCTTATGCGCGCATCCTGGGAGCGAATGGTCGAATCGTTCTCGGGCAGCTCGGTTGCGGACAGCGAAGCTCCGGTCGCGTGCACATGGCCCAGCTCGCTTCCGCGCAAACTCCTGTGGAAGTTGGGGCTGTATGCGATCTGTGGAGCCTGGCTCGGGAGGAGCGGGCCGCACAAGTAAGGAAGGCATTCAACCTCGAGCCGCAGCAATACCAATACTCGGAGCAGATGCTGGCAAATAAGGATATCGACGCCGTGATGATTGCAACGGGCGATTTCCAGCATGCAAAGCTTTGTACGGATGTGGTGCGTGCCGGCAAGGACTGCTACGTGGAAAAGCCGTTCGCTAACGATCTTGATGAAGCCAAGGAGGCACGCGACGCCGCCAAACAGTCCAGGCAAGTGGTGGCCATAGGAACCCAGCATCGCAGCGAACCCTATCCGCTGGCGGTGCGCGATATCATTCGCTCCGGCAGAATCGAAAAAATTGTGCACATTGAGCAGGAGTGGAACGTGAATGAGGAACGCTGGCGTTTCGTCCCGAATGATGTCAGCATTTCCAGTGAAATGCTGATGGATACCAAAATGGAGTGGAAGCGCTGGATGACGGAGCGCAAGTCAAAGCTGCGCGAGGAGGATACAGACTGGAAGCGCTGGTTGCTGGGCAGACCTTACCGTTCCTTTGATCCTCACGTTTATCTCGAGTTTCGTCTTTACAAGGATTTCTCGTCCGGTATCTTTGATCAGTGGCTAAGCCATGGCTGTGATCTTGTCCACCTGTGGACGGACGAGGCATATCCGGAAAGCGTGGTGGCCAGCGGGGGTATTTTCGTCTGGAATGACGGCCGTGAAAATCCGGACACCTGCACGGCCGTTGTCACGTACCCGAAAGGTTTTCTTTATACGTACAAAGCCACGTTCGGTAACAGCTATCGCAGTTTCTCCAGGATTCAAGGACGGCACGGCACGATCGAGAACTATGGAGGCGAAGGGGCATCGTTGTTCGTCGTCTCCAACGAAGGCGGAAGGGAGGAATTCGATCCGTTTGGATCTGGTCCCGTCTATCGCTCGGTTCCCTTGGTTCCACTGGCTCGGGAACAAGCCGAGGTGGTGCATGTCCCCAACGGCGAGGCTCCGAGTTCACTGGGCACCGACGATGACAGCGTAGTTCATATGCTGAACTGGATCGCGGCGATGCGGGATCGAAAGCAGCCGAATGCCACGGTGGACCATGGTTTTTCGCACTCTGTGGTCTGCATCATGGCTACGCAAGCATACTGGTCAGGCAAAAAACAGTACTGGAATCCCGTTAACGAGGCGATTCAGGAGCATCCCCCCAGGGCGTAAGTGACGGGACCGGTTTCCCTAGAGCTGTTTGCGAGTAGTTCGGCTGTGGATCCTTCATCCCGACGCACCTTCCAAGAGCGGAGTCATAACTCGTGTCGTGCCGGCGTTCAAGCTGTATGTTGCAGCCACTGACGGGCACGGTTGCTGATCTGACTGTCTGGAGGATCCGTGATTAATCGTAGGCAGTGGCTGTATGGAGCGGGAGTCTTGATGGGCGCGGCGGGATTGCCTGCCGGTGCGCAGGACGAGGAGAACGCGACATCGGAAGAATCTTTTTCAACAATTTCTGGCAGCGTGCCCTTGCTCCTTTCTCAATTCGAACCCAAGAGCATGTTGCACGTGCGAGAGATGCGGGTTGAGCGCTCGCGCTATCCCGCAATTGATGTTCACACCCACATTTCCGTCTCGAAGAGATCCGAGAAAGGGGTTGAGCTCGCCGCCGAACGCCAGTACTTAGGAACCCCACAGGCACTGCTGGCAGTCATGGATCGCAAAAATATTCGCGCCATGGTGAACCTGACCGGTGGTTTCTACGAGGGCCTGGTAGACACGGTCAACAAGTATGACAAAGCTTTTCCTGGCCGCTTTTACGCGTTTACGGAACCCTGCTATCCACGATTCAAGGAACCGGATTATCCCAAGATTCAGGCGGATGCCATCGAACAGGCTAAGCGCGATGGCGCCAAGGGGCTGAAGATACTTAAGACCCTAGGCTTGTATTTACGCGAAAACATCACTTCCGGGACCCTGGTCAAGATCGATGATCCCAGATTTGATCCCATGTGGGATGCCTGCGGGCAACTGAACCTTCCCGTGGCTATCCACGTTTCCGATCCGATCGCGTTCTTCACGCCTACTGACCGCTTCAACGAGCGCTACGAAGAACTGAATAATCACCCCGATTGGTCGTTTTACGATCATGATTTTCCCAGCAACGCTGAGTTGCTGGCCGCGCGCAACCGTGTCATAGCCAGGCATCCGAAAACTCAGTTTCTGGTATTGCACGTGGGGAACTTCGCCGAAGACCTGACCAACGTTGCCGAGAACCTGGACCGTTTCCCCCATATGGCCGTGGACATTGCGGCTCGGATCGGCGAATTGGGCCGTCAGCCCCGGACCGCACGCCGCTTCTTCGACAAATATCAGGACCGCATCCTGTTCGGGACCGACGCCACGCCCCACGGCGACGAATTTCCGCAACAGGTCTTCGATGACCGGTTATACGAGATCTACTATCGTTTCCTGGAGACGGATGACGAGTACTTCGATTACGCTCCCGCGAAGATTCCGCCACAAGGCCGCTGGAAGATCTATGGAATTGAGCTTCCCGATTCCATTCTCAAGAAGGTCTACTACGAGAACGCGGCGCGCTTGCTCCATGTCTCGATGAGCGCCTGAGTCGGATATGAGCACGGTATACCAAATACCCTGGGAAAGGAGCATGCATCTGGGTGTCGCGTGTTTCCTGCTTCTGGCATTGTGCTTGATCTGCGCCAAAGAATCCGACCGCAAAGCTGTCGTGTTCAGTACCCGAGCTGACGCCGATGTGAAGGTCGATACCGATCCGGCTTCGCCCCTCTGGCGCAATGCACATCCCGTATTTGCGGAGGTAGATAACCAGGGACGGCTTGAACCCGAATACCGGACCGAGGTGCGCTCGCGCTGGACCAAAAACAACATCTATTTCTTATTTATTTGCCCCTACAAACATCTGTACCTTAACCCGAGGCCGGATTCGCTACACGAAACCTACGAATTGTGGAATTGGAATGTGGCTGAGGTGTTTATCGGCTCAAATTTTCAGAACATTAAGCGATACAAAGAATTCGAAATCTCGCCGCAGGGCGAGTGGATCGACTTGGATATCAATGTCGACAACCCGCGTCACGAGGAAGGATGGGTTTGGAACTCTGGTTTTGAGCACGCGGCACGGATCGATGAATCCAAACACGTGTGGTATACGGCGATGCGCATCCCATTTGTGGCGCTTGATGTTCCCAAGGTGGCTGCTGGGCAACAGTTCCGGGTGAATTTCTATCGCACCGAAGGGCCACCGGGGGGTGGTAAAGAAGTCATGTGGCGACCTACGATGAGCAAAACTTTCCACGCGCCCGAGAGTTTTGGTCTCCTGAAACTCGTCGCGAAATAGAACGGAACGATAGAGAGTTCGCTTTGCCGCTCGGCACAGCCGCCTCTCAATTTCTTACGACTCTTCTAATGAATATAAGCTCCGCCGGGTAGTAGCAGTTCGATCGGCCACATCTCCCGCTTCTGATCCACAAGATCGGACCAGTTGATCGGTTGTGCATCCGGCCGCGGCAAAAACTTCGTGTTGGGAAGAGTTTCGGAAATCAGTTTCGCCAGTGTATATCCATTGCCGTTGCCAGTAACGGCTAGTGCTAGTTCTGGCCCTGCTTTAAAATTAATCTCGAGAAAACGCCTCGCAATCTCTGCATCTTCCATCATCTGCAGAAGATACGGTCGGCCGGTCAGGATCGAATTGTAGACGTAATCCGACAGGACTCCCGAAACAGGACTTGCGTATGCCTGGTCGAAATCCAGTCGGGCTAAAGCAGGGTCATCGGGTGAGACTGCCTTATAAGGCATGCGCGTCTCGCCTAATCCACGGGGATCGATCGAAACAATGTCATAGCCGGTGTCCAGATATTGGGTGAGATCCGGCCAATCCTGCGCCATCGCCTTGCCCGCATTACCAAGCCAGAGTAGCACCGGTCGAGAGCGCTGCCCCAGCTTGTGAATCCATAGCAGCGGCATCTTCAGATAGCGGCTATGGTGCAGAACATATCTGTCGATGGCGACGTCGCCCCAAATCGAAGTTCCGGCCAATTGCGATTTTATTTCTCCCGAAGCCGGTGCAGCACCGTCATAACCGCTAAGGGTCCAGGAGCTGATTCCGGGGTACAGAGTGGAGTAGTAAATCGATTTCAGACTGATAGCAGCACGGCCCTTGTGCTGTCCGTAATAATCTCGAATCTCGTCCATAAGTGAGCGGGCATTGGGGAAATCCAGCATCACCTGCCCCGTGCGCGTGCATTGCAGGGTCTTTTCGTCCAGTTCCTTGAACGCGGGAGTGTCTGCTTGTTTCGGCACTCCATTGAAATGGTCGAGGAATTCGAACGCTGCTTCCTGGTTTTCGGGGGAGTACTCGTGACCGTGATAGCCCTGGTGGATGCCGATCTGATCCGCGTGCCCAAACCTGGTATAGAGCTGTGTAACCTCGCGCACGCTCTGGTGCGTGCCTTCTATGGGAAAGAAGTCGAGCACAGCGGCAGCCACGAAAACTGGCCGTGGATACATCATGAGCAATAGTCCTGGATGATCGATTCCTTCCGAGATCATGCCGTAAAGGTCTTGTTCTGGATCACTGTCGGGGTCCTGGAAGATGCGGTTGTAAACGCGCATGGGCAGAGCGGTGATGTAGCAAGAAGGCGCGGCGACCTTGATGCGTTTGTCGAGAGCGGCGATGTGAGCGGCCTGAAATCCTCCACCGCTGGTTCCGGTGATGCTGATCCGCTCCGGGTCCACATCGGTGCGCGTGAGCAAGTAATCGAGTGCTCGAATGCCGTCCCAAATCTCCCAGCGAGCCAGATTCGTGCCTGCCAGATAGGCCAGATTTCCGACAATGGCATGCTCGCCACAAATCAGGTTGTAACGGCTCTTGCCTGCTTTCGCATCCCAGAATTGGCTGCGCTCGCCTTGTCCGACGGTATCCCAGGAGAGCACCACGTAGCCCCGCAGCGCCAGCTTTTGTCCCAAATCCTGGTAATGCAGCTTGCCGACGGCCGAGTGCCCGCTGGGAACCAGCACGGCTGGATGTTTTCTGGGGCCATCGTCGGGTACATACACCAGCGCCGTGACATATACTCCGGGAAGGCTTTCGAAAATCAACTTCTCTATATGAAACTCCTGCATCTGAATTCGCCCGGTGACACGCGGGTTCAGCGGCGTTTTTTCTGCCGGCAGACCTCCGAGCATCCTTAGGATACGTTCTCGCATGCTCTCTTGCGTACTGATCAGGTCCTGCTCTGAGCCGATAACTTGCCAAGATTTGCGGCGTTCCTCGTCCTGACGCCAAGCGATTTCTGTCTGGTACTCCAGGTACTCAGTTATGGCCGGACCTTCTGCCTTCCTGGAAGGCAGAACCTGAAACGCTTCCGGAGGTGGGGTTTGGGCGGCTGTTGCCAGCGCAAGGCACGCAACACAGAGCGCGACCTTCAGAGTTTGTTTCGTCCTCTCTGCCCAGCCGTGGTGGCCGGAGCTTACACGCCAATGGAATTTCAAAAGAATGCAACACACTTTAGCAAAACTGTCCAATGCTTACGGTTACAAAAGAAGGGCATTAAAGAGAACCAGAAGGATTGTTTCTGCGCTGCGCGAGCCACTGGCAGTCGCGACGACTTTCTGTCCCGCGGCAATGTGCTGATCGCGCTGACGACGCTGAGACGCGGGAAAACGGTCGAGTTTGGCGGGTTCACGCATTCACTACTCTCCGATGTTTCGGCGAAACACAAATTCGCAACTGCAGAGATCCCGTCCGGCACTTACATTATCATGTAGGGCCTTGTCGTGGGAAAGGCGGGAAGGCCTATTCGTCGCGGCGAATCGCTGACCACAAAAAACATCTATAACCAGGCCTGAGCTTCGTTGTGGAACTTTGGGGTGTCCGGTATCAAGTGAAGGACGTTCAACGCTCAGTCGCCTTCTACCCAACAACTCGGCTTCAAACTCGACCAGCAGAGTTTGCTCGCTTTTGCGCAGGTCTCGATAGGAAATCTAAAGCTTATTCTTAGTGGCCCTGGGGCTTCCGGTTCTCGTCCCATGCCCGACGGTCGTCAGCAAGAGCCGGGTGGGTGGAACCGCGTGGTTCTTCAAGTATCTGATCTTCCTGCCCGGATTGCGGTGTTGAAGAAGGCGGGCCTCCATTTGCGCAATGAAATGGAGGTGGGCCCCGGAGGTAAACAAGTCCAACTCGAAGATCCTGACGGGAATCCAGTCGAACTGTTCGAACCGGCGCGACGATAGTTCGATTTCGGCCACTTCTGCAAGTGCGCCATTCCGCTTTCGTCACTTCCGCCAGCAAGCAACTCCATGTCGCGGCTAAAGCAAGGTGAGCAGGCGGGGGTTCAGACTGGGTAACACACTAGGTAACAACCGTGCCTAAATCTGCTCGTTTGTGCTCATGAAAATCCTGGGAAACCGTTGAAACCATTTGTTTGTGGTTGTTGATTCGAAAACAGTAGGTTGAAAGTTCCTTCCGGCTCACCAATTCCTTTGTTTTCAACGGATCACGTCTGAAGGGGCAGATTGAACTTGGAACTGCATTCTGGCAATGCACATGTGTCCCCGTGCAAATGAAATCGGCATCCGTGGTCGTCGATTTCCGGTTAAGCACGTAATCCAGGAGCAGTTCGGCAGTTGAGAACTCAAGTCCAGGAAGTCACGTTCCACAATCCTACCTCTCAGTACCAATCTGGACCGGACGCCGATCGCAGCGATTACGGATGACCGACGATCCTCTGCGCGCCCTGCAGCCCCGGAGTTTGCGGCAGGCGAATTTAGAAGGCGGTTGGGCGTGACCTTGGTTTCCAGTTGCCGTTGCCGCAAGTCCGGTCTTTGAATTCTGTCGGTCGTAGAGGCGCTGGTTCACGAGTTGAATCAGGAATGCAGCAATCAAGGGCAGAATCGGAACGTACGACGCCCACTCAAGAGCGTCCCATAGTCCGTTGTAAGGGAGGTGAAAGAAGCGCCAAAAGAACCGCCAAAAGAACCGTAAAACGAGAATCCACGGGACAACAAAAAGGACGAAATAGGGGCCAATCCGCACCGATCGCGGTACCGGCAATATTTTTTGACCTTCGGACGAAAGATTGAGGACAGAGCGGCGAAAAGTGTCATGATAGAAATGAGCACCGGAAGAGAATGGTGAAAGAAGTATAGTTCCCGGCTGCTCAGACACTTCGAGGTTCTCGAGAGGCACAGGCGCTCAATTCGAGCGCCTCCCGCGAGAGCTGGTGTTAATTTAGAAGGTATACTTTGCCGAAACTTGCATTTTGCGAGGTTCGCTGGAAAGGGAGCGACCGGCATCGCTCACCACCAGCGGATCGACGACCCCGAAACTCGGATTTGTGTATCGGTTACTCGCGGGTTCGTCATAATGAACGGAGTTGGTGACGTTCTGAGCCTCAAGCCTCATCTCAAGTGCTTGTGACTCGGTTATGCGGAATTTCTTTCCCAGAGACATGTTCAGGGTCTTATATCCAGCGAGGCGGAAAAAATTTCGGCCGACGTTGCTGAACTGCCCAGGGCCCGGAGTGGAAAATTTCGCAATCTGGTCGGGTGTGAGATAGGTGAGCTTTCCCGTCGCTGGATCGCGGTGAATCTGGAACATATTGGGAGAGCAGCCGCTACAATCAGCCACCGTACGCACGATGCTACTGAGCGTATAGTCGCTGCTGCCGGAAAAAATCGTTGTTGGACGGCCGCTTTCCATGATGGCGAAGCCGCCAATCTCCCATCCCCCCACGATGCGATCAAGGACTCCGTTCAAGCTCTGGCCCCAGCGTTTGCCGTGTCCAAAGGGAAGTTCGTAAACCCAGATCCCCTGAAACAGATGGGCGATGTCGAAGTCGGACGGGGCGTAGTTCCATCGGCGATGGTCCAGATCGACGGGCGTGCTGGAGGCGCCGAAGGGTGTGGATTGGACAGCAACCACGGTAAAAGTGGGATCAAAGGAACGAGTATCGAGCGATTTGGACCAGGTGTAGGCTGCCTGCATAGTGAGGCCGTTTGAGAAAGCACGGCGGAGTTGCGTTTGTAGCGCGTTGTAGGTGGAGAAATCGTGGCTGTCCAGGACTACGAAACCACCCGGACTGGAAGGAAAGAATCCTGAGAACTGGGGGTAGGAGTAGAAGAAAGTTGGCCCCAGACCGGCGGCGACATCGACACCGTTTTGCTCAAGGCTCGCAGCCATTCCAGCGACCCGACCATTAACAAGTTGGCTGTGGTAAGGATTGCCGCCATTAGGGTCGAACAGCCAAGCTGAGCCGGTCGCGTCCTGGGAAGGACGAATTGAATACCCGGGTACGGCCTGCATGAGTTGATCCATCAGCGGACTGTCATTTCCAGCAGCCACCGAATTAAATGCGTTGAGGAACCCGTTGCTTCGAATCTTGGCTTGATTGGCATCGTAGGCGCCGTAAAGGTGCACGGCTTTGCGGCCAAGGTAATTCATTTCCAGCACGAACTTTTGCGGCAGTTCGTGCTGGATTCCGAAGCTCCACATATAAGTTTGGGGAGGTGTCCAGTTGGGATCAACTACCGTAATAGCGTTGTTGCTGAAGGGCGGCGGGGTTCGAAGTTGGGTGGGGGTTTGAACCAGATCTCGCGCAATGACACAATCGAAAACGGTGGGCGTGAGTGTGCTTAGCCGTCCGTCCGTGCCGCCGCAACTACTGGTTCCAGCCGCGAAGGTGGTGTCTGAGATTTGCGTGCTCAGCCCCGGCATGTTCTGGAAAATAGCCGAAGAAAGGGAGAAGGTGTTGATGCGATCATAGGCGATACGGAAATTGCCGCGGATGGAGGTTTTCGCATTGCCGTGAAGGTCCCAAGCGAATCCGATCGAGGGCCCAAAGCTCTTGAGAGCATCTTTGTAAAGGCTGCCCGGAAGCCAACTCAGATTGTCGCTGCTGAATCCCCAACCGATGGGACCGTTGGGCCGAAGCATGTTGTCGGCACGAGTGACGCGCGGGGAGAGTTTGACTTCCCAGCGCAAACCGAGGTCTAGCACAAAATTGGGCCGGACCCGCCACGTGTCCTGACCGTAGAAGTCGTACTCCGGCATGCGGAAATCGGCATGCAGGAGTGTTCCCGGCGGCGCCCAAGTGCTGGGATCCTGCGCCACGATACCTTGCTGAATGGCGCCTACGCGTCCCAGCAGATCGTTGATGAAGCCCTGCAGGTCAACTGCGTCTTGGCCTTGATCGATGTTGAGGGTTCCGTACTTGTACGCGGTGGGATCGGGCTGGTTGACCGTGGGGTCGAAGTTGATGGCCGGCGCGGCGTCGAGATTGCCAATGCTCCCCCGCTTATCAATGTGTCGCTGATAGCGGAAGTTGATGCCCCATTTAAAGGCATGTGGGCCGCGCTGGTGGGACATGTTGTCCACTAACTGATACGTGGTCAGGACGCGGGCGTTGCCTACGTAGTTTTGCAGCGGAACCGACATGCAGGCGAGACCAAACTGTGCACAAATTGGATCCGCGAAGAAGTCAAAGGGCGGGTTGTGGTTGAAGTTCGGGTCCGGGTTGGCAAAATTGAAAGAGAACCGGCTCATCCCCAGCACGAATTCATTGAGCATGCGGGGATTCATCGACCAGCGCCAGTTTACAGCCAGGTTTTTAGGGGCGCGATACGTATCCACCACGTTGGAAAAGCCCGGAAGTACCGGCAGCCCTCCGTTAACCGTATCGCCTAACGTGTTCTGGTGACCTGCGGACCAGCGCACGAACACACTGTGCGCGGCGTTAAACGTGTGGTCTACACGAACCGTATAGTCCAATTGCTTTTCGTGCTCGGCGGCCAGCCAGCTGAAACCGGCGACGTTGAGACCATCGCCAATCGTGTAATTGTTGGGAGCAGGAATCTTGGATCCATGAACCATGGCCTGCACGCTGGGATCGAGCCCAAGTCCGAGCGGATCGTTTGCCACCACGTTGTAGGAGTCAACCGTAACCCCCGGCGTGGGATTGCCGCTGGCATCAACGGTTGCGTTCGAGGTTCCTGCCGCGGCATTGAAGCATGAGCCGGAATACCCTGTCTGACAAATCGGCGAACTCTGGTCAATAAACCGCAGCGTTCCGTTCCGGGCCTGCGGTGTGAATACGGCAGCGGTATTTATCGTAGTGAGTAGAGTCCGCAACCATTGGAAGTTAGCGAAGAAAAAGGTCTTGTCCTTCTTGATGGGCCCGTCCAGGGCAAAACCGTAGATTTTTTGAATAAATTGCGGCCGCACCAAACCTGCCTCAATGTTTTCCGGAGCGTTCGCATTGAAGCCGGGAGTTTGGTAGAAGAAGTACCCAGAGCCGTGAAAATTGTTGGTCCCGGCCCGGGTGACCATTTCCACTTGGCCTCCACTGTTACGGCCAAACTCAGCCGTCGGATTGCTGGTAAGGACACGGAATTCCGCCAGCATGTCGGGATTGGTACGCAAGGGAGAGAAGTTAGCTCCGCCAGCACTGGTTTCATTGATATCGATTCCGTCAAGCGTGTAGTTCCAGGCACGATCGCGCGCACCATTTACGTAGACACCGCCACCCGCGATGTTGGGACCCCCGCGGTTAAAGCCACCGGGATCCACCACGCCTGGTTCAAGTTCCACCAGCGACAGTGTGTTTCGTCCGCGCGTGGTTACAATGGGCAGCGTGTTCAGCGCGACGTTGTCGAAGAGATTGCCCAGGTTGCCCGAGGTGGAAGTTTGTACCAATTCGGCTGATCCGTTTACCTCTACCCGCTCGGAAATTGCCCCAATCTCAAGCACAGCGTTGATGACTGCCGGTTCGCCGATGGTAACCACGTTCCCCGAGGAGTCGAAAGTCTTGAACCCCGTCACGACCACTTCGAGCTTGTAAATGCCCGGTTTTACGGCGTCGAAGACGTAACTGCCAGCCGAAGTGGTCTTGGCGGTAAAGGAAACATTGGTGTCTTGGTTAGTCAGCGTGACAGATGCGCTTGGAATGACTGCCCCCGTCTTATCTTGCACGACACCGGTGACACGGGAGGTGACCTGACCCATGCCGTGCAAGCTTGCCAGTAGAAGCATGAGCAACATCAGCGGTGAACCTGTGAATGAGCGTTTCATAAGATTGCCTCCGTCGAAGTAAAAGAACACTCTTGCACTCTTTGCATCAGAGGGAAATGTCCGGAGAAGACGGGTCGGCGTACGGACCGGGCCGGCATCGCTCTCTCGGTAAGGACAGATATCGCGCGAAATGATCGCAGGCAGCAAGCTGTTCGTCAAGCGATGCGCGCGATTCGCCAGGGCCAAACCTTATTCTGTTCACCCCGAGTGACAAGAGATACGCCAGTTGACAAATCCTTTAGCTGATACTCCAATATGTGTCTATGCCATATATATCCGAGGCAATATTCGATCGGGAGCTCAAGAAGGGCAGCGCCGAGCTGCTCATTCTTTCTCTGATTGAGCACCGTCCCCGACACGGTTACGAGATCAGCAAGCTAATAGAGAAGCGGTCGAATGGGGTGTTGAGATTCAATGTGGCCTCCTTCTATCCCTTGCTCTATCGCCTCGAAAAGCGCGGCTTCATTGAAGGCCATTGGGTAGATACCGATTTTCGCGGCATAAGTCTGCGCCTGGCTGGAACCACTTGGTGGTTGGCTTTGACCAAGCCCTATGAGTACGCTCTTGTTTCACGCCTGCCTACTTCATTGGAAATATGCCGCCGCCGACTAGACACGGTGCGGACGAGAGTCGAGGGATGGAGCAGGGAAGTGTTTGCACTTGTGTAACGTGAGCGTGCAAAATATTCGAGGCGTCTGCCGAGATCGACGACAAATAGACAGGAATCTTTGGAACGCCCAAGGCCTTGGTCGGAATTGCTAGCATCGAACTCGCTGGTCCCATCCATCCACCACCATTTGCGGAGTGTAGACGCTAGCCAAGCCAAGGCGCTTGGCATACGCAGTTTGCCTCTGACTGTAGAAGCTGGCAGAGTACGGGTCCCTTCCATCCGATATGGTTCCAGTAGTCGACGATCGCTGTGGTGATTCACACTGTGGACGTAGCCCCACCCACGAGCGTGTTCGGTATGAAGCTCCACACCGGCACACCGGCACACGACTTGAGTCTCTGAACGTTCTGTGACTCTGTCACTTCTCTCAGCGATCTGAGTCTTACGCCTAGACAACGAACCGAAGAAAAGATGCTGGTGCTCGGTTCGCGGGAGGTTACTATGGCGATGCCGATTCAATTTCATGTTCCGCCGGGCTTCAAACCGGCGAAGAGGCAGTGGGTGCCTCTGGAACAACGTGCAAGATCATCGAGTTCCAGAGTGCCGCCATACAGAAGTCTGCCTAGGCACGGGGGAGAACACTGTGCTGGCTCTATTGTCGCGGTCCATCGATGTACGATGCAGTGACCGTACTTCACAGAGGAGCATTTTATGGAAGCTAGTCGGGCTTTGTTCATCCCGGTGATCCTGGGCACAGCCAGAGTGGGCCGTATGAGCCTGCACGCAGCTCGGCTCGTCACCGGGGAACTGAGCAAGTGCGTGGGCGTTGAGACCGACCTCATCGATATCGCAAAGCTTCCCCTACCCACGAACGATGCGGGCGAGGCCATTAAGCAAGCCGACTTTTCCGCCAACATGAGCAAGGCTGACGCGTTGGTAGTCGTGTCGCCGGAGTACAACCACGGCTACTCCGGTCTTTTGAAGCATGTCTTGGACAGTTGTCTCAAAGAATACATTCATAAGGCTGTCGGCATAGTAGGGGTATCAGCCGGACCGTTTGGCGGAACCAGAGTAATTCAGAACTTGCTACCGGTAATGCGCGAGCTTGGGTTGGTCACGATTTTCTGGGATGTAAATTTCTCGAGTGTGCAGAAAGTGTTTACCGAGGACGGAAGACTCCTCGATGAGTCCTACATTCGGCGTATCGACAAGTTTTTGAAAGAACTCATCTGGATGGCGAAGACGCTACGCCAGGGTCGTGAGCAAATATCTCTGGACTGATCTCGGGAGACAAGGATGGCTGCTGTGGCCAACACTGACAAGATGATCTGCCCGAGCTGCAGAGTGGAGATGAACCATCACTGCGACAAGCTTGTGTACACCAGCCACCCACAAGATGCTGGGCAGAGCGATCCGAACCTAGGCGGAATCATCGAGGAGTTTCATACCTGTCCCAAGTGTGGCGGTGGCGCCTCGCGGCACGCTTAGGTACGTAGCAGCATCCGCGCCGAGCAATGCGAATACCCTTGGTGGTGGATCAGGTTGAACCGATTTCCGCTAGAGGTTTTCTGTGTCGGTCTGACTTCGCTTCAGGGAGACCAACATGACGATTGCCGTATCTTCATCACCAGCGATGGGCCCTCTCGTTTGCGCGATTACTCTACTCATCGTTGGGCTTTGCCCGGCACAACCTCGGTCTGACAAGTCTGAGAAAACCATTCATATGCCGAGCTCGGGTGGAGAGTGCTGATTGCAACAGCAGCTGGCGGCGGGGGTTCGAGTCCCTCCCTGGCCACCATATCTTATTACTTGCATGTGGTTGCAATCGAGAGCGCAACTTCTGCATCTCTGTCTTTCTCGTCTACTGATCCTGAACTGCTGACAAGCAAATCTAATCTCATCAATGAAATACGCTCCGGTAGAGCGCAGCCCAGATGGGCTTGGCGTCGCCCGCCATGAGCGGCCGGGACCATGAGGAGGATGACCTACACTACTTGCACAGAAGATTTAAGATCCGAACGGGACGAGACGCGATTCGTTTTCTCTAAGCCTGCCAGGTGGCGTAGACTTCGTGGTCGCCCGCGCAGACTTTGGAGTTTTGTCGACGATTCAATTTGATGTGCCTAATTTGCGGGGGTCCTGTGTGGCATCCACGTACTCGGTCGAAGATGGTCCGAAACCTGTGATCTGAACGACAACGGGTTCATTACCAGTTTCTGCGAAATGACTTCGGAAAGGCGGTTCGGTGTAAAAACTCCCTGGCGGTAGAGCCTTCAGCTTCGTCTCATCAAACCTATCGCCATACCCGATATGCCATGTTCCGGAGATCACGGTCGCAACCCTGTCATCGCGATGGGAGTGCGCAACGATGCGCGTGTGAGCCGGCACGCGAAGCATGATTGTATACACACCTGCCTGGTCTGGATTGCCCTTCAGAACAATGGTCTCGATACCGCCGACGCCGGAGCTTCCGCTGCCCGGATTGCCGACTTGCGGGAACTTATATTCGGCGGGAGTAAATCGCTCTTCGCCCGAATCGCCGCCAGCACCGCCTGCAACTGTGTGATCAACGGGCGGGCCGTCAAGAAATTTCCGAATCAGCGCCACAGTGTAAGCCGGTCGCTCTTCCATGAGCCAATGTCCTGAGCCTGCGACGACCTCCTCCTGGACGTTGGTCGCTACGTGACGCATGATCACAGCCTGGAGGGGACCGAAGGACTTCTCTCCCCCTACCGCCATCACAGGCATAGTTAGCTCGGTTTGCTCGAAGATCTTATTGTCCTTCGCATCCTGGGAGAACGCGGTAAATTGCGCGAACCCGGCTCGCATTCCACCCGGTTGCGCATAAGTGGCGGCAAAGAAGTTCCTGGTGTCTTCGTCCGGCTTACTCGGATCGGCCGTAAAGTCATTCCATATCCGGTCAAAGTAGATGCGCTCACGGCCTGCCACCAGCCGTTCCGCATCCGGTCCATGAAAGTTGAAATGCCAAACTCCGGGGTTTTGGAGAATCTCGTTCCAGGGATCAATCCCAGGAATTGGTGCGTCCATAACAACCAATCTCTCAACTTTATCGGGGTAAATTGCGGCGTAGGCGTATGCGACCATGTTGCCGATGTCGTGCGCAACAACAAATGTCTTGTCGTATCCCAACGAGATCACAACGGCGCGCATATCCTTGGCCTGAGTCTTCTTGTCGTAGCCATCAGCGGGTTTGGAGGATCGCCCGATGCCGCGGAGGTCCGGCACCACCACCGTATGGTCCTTCATGAGGTCTGCGGCCAGAGGAGCCCACGAATCGCTATTTTCCGCGTACCCATGGATGAGAACCACCACTGGTCCGCTTCCTCCCCAGCGCACAAAAATGTCTGCCCCTTCCGGGCTGTGGATCGTTTTTGCTTGAAAGCTAGACGGCAAGGAGGGCTGAGCGTTGGTTAAAATCGCTGCCAAGGTTAAAAACGTAAGGGAGAGGAAACGTGGGATCATGATATCTCCGTATTCGCCAACAATCGGCTGTTTCGGGACCAGGGTGTCGAACTCCGCGTGGCGTTACGGATTGTAGACGACACAGTTGATCAGGTGAAAACATATAAAGGAAGTCACAGTCTTGCCGTTTGGCGCTCGGTTTGAAGTGAACGGGTCGCTGTTTCCCGAACCAGGTTTCCGACCGCCTGGCCATCACATCAGTTGCGGGAGAGGTATCGGACAGTTACTCGTCGATGCGCTCCGATTCGCACTATGACACAGTTACGGCGGAAAACGGAGGCAGCATGACTGGTCTTCGGAAAATCGTGGTTCCATTCCAAGGCTCTGGCACCCGAGGGATCTCAACCCCGCGGCGAAGATATAGCAGCGATCGCCTCCTTACGGACGATGGGAGCGACGCGGGTTCCCAGGAGCTCGATCGACCGTAACATCTTCTCATGGGGGAGCGCCGAGACGCCCATCTGGAACGTAATACGAGAAAGACCGCCGAGGGCTTCATTCACATGCAGTACCTTCTGCGCGACCGTCTCGGCGTCGCCGATGAGTAGTGCGCCTGCCGGCCCCCGAAGAGCATCGAAGTGGATTCGCGTCGCTGGTGGCCAGCCGCGTTCTTTGCCGATCTCAGTAAACGTGTGGGCGTATCCTGGATAGAAATCGTCTGCAGCTTCCTGTGTGGTATCTCCAAGAAAGCCGATTGCGTGAAGTCCGACGGTGAGTTTCTCGGCGGAGTGGCCGGCGCGGCGCCCAGCTTCGCGGTAAAGGTCGATCAGAGGTCGAAATCGCTTGGGCTCGCCGCCAATGATGGCGACCATCAGCGGAAGCCCGAGTGTCCCGGCACGCGCGAATGATGCGGGGGTTCCGCCGACCCCGACCCAAATGGGCAGAGGGTTCTGTAGGGGACGAGGATAGACAGCCTGTCCCGTGAGAGGTGCCCGGTGCTTGCCACTCCAGCGAACATGGGTGTTATCGCGAACCTTCAGGAGGAGATCCAGTTTTTCTGCGAAAAGCGAATCGTAATCGTCCAGGTCGAAGCCGAAAAGCGGGAACGCCTCCACGGACGAGCCGCGCCCGGCGACAATCTCCGCACGTCCGTGGGAGATGAGGTCCAGTGTGGCAAATTCCTGGAAGACGCGGACCGGGTCAGCAGCACTGAGAACAGTTACCGCGCTCGTCAGGCGAATGTTTTTTGTGCGCGTAGCCGCCGCGCCCAGGATGACCACTGGGGCTGAATCCACGAACTCGCTGCGATGGTGTTCGCCGACGCCAAAAACATCCAGACCAACCTGGTCGGCCAAAACAATCTCTTCGAGTAGATTGTCCGCGCGACGAACTGGGCTGACGCTTACCCCAGTCGCCGGTTCAGAGATGACCGCTCCGAAGCTATCGACACCAATCTCCATGATTTGTGACTCCTGATATTCGTGACCGCGCATGTTCTCTCCTAGACGAGATCAATCCGAGCGTTGCTTACGGATCTTTCTGTCAGCTCTCTCCCAGCCAGAAACCAGGGCTCGAGATCATGTCCGTCCGCACGCCCACGATTGACATATATCTCGTATGCCCGCAGTCGGATCTCCTCCCGAGACGGGCCAGCGGGGCGCCGGTCCTGATCGCTGGATGTGCCGGTTGATCTCTTGACGGCCACTTTTGGTGCTTCTTTACGCGATTTCATATCTCTGGTGAATTCTTCTCGGATCTCGGGCGCCGAGGTTGTCGGTTGGCCTGCGACCTCATTGACGCTCTTGTACCGGCTGGCGCGCACCAAGTTTCTGCGCGGCGAGCAGCCCGAGTTTCTTGAGGGATCCGTAGACTTGTTGCTTCTCCTTAGCTGAGAGCGGTGACATTAGCTCCTCAAGGTCCTTGGCGTGCCTTTCGAAATACTCTGCCGCTATTCGTTCGCCTTCTTGCGTCAGTTGCACGATTCGCGCGCGCCGATCACTGGAGGTGGACTTCCGCACCACCAGTCCGCGTTTCTCGAGACGATCGATTGCCGCAGTCATGGACCCGCTAGCCAGCAGGACTCTGTCCTGAATCGCTGAGATCGTAAGCGGACCTTTATGCAGCAGGCCTTCGAGCGCTGCTAGCCGTGAGGCACAGTCCTGCGTTTGTGATGCTCTGTTCAGCAAGGAGCCTTAAGGCGTGATGGCTCCGCGCCATCACCCACCACAGTCGTGGTGCGGTAATGCGATTTTTTGGCTGTTTCATATGTTTGCGGTCAGGCAATTTGCACCCGGGCGGCATCCTTTGCCGGCGATGACAGCAGTCGGTCGATTGAAACTGCTCCGGCGCCGTGAATCATCAAAAAAGTCGTAATCGCCAGCACGAGCAGGTGATACTCAAAACCCTCGCCCTTCTGTGCTCCCGTCCAGTTCATAAAGAGGCCGAACTGACGATGAACCATCGCTATCGCAACGATCATATTGGAGAAGATTCCCAGCGCTGCGATTCGGGTCAAGAACCCGACAATCAGGCCAAGGCCGCCAAAAAATTCTGCAGAAATCGCCAAGAATGCGAATACAGCCGGAATATGCATGACGCTGGTGAAAAAGCCCATAGTCCCGCTGAAGCCGTATCCACCAAACCAGCCCAGCATTTTCTGAGCGCCATGGGCGAAGAAGATCACTCCAAGCGCGAAGCGAAGGGTAGCTGTCGCACGGTCATCGTCGGTGGCAATTAGTTTGCGAATCATGGGAAAGTCCTTTCATTAAGGCTCTCTGCCTGTGTTCGCCAGCCATCCTATAAGATGAAGTATCCTGATATAATGATTCTTTTTATCGAGGTTCTTCTAGGAATGTCAACGGTTACGTAGCTGAACCAGGTGCCGAACCCCGGGCGTTGCCACGCACATATCTTTGCAGTCTCGCAGGTAACCGCGCCCGAAAGTTGAGCCATCAATCTCGTTGTCGGGGATGTCAAAATTCGGATGATTGAAGAAATCCCGTCCCCTGGCCACCCTGTTTTCTTGCCCGTCTCCGAGCTAACTGTTGACAGAGCGTATAGTGTATCTATACACTATACGAGTGATTAAGAGCTATCGGACAGGGGGCTGAAACGCTTTGCCGAGACCGGTTCTAAAGCCGGAATTCAGCCAAAACATGCCGACCGTCTTCGCAGACTTCTTACTGCTCTCGACGTGGCCAGCGTGCCGCAGGACATGGATGCACCAGGCAACAAATTGCATCCGTTGGAGGGAGGTCTTGCCCATCATTGGGTGGTAAGTGTCAGCGGCAATTGGCGACTCACATTCTCATTCGATGGGGAAGACGTGATCTTTGTCGATTACCAGGACTACCACTAGAGGTGAAGAACATGATTTTCAATCCTGCACATCCAGGCGAAGTTTTAAAGGACTACCTGGGCGACATCACCGTTGCCGAGGCCGCAAGGCGTTTAGGTGTCACGCGGGCGCATCTTTCGCGGATTCTGAACGGAAGGGCGGGCATTTCCGCTTCCATGTCCTTGCGTCTTTCAGCGGCGCTGCGCACATCGCCCGACTTCTGGCTAAAGATGCAGATACAGCATGACCTCTGGCAGGAGCAGCAAAAGAAGCAGCCCAAGATACAGCCGTTTCGAAAAGCGGAGCTCTTGGCCTAGGAGCAAGGCTCCGAGATCCTGCGGGCTTCTGCTCCTCTTCGATGACCCAATCTAGCATGGGGGAGGTCCAGATCCCGCTATCCAATCCATAGGCCACCGGCGCCCAGTGTCGATGATGTCGGCAGTTGTTGGCGCGGCTGCTCGGTCAGATTTCGCGGTCGACAGGAACGATGGCCTTCCAAGAGACCCTCAACCCCGTAGCTTTCGTAGCGCGACAACCACTCCGATACCTTGCAGCGCGGCGCCTTGAGCCTAGTCGGAATTGCTACGAACGAACTTCGCTGGTCCCATCCCATCCACCACCATTTGCGGAGTGTAGACGCTAGCCAAGCCAAAGCGCTTGGCATACGCAGTTTGCCTCTGACTGTAGAAGCTGGCAGAGTACGGGTCCTTCCAGCCGATATGGTTCCAGTAGTCGACGTGCCCGCTGAGCACGATCATTTCCGCGTCCGGTATGGGTTGCCAATCCAGCTTTTGCAGAAACCTGTCCGCTGGCGGACAGCTGGCGTGCCCCTCCGATGTGAAGAGTTCCACGAGCACCGGAGTACGAACATCCGACCCGCGGAGAAGGGTGCGGTGCGAGCGCCAATATCCAGGCCACTATCGAAAGCACGCCTATCACTGAAACAAGCGGAATTTTCCTTGTTGTCGCTGTCCTCCTGTCCTGGTGAGTGGATGTCCAAGCGGTATGAAAGATACGGCGTCCGGCCGCGGATTGGGTCGAAAAAGCGTAACTTTTGCCTATCAACGGACTCTAATAAAAGTGGCCCTCGGAATTAACTTGCAAGGGACCACTAAGGGGTTTGTTATGTCTGGCTTCTTTTCACGCTTGTCCGCAACGATCTTGGTGCTGACAGTTGCCGGAGTAACCGCCTGCAGCGCCGGGGACCGGGCGAACAACACTCTTCCAAGCCCAGCTGTCGACGCTCCAGTCGCGACCACCAAGGCCGAGCAGACGGCGGTTGTCGCCGGTGGCTGCTTCTGGGGAATTCAAGCTGTATTCCAACATGTGAGGGGCGTGATCAGCGCAACGTCGGGATACGCCGGAGGCTCAGCCAAGACGGCGGAATACGAACTGGTCAGTACGGGGGAAACCGGTCATGCGGAGTCGGTGAAGATCATCTACGACCCGTCCAAAATCACCTACGGCCAGTTGCTTCGGGTCTTCTTCTCGGTGGCCCACGATCCCACGCAGTTGAACCGGCAGGGCCCCGACGAAGGCACCCAGTATCGTTCGTCCATTTTCTATGGCACCGACGACCAGAAGCGGATCGCCGAGACGTATATCGCACAACTCGAAAAAGCCAAGGTCTTCCAGCGCCCGATCGTGACCCAGGTAGTTCCATTGAAGGCTTTTTATCCAGCCGAGGCCTACCACCAAGACTATGCCGCGCACCATCCGAACAGCCTATACATCGTGTACAACGATGCGCCGAAAGTT
Source organism: Acidobacteriota bacterium (assembly GCA_003225055.1). GTDB lineage: Bacteria > Acidobacteriota > Terriglobia > Terriglobales > Acidobacteriaceae > Gp1-AA122. Next base: position 39,737 of record QIAU01000161.1, read on the forward strand.
GCTCATCTTCGCGAGCAGTTTCCGGACCTCTACACCAGCAAGTAGCACCTTAGGAGCAAGCGGCGATGTTCGATTCTGATCTTGGAAGAGACGAAGGATCGGTGGTCCGGCGACGGGCGTTCCTGTTGACCTCTGCCTCGGCGCTTGCGGGCGCGATTCTATGGTCGCTGCGAAGGCCCAACCTTGTGCAAGGGAAGGCGGTAAAAGGGGCGTCCGAGGAAGTTACGATTGTTGAATTCTCCGATTCGGGAGAGCGACTGAAGACGGTCCACGTAGCGAAAGTGGTCAAGCCGGAAGACGAATGGCGCAAGCAGCTGTCCCGGGGCGTTTTCGCAATCACTCGTCACTCTGACACCGAGTTGGCCTACTCCGGAGCGTACTGGAACCTCCACGAGAAAGGTCTCTACCGCTGTGTTTGCTGTGACAATGCACTGTTCACCTCGGACACGAAGTTCGATTCCGGAACGGGTTGGCCGAGCTTCTGGGCGCCGATCGCGCGTGAGAACGTTCGAACTGCGCGAGACGCCAGCTTGGGCATGGTCAGAACAGCTGTCTCATGCACCGAATGTGACGCACATTTGGGACACGTATTCGACGATGGCCCAGAACCTACGGGCCTGCGCTATTGCATCAATTCAGCGTCCTTGAGATTCGTCGCGCGACAAGTGACAGCAAAATCTAGCAAGTGAGCGGGTGCAACAACGGCAGGCGTTCCAGTTTCTCAGGGTTGCTCACAATGGAGATGCTCCTGACACGGCCGTCACGATGTCCAAGGTCAATACGCTCACGGCACGCCCATTGCATTGGTGTCATGCGATTGGCCAAACAAGTAGCCAAGATGACGGGTACAGGGCAAACCCAGCTATTACGCCGATCGTCGCAGCGTGTGACTCCTTCAGCCTTGCTGGATCAAGACCGTAGTGCTCGGCAATGGCTCGATTGCCGCTGAAGATGACAGGCTGGGGCTCTCCCCGGAAGCTGTGTCACGCGCACCGGGCCGGATTGCCGGACGATTTTCACGTTCGAGACGTACACGGCATCAGACATAAGGACCTCCGCTCAAGGATTGTAACCAACGAAATGATTCAGCAAGGGCTCAGAAGTTTCACGAACTACTTGTGCCGCCATCCTGTACCCTCCACAAACGCCTCGTAGATGGCGCCTTGGCGGTGTGACGTCCGTCAATTCACTGCGTTGCCGAGGTTGAACCTGCTTTCGCATCGGCTCGCAGTTTCGCTGCATTCGGTCAACACCAACCGAGATGCAGTCGACGAGCGAGAAGGACTTCGATTGTTTGGCGAGCACCGGAGCGAAGTCTCTGTTAAACGCCATGTTCGGGCAAATGGCTCAATATGACACCCAAGGTTGCTCCAGATGAAAATCATCAAACGTTACGTCCTGGGCCTTTTGCGTAGGCATCAGACGCACCGGAAAGCGCGAGATCGGCATTCTGAACATAAGGCCGAAGGAGATTCATGATGAACGGATTCACAAGACGAACAAGAACAAGGCAAAAGCATCACCTCCAACTGCAGCTGACAACCCTATATCGCTTTGAAGAAAAGATCCCTTTCTCGGGCGAGACGAAGTTGATCGTCCCTAAGTGCAAGATCAAGCTCGTAGTCGTAGCTTTGGGAACACTCCGTGCATTGGAGAGTGGTCAGAGTGGCCACATTACTTACTTTACCGACTCGGGTAGTGGGCTCAAGAACTCATTGCGTTTTCCGGAGGAAAATGTCGCAGCTTACCGGTCTGCGGGTCGAACCTGGAATACCAGAAATAAAATGCTGCTTGCGCACTTGCAAAAGGCTGCCGGAAATTCGGCTCAGCCGTAGAGATAATGTGCCACGAATGGGTGGCTTCTTCGAAAGAAATGGTGCATATGGTTTCACCTGCCTTGTTTGTAAAGTTCCTTTTTGGGGAGTTCGTTATCTTCGTGGACATTTGGGACCTCACAAAATGCGACTTGTATGATTCCCCGGTCGGAAAATTTAGCACGTACGCTAGGGGAGGTGCACCGGTTTGTAGGACGCCGTGTGTGACGCTCGGACAAAAGCTGGAGCAGGAATGTCAGCACGACTTCCTTCTCCGCGATCATGATGTCGCGAAGGCCAGAATCGGCGGAGTAGCGCTGCACCTGCGGCTGCGTGAGCATTCCTAGCCTTGCTTCCGGATGACTTTGCGCCGGCCGAGTCCGGCGCTGCCGTGCAGCTCTTCCCGCGGCACATTGACGAACAGGCGCCATGTCTTGTCATAGCCAATGGCCCCGTCTACCTCGTGCGCGCGCGCGGGATCGGTGCCGAGCCATGTCTTGCGGCTGTTCGCGGCCAGCCGGACCACGCGGTCGCGCACGGCGGGCGGGATGTCGGCCTTGACGTGATCGACGAGCCACCCGAAGCGACGCGCGAGGGCGCCTGAATTGATACGTTCGAGATAATCGGCGGCTCTGGTCCAGTCGAACCGACGGCTGGCAGTCGCCAGTATGGTGGCGGCCTCGCCCACCCCGCCGGCCAGTGCCGGGCGGTCGATGCAGTCGATGGCGGTCTTTTCGCGGTCGGAGATCACGACCTTGTAGCCAAGCACGTCGACCGGCCCGAAGCCGAAAAACTTGCTCTCCGCCAGATTGACGATCCGGACCCGCGACTCCCCGACTTCGCGTTCCCGAAGCCGCACCGGCGTCACCACGAAGATCACCTTGCGGTGCTGCGTTGTCAGCCCGTAATGGGCGGCGGCGGTGCTGAAGCCAATGTAATAGGGATCGGCGATGCGGCTGGATAGCGCCAGAAGATTGCTGTCGCCCAGGGCTTCCGGCCCCTGTTCCGGCGGTATAAGAAGATACTCGCCCCAGGTGGCCCGCTCCAGCCAGCCTTTGCGGCGCAGGGATTCGATAACATGGTCCGCAGCCTTGGTGCTGCCGCCGAGCAGGTCCAGAATCTCCGCCCGCGTGGCCTCACGGCGCCCCCGTTCGGTGAGCGCCAGCACGACCTTGCTTTCCTGCGTTGATAGGGAACGGGTTATGGATTCCATGTGATTCTCTGTAACGAAACCCCCCGAAAAAGGGGGTTTTGATGAAGAATATAGCAACGTCGTCCCTCAGCAGTCAACAATAACATGTAACAAAACCCCCTTAAAAAGGGGGTTTTGTTACACAATATTGCGTTCCACAGTCCGATCCTATTCCTTGGAGTTTAGGAGCGATGCCAAAACGAGGCCTTGTCGGGTAGTTTCCCCGTTCTAGGAATTGCTAGGTGAGGAAAGGGCCTTTGGTCAGTGACCTCAAGATTGACCTTCTCCTTGCGCAATATGGACCTCTCCATTTAGCGCAACGTTGGCAGAAGGACCTCGCTGCTCGGGGAGTACGCTCCGCCGCTGCGAGCCAAGGTGGCACACATCGCCACTCTAAGGCGAGGGCCCGCAACCGGCTGACTGGAACGGTGACGGCGCGTTCGACCTAATACACCGATCACGGCAGGATTCACGATGCTGTATGTCTTTGTGATCATGCAGGTCGGCCGCCGCCGCATTCGGCACGGGTTTTCTTCTGCTGTGGGTTGGACCTTTGTGCGTTGCTCAAACAGTGACAATTCGTATCATCAATGCTGACAATGGGCGTCCGCTGGAGAAGCAACACGTGTCGGTGTGCGAACCCGCGCCAGTGGTCGGGCCACTGTCACGATACGGTGATTTA
>QIAU01000095.1 GCA_003225055.1 Acidobacteriota bacterium
CTCTTGGCACCGAGTTCCGGATTCGTGCCGCGTTCGTCATCAACCGGCAAGTGTCCGTGTCGCTGGAGAACAGCGCATTCGAGCACACCCACGTGGTAAGCAGGATGAAAGTGATTGGGGAAGTGGAGTGAGCAGCGACCGCATGCCACCTAGTACAAAACTTCTCCCTGAGTCGTGCCTGTTATCGTAGTTGGCGTAACATCGCCATGTCACAAGTTGACAACTGGTCAATACGTGATAAGGCCTGAGTGCAACAACTATCAGAAAAATCGTGCAGCCTATTCGATAGCAAACACCGCATAAACGGTCGCGTCAGATTTCACTTTCTTGGGGTAAAGCACCAAGTGCGGTGGCGGTGGAGGCGGAGGTGCGGGCGCAGCGCTAACCTCTGCCGTTTCCAACGAAGCCGCGAAGCTGGGGATTGGCGCGCGATTGCTTGCATAGACGAGGTCACCGAGCTTCGCGTTTAGCCCCCTGGCCATCTGCTCGGCAATCGTTTTGGCTTTTGCCAAAGCGGCAGCGCCCGCTTTGGCCTGGAGCGCTTTAGGGTCGGAGACATTCCAGTCCAAGGCTTCCAAGACATTTGCACCCGCACGAAGCGCCACATCCACCACAGACTGCGCTCGGTCGGCAGTCACGTGGATTGTCCACGTCTGAATAGCTTGGAATTGCCTCTCCCCCTTTTTCTCGGCGGTCCACTTCTCGTCCCGTTCTGCACGTTGCAGCTGCAGCCTCTCAGTTTCCAGCGCGGCCTTGGAAACACCGCCGTTGAGCAGAGCTTTGGTGACTTCGTTTGAAACTCGTATGTTCTCCCCGTACGCTGCGTCCTTGGTGGCTGCGTAGTTCTGATATCCCACAGTTATCGTTGCGACTTCAGGGTCTACACTAACGGAGTCTTCCGCGGTTATCGCAATGGTTTTGTTTTGGCGATTGACTAGAATCTGCTGACTGAATGCTGGCAGCAATGCCCAAGTACACAACAAGACAATAGCAATGGTTTGCCACATGATCTGCGAAATTGTAAGGGAATGTGCCGTAGTTGTCGATAAATCGCCATGTCGCAAGTTGACCAGTAGCCAATTTACGCTATCGCCTGATTTCGTCAGTTATGTTGTATGATTCGCCGCACGAAACCGGCAGTTCCGCTCATCGCGTTAATTTCCACCTTCGTAGGGAGTATCGTCGCCCAGAACTCCAAAGCTGTAGATATTTCCGCTGTTGCTGCCGCAGGACGCCTGTCGGACGACAAATACTCTAACTCGCTGCTGAGAATTACTGTGGACGCTCCGAACGGCACGCTGCAAGCGAACCCATTGGTCAACAAAGAAGCAGGACGTGTGCGGCTTGTGCAAATACTCTCGAAGCAGACCACATGGGAGGACACTTACGCTTTCGCGGTGCTCGCAGACACGTTAGCGAGATACCCGCAACTGCAATCCCCTGCGCATTACGTGCGGAGCGTACGTCATCAATTGGAGAAAGAAGGCCTTGTCACGCTGCGGGAGGAGTTTCCCATCACCATTGGCGGCGTGCAGTTCACAGGCGCGATTCTGCAACAGCAGGTTCCCAATGGCCGCAAACATTGCCGTGGGTTGTACACAACCTTCCGCGATGGCTTCATAGTGAGCTTCGACGCAGAAGCCGCAACCGAGGAAAAACTCAACGAGCTTGTAAAGCGCTTGGTGAATTTTGCGAAGTGAGTCTGTCGTAACTGTTGCAAAAATCGGCATGTCACCAACTACGCCCCCGGCCCACCCCTCGATGAGCGACATCGCCTAGTAGGATTACGTCAACTATGCTGGTCGCAGGTGGGACTGGGGTTCCGGTATATTTCAGCGATGCCTAAACTTGCAGTGTTATCGCTCGTGCTTCTTGCAGTTTTTGGCACTCTCTGGGGTGACGCTGCTCCGGCTCCGTTTTCACTGGCTGTGGTTCCCAGCAGGAGCTTTGGCGACGGTGGCATCATCTCCATGAGCCACGACAGACCTCAGGACTTCTATGTCGTGCTTACCAATGTGTGTCTGGAGTCTCAGGTTGTTTGGGAATTGTGGAACAGTTGGGCTACCAAACGATTTCATTCGAGTTGACGACAGCTAACGGAAAGAAGTTTGTTCTTTCGAAGAGACCAGAAGCATTCACGAGAAACAACCCCACCACGTTTGCAGTTCAGCTGGGAGAGCATCAGGTTTATGCAGTCTATCTTGATAATATGGTGGGTCAGTAACCCAGCGTTCCCCAAAGCGGACGAGATGCCCATCACACTCAAAGCCGTTTACCAAGTGCCCCCGACGCGGGAGGCCAGCGAACACAAGGTCTGGACAGGACGTGTGGAATCCCACAGCTACCACTTCACGTTGAGACAGTGGTAAGCCTCCCCATCATTGCCGTGGGTAGTTGGCGTAATATCGCGATAGATGCGCTCATTGACAGGATTGTGTGTGAAATCGCCTTGCTATCCGGGGCCAGTCGAAGAATCGACTTTCGTTTCACCGTCCTCCATGCATAGGCGCACCTGCGGCAGGCCGGAATGCTGCTCGATACTTTCGGCCAAGGGGCGCGAATGGGTTGTGATCCAGAGCTGGGTATGTTTCGATGCTCGAACCATCAAGCGGGCCAGTGAATTGAGGAGATCTGGATGAAGACTTGTTTCAGGTTCATTCAGAGCGAGCAGCGACGGCGGGCGGGGGCTGAGCAATGCCGCGCATAAGCATAAGAATCGCAATTGTCCGTCCGAGAGTTCACGCGCCTGGAGCGGACGTAGCAGTCCGGGCATTTGCAGCCTCATGCTGAATAGGGTGTCAATGGCCTCGATGACAAGTGTGGCACCTCCGAAGGCTTCGGTGATCGTCTCGCGGAGAAAAGTTTCATCTCCAATTTCCAGAATTGTCTGGAGCGCAGCCGCCAGGTCCGAACCGTCATGAGTCAGCACTGTCGTTTGCACACCGTTTTGTGGCTGCCGAAGCGGAGATTCTAGGTCGGTCCGGAAATGGTGATAGAACCGCCAGCTTAAGATCTCGTTTCGAAGTGCGCTAATCTCCGGGTAAAGATGAGGATCAATAATCTGCGAAAGGACTGACTCGTGTTTAGAGATTTTGAAGGGGTAAGTAATCATATTCCCTTCGGCGTCTCGTAACCATGCTGAAGGTTCATCCCGCTTGAGCATCAGAACTCTGCGCTTCGTTTCGGATGGCCAGATGTACTCTTCCTTCACGCGGGGGTCGAGCTTGAACATGGTTCCCAAGGCATGCTCGTTGAAGCCTGGTAGTCCTACTTGCAGCTCGTAACCAAACTCCTCTCCCTCGAACCCAAGCACAACTCTCTTCGGAGGCTTCTTTCGCTGGTAGCGAACGCGCTCCCCTCCAGCCCAGAACACGCTAGGAGTCCCGCCTTCCTCGGCTATTGCGTGTGCGAGCTGCCCCTGCGCTGCTTGCCCGATTAGCACCAGCGAGTTGTAAAGGTTTGATTTCCCGCAGCCGTTCGGACCGGTCAGAACATTGATAGGTTGAAGTTCGAGACAGAGGTCACGAATAGACCGATAGCCGCACACACGAATCCGTTTGATCATCGCGTCTTGGAACGATACCAGAATCAAACATGACGCAGAGGGGCGAAGTCAGGGAGTTTCTCTATAGCCAGCCAGGATAACTGTTGTAATATCGCCATGTCACTCGTAACCGAAAGCCATCAATCTGCCCGGCTGGGTTTCGCGAAAAGGCACCCCAGCCGACCAATTGTCGCTCTTCTGATTAGGGTGATTAGGGTAGGGATGATGTGGGGTGTTGCGGCTGTTTGACAAATGCAAGCCACTCGGTTGCCACATGATGAGACGGCAACCAGCCAGCGGGGATACTGTCGGCCGGAGCGGCGCGTCCGGTCCGCTGAATACTCGCATCACACGCATCCCAAGTCGCGGTGCCCCAGCCGTCGTGCACGTCCGAAGGGCACGCGCGAATGTAGCCCACCCAGCCTCGGCTGTCGTCGATCTTGCGTAAGGGTTTTGTTGGTGAGGGCTGACGGAGATTAATGATCTCGTCGAGCCATGCAAGTATCAATGATTTTGCGTTAATGATGCAGCAATGTGGTGTCCTGTTCTGGACGACGAACAACCACGGAGCGCCACGCTCGCGATATAGACGGAAGTAGTTATAAGGCCTTTGAGTGCCAGACACCTTGTCGGCACCGCCAGCCATGATCAGCTCAGGAACGACCAGAGCTGCGGGCGGGAGGCGCACATTGTCGACGCCAACGGGATCGTAATGGCCGGGGTCGGCGGGTATCGAAGCCAGGATGCGATCTGGGGCGTAGCCAACGAAGTGGGCAAACAGAGCACCGGTGCCCGAGAAACCAAGCAGGATAAGCTTCGACGAAGACAGTTCGGCATGGCCAGAATGACGGGCGAACTGGTCTAGCGCTGTAAACAGTGCTCGTCCCACGCCGTGTGACGGGTCCATGTCCATCTCCTTTGGGCCGCCAGGAGCATTCTTTGCAGGGCATTGGTGCGGCATCATGAGTGCGAGATGATGCCGCCGGGCAAAATCGACGACATCAGGATCGGAATAGAACTTCATGATGTCACGCCCGCGATCGAAGGTGACCCAAACGGCTCGGACCACGTGGCGGCCTGCTGGGAAAGCGAGGTCATAGCGACAGGAGCCGGCAAAAGTCTCGTTCGATAACGGAGTGACGATGGTTTCAAGCGATTGCGCTTGAGCGAGTGTCGTCAATCCCAACAAACCAATCAGAATCCAGCGCACGGGTCTCCTGACCGCCTCTGATTGTAATGACTATCCATCGCATCGGCTCGTTCATCTTTCTTTTCCCCGGTTCCTGAAGGAAACGGCCTGCGGCCCTTGTCTACTCGGACAGATCCGCACAGCCGGTCAAGGTGTCTCCCTTCGGCTGGCTTCGCTCCACCCCTTGCCCATCCGCCTAGGAGCTCCTCCGCTAGCAAACGAGTGCACACAATGGAAGCCGAAACCGCGAACTTCGGTTGACATCACAGCGCCTTCTCAGGGAAGGAAGAATCATGGAAGCATCCCCTATAAAGAAGATAGGCGAGGAATGTGCGCCCCACTTCACCAGCGCTACAGAGATCACGGGTGACAGCGCCGTAAGCTATCTATCCACCGTCACTGTCGCGCCCATCGCGTCCGCGATTCGGGGTGTGTCATCTGAGGTGGTCTTGAATGAGGAGGGTGGCATGAAAGCGCCTTGCGCGGTGAACCTTCACAACGCGGTGACCGTTCCCCAGCACCGATTGGGGATGCGAGTGGCAGCTGGGATCTCTGGAGGCTGATCTCAGAGAAGCGGGTTAGCAGGGGCGGGCAGTCGACTCACGGAATTGGCTGTGCGCCTCTAACGAATTCAGCCAACCGTGGAAGGCGACCTCAGAATCTTTTTCCATGTACAAGAAGCGCAAAGCCATTACATAGGAGTCGCTCCAAACAACATCCGCTTTTGCATGAACAAGCTGTGGCGCCACGCTTGGAAGTTCAAATTCCAAGGTAACGACTCCTTCGAGTTGAACTGGATTAGCCAGTTTGATAGCCAGTCCGCCCTCGCTCACGTTCTTCATCCTAACGGTAAAAGATTGTCCAAGTTGATTCCGAAACCGCACGGGCAAATCAATGTCGTATCGGAAATACCTGCGATGTTCACGTTCCATCTCGGGAATAGCGATGTCGAGGACGCTACGCCATCGAGTTTCCTGAATCGGTTTCGAGAGTGCCAGGTTTGCTCCCAGGTCAAGAGCTGTTTCCACGCTAGTCGAACCATTTACCACAGCCAAAATCAGAGTATGTTTATTCGAGCGGCTGTTTCGTGCCTGGGCGAGTGCTTCCGTGCCTCCGGCCACGTCATCACAGTCGACGACCAGTCCATCCCAATGGCGGCGGGAGGCGAGTTCTATTGCACTCGCGGAATCCTGCCGCAGATCAAGGGAAGCGCCGATCGTAGCAAAATTTGACTTAACATGATCTAAAAGGCTGGGATCGCAAGTCACGATTAAGCACTCTAAGCGCATTTCACGATGTTAGCGAATCGCACATCGCAACCAAAGTGACGGACGTGCATGGCACTTGTGATGTGCTCCTCGGCAGAAGGGTCGTCGTCACCGACCAGGTCGATCCAACGAGGGTTGACCTGAGTACTCAGTTTCGGGCTAATTCGCGAGATTAAGCGCTTGGCGCCCGCGTGCGTGATTGTCATGAAACGCTTAAGACCGCCACACCTTCCAGAACTGCCAGTATCAGAATTACTTATCGAGTCTGCATACGATCTTCTCCCATTAGTCCAAGCGCGGCGCGAGCTTGCGCCCGCGCCACAGCGTCACTTCTGTGTCGTCTCGGCCTGCTCGTAGGATGATGGCCTGCTTTGGAAGATCGATTGCTTCGAGAACCTTCCTTCCATTGCCGGCAGGCCCAGCGGCAACGGCGGGACCGCCACACGGGTTCGATCGGTCGCGAACCGATGCAGTGGCCACCGCGATCCGCCCGTCCTTGCTGAAGGTCACCTGCGACGATAGACCGACCCCACTCCATTCAACCTTGTACTCGCCGCGAGCAGGTTGCTTGCCGGCGACCGTAACCGGGTCCACGATGTTGATAAACGTTTCGTGGGGCGTACTGCCGTACATCGATAAAGACAGGAACAGAAGCACTCCAACAAGACGGACGACAGCTTTCGCGTACCTCATCTTTCATTTCACCTTTCACTCATTTGGGTTTCCAAACTTCCAGGCACCGAAAGTCCCCGGCTCACGGTTGGTCCGCGTCACGGAGAGTGCGTTGTACTGATGTCTCCAGCTTTGGTGGAGGAGGCCACCCTCTGGGTGTGTTCATCAGCTACCATCAGATGGTTCTCCACGGAAAACACACCCGGGACCTCGCGTGCCCGCATCTCGGCTATCTGCTTATCCATCGGGCTGTCCACGACACCGTACAGCTTTACATTTCCGTTCTCGATCACGATGCGGATGGGAGCCTGTGGATCAAGCGAGTACTTCTGCAGGGCCGGGTCCCGGTAGATGGCCATTGCCGTCCGTACGCGGAGTTCGTCGTCGAACTGCGAAAGCGGCAAGACGTTAATTTCATCCTTCACGTCGCGCACGCCGGGAGTGTCTTCGACGATCGCGAGCGCAGACGCCTTGTCCGGATAGGTCCTGGCATCGCCAGTGATGGTTACAACTCCATCCTTCACGCCTATCTCGAAGTTGTTGAACATAATCCCGTAGCCAATGCGGTCGTAACGAAGCCGATTCGCGATGGTTTCATGCAGCTCCTGGTCAGAGACCGGTACTATCGGTTGCACCGCGATGAAGTCGCGCACACCCTCGATGCCGTGGTGCTTGCGCGCCAGATGCTCCGCTTCCATCTTCTCGCGGTAAGTTTCAACCGAGCCTTTTAGCAGTGCGACGCGGTCGTCGACTGTCACGGCAACCTTATGGAATTCGAAGTGGTTGCTGAAATCTTGCTGCAGTTGCCGAGCCAGGACAGCATCCTTGTTCGGTGCAACTGCGGTCGTGTTATTACTCCTGTCGTACGCCTTCGCGACGTTGGAAATCCCCAGCAGGAGCACGAGCAGAAGGGACGATAGGAAACGGTTCAATTTCGTCATATCCTTCACCTCCAGTTAAGGTTCGTCTTCTCCAACCTAAGATCAACCAGCTCTACAACGATTCAGACTCGCCGCCCGTAAGCCCGGCTCTTTGCTCCTCCTCGCGCACCAAGCCCTCGGTTTGGTGCGGGCGGGAGCGATTTTGAATTGTCTGCCCGCCCTTGTGTTCGCCGGTTAATGCGGCTGCTTAGGCGGCCAATTTTCCAGGACAAACGCTGGTGAACCAAGCCATCCACCAAGCCACCCCATGGCGATCTTCCCAAACAGAGAATCCAGTCCACCCAGGAAGCGATACCGCAGGACATAGTGGTAAGTCAGGCCCGCGACTGTCCCGCTCACCAGCAACACGAGAAATGATGCGAAGCTCATTCCCAGCATGAACAACACCTCCTCAAGTCCCTGCAGACGCCCACCGGGAGAAACGTCTGCAGGCAATCTTGCCTCGCCGAGCTGACGAGCGCAGGCGCAGGCAAGCGTTGCGCGCCTCCGACGCCGTCCCTCTCTTGGTTTTTTGTGCCGTATTGGGTCGACGACGTTATGCCGCCGCTTTGGCTCCGCTTTCGAGAGCCTTTGGGCCGAAGTTCACTCTGATTTGCTTCGGCAGAGCCTTAGCACGCTTACGCAACCGGACATGCAGGATCCCGTTCACGTAATTGGCATCGACGTGGTCGGGATCTACCGAACTGGGTAGCGTGAAAGACCGCGAGAACTTGCCGTATGCGCGTTCTTGGCGCACGAAGTTCTCGCTCTTTTCATTGTTCTCAAGCTCACGTTCACCTTTCACTGTCAGGACATTCTCCTGAATGCTGATCTCGAGGTCCTTTTCGTCAACGCCCGGAACCTCTAGCCGCAGCTCAAGGCGATTATCGTCTTCGTACATGTCGGCCACGGGCATGAATTGCGTACTCCCGAGGCCCCACGTTCCGAAGCCGAAACTATAGCTGAATACACCTTCAAAGAGTCGATCCATCCCATCCTGGAGCACAGAGAACTCCCGGAATGGGTCCCGCCGGGCGATATCTGTGCGAGTTCGCTTCGCCATGATTCATTCACCTCCATGTGCCATCAAGGTGGATTCGATAAAAATGATGCAGTGAGCTGTTCGATGGTTGCAAAAGCTTAGCGCCGCACTGTCAAGGTTCAGGCATGGTATTTATTTTTTTGTTTTTGAATCATTTATTGAGACCAGAATCCACAGGGCCTTCCCTGCGGCGGCGCATGGCAGAGTTTGGTTTAGAGATCGGGAGTCTCAAGTCGGCGTCCCGCTCCTGTGTTAACCACCCGTCTGGACCTAGACATGCCACTACATGGCACCGCAGCCGAGCAAAGAGACTCCCCTCCCTCCGCTGAGGCGTTAGTTTGAAGCAGTAACGGCCAAAGTTCGCTTTGGTCTGCTTCGCATTGGCCTCGGCAGGCTAGACCAACTCGACGTAGGGATTCACGATTCGTACGCCCTTACAGCACATCAGTTCAACAAAAACGATGCAAACGATCGCAACGGATCAGGAGTGTAGTTCGCGACCCCTCGCAAGTTGGTATTATCGGACTTTTCCAGTAGAAAATGATGCAGGAACTAATCGAGAGGTTTCAGGAGGGTTGAAAGCTTTCGCGATTAGTTTCAAGACCGGCGGGCCGCCGCTCGACGGGAGTTGTTTGGAGTTGTTGAATAATCTTTTCATGCCGCGAGGCCGCAAGTTGGTTCCAGTGAGTAAAAAGTGGTCTCCCGAACAATGCTCGACCGATTAGCTTCTCTCTTTAGTCCTCTTCCTCACTGATGTCGTCGAGCCGACATTGGAACTGGCCATTGAGATTGGCCTTGAGGGGCACCGCATCGGCACTCTGTTTACCAATGGGCGCGTCGGCCGTACCAGACAAGACAGGTAAGACAAGCGGGAGCCTTGACCGGAAGAGCCGCAAAGGAGCACACTTATTACACTCGAAAACTACAATCTTCCGCGCCACTCATGGCTGGAGCGGAACGCACGAACCGCGCTTCAAAAGCGTTCCGCCAAGAGCAATTCTTTGCGAAAGGAGTTCACTCATGAAAAAGCTGATAGTAATTTCGTTCGTGCTGGCGCTGGCGACAGCCCTTCTGGCGCTTGCGCAGGAAACGGCTAAGCCGGGCGAGATGAAGCAGGACACCATGAAAGCAGAAAAAGCGTCGACCAAAGCGGTCAAGCTGTCAGGCAAGATCAGCGACGATGGCAAGACCTTTGTCGACAAGGACAACAAGAGCTGGACGGTGACAAACCCAGAGGCGCTGAAGGGCCATGAAGGGCATGAAGTCACTCTAAAGGCTCACGTGGATGCCACCAAGAATGAGATCCACGTCGTTTCTTTGAAGATGGGAAAAGAGGGAATGAAAGAGTCCAAGAAACAGGACGAGATGAAATACTGATCCTCAGAGCCGCTTCTTACAGCCAGCAAACCTGCTGGCTTTTTTCATGTCCAGCGTCGGTCTCGTTATTCCGGCAAAGCTCCTGGCCCGGCTCGGCCATTAGATCGCTGACCCTGCTCAGGGTGCACTTTTTGGCAATACGGAAAGGCGGCGAACCTCACCTCCACTCTGTGACTTTGTGACTTTGTGACGCCTGGGGCTGCAAAAGTCGATCCCGCGGAGTATCATCTTGAGCGATGTCCAGACACGTTTCTCCCCACGTAATCCGAAAGCGCGGAAACCCCAACTGGGGACGTCGCATTCCGCCCAGACCTGTTCTGGCAACGGAATTCGAGATGCAGGTAAAAGAATTGCGACTCACCCCCGAGACCTATCTCCGTTCAGCGGCGTTGCGCCGCTGGTGCGAAGAGAACCGGAACCGATGCTACATCCCGGAATGGCTGCTTGATGCCTGGGACATTGTCGTGGAATCGGATGTCAGCGGTGCCGCCTGACTCGCTGCCACATCCCGTGAGACCAACCGTGGCCTAACTCTGATAATCCTCCAATGGAATAATCGCCGATTTTCAGTACCTTTTTCTCGACACCCGCAAAACCAGCCCCCGAACCGCGAAAAGTCGAAGATTCTGTCCGCGGGTGTCGATCAAGAGCGTTGCACGTGGGGTCTTCAGTTGCGTGCCGCCCTGCGGCCAACACTGGAATCGCAGGAGGCACAACTGGTGCATCAGTCGTGGGCCACGTCAGCGGCGATTTGATCAACGTTGGAGACCGTCTCTTCATCTTTCTGCCCTCTACGCAGGCATAGTCGTGGTAGAGTCCGCCGAGGACGGGACGTTCTTGCGATGACGTCATCCCCAACCTTGCTCTTCCTCGCATCAACCGACTTCTCTAACCCGGCGGAAATCGTGGTACCCGCTCCACTTGAACGGACTCCGCGCTCTGCGTCGGAGCCGATGCCCTAAAGAAGCACACCAGAAGCGCCGCACCAAGGAACAGTTAAGATTCAACTTGTTCACGACTGATCTCCTGCAAGAAGTCGCGGCACCTCAGCGCAGAGTAGCGCTCAAATTCGCGGATTCGCGAGAGTATTTTCCATCGCTTGAGCGCCCTCCTTCGCTTTTCGAGACGCTATGATATATGTGCCGAATCCCCGTCGTGTGGGTAGTTTTCACCTGCTTGGGAACAGATATAAAGATGAGAATGAGCTCGAGAGAACGAACCACTGCCCGCGGCGTCAAGATGCAAAAGGCTCTGGGACGATCGCTCCGCGCTTCCGTGACCCTCGTTGTTTTCTTTTTCATTCTAGCGGGTTTGAGACAAGCGCCGCGCACTTCTGCGCGAAAACCGGCGACGCGGAAACCAGCCCCGAAGCCGGTGGTACGGGCTGCTAACAGCATGCCCGGGTCGTATCCGCAGCTGGTGGACATCACCGAGTCGACCGGCATTCAATTCGAACATCTTTCGAGCCCTGAACAGAAATTCATCGTGGAGTCGATGAGCGGCGGCGTGGCCCTCATCGATTACGACCGCGACGGCTGGCCTGATATTTACTTCACGAATGCGCAGAACGTGGAGATGGCGCTCCATGGCAAGAAGGCGCGGAGCGCCCTGTATCACAACAATCACGATGGAACGTTCACCGATGTAACTGATAAGGCCGGGGTGGGTTATCCCTGCTGGGCCATGGGCGCGTCAGTCGGCGACTACAACAACGACGCATGGCCTGACCTGCTGGTGACCTGTTTTGGCGGGATAGTGCTATATCGCAATAACGGCGATGGCACATTTACGGACGTGACCAAAAGCGCCGGGCTGAGTGGTGATTCCGGATGGGCGACGGGAGCGGCCTTTGGAGATTACGACCACGATGGCTGGGTCGATCTCTTTATTGCCCACTACGTGGATTTTCACCTCGACAATACACCGACATTCGGTTCGAGCGAAACCTGCAAATACATGGGAATCGATGTGCAGTGCGGTCCGCGCGGGCTAAAGGGATCGCCTGACAATCTGTACCGTAATAACGGGAATGGAACCTTTACTGACGTTTCGGAGAGGTCGGGCGTCGCCGATGCCGAGCACCGATATGGCCTGACAGCGGTCTGGTCAGACTTTGATAATGACGGGAAACTCGACCTTCTTGCAACGAACGACAGCCAGCCAAACTATCTGTATCGGGGTAATGGCAACGGGAGCTTTAGCGACGCCGGTTTTTCTTCAGGTGTCGCACTCGACGAGAACGGCCGGGCCCAGGCCAATATGGGCATTGCTCTCGGAGATTTTCTGCATACCGGTCGCATGTCTCTTTTTCTTTCGCATTTTGACAATGAGTACGCCGCTCTATATCGCAATGATGGACAAATGAAATTCACCGACGTCTCCAGTGCCTCAGGAATTGCGGGGGCCACAAGAGGATACGTGGGGTGGGGAGATGCCTTTGTCGATTTTGACAATGATGGATGGTCCGATATCTTCCTGGTCAACGGACATGTGTATCCACAGGTGGACCGCGTTCAATCCAACGTCAGGTATCTTGAGCCCAAGCTGTTGTTTTCGAACCAACGCCATGGAACTTTCAAGAACATCAGCCAGGAGGCAGGGGCTGCAATCCAGATTCCGCAGGTGAGCCGTGGACTGGCCGTTGGCGACCTCTTCAATGATGGCGAGCTCGAAGCGGTGATTGAGAATCTAGTGGGCAAGCCGATGATTCTGCGTCCAGAAGGTGGGCCACCGAATCACTGGATCAGCTTTCAACTTGAGGGTGTCAAGACGAATCGCTTGGCGTTGAACGCACGCGTGCGAGCCGCCGCGGGCGACCTGGTGCAGCTCGGCGAAGTGATCGGCGGCGGCAGCTACCTGTCGCAGAACGATCTCCGCATCCACTTTGGGCTGGGTCAGCATGAACGCGTCGACAAAGTGAAACTCTTCTGGCCGGATGGGACCGTCGAGACCCTCACCAATCTGACTGCAGACCATTTCTATTTGGTGCGGGAAGGGGTGGGCATCGTTTCACCTAAGCTGCGGGGAGCAGACAATCCAAAGCGACTTTAGATTACGGTCGGAAACGGCAGGGCCAGTGTGATGACGAAGCTTACCCCCTTCGGTTCTGGTTGCGAAATCGCTCTGCCCATTTCAGTGGATACCCTGGCTACTCAAAATTCGAATACAGCAAAACG
>QIAU01000162.1 GCA_003225055.1 Acidobacteriota bacterium
CGGACGGACTTTTCCGTATCCACGCTGAAATAGCGCTGTGCCATCGAGCTGGTGTTGTATCCGAACGAAACCATGATCGTCCATGCCAGGAGGTATTACCCAACCGAATTCGCCCGAAACATGCATAGTCTTCATCTCTGGGGGCAGGAATGAATGAGCCCGCTTATCCCACCGACGCGGGCAAGAGATGTGATCACCAAGACCAGGCAAAACGGCATGAGAATGGACGCTTGCAGGAAATCGGTGACCACCACAGCCCATAGGCCGCCCAGTACGCAATAAAAAATGATGATTGCCCCTGCGCTGAGAATGGTCCAGGTGACGGAAAAGCCGCACGCGGAGGAAACAAATAGGCTGAGTCCATACAGCGTGCTTGCGCTGGTGAAGAGTTGAAAAACAATGGTACTCCAGGAAAAAGTCTGGTGCGTAGCCAGGTTGGAGCGGCCGGATAGATACTCCATCACGGTCGTAATACGGCTACGTCGCCAGCGTCTTGCGAACACAAAAACTCCAAGCAGGAAGCTCAGCGCATTTCCTAGGTACAGCCCGGTGGCGGCCAATCCAGCACGGTAAGCTACTCCGGCCGCCCCCGCGAACGTCCACGCGCTGAAGCCCGACATGAAACAGCTTCAGCCTGCGACCAACCAGGGTACGCGGCCGCAGTTATTCGAGTTGGCCGTTTTTGAAGGTGATCACCGAGGCTCTTGCAGTGCAAGACCCTCCCGCTGGGTTAGACCTCGTCGCTTCAGTCTCTACGGCCAACTCGAGCATCCTCTTCGCGTTTTCGTCCGGCACGTCACCAAAGTGCGTTTCGTCCTTATGTCGTCGTCTTCCGCAAGTCTTTCCATAATGCTATAAACTACAGGCGTTTCGTCTTTTCGGAGGATAACGGTTCACTGCCGATGCCGAAAACTGAAACCGCAGGACGCAAGCTACGACGGCTGCGCGAAAGCTTGGGTTTGACTATGCACGATGTCTACGCGGCGAGCAAGTTAGTTGCAGGTGCCAAGCGCAGCCGAAGGTTCCTGCTCCCGCCCGGTCGGCTGTCGGTCATCGAAAGCGGAAAAACGGTGCCCAGCATTTATCGACTGTACACGCTGGCTTTCGCGTACAATACGCGGATGCGAAAGCTGCTGGCGCTCTACGGCGCGTGGTGGCGTTGAGTGCAGCGGGAAAGAACCAATCCTGCGCGGGAGTTCATTTTTTGGCTAGCCACGACTTGATCAGTTGATCTGCCGTTTCCGATGCATGAAAGCTTCGACAGAAAACACCTTAAGGGCGACCGGGGTTGCGATTGCGGTAGGCACGGGGGCATGGCTTTTTGGCTTCGCACAGAGAATTTGGCCCGCGCATCCGGTACTTGCTCTACTCCTTCTTACCATTGCCGTCACTGTGATTGTCAAAGTGTGGCCAACGACTAAGTCAAATCTGTAGTGTGGACCGACACTTTGGAGCTAGGCCGCCACGGCCTTGAGGAGTTGGGCCTGCACCATTTCAGAGTTCCTGCACCCGGAGACTCCAGCGAGGCTGCGTCCCTCCACAACCTGGCATTGTTGTACGCGAACCGCAAACTGCCCATCACGTCCGTCAGCTACTGCCACCGTAAGAAGTCGTGCTCGCTCAAGGTTGGCCCTAGTCTCTCTCTAGAGAATTGCCGAACTGACACCGAGTTCACCGTCCGAACCGTATTGCCCAGATGGCGATAATAGTGGTAATAGTGGACTGTTCACATGGATCCAGACCTCCTTCTGCTATACTGTTGATAACGCATTTGTACGGTTTGCTTGTTTACGCGGTGGTCCTGCCGTTGGATCAGCTTTATCTCCGCCTTTCTTGCCCGCCGTTTTGTTAAGCGTTAAATCTAAATTGAAGAGGAACCGCGTGAAGAACTCGGACGTGTGTCTGAGTGTCTGGCGACCGGCCCCTAGAAAGAAACCATTCAAATGACTACATTCTTAGAGTTGCCCCTCTCTGATGCGTTACGGCAGAGGCTGGCGGCAGCTCAATTCAAAACCTTGACCCCGATCCAGGAGCAAGCCATTCCTCCTGCCCTTGCCGGGAAAGACGTGATCGGTACGGCGCAGACGGGGACCGGCAAGACACTCGCCTTCCTGCTTCCGCTCATCGAGATGCTGGGGCGTGAACTATCACGACAGGCAAACGCACTGGTCCTCTTGCCGACGCGCGAGCTGGCCATGCAAGTCCACGAGCAATACGAGCAACTGCGCTGCGACAGGATGGCCAAGGCTGCGCTGGTAATCGGCGGCGTATCGGAAAAAACGCAGATCCTGAGTCTCCGTGCGGGGTGCGGGCTAATCATCGCCACTCCGGGTAGGCTGCAGGACTTTATTGATCGAAAGCTGGTGGACCTGCGTCAGATCAAACTGCTGGTGCTCGACGAGGCCGACCGCATGCTGGATATGGGCTTTCTGCCGGCCATCCGGCGAATTGTGGCCGTGCTGCCCCACGCCCGCCAGACGTTGTGTTTCTCAGCCACCATGGAACAGTCCGCGGCGGTTCTGGTGCATGACTACATGCGCGACCCGGTACGGGTGGCGCTGGGCTCGGTGCTCAAGCCGGCGGAGAGCGTTCAGCTCACAGCATACGAGCTGCGGCCCATGGAGAAAATGGACGCGCTGCGGCAATTGCTGCATGCAGAAACCGGGCAGACTTTGGTGTTCGCCCGCACCAAGCGCGGCGCGGAACGGATTGTGAGGTCATTGGTCCGCGATGGCTTCAACGCCGCCGTTATTCATGGCGACCGCTCGCAATCACAGCGGAACAAGGCCCTGAATGGATTTCAGGAGGGCCACTACCAAGTACTGGTGGCTACCGACATCGCTTCGCGTGGTCTGCACCTGGACGACGTGGCCCATGTCATCAACTATGACCTGCCGAAGATGGCGGAGGACTTCATCCATCGCGTCGGGCGCACCGGCCGCGCTGAATCGCGAGGCTATGCCTCCACTCTGGTCGCAGGCGCCGAGCTCATCGAACTTCGTGACATCGAGCGCACCCTGAAGCTTCGTATCGAACGCAGGCGGGTGAATGCATTCGAGGCTGAGCTGCCGAGGCGATCGATTGAAAACACTCTTACCACCAGGACGCTGGTCGCGTTGCCGGGCGAGGTCTTTGTATAGAAGGAATCTGCAGCAAGAACTGTTGGACCCACGAACGAATCGCTACTCGCGGACAGCACTATTTCGCCGTTGCATATAAAGCCTTGCGAGTTGCCGCCAGAGTATTGACGAGCGACTCCAGTGGTCTTGTGATTGTCGTAGTCCTGGATTTAGTCCTGGATCAGTTCCAACGTGTCGGCCGCGGTTGTCTCAGGAATGGCGGCGGCAGCGATCCAGTCGTGGATCAGACCATCGGGCTGCCTTGCGAATATAAACATCAAAATGCCGCAAGGGTTTGTGGTTTCAACCGCATAGGCTTTGCGGTCTGTGCCATGGCTTCCGCTCGTATTGCGAGTCGTGATCCGGCCTTACCTGCTTGTCAAGCCAGTCTGCGATGCAACCGCTGGACCGCACCTCTGTCCAAGTCTCCATTGTGGATGCGCATTGGTTCTGACCTACAGTAGCTCAGCGACTCCAGGGAGGAGAACTCGCGTGCGCGGGAAGAGTTGTAGTCCCACAATTCGCCCTCAGAAATTGCTACAACAGGAATTTTGCATTGCCTTGAGGGCATCTTGGGCAGCAAATTTTCCCATCACTAGCGCGAGCTTGCAATTCGGCCTCATCTGGACGGGCCCCCTCCACCCGGCACACGCATTGAGGAGTGAGCGCTCCTTTTCGGTTCAGCTTCACACAAATTTAATAGGGGTCATTTTCCCCTATCTTCATAATCAGCTTCGTGAGCTTTGGCGTTCCCTTCAGACACTTGATCTGGTACCTCGCCGTACTCTGCTCTTGGCTGGACGAGACTCGGCTGGCCGGGTCCGATCCTGAACATTGCAGCCTGGGCTTCCGCGTGCTCACGTAGTTCACGCATCTCGTCATCCGGACTGACTTCGTGTTTTTCCTGCCTGCGCCGGTTCCTGCGCTCGGCTTTATCGCGTTGTTTCTGTTGCCGTGCTTGCTCTTTCTGGCGCTTGTTAAATGTGGATCGTCCTCTCGGCATTCAGAGATCCTCCTGTCCTTTAGTTATTGTTGCAGCTCGGAACGCTGCCCTCGACCCCTGCACCAAGAGGGCCGAAGAGCTACCATCGGGGCTCTCGCGGCTGGCGCGCATGACCGCGATAATCGTCCCGTCCGCGTCCTCCGCCACCAAATCGTCGTCCACCGCCGCCAGTGTGGGGCCGGTCAGTCTTTGGTTTGGCCTCATTGATGGTCAGGGTGCGGCCGCCTAATTGGGTGCCGTTGAGAGCTGCGATAGCTTTATCCGCTTCTCCCGCATTGGTCATTTCAACGAACGCAAAACCGCGGGAACGTCCGGTTTCGCGGTCGGTCACCATGTTGACTCTTTCCACGTCGCCGTGCGGCTGGAAAAGAGTGCGCAATTCCGTCTCGGTTGTACTGTGGGGCAGATTACCAACGTAAAGGTTCTTCATAGCAGCTCCGTGCGCCGGTTAAAACCGGCAAGGTGTAGTGAATGAAAGTTTCATAGGTTGAAGGCTTAGCAAACCGCAACGGCCCGAGTCATGCAGAACCGCTCGCGAGGGCGGCGTCGAAGCGTTGACAGAGGAATGTACAGGCGCCGGTTTCCATCGGCTCGCGTTTGTCATCCCTATCCTCTCGTGCGCTTGGGCGTTTACACCCAAGGTGGGAGCCGGATGCAGTAAAACCGCTTGTCCGGACTGGGGAGGGGTCGTGAGCAATCATGGTTCCTACTCCGATACTTTTTGTAGTTCGGATGCAAGTTGAGACATGACTTCTGCGCGTCTGGAGGCTCTAACCTCAAGATCGCGCGGCGGTGTGGGGCGGTTACGCATGGCGGTGGAACGAGCAGCCGAAACCGAGCGGACAGCCGAGATTCGTCGGGAAGCTTCCATAATTCCCCATGGTTGAGTTGTGCTTCCGGAGGCATCGCTTGCGGGCGACGCTTTCGCCTCGCCTCCGAGTTTCGTGTCGCTATCTCGCAGCGCTGCCGACGCACCAGGCAGATTGGGCAAGTCTGCGAGATAGTCAGGCTTGCCGACGAGGAATGCGAGTTGCTGCCGTGGCGTGGCGGCCCGAATGTCGTCGCAGAATTTGTCCCGATGGCCCTGGTCGTCTTCCAGATTGATGAGTACGAGGTTGTACAAATCAGCGCGCCACCAGGAACGCGCTTCGCTGATATCACAGGCGCAATCGACGTCCATACCCAGCTTGCGCATGACCTCGGCGCGCAATTCGCGCGTGGCCGGAGATGCGTCCACCAGAAGGACTCGTTTTCGCTTGACCGGACCAGGGACCGAACTGGAAGGCGGCAACGTAAGCGGGAACGTGGTCATGCCGATTTCTCCCTTGATCTAGTCTGAGAGCGGGGAACCACCGCATCCGCTTGCTTGGGCAGCGACCCAAACATCGCCCGCTGCCGCGCTCGGCGATGGATCTTCTCCCTTCGTCTTCGGTTGAATCGGGCCTTGTCGCCATTGATTCCCGACATAGTTCAACTCCTTAGGTTGCTGAAGTGTTGCGACTGATCTGTTCTGCCGCACGGTGCTGCGAATCCCGCCGCCGTGCAACGGCCAGCGCCCAATGAAAACACCGGATGAGCCCGCGGGCTGTCGGGACAGGAAGGAAAAGTCACGTGCCTCCTGGCTGGTTTCTCAATCCGAAGGCGCCGTGTCTAGAAAGTGTCTTCGAGGTTAAGAGTTGTAGGCGAACGCGTCCAGCGCCGGTTACTTGCGGTTGGATGCGTTTTTCCGGGTTTCGATGAGATCGAGCTGTTCGATGAGATCGAGAGTCCTTTGAGAATCGCGGTCGTCCATTGCGTCTGCGTACTGAACTGACTCAACCGGGTCTTGACGCATCTGCACTCCATTCTCACTTGCCAACTCCATATTACCTCTTATCTTCAGAAAGCCCTAATCGCTTTGGACTTCTGGTGCAAACAAACGGGTTACAATTGCCGGCGGCAATTTCGCTTGCGAACGCTGCAGTTTAAGCGTAGCATCGCGCCTGTACGTTAGACAGAATCGGTCGTGAGCAGTTCTCGCCTCAACAGCCAGTAACCTGCGCAGGTTTCTTCCGACTCCCTCCAGCGTAAATACACAAAAAGGAACACAAGTACAACATGGAACAAGGAACTGTGAAGTGGTTCAACGATGCCAAGGGCTACGGTTTCATCAGCCGGCAGTCGGGCGAAGATGTTTTCGTGCATTTCTCCGCCATCCAAGCAGGCGGTTTCAAGAGCCTGCAAGAAGGCCAGACGGTGGAATTCGACGTGACCAAGGGTCCGAAGGGCTGGCAGGCGGAAAACGTCCGGCCGGTCTAACCTCGATGTGGAAGAAGCGATTCGGCTGCGGATCGCTTCTTTCGGCTTCCTGCGACAGCACACCACCAAGGGCAAACGCTGAGGAGTCCCACCTAAGCCATGGTGAACATTTTCATTCGGAATCTTGACTTCGAAGAACCAAAGACCAATTGCGAACGGTCATTGAGCCCTATGGCACGGTCGAGAGTGTCACAATCGTAAAGGATCCTGATACGGGTCAACCCCGCGGTTTTGCCTTCATTGAGACAACCAGTGCCGAAGAGGCTTGGGCTGCGATCTCAGCCCTGGACGGAGCACCTGCGAATCACCGCCCTCTGCGAGTGAACGAAGCCCGCCCAAAACTTGTTCATGATCCTGATAGCGTGTCAACCGGAACCAGAGACCATCGGCGCCATCCAATCTAGCCGGCTCCAATCTAGCCGGCTCCCGGTAAGAAAGAGCCAGCCTGTGCGCCAGAGAGGCGAGGAAAATGAAAGCAACCGGCACCATGCACGATCCGGGGCCGCGAGACAATCGAATCTCAAAACGGGTGCTTGTCCTCAGCGGGCAAGTTCAAGACATCGTAGATTCGAGCGCACGATATCGGGCGAAGGCCGTGCATACGAAGATCGATCGTTCGGCTAATCAGTTGCGCGAGCTTCGACTACTGCAAATTCGAGAAGAACTGGGACTACTGCTCAAGAAGTAAGCGGAAGAGGAAGTACACGGCTTGCTGGGCTCAGCCATCACTTGTAGGTCGGTCAATAGCCTCTCTGATCGGAGTGAGTGAGACTCCGGCATAGCGCTGGTGCGCGGCCCGGCGCGCTGGAGTAAGTTCGGGCAGTCTCTCGATGGGAACATCGGCCAGTCCTGGAAGAATTGCAGCCAAGCAGATCTGGGCGGTGAAAAACCTGCTGCCTTTGTTAGAAGACCTCGCCAAGACGGGCAAATCCTTGCTGGTGATTGCGGAAGAAGTGGATGGGGAAGCCTTGGCCACTCTGGATGCCAAGAAGCTGCGCGGAACTCTCAAAGCATGCGCCGTAAAGCCCCGGCTTACGGTGACTGTAGGAAGGCCATGTTGGAGGACCGGTGGCAAGGCCTTCACCGAGAATCTCGGCATCAAGCTGGAAACCCGAAGCTGAGCGATCGGGCAGGCTAAGAAGGTCACCGTCGACAAGGACAATACGACGATCGTCGAGGGCGACAGCAGGCAGGCGGCAATTCAGAATCGGGTCAAGGAGATTCGTAACGAAATCGAGAAGACCACCAGGCACTACAACCGCGAAAAGCTCGAGGAGTGGCTGGCCGCTGTGAGCCCATAGCTGTCGCCTGGTGCGCAAAGGGTGAGGTATCTGCAGCAATACCACCAACAAGGCAGCCCGAAGCGGACCAATCGAAGGAATCTGAGGAACTAACTTGACGGCAGGATGCTTCCGGCTTTCAACTAGGAGTTCGCGTTGTGCCTGCGGACGCAGCGGTTGGAGCCCATCCAGTTGCTGATTTAGCCGTTCGGCTCGAAGATCAACTCCAGCGCTCTGGGAAGAGTAAATATCCATCCAGCCATCTTTGTCGTAGTCGAGAAAAGCGCAGCCCGGCCCCTGTGGCTTCAGGCAAATACTTCTCGGGGACTTGCCGGCGCTATGTTCCACGTGATGCCGTTCACCGTCAGCGGAACTTCTTCAAAGGCAGGGCGAAAACGGGGAGAGCGCCGGCAATATTAGTCGTTGCATAAGTAAGTACATAGTTACACCACCAGTGCCGCGTACTTAGTACTTGGAAGCTGAAAGAAAGATCGTACTAACTGACGCGTGCGCTGGATGGAAAACATGATCGAAAACAGGGCAGCTTTGAATTCTTCTTTGGTGGCCACGAACAGCTTGCCCAGTCGTGCCTTGGCATGGTTCCACACTTGTTCATCCGGATTCAGATCCGGAGAATACGCGGGTAAATGCTCCACAATGACTTGTCCCTTGGTTTCCTTTGTATAGCGTTGCACCGGCCCGCTGCCGTGATAGCTGGCACCATCGGCGATCACAATAATCGGTCCGCCGGTATCGGTGTGAAGTTTCTGGAGAAACTCTATAAACCGGGGGCCGTTCATGCGTCCTTCGAAACACTGGAACCGCATATCCCCTCGCGGGCTCACTGCGCTGATCAACTTTAGGCTAAAACGATCGCCACTATCCTCGACCTCCGGGGTTTGTCCGATCTTGCCCCAGGTCGTGCCCCGATGGGCGTCGGAGCGCACCACCGATTCATCCACAAAGTAAATCACCGCTCCCATACGCCGCGCTTGGGCCTGCAATCCAGGAAAGGTTTTCTCCAGATAATCCTTCATCTTTTGCGGGTCGCGCTTGTAGCTTTTGTAGATCGGCCGTTGCGGGCTCAAGCCTAAATGCCGCAGCAGCCGGCTGACTCCACTTTTGCTCAGTTCCACCCCAAACTTGCGCTTCAGCAGAATTCGCACCACTCCCAGGGTCCACAGGCAGAAAGGAAAGTGATATTGCCGGGGATCGTGTTGCGTGATGGCCTCATACAGCCAGCGCAGCAGTTTCGAATCCACCTTGCGCTGGCGCCCACTGCGTTGCCCTTCGCGCAGGGCGTCATAGCCACCGTGGCGATATCGTTCCAACCATTTAAAAATGGCTCGCACGGAAGTCTTGAGGACCCGCGCCACGGTGGCAACCGAATCTCCGGAACGGACCGCGTCCACGGCTGCTCGGCGTTTCTGATATCGAGCTTCCAGTGCGGGACTAATGGGCTTAGGTTTGCTGTTGTTTTTCTTAGCCATGCGCCCATTATGCCCGAAACATTGGCCTTATGCAAGTACTTATGCAACAGGTATATACTTATGCAACAATTGATACGATGCAAGCCCAGGCACCGGCGGCACCGACTAATCTGCACAAAAACTGACGACGGGAAAAACGCCAGTTCACTCGGGAGTATCCTGCCCCCGGGGTTCTTTCTGCGTCATTTGGCGATGGATGGCGGATTCTTTCTCTGCGTCCTGCTTGCGTCCGGTTCGGCTATAGGCGGTGGCCAGATTATAGTGCGCAGCTGGATTCTGAGGCTCGAGTTTGACTGCGGTTTCCAGCGGCTCGATGGCCTCGGAAAACTTCTTCGTTGAAATCAGAGATTGACCAGACCCAGGTAGGCATCGCCAAAACTCGCATCCAGCTTAGATTTTAGGAGCACGCGAGAAGTGCTGGACGGCGTCGTCCCACTGTTGGTTCTCCCGCGCGAGTTCCCCGAGAACGTATTCCGCCCCGGCATTACGCGGGTCAATCTTGAGTTCTTCCTTGAATTCCTTCTTCGCCTGCTCAGCAACGTCGGGCCCTGGATTGGGCTTAGACAAAAGAAGCCGGCCAAGCCGGAAATGAATTCCCGGGACTTCCGGATTCTGCTTTAGAGCCGCTTCGTATTCCTCTTGCGCCTGGTCCCACTTTCCCTGAATCTCAAGGGCCTCAGCATTCAGTTCGTGTGCCTGGTGGGTATCAGGTGCCGTTCGGGCCAGATCCTGTGCAGCGCGCGTAGACAAGTCCGAATAAGCATGCGTGGAGACGTAGAGCACCTCAGGACTGGCCGGGAACTCACGGTTCAACCACCGCAGGGCTGCCAGAGCGGCATCGCGGTTGTCGGAAGTCATGGCACAGCGGACAGTCGCGAGACCAGCCTTGAGCTTGAGACCTGTATCGGCAAGGTGTACTGCCGACTTCGTCAGAACGGGCAACGCCTGGCTGCGGTGGCCGCTCTCGAGCCAGAGTGATGCCCTTCTGAGCCGAGGCTGCAGAATCGGCGGTGGAGTGCTTGGAATCTCGCGCAAGGGAGATCTCGCTAAGGAGTGCAAGCACGAGGAAACAGCCTATGCTGGGCCCTCGGCTTATGCCGAGGATCTTGGGCATAGAAGTAGGGCAGAGGCTAAGGAACCCCTGGCCCATGATACGCGATCAGAAATAGAACTTCAGAGCGAACTGAATGTTTCTTGGATCTTGCGAACTATTGATCAGCCCCATGTTCGTTCCCAAAGCTGTCGCCGGAGCGTTCAGGTTCACGTGGTTGAAAGCGTTGACGAAGTCAGTACGGAACTGGAATCTCATCCTTTCTGTCACACGGAAGTCCTTCTGCAGGCTAAGGTCAATATCGGCGTACCCTGACCCGCGTAGCGGACCTTGTGCCGGGCAATTGCCGAACTGACCTGTTGCCGGTGCGGAGTACGCGCTTGCGTCAAACCACTGGTAGCCAGTGAATGCCCCTGTGCTGGGATCAAGAGCCGGCTTTCTTCCGAATACATGTGATGTTCCATTGCAGTTCGGTCGGAGGCCGCGAGAGCCGGTTCCGGTCGGGTCGTCACCGAAGTCATACAGCGCTAACGGGAAGCCGGTGTGAAGAGAGAGAATCGGGTTGATTGACCAGCCGCCTGCCACGGCGTCGACGATCTTGGGAGCGTCTTTGCCCAACCGCTTGCCTCGCCCGAAAGGAATCTCGTAAACGGTGTAGGCAGAGAGAATGTTGGCGGAGTCGAAGTAGCAGGGGGCCCAATCGGCATGTGGGTTGTAGAGATTCTGATAATAGGGGCTGGCCGGCGTAGCCTGAGTAGAACCCCAGGTGCCATAGTAACCGCTATTATCGGTCATGCACTTGGAGTAGGTGTAAGCCACTTGGTACTGCAGGCCATTGGAATAGCGCTTCTGCAGGAGCGCTTGAAGAGCATCGTAACGCATGCTGCCCACCGAGGCCGTCCCAGAGATCTGCGCCAAGTCGCGTTGCAGAGCCGGATTCCCGGATAGGTACAAGCTAGGAGCGGTGCACGGCGGTTTCGAGCATACACTGTTGGGCAGTGACTGCTTTTGCAAATAGGGCATCGGAACCATCAGATGCGTCCCGTGCTCGCCTACGTAGCCGACCTGGAAGGTCGTCGTATTGTTGAACTGCTGCTGAACCGTGAGGTTCCACTGATGAGTCACGGCGGGCTGAACGTGAGGATCCCACATCCGGAACAGAGACTTGGCAAGCGGGTCGGTGCCGGAGGTTGACGGAGGAACGATGCCCTCTTGAGTTAGAGTCGGGAATTGGTCGCCATTGAACTGGGAGAGTATTTCGGCCGGACTGAACGGGGCATTGATGGGAAGCCGCAAGTTAGTGCCGGTGCCCTCCATATAGCTGGAAATTGTGAACGCACCGCGAACCACAGTTTTCCCGCCGAGAGCTCCCGGGGTCCAAGCAAATCCAAAACGAGGTTGGAAATCAGGCAGGCCATAGGTCCCCTGGTACAGGCCTCGGCTGCTGCTCTGGCACGAGAAGGGAACTGAGCCCAGCAGCGAGCAATTCGGGGCAATCAGCTGGCCGCTGAAGAGGGTGATGTTATCCTCCCGGTCGTTCCGCTCTACCCACGGGGTAAACGCCTGGTAGCGAAGGCCGAGATTCAGGGTCAAATTGTCCGTAATGCGCCAATCGTCCTGAACATACCCGGCATAGATACTCTGACGTTGCCCCCAGCCACCGCTCGAAATGCCGTGCCCAGTCGCATCCGGCATGCCGAGAAAGAAATCGGCTCCGCCGTAGCCCGTGCCACTGGTGGGGTTGGTGCCGCTGTCTGCCGTGTACTCACCGCTGAAATTCAGGCCGCCCCATTTTCCGCTATTACCGCTGTAGAAGATGTTGATACGGTTACGCCAGAACTCAAAGCCGGAGTGGATCACGTGCCGGCCGTAGGTCAGCACGGCGTTGTCAGAAAATTGAATTACGGCGCTGCGAAAGTTCTGCTCGATACCGAGTGCGCCGATATTCCTCAGGGTTCCGGTTCCGCCTTGGCTAGGAGTGCCCCCGTTGAAATTCAGGGACAGTAGGCCTGGCCCGATCGGGTTCCCGTTAGCAATGCCAAGTTGTTCGGCGAGCTTGCCAACGGAACTCGGAAAGCTGTCGCCGTTGTGCAACTTGATGTAGTTAATGCCAAAACGAACGTCATTCAGTAACCTCGTACTGAAGGTGTGAGTCCAGTCTGCGACTTCGTTATTGATAGGCGCCTGCGAGAAACCTCCCGCGATAACCGCCGCGGAGTTGGTACGCGGATTGTTCTGGTTGGCATGGGAATACCGACCGTAGATGTGGTCCTTCTGGGTCGCGTTCCAGTCGCCTTTTATGTCGAACTGATTATTGTCGAAAATCTGGGTCACTGTGTTAAATGCGTTGTTCTGGACATTGCCGTTCGCCGGCTTCGGATAGAGGGAAGAATTGAAAAGCGCCTGCGCAACCGGGTCAATCATGGAGACGGGAATTTGATTGTTGGCAAAAGGCACCCGGGAGCTGGGAACAAACGTCGCCTGTGTGCAGGGGGCGTTTGTCGGCGTGGGGCACGGGTTGTAGAGCTGTTGGGCGATATCGCTGAAGTCACCGTTTCGTTCCTTGGCTGTGAAGACAGTGAAGAACTCGGTGGATGCGGGATGATCGAAACGCTGCCCCTGGTAATCGAAGAAGAAGAACAGCTTGTTTTTCATAACTGGGCCGCCGATCGTGCCACCAAACATGTTCCAGCGCAGCGGTGCTCTCTTCACCTGTGGGATGGCGAAGTTGTTTTCCCAACTGTTCGCGTTCAACTTGTCGTTGCGGAAGAATTCCCACAGGTCGCCATGGAACTGGTTGGTACCCGACTTAATGCTCGTGCTGACGATGCCCCCCTGGAAGTTGCCGAACTCGGCGGAGGCGTTCTGGGTGATTAGATTGAATTCCTGGATCGCATCGGGCGCCGGAGTATACCCCAGCAAATTGTCCGAAACCTGGTTGTTGTCCATTCCATCAAGGATGAAATTGTTGGCTTGCTCACGATTGCCATTGATGTAAGGCCGGGCACCGCTGGCAGTGTTGTCACCATTATTGAACGAGGTGACCGACGGATGAACGGCGCCGGGCGACAGCAGCGTCAACTGGACATAGTTGCGCGTCGCCAGCGGGAGTTTGTCGGCGGAAATTGAGTCCACGACGGAGCTGATCATCGCCGTTTCCGTCTGCAGCAATGGTGCCGTCCCCGTGACTTCAACCGTCTCACTTACCTGGCCAACTTTAAGGGTGATCTCGATACGAGCGGTCTGATTCAAGACCAGCGTGAAGGCAGGATAGACCGCCGTCCGGAAGCCTTGGGCGCTTGCCTTTACCGTGTAGTTCCCGACGGGAATTCGCTGAATAGTGTACGCACCCACGTCGTTCGTCTTTGTACGGTAATCGACGCCACGCGCATTATCCGTTGCCGCAACATCCGCATTAGCAATGGGCGCACCGCTCGGGTCGGTAATCGTCCCGACAATGCTCGCCGTTACTTCCTGGGCCCAAGCCGGCTGCAAGGCAGACAGCAAACCTACTAACGCAATTAGGACGAGGCCAAACCTCATCCACTCTCGCCTGTTCATCACAAACCTCCTGGAAGCTTCACCGCACCGAAGCACAACCAAACGTGACGTAAATCGCCCACCAAAGAGATGGCGTATGCTATATAGCACATGACGAAGCAGGTCAAGAAAAAAATGCAAGATTTTTTGCCACGCGGAAAGTTCCCGGGTGTAGACGCTGGCTGGCGGGCTTGTCAAATATGAAAAATGGTATAGCCGGTTCCATGGGGATCTTATTATTGGAAGAATACGAGCAAGAGGCAGGTGTGGATCATAGGCTGCATTTCTCGCCTTCCTATTTGCCCTAACGCGCCTGTTGCACGACAACCGCTCGTTACTGCGGAAGATATACGGGAGACCCGAACTGGGAAGTGGCTTCGGCAAGCCACCAATGGCAGGCGCCATGCGAAGGAGCTATTTCGGTCCCCAAGTCCCTTATATGAAGGATCTTGAATATGCTCTATAGCAGTTCGGGGCAGAGGCACGTGGTGACACTCTTAGCACAGATCTTTTTCCTCCTAAGGGCAAGCCGACCTTTATACCCGCTCGGCTCCTACCGGTCCGATAGCCGCACGCTGCTGATCCGCAGGTTCCGCTGACCGACTACTCCGCCGCAATAAACACCACTGAGACGGGCGTGGGGACCTGCAGCATTTGCCCAGTCGCTTTGAGCCGGCCGGTTTTCGAATCGATGTGAAAGATCACGATGTTATTGGACCCCTGGTTGCCAGCGAACAGATAAGAACCTGTGCGATCGAGCGCGAAGCCACGCGGCGTCTTGCCCCCCGTCAGGACGTGCTCAAGGATTGAGAGCCTTCCATCGGGACCAATGGCAAAAACGGCAATGCTGTCATGGCCGCGATTTGAGGCATACACAAACTTGCCCGAAGGATGTACCACGATCTCAGCCGCTTCCTTTTCGCCGTTGAAATCCTTCGGCAAGCTGGAAATCGTCTGCAGCTTGCGCAGCGTACCAGTTTGAGCATCGTAGGAGAATGTGGTGACGGCGGAGCGCATTTCCTCCAGCACGTACACAAATCTGCCATTCGGCGTGAAGGCGAAATGGCGGGGGCCGGAACCGGCGTCCACCTCCGCAAAGGCAGGGTTGTTGGCTGCGAGGGCTCCCTTGGCAGGATCGAATTTGTAGATCAGCAACTTATCCAGTCCTAGATCGGCCGCAATGGCGAAACGATTGTCGGATGAGACTTCAATCTGGTGGGCATGCGGACTGTCCTGGCGTTCCGGATCGGCGCCGTGACCTGCGTGCTGCACAAACGCCGAAGCTTCCCCGAGCTTGCCATCGTTGAGCACCGGAAACACGGCAACTGTCCCGGAATCGTAGTTCGCAACCAGAACATATTTGTCGTTCTTGTCCAGACTCACGTAACAAGGGCCCGCTCCTCGCGAGGAGACTTGATTCAACAACGTGAGCTTGCCGCTCGCGTGATCAATGGAAAAAGCGCTGACCGCTCCGCTCTTGTGCCCCTGATAATCGGAGACTTCATTCACGGCGTAGAGAAAACGGCCGCTGCGGCCCGCTGCCAGGAATGAGGGATTCCTGGTTTCTGCCGCCAGCTCCGGCGAACTCGCCTGCCCTGTCGCTGGATCGAAGCGGAAAACGTAGATGCCCTTGCTGACCGGGCCGGTATACGTACCGACATAAACGAAGTACGAGTGTTTTACGGTGCGGTCCTTAGCCGCATGCAGAAAAGAGGTTGAAAGCAGAAGGGCTAAGGAGACAAGCAGCCGGGATGTCCGCCAGTTTGATTTCATCGTTGGAGCTCACCTCAATGGATCGTCGAAGATCGGCTGTCCCTGGCAGCAGGGGTCAGCCGTACTCGCCCGGCGATATAAAGCGACGGAATAACAAACTCTGTGAATCCGTCACGTTGAGCCGGAGGCAGCAACTGACAGCAAGCTTGGTCGGGACTCTCGTAGCGGATCGAGGCAAACGATCCTTTCAGCCTCACCTGGATGCGCAGAGGCTCTTCCGCGTAATTCACCAGCTCAACCAAGATTTCGCCGCTGCGGAGGTTGCGATACGGGATCGCAATGGTCGTCAACGCATTCCAGAGACCGATCAGGACTTTATCTTTTTCGATTAATCGGCGCACATCCTGAGCAAAGGTTTCCGGGTCGCCGACCGGCTCCGCCAACTCGATAACCCGGCCTTTCCCGACGGCGTAAGACAACGCGTGGTCAGCCGTTGGCACAGGCTGGGCCGATTGCCATGGGTACGTTCCTTTCAAGTTAATGAGGACTACGGTTCCACCCTGGTCGGCGAAAGCAGTGAGTTGGGAAAGCGCCTGCTTATCGGGACGACTGAACACGGTAATCACGTCAAGGCCCTCCAGATTGCGAGCGGCCACGCTGGTGGCGCGCAGGACGCGATACGGAATGTTATGGCGCCCCATTAAATTCATGGGCTCGTATGCTGCCTCGTAATTATCGGTAATTACCCCGACATTGGCCCAAGGTTGCAGCGATCCGTGTAATTTACTCGATGGAAAGGAAAGATGCTGCTTTACCTTGTTCCATATTGCCCAAGAGGCAGGTTGATTCTCTAGGAGGCCTTTCTGCAGCTTCTCGTCCACGGCCAGAATGAGGTCGGCGTGAATCGCGCCTGCCTCGGCGATGGCGAGCGAATAGTCCTCGGCACTAGGACCGTTTGCCTGCTCGACCGAGTCGCCTGCTTCCCATTGAAACGCGTAGAGAGGCGGCTGGTCTGGGTGAAACTCCTGCTCAAACCTGGCTGCGGGCAAGTTCGAGTCAAGCCACGGCTGGGCGGTCGGGCTGGAAACCTGAAGCATGCCATTGCGAGTTGCAATCATTTGGCCGCGCATCTGCGGCTGCTTCCCATTCGAATCGAGCAACCAGATTGCAAGCTTAGGATGGGCCGAACGAAGAGTGCGCAAAGTTGAGTCCAGCTCTTCCTGTTGCCCCTGGCCTCGATCCATAATCATTCCGGTGACCGGCTGCCTGGAAATCAGTTCCGCTGCCAAGATCGCCTGCTCGAACGGGAGTTCCGCGTAAACCTCATAGCCTTGCGCGCGGGCGCGACGTACTGCCGAAGCCGCATTGCTGCCCCAGAAAACCACAAGTTTGCGTACTCCTAGTGCCTTTTGCGGCGGCACGGATAATTCGCTCCAGCGCACCAGCACGTCGCCCCAAGCCGGTGGCACCAGCAGGAGGCTTGACCAAAGAACTACGGTTCGAATCCGCATGAATTGGTCACTCACAACCCTTCCTGTGCAGCCCAACAACCCCAGGCAGCCGCGCTCGGAATTGATGTCCAAGCACAATCGCCGGACCGGTTGAGACGGTGCACAACTCACCTTGCGGCGTGATCCAGATTGCGGCGGTGTCAGCAATTTTCGCGAGAATGCGTTTCCCTGCCTCGGGGCCCAAAAGCAACAGCGTGGTGGAGAGCGCGTCGGTGGCCGTTGCTGTCCTCGCAACAACACTAACGGCAAAGTGCGTCTTCAACGGAACTCCGGTTTCAGGATCGATGATGTGTCCGGCAGAAATAGTCGCCAAGAGGCTCGGGGGCGTCTGCTCCGAGGTCGAAAGGCTCTCGTCAGACATCACAATTGTGGGATCAACCTGACGCGACGGGTCTCGCATGTGCACCAACCACCCAGTCTGGCCGGGCGGAGATCCCATGGCATAAATGGTGCTTCCTCCAGCGTCGATCAGGGCTGTCTTAATCCCGGCCGCCTCCAGTATCTCGGCGGCGCGATCCACGGCGTAGCCTTTTCCGATTCCTCCCAGATCAATGCTCAGACAGGGAGAAACGAACGCAACCTGATTGGGCGCAACCAAATGGATCTTCTCATACCCGACGCAAGCCCGTACGGCGACTTGTTGGGCTGTGGATGGCGTCCCATTTCCGAGAATTGCAGCCTTCCACAAATCCACGAGCGGGCCGACCGTGACATCAAACCTTCCGCCAGAGATATGGGAATATTCCAACGACTGCTCGATCACGCGATAAAGATCTGCCGAAACCATTTGACTATGGAGCTTAGCCGAGCTATTGAGCTTCGTCAGTTCACTGTTCGGCTCATAATTGCTCATGAGGTGGTCGAGGCGAGCGATCGCGTCAAAGGCTTGATCGATGGCGGTTGAGGCATGCGCGGGAGAGGCATCGTAGACAACCATTTCGAACACCGTCCCCATCGCGTACTTTTTCCTGTGAACGAAAGGGCTCGCCGGGCCAGAGGCTATCGCTGGCAGGGCAGAAAAGGACAACAGGATGAGGGCTGCGGCAAGTGGCTTACTCGAGCGCATACACCTCCCCGTCCGAACTGGCGATGTAGATCACTTCGCCGGTCAACACCGGGACGGACTGGACCGCTCCTCCCAAACCCGCTCTCCAAAGCATTTTGCCAGTTGCAACATCGAATGCGCTCAGGCCCGCGGCTTGGATGCAAACCGCGCCCTGGCCAAAAACCGGAGGCGCAGTGACGACCTCCCCGGCTCGGACCCGCCAGTGTAATCGCCCAGTGGCGGTGTAGAGCGCGTAGAGGTAGCCATCTTTGCTGCCGATCACCGCGATGCCATCGCCAATGGCCGGCGAAGAGAGGATGCCGAGTCCGGTTTCATACTTCCAATGAACCGCACCGGTGGTTGCATCGAGTGCGTAAAGGTAGAAATCCTCCGATCCGATCAGAACCTTATCTCCTTCGAGGGCGGGCGACGAATCGATGCCGTTTCCGGTCGATCTACTCCACAACACGTTGCCAGAGGATAGATCCAGGCTGTAGACCCTTCCATCTCCGCATCCCACATATAGCCGTTTCTCGCCCACGTAGGCCGTCGAATAAACCCGTCCTTCAAGCTGTGCGTTCCAGACCGCCGCTCCCGTAGCAGCCTCCACCGCATACACATGTTGGTCGGCACTGCCGAAATAGGCGATCCCGTTGCGAATGGACGGTGACGTCCACACTTCCGCCCGAGTAGGGGTCTCCCACACTTTCTTGCCCGAATGACAATTCACAGCATAGAGCTTGCCGTCATCGCAGCCGAACAGTACAAGATCTCCGGAAATTGCGGGAGTGGAATGAATCTTGTCAGCAGCGTGAAATACCCACTTCGGGCGCCCTCGAGTCGCATCAATGGCGTGCAGCGTTCCGGCCACAGAAGTCACATAAAGGGTGCTCTTGCGCAGCACGGGAGCCGAGCGAATCGAACGCGCGACCCGGAGTTGCCACCGCACGCGTGCCGGTGCATGAACTGAACACGGACCCTGTCCTCCCGTGCGCGCCTTGTCGCCCAGGAGAGTGATCCAATCGGTTGCGTTTGCTGGCTGGGATGCCATGCCTTGACTCAGCTGACGCAGACAGTCCGGTGATCGATCCGATTGGGGTCAGATAAGCCTAAGCCCAGGGTGCCGGCTGCTGCGATATGTCCGGGTTGCCGGTAGAACAGGTTTTTGGTTGGGTCATGGAAAAATTCTTCGGTGTTCGCCGTTAGGCTTTTCGAATCGTGTTCCCAGACGGATGGTGCACCTTTCTCGCGACGCTTGTGTTCGATGGCCTGGAGTTCAACGGTATCCATGGCGACGGGGTCGGTACCAAAGTACAACGTGCCCACCTGTTCGATGAAGTCTTGCACTTGTGTGAGCGGACCTCCATGCCACACGAGGCGCATGCCGTCCATGATGTGCAATACGGCCTTGGAGCGCAGCGGTTCGGCTGAGCACATCAATCCAATCAGCGGATTGGTAAACGAAATGGGGGCGCGATGCGAACGCGCCACGTTGTTGAATGTACCGTACCCCAAATTCTTGAGGCATCCGGTGATGCCGGATGCCGAATGATCCTTCGTGGTGGGAACGTTGATAATCTTCGTGACACCATGGGCAACTACATTAGCCATGTACGAACGCGTTTCCCATTCACCGAAAAAATTTGCTTCGCAGTACACGTCCAGATCGTATCCAGAGACATCCCCTACACCGTCTTCGATACCAACGACGCGAATTCCGGACGGTAGGAGAGCTTGATAGCTGCCAATATCGATCTCGAACGCATACCGGTCCCACACGAGGATGTTCTCTCTCGGCACGCCTACCGCTTGCAGGCTGCCGATGATCTCGCGAATAATTTCCGGAGAGGAGCAACAGGCAGGTGCACCCGAGGGATTGATCTTGATGCCGACCACATCGGCCGGTTCGATGAATCTGGCCCATGCAGCACGGAGCGAACTGTCACCCGTTAAGTTCTTCATGCCGTGCTCGAGCATGCGGTGTATGACCGGCTGAGATACCCGATTGCCCTGTATGGCATTGGCACCTGAGACCTCGACGACCCGCCCTGGAAATAGCCCAGGCATGCCCAAAGGCGATGGCCTCGCCCCCGGACGGCCGTGAACCTCGACGGGCGGAGGTTGGGGCAACGAAATCTCGCCTTGCATTGCCTGATCGCGGCCCACATATAAGCTGGAAGGTCCCAGCAGGGCACACTTCACGAAGGCTCGTCTATCCATGAATCGAGCTCCGAAGGTTTTTGCTGCGGCAGTCTGGAAAAAGCAACGGTCAGGCTACGTCACGGCCCTACGTTTTTCAAGAGCCACTGCGCCACTTGAGCCACTGAGCAGAGCAGGCAGGCGACTTGCGTGATGACAATCGTCGGGCGAGTGAGTAAACTGCCGGATATTTCCCGGCGTGCATACGTCGCAATGGACAACAACTTCCTCCACGAAATTTCGAAGGATAACCAAGGACCGCAGATGCGCAAATGGCTTAAATCGGTGATCGGCATGGTGGGTATCCTCGCACTCGTCTTCTGCATGCAACCACGATCCACGGCCCAGGCGGCACATTATGACCTGCTGCTGAAAGGGGGGCACGTCATTGACCCCGCCAATCGGGTCGATGGCGTCATGGATGTTGCAGTGTCGAACGGCAAGATCGCAGCCATCGAAAAAAATATTCCGGCGGAGCAAGCCGGAAAAGTCATAGATGCGTCTGGGCTGTACGTTACACCTGCTCTGATCGACATCCACTACCACATCGGTCATGGCGGAGCGCCGTTGAACTGGTTCACGCCCGAGGCGCGAGTACACGAAGCGCCGCTGGGACTTCCCCCAGACTTGGCGTTGCAATCGGGCGTGACGACGGTGGTAGACGCAGGCACCGCGGGTGCCGATACATTTCTTCAGGAAAAAGAAGAAGCGATCGACACAGCCAAGGTACGTGTACTGGCATTTCTAAATATCGTCGCGAACGGCATGCAAGGTGGCCTGGAGCAAACCGTCGACCAGATGGACCCCAAGCGCTGCGCCGAGACCATTCAGAGGTATAAGGACATCATTGTCGGGGTGAAGACAGCGCACTACTGGACGGGGGAACCGTGGGATCCGGAACACACGCCGTGGGCTGCGGTCGACCGGGCGGAAGAATGTGGCAAGACGGCGGGGGTGCCGGTGATGTTCGATTTCTGGCCACGGCCCGACCGCAGCTATGCCGACCTCATCTTAAAGAAGATGCGGCCCGGCGACATTCACACCCATGTTTTCGCTCAGCAGTTCCCGATCATCCTTCCCGATGGCAAGCTCAACCCGATCCTGATGGAGGCGCGCCAACGCGGAGTCATCTTCGATGTGGGGCATGGTGCGGGAAGTTTCTGGTTTCGTAACGCTGTGCCGGCGGTCAAGCAGGGATTTATTCCTGATTCGATCTCCACGGACTTGCACACGGGCAACTACCGAGTGCTCAGCATGGCGGAGGTTATGTCGAAATTCCTGGCGATGGGGGATCCTTTGCAGGATCTTATTCAACGGGCGACTGTAAATCCGGCCCGCGAAATTCGGCACCCTGAACTGGGTACGCTTTCTGTCGGCAAAGAGGCCGACATTGCGGTTTTTGAACTGCTGCGAGGAAATTTCGGGTACATCGATTGCGGTTACGCGAAGATGAACGGGAATGTGAAGCTCGTGGCACGCATGACGGTGCGAGCCGGACGGATCCTTTATGATCCCTCCGGACTCAGCATGATGGAATGGGAGAAGGCAAGGCCCCAGTACTTCAATACACCTTCATACGGGCACTCAACTCCGGCCAAGGCGGACGATTATCCACGGGAATAGGAGAACACATGCCACGAATCAGCCGTCGGAAGCTCCTGGGCAGCACGGTCATAACCGGTGCCGCCGCAGTGTTCGGCAGCTCGAGTCTGAACGCGAGTCAATCCCCATCTTCGGCTCCGGCGAATGGAGTCGACTACTACCAGAAGCTGGGTGTCACGCCGTTTATCAATGCGGCAGGAACTTACACGGTGCTTTCGGCATCGACTATGCCGCCGGAGGTGCAGGCGGCAGTCGCATTGGCTGCGCAGCATCCCGTTCATCTGAATGAGTTGCTGGTTGCCTCCGGCGAATATCTCGCCAAACGCTTGCGCTCGGAGGCTGCGCTGATTACAGCGGGTGCCGCAGCCGCACTTACCCTGGGAACTGCGGCATGCGTCACGCTCGGCAATGCGGGTGCAATCCTCAGCATTCCTACCGACATGAAGGAGTTGAAGAACGAAGTCATCGTTCAGAAGACGCATCGTTACGACTACGACCATGCCATTCGGAACGCCGGCGTTCGTTTCGTCGAGGTGGCAACCGTGGGTGAATACGAGCATGCGTTCACTGACCGAACCGTGATGGCGCACTTCTTCAATGCCGGCGAGGGCAAGATTAGCCGCGAAGACTGGGTGCGGATCGCCCACCAGCATCGGGTTCCGTGCTTCAACGATGCCGCGGCCGACATACCTCCGATCTCGAATTTGTGGAACTACACTCTGATGGGTTTCGATCTGGTCACGTTTTCCGGGGGCAAAGGGCTACGCGGCCCGCAGTGCACGGGTCTGTTACTTGGGAGAAAAGATCTGATCGAAGCAGCGCGGCAGAACAACTCGCCTAATTCCAATACCATCGGTCGTGGCATGAAAGTAGCCAAGGAAGAGATTGTGGGTCTCGTTGCTGCCGTGGACTGGGTGCTGGAACAGGATGAAGGCGCCATGCAAGCCGAGTTTCAGGGCCGCGCCGAGCGGATCGCCGATCGCCTAAAGAGTCTGCCGACACTCACAACCCGGATATTCGTTCCTGCGGTTGCGAATCGAGTTCCCCACCTGCTGATTACTTACGATCCTTCCCGGATCAGAATCACAGGTGCCCAGGTAATCGAGAGAATGCGACAGGGCAATCCGCGCATCGAGCTGAACCCCGGAACTGGCGGTGCTCCTGCCAGTGCGGGATTGCCGGGGGGCCCGAACACGATCATTGTGGGTGTTTGGATGATGCAGCCGGGCGAAGACATGATTGTCGCGGGGCGGCTCCGGGAGGTCCTCGAGGCGGCCGTGAACGCGTAATTCTATTGACAAGCCTGTTGGACTCCACTCATCGACCGTTTTGCCGACTCCGATATCGTGTACCGTGCCAGTCTCTCGGTGGTGAAAGGGACGGTGGCATTAGGGTCCTGTAACTGCGTCACAATTTGCAACGCGGTGACGCAGTTATGCTTGGCCGCGAGTGTTGCCGCGTGGTTCAATCTCAGAGTCACATAGGCCTGGCCCACGGTTGTGCCGCCTTCTTCTCTCGGCAAGAACCGACGCTCGAGCAGTTTTTCTGCCGATTCAAATTCTTCAGCCTGGCTCAGAACCTGGACCAAGCGAAACACAAACGCTGCCGGAGCAGATTCGAGATCGGGATAGCTCTGGAGTGCGCGGGCCCGCTCACCGGCCGGCTGGCCGGCCTTCTCCATGGCTTGTTCGAGTCCGAGAAAGACATCAACATTATGAGGGTCGTATTTCATTCCTTCGCGGAACAGGTCGATGGCCCGCTGGGGTGACTCGCCTGAGAGCAAGGCCGTGTAGCCCAGGTTGCGGTGAAGAGTCGGAATTGCCGGCTGTAGCCGGCGGGCGGCTTCCCACTGCTCCAGTGCGTGGCCAGTTTCGCCTGCGGAAAGGTATAGCGAACCCAGGAGGAAGTGCGCGGTAGCGTCCTGCGGATTGACGTCGAGCGCACGCCGCAATACAGAAAACGACTCTTTACGGTTGGGGAAGACATAGGTCGTCGGCATAGCCGAGGCGGCATCGAAATCGGCGCGCCCGTCTTGACCCAGAAGGTAGTGGCAGTAACCTCGATAGTAAGCAATCAGCGGATAATAAGTTGGGTGAAGCGTTCCAGGTTCGCTGACAACTTGCGGGCCGGACGGGTATTTCTGCGAGAGCAGATCCAGCGCATCAGCATACAGACCCATGCTGATATATTCCGCAGCGATTTCAAGAATGCGCTGCGGGTCCCCGGCCAGATGTGCCAACAGCGCCTGATCAGTGGCGCCCAGCTTCACGGCTTCGTATCGAAGGAAGGAATCAGCGGGGTCTTTTTTCTGCCAATATGGCACACGGGCTTGGGCGTCGGCTTGCCGACCGAGATGGCGCAAAAATGCAAGTTCCATCTCTCCTGCACGGGTTAGATTAGGGGCAGCGTCTACCACCGCCTGGACCAATCCCAAGGCGCGCTGATAATTTCCCGCACCTGCTTCGAGCTCGGCCAAGGCCATCAACGCGGGACCGTGAAAGGTCTGCGATTGCTGGGCAAATTCCAGGTGTGTACGAGCGCTCCGATCATGTTTTTCAGCCGCTTCGGCAAGTCCTAAGTAATAAGCAGCCTCATGATCATGGCTTACCCAGCTTAGAGCCTTTGAAAGATGCGGCAATGCGGCCCCATACTGCATCAGAACCACTTCAAGCCGTCCCGCGCCGCGATTCAGGGCAATGCTCTCTGGAAAGCGAGCAAGTCCGCGCTGGTAAGTGCTTAGCGCGACCAGCAGTTCCCCATTGCTCTCCTGGTCGGCCGCTAGCAGAACGAAATCATCCGCGCCAAAACTCGCTGCCGGCGGATAATTGTTGGAAGGCTGCTCACCAACGTGCACCTGGTCGCGAGCGACGAAGTCGTATTCGCCCTCAGTATGCCGAAGAACCGCTTCGCCAGAATCGCTCCGCAGTTCGACAGTGTAGGTGGCATTCGAGGGCAACCCCCGAAACAGCTTT
This sequence comes from Acidobacteriota bacterium, assembly GCA_003225055.1. GTDB lineage: Bacteria > Acidobacteriota > Terriglobia > Terriglobales > Acidobacteriaceae > Gp1-AA122. The sequence continues at coordinate 24,824 of QIAU01000162.1, forward strand.
CGGAACGTCTGCCGTGGCGATAAGGAGCCATCTGCCGTCGCCAGGGTTCTACTGCCGCCCAGAAGGCGCACCGAGGCATTGCGAAATTCTCGCGTCACATTGAGAGCAACCTCGAGGTCCACTATGTCCTTGCCGCTGGTGCGGCGGCTCAGGTTAAGCACCGCCTGGGGATTGGCTCGCGCGACCCCACCCAAGTCGCGAATGGGAACCCAGTATTCGGTAAACGAGCGGCTTTCCTCAGGATCAAGGAACCCATACGTCTCCTGGTCGCGGAACAAGCCAGCCTGGATCTCGACATATGCACTGTTGTTGTCCGAAAGCGCACCACGCCATTCCAGTCCATCCGGATCACTGCCCCACGACCAAATCTTCTTGGCGGGAAGATCGAGCGATGAGGAGTAATGAACCACTCCGGCATTCGTATGGGGATGATAGACCGCCATGTACGGCTCGCGGCTTCCGTAGCTGAACCGAGACACTGGGCCATATTTGTGATTACCGACAATACTCTGATCGATTCCGGCGGAGTTGACTGGCCAGGTGTCTATGTCTCGAAACCCGTGGGCGGCCGTAAACTGCGTGGGATAGAGGACGCGGCTGTCGTCCCATACCTCGACTGCGGCATTCGTCCACCAGTAAAACCGGTGGCGAGTGTCGCTTCGGTTATACAGAACGGTCTTCTGCTCGAGATAGGCGCCGCCAGGACGAAGCGTGAGTTGGACCCGCCACTGCATCCCGTAGGGCCTGTCTATGTTGCCGACCCAAACCGATGCACCGCCGTCCGGTTCGCGGGTGGTGGCGAAGTCAACCGGGGACACCGTCATCCAATTGTGCGAAACCGGGAAATTAAACTCCACACCCAGGGCCGCCCACATGCCCCGATAGGCGATGCGGGCGAACTTGATGGTCGGATTCGCATAAAACATCGAGGCACCGTTGATCTTGTCAAGGCATGTGTAGAGATGGCCTCCAAGGTCCGGCAGAACAGTACATTTCAGGTATTCGTTTTCGAGATTCAGAGCCCGCCACTGCCTGGGTACGCGGCGATCCACCAGGTTGTGACGGAGCGTGTACGGATAGTTATAAAATCTGCCCCGGTTAAAAAGGTCGAACGGTGGATTGGGGTCGGGTAGCCCCTCCTCAGAGGTGAGGATTGGCTTGGAATCTTCCCAGACTCGGACAGGCCCCGTCGGTGTTGGTTTGGTTTGGGCCGAGACTCTGGTATGAAAGATGGTAACAGTGAGCGCTACCACGTACAAAGTACACGTGGCTTTTTGCTTGATGGTCATAAGAGCGCGTGACCCTTTGACTCCTGACAATTAAACCAGCAGCAGTGTATCGTGCTTGAACAGCTAGATACCGCGGCTGCGGCGCCAACCCAGAAATCCATCCATGAATTTCATTGCTGCTTCTTTTCCCCCGCGGAAGAGACCTTGCGCTTGCCTGTGGTGAACTGCTGAATGCTTAAGTTGGAGGTGCCTTCCGTAATCACGTAAAACTTGTCTGCTTCGACGTTCTGGAAAATCTGCTGTACGCCGCTGGGCCACTTCACCTCGACAGTTTCTGCCCGGGTAGCTTTTCCCATACCGACGTGAGCGCGGAGATCGCTCTGCGAAAGATAACTTCCTCCGCCCGCTATTTCGCGGATCTGCGCAATTCCGTTCCCGACTACCCGGATTCGGGTGCCCATCGCATCGCGGTTGCTCTTGGTGCCGATCAGACGAAAACTGAGAAAGTGGTTGCCGCTGCCGCCACTGTTGTGGAGGAGGAGTGGAGGGTCACCGTTGTTCGCGGCCAGCACATCCACAAAACCGTCGTTATCGAAATCCGCGAATGCTACTCCGCGTCCGACGTAAGGGGTTCGGAAGCCCGGCCCAGCTTGCTTGGTGATCTCAACGAATTTGCCGTTGTGCTGGTTATGGAAGAGGGTGTTGATCTGTTTGTAGCGAACCTCGGAATTGGCCTTCTCAACTTCCGGATAAACGTGGCCATTGGCGATAAAAATGTCGAGCCAGCCATCATTGTCGTAATCGAAGAAGCCGCCACCAAAGCTGAGAACCTCGCGCGTGGGAATCGTGATACCCGCCGCGTCGCTGACTTCGTCGAAGAAGCCCTTGCCATCGTTATGCCAGAGGTGGTCGGAACTTTTTTGGAAATCGGAGATGTAAAGATCCAGGTTGCCATCGTTGTCAAGGTCGCCGAGCGAGATGCACATGGCCGCCATGGCCTGGCCCTGCCCGGCGAGCGCCATTCCGGTCAGGAGCCCAACCTCCTCGAATGTGCCATTGCGGCGATTGTGATACAGGTAGGCATTCAGGCCATCGTTAGCAACAAAAAGGTCGGGCCACCCGTCGTTGTCGTAATCGGCGGCTCCGACGGCGAGGTTCTTGCCTTCGGGTTGGTAGAGGTTGGCCTTTGCGGTCACGTTGGTAAACGTGCCGTCCCCATTGTTGTGATAAAGCGCGTCCGGGCTGCCGCGGTACACGCTGGGCGGGCAGCTGGTCTCGACTCCGCTGATGACGCAGTAGCGGCGGGCATTCGGGCCTAGCGTTACGTAGGATCCGACGTAGAGATCCAGGCGGCCATCGCGATCGTAATCGAAGAAGGTGGCACCGGAATGGAATGCGCCAGATTCGAGACCCGCCACACCCGCCTGGTCAGTGACGTCGGTGAACGTGCCATTCCGGTTGTTGTGATAAAGGACGTTGCGGCCGAATTGGGTCACGAACAGGTCGGGATAGCCGTCATTGTCGTAGTCTCCCCAGACACACCCCAGACCATAGCCAGTGCCGGGCACACCCGCCGCCCCGGTCACGTCCGTGAATGTGCCGTCGCCATTGTTGTGGTACAGCGCGTTGCGAGCCAAGATACCACGGTTGTACAAGTCACGACCGTTGACGAAATAGATGTCCTGCCAGCCGTCGCCGTCAAAATCGGCCACGCACACGCCCGGGCCGAATTCCTCACGATTGATCGAGATTCCGTTAGCTCCCTTGTAATGCACGAATTTGATTCCCGCTTCGGCCGTTACATTGGTGAATTGAATGGCAGGCAGACTCTGTCCATCGAGGAGAAACGGGGAAAACATCAGAACGAGATTTAGGAGATAGCGCCGCGCCATGTGGTCAGGATGTGGATTGGACTGTTGCGCGGAAGCCGCGGGCAGAGTGAATTGCCCGCACCAGTTCTCTCGCAGCCGCTGCTATCTTTGCGACCTTTCTTGCACGCCGCGCAGCAATGGGGATACCGCCACTTCTCCGGTCCTGCGAGTTAGCTCCTGCGTATTCACTTCCCGGATCGAACCGCGACCGTGGGTTCTGGCACATCGTATCGGCCCGGTGTGGCCGGTAAGCCCCGCTCCGGATTCACAAATAACCATGCCAATGCGCCCACTGCGCACAGAGCTGCCGCGATCAGAAAAGAGGCACCCCACCCGAAGTGCTTGGCGATTACGGGAGTGAGTGATGCGGTAACCGCACCGCCAATCTGGTTGCCCATATTCATAAAGCCAGAAACCGAACCGGAGGATTTGCCGGCAATATCAACTGTTACCGACCAGAACGAACTCTGCGATAGATAAAGCGCTCCTGCCCCACCGGCCAAAACAATACTAGCAATCCGGGCACTGCTCGCTTCCGCACCGAGTGCGAGAAACGCGCCGGCGACAGCCATGGACACACAAGCCAGAATGCAGCGTCCCACGCGCAGTCCGTATCGCCGGCTCAGCCTGTCATTGATGGCACCTCCCGCCAGGCAGCCAGTGGCCATGGCAATAAACGGAAGCATCGCGTAGAAGGCGCTGGCCTTCAGATTCAGCTGGCGGGCTTGAGCGAGATAGATATAAAACCAGGAAAAGAAAATCCAGGCCACATAACCATAGCAAAAGTAACTCAGCGCCAACCCACGCACTTCTTTGCTGGATACGACTTTAGCCCAATTGAGCGGAGACGCGAGCGCGCCGCTGGTGCCGGAGAAATTTAGACCCGCCCGAATCCTGGCAAGTTCAGACGCCGAAACCCGCGGGTGATCCGCCGGCGTGTCCCTTGCCAACAGATACCACACCGCGCCCGCCGCAAACCCTATCAACGCGCACACCCAAAACGAGGCACGCCAACCGTGACGAATCATTACGTATGTGATCAACGGAGGAGCGAAACCGGCGCCGACTCCGACACCGGCGAAAATCCAGCCATTCGCTATGCCACGCTCCTTTTGTGGAATCCACTGTGCCACGAATTGATTGGAAGCGGGATAAACGACGGCTTCTCCGGCCCCAAGCAAAAAGCGAACCGCGATCAAGATCCAAAGCGCTCCCGTGACCGCAGCAGGGATGGAGGCAGTGACGGCAGTGAATATTCCCCACCAAAGCACACCGGCCGCAAGCACGCGTCGTGGACCGAAGCGGTCGGCCAAGTATCCGCCGACCGTCTGGAACAAGGCATATCCCACGAGAAAAGCGCTAAACACCCAACCGAGCTGAATGTTTGAAAACCCGTATGCGTTCGCGATCGAGCCGCCCGCGACCGAGATGTTCACGCGATCCAGGTAAGCGACGGTGCTCAGCACGAAAAGCCAGAAGACCAGTAGCCAGCGCACCCTACTCCTCTGTGCTGCGTTCATGAGCGTTTCTCGCATGGTCGCAACCATTCGGTCTGCTACACCGAGTGCGTAAGGAACAGCTGGGCCATCTGCTGGGCTACGATATTTTCTTCCCCGGGCTGTAACTGGAACGAGTTCATCACCAGTCCGGGCCGGCCTTCACTGCCTTCCTTGCCGTGTCCGATAACGATGGATGGCTTGCCTTCGCGCAATAGCCGAGACATTTCTGGAGGCGTGAGGCGAATGCGATTCTCCTCCCAGGTAATGTTCATGTGGGGCACGTGGTTCGCAACCGGTGGCATGAAAAATGACGCGCTCACGCCGGGAATCTTGGTGACCTGGCTGGCGATGGTCTTGAGGCGCTGCTGCCATTCTCTTGCCAAGGCATCCTGATCCTCGGCCAGATGAATTTCGAGCGCCTTAATCATGGCCACAATTTCTTCTTTGCCGACTTTCTGACTGCGCCCGATCGTGTCTTCGTACGGACTATTGTTGAAGAGCGCATAGCGAACCAGGTCTTCGCGGCCGAGGAGCAAACCCGCGCACTGAGGACCACGAATGGCTTTTCCTCCGCTGAAGGTAACCAGGTCGTAGCCCATGTTGACGTAGTCCCACAAATGAGAGACGGGAGGAGTATCGGCTGCCGCATCATTCATGCAAGGTAGGTTGTATTGTTTCGCGAGCTTCACCCATTCGTCGACCTTGATCTGACCGTCCGGATTCGCGAAGTTTGAGAAGTGCATCATGGCAGTTCGATCGTTAACCGCCCGGCGTAGTTGTTCCCGTGTCTCAATCTCCACCAGTTTCACCCCCGTCGTTCGCAGCTGGTGATCGAATGGGTTGCGGTGTGACTTCTGAATGATCACTTCCGACTTCATGCCGCTCAAATCCGGCAGTTGTCGGATGAAGGTCTCATTATCGCCTGTAAGGATCCCGGCAAGTCCGGATTGAATGGCTGCTGCCGCTCCCGACGTGACTATGGCGCTGTACCCTTGTGGGAGCTTGAGCATCTGCGCAATCCGCTTTCCGGCGGCCATTTCAAGTTCGGGGATGCTAACGTAATGTCGCGCGGCCTGCTCAACCACCGCCTGAATCTCGGGATGCGGAAGAGAACCACCGAGCACCGTCATGGTCCCTTCGCAGTTGATGACAGAGGTCACGCCAAGTTCTTCGTACACATTGCCGCTCGCCCCAAACCCGGTCAGCTTAGGTGGCGGACTCCAGCCGAAGGATCTGCATGCTGCGACCACCGCGGCAGCAACTGTTCCCAGGCCCCCGAGAAAGCTGCGACGGTTCCACCGTCCATTGATTCCCATATATAAGCTCCTCCGGCTAGTTGCGGGTTATCGCCGCGATATACAGTTGATTCCGAGCAGCGAGCGTCCGGGAACGCCGGCAACGGAAACGGTTGTACGCGCGCGGGCCACCATGAGGGAAGTGGGTCCTGAAGACTCTGTTCCGCCCATCGTAGTAATCCAAGTTGGCGAGATGCCCAGTTAGCTGAGGGATACTGTCCATGCTGCCGCCGCCTTCGACCAGCTTCTTGACATTATTCATGACTTTCGTCGTATGCGACTCGATATCACCCCGCTGGGCGGAGCCAGCATCGTTTGCGCCCTGGCCCGAGATGTAGTTCAGGCCTTTATGGACAATCAGGGGCGTGATCATCTGCGTGCCATCCGCTGGCTTGCCATCATAATCGAGTTTCCGCACGCCTGACTTGTTCTCGCTGGTCGAGCCGTCGGCGTGCAGCAGCGTGGAAGTAAGCCCCCGTCCCGGCAGAAGTGAGGCCAAGCGGAGGGCAAACTTGCTGCGATGAAAGAGGCTGGTCATCATCTTTTATCGCCTGCGGATACCTGCCTTGAATCGAGCGAACCGGGCAAGGCAAAGCTGAAAATATCGCTGCCGGCGGCAATGGCCACATACTGGGTGTCTCCAATCGCGTAGCTCATAGGGGACGCATAAATACTTTGTCCGGTATTGAAGTGCCAAAGCGGTTCGCCACTGTGCGCATCGACCGCTTCAAAGGAATGAGAGTCGTCGCCGAAAAATACCAGTCCACCAGCCGTAGTCATGGTCCCTGCAGCGGACCAGTCATGGCTCACCTGTGGGTACCTCCAAGCGAATTTCTCCGTGCTCAAATCGAAGGCCAATAAGAAGCTTTGCCGCTCCTCGCCGGCAATGTGCTTAACCCCGGTCGCGTAATAGGTTTGTCCTTCGGCGAATTTCTGCGGCTTGCGAAAATATGTTTGGCACTCTTCCAGTGACTTGAAATAGAACAGGTGCGTGCCTTCATTGTAGGAAGGAGCATACCAATTGGTGGCCCCCGCGTAACCTGGACACACCCGGGTGCCGGCGGCGGTAGGTTCGACATGGCTCGGAATCGGACGGCCCCGCTCGTCAATACCGCTGGCCCAGTTCAACTTCTCCACGAAGCGAACCGCTGACAGGAATTTGCCATTCTCCCGCTCGAGAATGTAGAGGAAACCGTTGCGGTTGGCCTCGACCACAAGCTTTCGCGGCTGTCCCTTGTAGACGGTGTCAATCAATACCGGGGTTTCGCTGGCGTCGTAATCGAACAAGTCGTGAGGAGTAAACTGGAAATGCCACTTGAGCCTACCGGTATCCGGATCCAGCGCGAGAAGGCAATCGGTGTACAAGTCATCGCCGGGACGAACCCTCCCGTCAAAATCGGGTGCGGGATTGCTGGTCCCCCAGTAAATGGTGTTCAGCTCAGGATCGTATGTTCCCGGCATCCAGGTCGTGCCACCGCCTCGGAGGTAGAGCTGCCCCGGCCAGCTGGAGGAACCAAATTCACCGGGAGCCGGAATGGTCCAGAAACGCCAAACCTCTTTGCCGCTTTCTGCATCAATAGCGGCCACAAATCCGCGCACACCATCGTCCCCACCGGATGTGCCAACCAGAACTGTGTTCTTTACCACCAGCGGAGCGCTGGTCGCGCCGTAATTCTTGTTTCCCGTGGCGTAGGCAACATCCCACAGTAAATGGCCGGAGCGAGCGTCAAGGCATAGCAAGTGAGCGTTGTCGGTTTCCATGTAGATCCGGTTGTGCCACACGCCGACTCCGCGATTGAGGTGCCCAGATGCGTCGTCGACCAGTCCTTCTGTCACCGGGCGCGAATAATGCCAGACCTGCCGTCCTGTGCGCGCGTCCAGCGCGAAGGCATGGTTAGCGGCGGTTACGAACATTAATCCGTTGATGACCACCGGCGTAACCTCAAGATGGCTTGTGTTGCCAGCATGGAAAACCCATTCCGCACGTAGCTGGCTGACGTTGTGGGCATTGATTTGTGACAGCGTGCTGAAACGGCGTCCCGTGTAGTCGCCATTGTAGGAAACCCAATTTCTGCCAATGGGCCGGGCCGCGAGCTCAGAGGGGCCTACATTGACGGTCGTCGAGGTGCTGGACGACGTGGTCTCGGAAATGGCCAACATCAGCAGGCAGGTGCAAAATAAGAACAAACACGCAGGTTGGCATGCGCGCTCCATATGTTCAAATGAGTTGCTCACAATTTTCAAGTTGCCAGTCCGCCCGATAACAAGGGAGCGTTTCCGCTCTGAAAGCAGCCGATCGCGGATCGTTTTAAATGCTTTTACGCAAAAATGAAAGTGAAAATTAACAGGGAGGTCCACCCTCGACTCTTTTTCCGCGGAACATAATTGCAAAGTTTGGGGATGGATTTGCACTTATTCAATGCATAGATCAATTGATCCTTCTTTGAAATCGGCGCGCTCAGGCAGGGTCGGAATTCTCAGCTCACGCGCCTTCCCGAGGACGACAAGCTGCGGCCTCATGGAAGGCCTCAGACGGCGTGCTGGTCACGCACACAACACACCAGCTTCACCGATATACCGAGGTCCGATCTGCGCACTTGGACACGAGCCGGGGACCGAGACAATGCTCATCAGTCAAGTGAAAATAGTCGGTTGCAAGGTAAACGCGTGACGAAGGCCGCGGGCTCATTCACCGGCGGAGATTGTTTCCCAACCTCAGCCGCGGGTGAAGGGCTATTTGTAGGATGCGGAACCAGCAACTACCTGGCGCTTTCTGCGGCCGCGTCCTGGATCGCGACCACCGGACGGCGTGCACGCGCGGCTCCACCTTCTGAGCTATCATTCTTCCCCGATTCGGTGCGGAAGGGTTGGCAAACCCTCGCCGCGGTCGCGCGTGAGCGGCTGGTTAATCCGCCTAGCCGCCTGGTCCATGGATGGTTTACTTCATCACTTCTAACAACAGATGTTCTTGAAACGTGGTTTTTAGGTGCGGGGCCTTGTCAGCCGTCGCTTCTACGGTACCGAGATCTTGGTTTTCGTCGTAGTTTACGATGTGATAGGTCCCCGGTTTCAAGCCGCGCAACTCGACTTCGCCGCTCCAGGGTCCTGCGGCCGGTGGGAAGAAGGCGTAAAACATTTTGCCGTCCTTCTCGATCGCGTATCCTTCAGGTACGTCGTAGCCGTAGACGTAGAGGTTGCGAAAAGTCCCCCGGGAAAGCATTTTGTTGTTATAGATGCCGATCCATTTCTTCCAGTGTGCTTCCTTCTCAGACGTTAGCAGCACCGGTTTAAACTTGGGCCCGGGATCCGGCCACACGAACTTGGTTCCCACCACACCGCCAGTGCCGATGGTGGAGGCGAAATCGGAGCCGTGCTCGCTCCACCCTTTGCTGACGCGAGTCATTGCAGAGAGTTCGACATGATCCCCATAGACGGCGGCTTCGGGGCCGAGTAACGCTTTGTACATCTTGATTCGGCGGCGGACCTGCACAGCTCCGATCGGATCAGCCGTCACCGCCTGATCCATGTACGGTAACCAGGCCAGTGACGGCGGTGTCCCGCAGGGACAGCTCTGGGTCACGCTTTCCGGTTTGATGGCGCGGGTGGTTTGGAAGATCGTCTTGTAGACTTCGCCCATCGCGTTCACCGCATCCTGCGGTGACCGGTGGTGGTGACGAGGGTTGTAGCACATGGGCACGGTGTAGATATTGTCAAGTTTGGAGCCGTCGAATCCCCAGTCCCGGATGAACTTCTCGGTGAGCCGCTTATAGTAGGCCTGCACTTCGGGAAGGGCAGGACAGAGCGCGGCCAGGCCTCGCGTCATGCGCGCGTGAGTGCCATTTTTGTTGAGAATAAGCCAGTCGGGATGCTCCTGGGCGACCTTGGAAACAACGTATCTGTGCGAACTGTATGTCCCCTGTCCATCTTCCACGCCCAAAGGAAGCCACCAGAGCTGTACCAGCTCGCCTTGCTTGTGGAATTCGTCGACCATCTTCTTAATGGAATTGCCGGGGAAAGTATCCGAGCGCGGATTCCAGTCGCCATAGGTATCAAACCAGCGGTCATCCAGCGTGGCCCACTTAATGCCCAACTCTTTCAGCTTCGGAATCGTGTCCACCATCTGCGCGGGCGTGACGTTGAATTCATAACCCCATCCGCACCAGCTCACGTTGTAGGCTTCGCCGGAAGGCTTAGGAAGGTTCCATCCTTCCTTGGCGAGGACACTCGACCAGAGTCGCAAGGGCTCGTAATAGTCACCGGCGAATACCGAGATGAAGCTGCGGGGCGTGGAGAAGCTTTCCCCGGGTTTGAGGGTGACATTGGCGGGCATGACCATCGAGGCGCTGACTCGCGAATCGGAGGTCACTTTTACCGGGAGAGAAAGCGTCAACGGCAAAGTCTCAATGTGTCCGATAGCTTCGCCAACAGAACCCGTCCAGAAAGCTATTAGCGGAATCCCGCCGCCGAAGCCGCCTTTGCCGATGGCCCCCATTTCATTCGGCTGGAAAAAGGGGGCACGTAGTTTAAGGACGTCGTCTTTTCCCCATTCATAACTGGATCCCTGGAAGGACCACATGTCATAGGGGGCTGAGTTGGCCAGGTGAGAATTGAAACGATGTCGTTGCGCTACCACCTGATCGAGGGTGATCAATCCGATGCCGCCGTTCTTGTATTCCACGGAGGTTAGGGCAACATTGGGAAAATCGTCATAGGCCTCGAGGACCAGTGTGGCCTGCAGGTTGGCGTCGGATGGCCCGAGTGGACGGGCAGGGATTTCGACACGCTTTCCCCGTCCCAACTTGCCGATCGCCTCCAGGTTTTTGGCCGCGCCGAAATCAAGCAAAAAATGAACTTCTTTGCCGGAGATCAGGAGATAGTTGCTGTCCATCGGCTTACCTTGTTCGGGCTCATCAAGCGTGGCGTGTTCGCCGTTCTTGATCAGCCAAGCCTGAATATAGCCAGAGGGCTGCACCTGGAATTCTGCCGCGCTGGTCTGGAGGATGATCGGGCCGCCGCTATTGAACAAGACTCTGACGGCGGAGGGTAGAGAAGCCGGCTGAGTGGGCTTTTTCACACCGGACTGGCAGCTTGTGTTCAGCGTGAGTCCAACCGTGAGCAGAACGAGAAGAGAGATTGCGATCGCGGAAGAAGGATGATTGCGCAGTTCGCGTTTCATTTTGCCCCTTACTGTCGACCCCCAGTGCCTCGGAATTGGCGGAAGACCCGTTCTGCATTGAGGTGATAAATCTTTTCTAACACCTGGTCCGGGGGTTCGAGCCCATAGATTTTCCAGCGGCCCGGTGCGGGGTAGCCCCGCTAATCAAGTATTCATCTCGTGTTTCGAGCCAGCGGAAATGGTTGCGATACAACTCCTCTTTCATGCCATTGTCGGTTCCGAACTCCGATCCCTTGAGCGTCGTTTACGTGATTGTGGACGTCTGTAACGCACAATCTGGCGCGGTCGACATGGTTCGCAACGGCGTGCAGGATCGATACAGGATGGAAGTCCTTCAACAGCAGGGTTTTCTTCTGGTCAGCAACTGCGGCGGGTTGGTAGGCGATTGGTTCCTCAGGGCGGCTGACGTTCTGTGCTCCTGTCATCACTGCAGCGACGATGAAACCGTGTTCCAGGGCACGCTTGCCCACGATGACCTCCCTTGATGGAGACCAGGCCGGTTAGCGTTTGACAGCGGATCGGAATGAAGTAGAAGAACTGCTCGTAAGTATACAGTCGAAAGGCAAGGGAACGATCGTGCAAGCGATGCTGTTCGTACCATGAATTCACAGTTGTGGTTGCTTGGGTGTCGGCAGAGGCGACTATTTGTAGATACCTCGCTCCTGGTTGTATAAATGTGCGCGCAAGCACCGTGAACGTGTCCTAAAACGCTTATCTTTTATGCGCCGTGCCGAATTTGTCGCTTTCGGCGAGTGATCTTCCCAAATATCCGAAAGGAGAAAGAGCACACATGCACCGCAAACAGGCAATTATGGCGTCAGGTATTCTGCTGGCGCTATTGGCGGCTGTTCCGTCATTTGCGCAGCAGAAACGCGCTATCGTAGTCGGAGAGGCCAAAGGGCTGCCCTTCAGCGACGGAATTGTGGCCGGAAACACGCTGTATATCGCCGGCACCGAAGGCACCGATGAGAACAACAAACTAAGACCCGGTGGAATCGGGCCGGAGACGCAGGCGGCATTGGACAATATTCAGAAGGTTCTGAAAAAAGCCGCCTTCGAATTGCAAGATATTGTCTCAGTAACCGTATACCTCGCTGACATCAAAGATTTTCCCGAGATGAACAAGGTTTACAAAACCGTCATCCCTGATCCCAAACCTGCGCGTGCAACCATACAAGCCGCGGGCTTGGTCAACGATGCACGTATTGAGATCTCAGCTATTGCCGTGAAACAGAAGAAATAGGAGTTCTGCCATCATCGAGAACTCGCGAGTACGGTTGTGGATGGTCATTGCGGTTGGGTGTGCCGGCAGCCTGGTCGCGGCCACAGGATCGATGGCCAACAACCCGGGGTCGGAATCCGAACCAATCGCTTCCGGGCACAAAATCTTCGCTTCCATGTGCGCCAGCTGTCATGGGCTAGACGGCAAGGGAGGCGAACGCGCTCCCGATATCGCTCGAGCCCCTGCCATACAGCGGCTCTCGGACGAGAGGTTGAAGCGTGTCGTCGAAGAAGGTGTACCGGGGACAGGCATGCCGGCATTTCATGTGCTGGGCAGCTCAGGCGCTAAGGCCGTGGTTAGATACTTGCGTGTCTTGCAAGGTCGGGGAAGACTTTCTGCATTACCCGGTGATGCGGCACGCGGCAGGGCGCTATTTTTCGGAAGCGCAGGATGTTCTGGTTGCCACATGGTCGCCGGCGCGGGTGGGTTCATTGCAAGTGACCTATCTGCCTACGCCAGCGGGCATACGGTTCGGGAAATCAGGGAAGCCATGACCCACGCGGGCATCTATTCCGAGACCGCGACCCGGCACGTTGTCGTAACAACCCGGGACGGCGAGCGATACGATGGGATCATTCGCAACGAGGACAATTTCTCGATTCAATTCCAGATGCTGGATGGCACATTCCAATTCTTCACGAAGAGGGATGTAAGCCAGGTGCAGCGCCGGCCACCTGTGATGCCGATTGGCACCACGATTGCCATGACGGAGGCGGGGTTGAATGATGTAACCAAGTTCCTCATTTCTGCTGCCAAGACCAGCGACGATGAGACCGCTTCGGACGCCCAGTGATCACGCCTCCCATGGAGGATCGTGCTATGCCGCGACTGCCGGGCAGCGATACAGTCCAGCACTCCAAGTTAGGCGCCCGATTCGGAATCTATGTCTTGTCCACCTCTCTCTTGTGCATACCTGTTGCAGGGCGGACTGCGACTTCCCGATGTCGGAACCGAGCGGGCGTGATCGTGGCTGGTCATTTAAGTCATGAAATCCAGTTGGACGCGGTTCATCCCGCGAAGGAATGGGCGAAGGCGACACCTATGACATTTTGCTCGGACTGGCAGGGTAGGAATGCCGATCCGCAGCGACAGACAACGGTACGCGTCCTTTGGTCCGCGCAGAATCTCTATTTGCGGTTCGAATGCCGGTATCGGGAGCTCTACGTGTTCGACGATGGCGATCCAAACGGTCGACGGGATCACTTGTGGGAGCGCGATGTCGCCGAGGCATTCGTTCAGTCCGACCCACTGCAGCCTCATTATTACAAAGAGTTCGAAGTCGCTCCGAATGGGTTTTGGATCGACCTGGACATTTCTCCAGCTCCGTCGCGCGACCTCAAGAGCGGACTCGAGCACTCGACATTTCTCGATAAGCGGCAGAACAGATGGTTTGCCGAACTGGCCATTCCGCTCAAGTCTTTGACTTCTGACTTCAACCCAGGCGCCGTTTGGCGCGCCAATTTCTATCGTGTGGAAGGCCGAGCGGAGCCGCGTTTTTACTCTGCGTGGCGACCTACCCACACGCCCCAGCCCAATTTTCATGTTCCCCGCGCATTTGGCGAACTTCGTTTCGCTCCAGCACGATAGGTATTTTCAGCAAGCTTGGAGTGCGGCAGGACGATAGGGGTAAAAAAGACGACGGGGAGCAAGTTTTTGACTTCCTCGCTGACATTGGCACCGGCGATCAGCTCGGAGCTGCGATCGCAAGTCTCAGAGGCGGCCGAACTTCTTTACCGCTTCCTCAATCGACCTGAGCTTTTCGATGTACGCGTACATGGAATGCTCTTTGAAATCCATTTCCTGTGCGGTCGCAAGGACCTCTGCCGCTCTGGCGCGCGGAACCACAATCACGCCATCTGCATCTGCGACCACAAGGTCATCGGGCGCAACCGTGACCCCGTCGCACACCACAGGAACGTTGGCAGAGGCAAAGCGATAGTGACCTACCGAGGTGGAGGGCACAATCCCGACCGCAAAGACGGGGAAGCCAATTTTTGTTAGATAACCGACATCGCGAACTCCGCCATCAATCACCGCACCAGCAAAATCCCGCGCCTGCATGGCAGTTCCCATCAATCCCCCCATGCCGGCGATGTCGGCTCCGTCTTCAACGAACATTACGTAAACTGAATTCGGGGCTCCCTGATCGATCGCGGTCAACATCCCTTGCAGGGCGTCGGGATCGTGGTTTTCTTCTTTCTTCAGTTTCACGGTAACTGCAAATCCGGCGAACTTTGCGGGGAAGATCGGGCGCATGCGATGCGACAAATAGGTGCGCTGACCTGTAACTTTCTCCATGGCGTCGGACACGGATGCAACTTCGACGTGACGGTATCCATCTAGAAGTGCGGAATCGGATTTCAGGTCAGGGGGATAGGAAGACGCGCGCGGAATCGCAATAAAGGCGATAACCAGAAAACTCGCGGCAAGAAAAAGGAATGCAGTAGCGAAGATACTCGTAACTGGCCTGTTTCCGAACAGTCTCTTTACCATTCTGTGCTCCTCAAGTTCGCAGGGATGTTGCATCTCGTGCTGCCAGACTGGCCCCACTTGAAAGTTGTAACAATCGAGAGCAGCGCGCCGATACTACACAATCCTGCTGCCACAAAGAAGGAAATTTCCCAGCCTCCCCGGCCCTTGCGATTGACAAATCATAATCAATTTGAGAGGTTCGGAAGCCGATTCCCCGTGGAGGTAAACACTTGAAGATGAATCGCGACTTGGTCCGATTGTGTGTTGCCGCAATCCTTTATGGATGTGCTTGGTTCGTGTTCATGCCTGCATCTGTCGCCCAATTGCTCAGCTTTCCCCCCCAGGAACTGGTGGACTACTCGCCGCAGAATCCTTTTGATCGCCTGGCCGATGGCAGACCAAAGGTCCCTGATGATCTGATCGAGCAGGCACGCGGGTTGTCTTCGGAGGAAGTGTGGGCAGTTCTCGAAGGGAAGGGGCTTCATAATCAATACGCGGATGGATTTCAAGTCCTGCATCCGGGAAAGACCATGGTTGGACGCGCGTTTACCGTCCAGTTCATGCCCATGCGCTCGGATGTGGACGATGTCGCTAAGGCAAAGGCGAGAGCACGCGGTATCAGGCGGCTTACCAACCAGACAGCGATTGACATGCTGCAGCCCGGCGACGTGCTGGTAGTTGATTTGTTCGGCAAAAAAGTGAATGGAACGATTGTCGGCGACAACCTCTTTTATTACGTCATGCAGGCCACGCACGGGGCCGGATTAGTTGTGGACGGCAGCGTACGCGACCTGGATGGAATTTCAGAAATCGATATGCCTGCTTACTTCCGATCCGTCG
The DNA here is from genome assembly GCA_003225055.1 of Acidobacteriota bacterium. Lineage (GTDB taxonomy): Bacteria > Acidobacteriota > Terriglobia > Terriglobales > Acidobacteriaceae > Gp1-AA122. The sequence goes on from QIAU01000162.1 coordinate 40,488, forward strand.
ATCCCACGCCGATCGGAGACGTCATGCTGACCGGAATCAATCTTCCGATTCGTATGGGTGGAGTGACCGTAATGCCAGGCGATCTTGTAGTCGGCGATCGCGAAGGCGTGTATTTCATTCCTCCCCAGTTCGTGCGTGAAATCCTCGACACGGCTGATGAAACCCACATTCACGACGAGTGGACGAAAAAGAAGTTCGCGGAAGGGAAATATAGATCCAGTGAGATTTACAGTTCGCCGACTGATCCTAAACTGCAGCAGGAATACCGAGAGTACCTAAAAAAGCGGCTGGAAGAAATTCGCAAGCAGCGGAGTTCCAAGTAAGGGGAGCATGTGTGACGGCGGGATGGCTCGATCACTCTCAAACAGAGGGCGCTCGGAGGTCCATACGAAGCGACGATGAACCCCCGGCTTGGGGCAGCCATTCGAGGACTCACAAACAACTCAGACTGAGGTGATTGAACGGGAATGACCGAATGAATGAATGAATGAATGAATGAACCGGTTGAAGCACCACCGCATGAGATTGAAAAAGTTCAGCACGACTCCCGAGTCCCCCCTTTCGGGACCAGGGGTTCGTAGGCACGGATGCTGGATCACACGTTCAGCCTTGGACTGACTGTTGCGGGCGCTTTGACTCAATCGGGAATTGGCCGCTGTGTTTTCAGACGACTGCAAGGCGCTTCCCTGCGGGACTGGCTAATGACAAGAGGGCGTAGGATTGACCCGGAGACTCGGTGCTGAACTGCAGCACACACGGAGCGCCTAATGAGTTCATGGATACTCTTCCGCGAACCCGAGCGTCGTAAGCACCGATGGGCCACCACCGAGGCATGAGACCTGGGAGATCAGCTGGCTTCTGTTAAACGCTCAAGCTGCTTTCAGTTGTTCTGCGTCGAAACGTTCTCCTCTCTTCCAAAGTGTTAAAGTAATGGCCGCGATCTTGCGCGCCAGCGTCAGACGTGCCCTCTCCGGCTTCATCCCCCTTGGCCAGCAAAGCCACGTTGAAGTCGTCGTGAGCGCAATCGCCTGTCTTCGACAGTTATCCGTCGCCGAGCGAGGGCAAAGTCTCGATTCTAGAATCTCCAATAGCTAGCGTCCGAATCGCCCAACCACCACACCGATGATGGCTCCGCCGATTGCTCCCATTCCGACGATTGGCGTGTACGCCTTGGTGATGATTGCATCCGGGATGCTCAAGAGCAATCCGAAGGTTAGGCCCACGACCCAGCCGGGCCAAGGCAGGCGAGCCGCGCCAATGACGAACCCAATTGCAAAGCGCGCAATGAAAGCCGCCGTGATCGCCGCTCTCTTGTCGGAAAACGTCATCGGCAGCATAATTGCGACGTCTAGAGCACCAAACACCAATCCACAGATCACGCCAAGGATGACTCTGGACATGTCTCGCTCCTTAGTTAGAAAACGTTTACCATGCACGAGCGTGCGCAGGAATCCTGGCTGTCAAACGAGGAACTCGCAACGAGGTTGCGCCAATGAATATTTCCTGGCGGATCATAATTCTCGTAATTGCATGCATCGCACTCGGGGTCCCGCGCCTGGCGGAGGACACACGCCATGTCATTCCCGTCGAAGGCGACGTCGAAGGCACGCACCACCCGTCCATAGTATCCATCGTAAAGGAGGGGAATAGGTGGTATTTGTTTCCGACCGTTACCGGTCCTAACCCGCAGGGACAGTTCCCGATTCGCTGCTCGCAGGACCTGCACCACTGGAAGATTTGCGGCTTCGTCTTCCAGCAGGTTCCCGGCTGGATCAAGAAAGAGAGCCCCGAAACAAAGGAACTCTGGGCGCTCCGGGCTCCCGACCCTTCCTACTTTAACGGCAAGTACAATCTGTACTACGCATTTTCGGCATTCGGAAGAACACATCTGGAATCGCGCTTGCCTCCAGACTGACAAGCCATTGAGGGTCCGTTTGTCATCCATCATGGTGGATGGTTCTTTCTTTTCGCGTCATGGCACCTCGCTGTCGCGGCACAAAGAGCAACTATAAGGTCGTGGTCGGCCGCTCCCACAACCTTACCGGGCCATGTGTGGATGCCAGGGGGAAGCCCATGTTGGACGGTGCCGGGACTGCTCTGTTGGCCGGAAATCATCGCTGGGCTGGTCCCGGCGGCCAGTCGCTCCTTCCGCAAAAGGATGGGGACATCATGGTGTTCCACGCGTACGATGCGGTGACAGGAAGACCGTCGCTGCGGATTTCGACCATTACGTGGCAGGGTGGCCGGCCCCACCTGACTCTCGAAGGCGATTCCGGTGAAGTAAAGCGAGGCTGCTTGGCTGGCCTGAACTGAGCATGGTTCGGTCTGGGCACATCAGTCTTTGGGATATGCGCGGCGTTTTCCTCGATTTCCTGCCACGTCAGCGCAGTCTTGAATCGGGGAAGGCATCGGTGAATCAGGAATCGGCGAATCAGGAATTGACAAAGCCAAGGCGCTGGTCTAGTTTGTTGCGTTTGGTAAACGATTACTTGCCGGAGCTTGCTTTCATTCGGCGAGTTCTGAATCGACATGCTTCTGCAACGCCTACGGGAAGAGGTTTTCGAAGCCAACCTGGAGTTGGTGCGAAAGAATCTGGTGCTGTATACGTTTGGGAATGCCAGCGGAATTTCGCGCGAAGAGAGCTTAGTCGTAATCAAGCCGAGCGGCGTTCCTTACGAAGAAATGCGACCGGAGCACCTGGTGGTGACAGACCTTGAAGGCAAGATGGTTGAGGGCAAGCTTCGGCCTTCCTCGGACCTCGCGACACATCTGGTCCTTTACCAGGCTTTTCCGGCGATTGGCGGTGTTGCCCACACCCACTCCGAATATGCAACCTCGTGGGCTCAGGCCCGGCGGCCGATTCCTTGCTTCGGCACGACGCACGCGGACTATTTTCACGGGTGCGTCCCTGTCACCCCTGCCATGTCGGATGATGAGATTCGAGAGGAGTACGAGAAAAACACGGGAAACGTGATCGTGCGGGCTCTGAACAAACTCGATACTTCCGCCACCCCGGGTATTCTGGTGGCGAACCATGGTCCCTTCACTTGGGGGCCGGATCCTCGAACAGCGGCCCACAATGCGGTCATTCTGGAATCGCTGGCACGCATGGCCTACTTCACGGTGACGCTGAACAGTGCCGCGCAACCCATCGGCAGCACTCTGCATGACAAGCATTATCTGCGCAAACACGGCAAGAACGCATACTACGGCCAGACCAGGAAAGGAAACTGATGCCATTCTTGGCGCTCTATGCTGCACCGCGGCTGGTGAGCCTTTCCCCCGTTGACCTGGTCATTGTCGTTTTCTATTTCGCATTGGTACTGAGCATCGGCTGGTATCTGCGGGGCCATGCTCGCACGGGCGAGGATTACTTCATGGCCGGCCGGGAGATGACTGCTTGGATCGCCGGCCTCAGCTTCCTTTCCGCCAACCTGGGTTCACTGGAACTGATGGGCTGGGCGGCAGCGGCTTACCAGTACGGCATTCTGGCCACGCACTGGTACTGGATCGGCGCCATTCCGGCAATGCTGTTTCTGGCGCTGGTAATGATGCCGTTCTACTACATTTCCCGGACGCACTCGGTGCCGGGTTATCTCAAGCTGCGCTTTGGAGAGAGCAGCCGCGCGCTCTCCGCGATTTCCTTCGCCTTCATGACGGTGTTGATGAGCGGTATCAACATGTACTCCATGGCGCTGGTGATGAAGGTGGTGCTGGGTTGGGACATCCACTTCAGCATCTGGGTTTCGTCTATCACCGTGGCGATTTACGTGGCGCTCGGCGGACTACGTTCCGCGATCTTCAACGAGGTCCTGCAGTTCATCCTGATCTGGGCGGGAGCGCTGCTCATCCCGATTCTCGGTTTGATAGAAGCGGGCGGCTGGACGAACCTCAAGCTACAAATTGCTCATAATGCCTCAGCCCAGTACACGCATTTGTGGTCCACGATGGGCTCTTTCACCGACAATCCGATGGGTATTCACTGGACCGGCATCGTTTTCGGGTTGGGCTTCGTGATTTCCTTTGGCTATTGGACAACGGATTTCCTGGTGGTGCAGCGCGTGCTTTCCGCTAAGGACATGCGCGCTGCGGAACTGGCACCCATCATCGGGGCGGCGTTCAAGAGCCTGGTGCCGTTCATCGTCATTCTCCCCGGATTGCTGGGTTTGGCGGTGCTGCCGATGAAGCTTACAGGGGAAACTGCCGCGGTCGCCAGCGGCGGTCACAGCTATAACGAGGTGCTTCCCCTGATGCTGGCTCGCTACTGCGGTCCGGGACTGCTGGGATTGGGGATCACCGCGCTCATTGCCGGATTTATGTCGGGCATGGCGGGCAACGTCAGCGCGTTTACCACGGTGTGGACCTATGACATCTATCGTGCCCTAATTAAGAAAGATGGCAGCGACCACCACTACGTCAATATGGGGCGCTGGACGACTATTCTAGGCGTGCTGATTAGCGTCGGCACCGCTTACCTCGTGATGCAGTTTGCCAGCATCATGGATTACGTGCAGGCATTGTTCAGCTTCTTTATCGCGCCACTGTTCGGTACCGTGCTCTTGGGTATGCTGTGGAAGCGAGCGACCGGCCCAGCCGGTTTCTGGGGTCTGTTGGCTGGAACGCTCTCCTCTATTGGCATGTATGCCTGGGTGAAAGTAGACCATACTGCGCTACGCTATGTGGCGCTTTCCCCCAACGCTCGCGATATGGCCGAGAATATGTATCGTGCCTTGTGGTCGTGGGTTGTGTGCGTGCTGGTGACGGTTGTGGTCAGCTATCTGACCTCACCGAAGCCGGAAAGTGAACTGGACGGCCTGGTTTATGGGGTGACGAAAATCCCCGAGCAGGGAGAGTATCCCCTGTTCCATCGACCGGCATTCTGGGCGACCGTGGTGGGCATCGGATTTGTGGTGCTTAACATCCTGGTGTGGTGATGCATAAATGAAGAATATGCGGCGCGAACTCCCGATCTGGTTGTTTGCCGGCATCTCTCTTTTGGTCAACGGTATTCTGATTACTGCGGCGGGCATATGGGAGATCGTTCATCCACCTGCCAATCCCGTGGTGCTCTTCCGGTTGCATGCCAATGTGTGGTGGGGAGCTGTACTGGCGGCGCTGGGACTCTTTTTTTGTATTCGTTTCGCGCCCAAGAGGGAGCCCTGAAAAGCTGTCTGGATAAGGATTTGTTATGGCGAAGAACAGAATGATGACGATGGGCCTCATCGTGGGCAATCGGGGTTTCTTTCCCGACCATTTGGCCAAGAGCGGCCGGGAAGAGATGCTGAAAGCGCTGGAAAAGGCGGGCATGGATGTGGTCGCGCTCACCCCGCAGGAAAGCAAGCATGGAGCGGTGGAAACGCGTGAAGAAGCCAAGCGTTGCGCCGATCTGTTCAAACGTAATCGCGACCGCATCGATGGGATCATTGTTACTCTGCCGAATTTTGGAGATGAACGGGCCATCGCTGACAGCCTGCGGCTTGCTGATCTCAAGGTTCCGGTTCTGGTGCAGGCGACCCCCGATGATCCACAGAAAATGACGATAGCTGCCCGGAGGGATAGCTTTTGCGGCAAGATGTCGGCCTGCAACAATCTGCGCCAATACGGCATTCCCTTTTCGATTACGAGCCTGCACACCGAGAGTCCTGCCTCTCCAGAATTTGCCCGAGACCTCGAGTGGTTTGCGGCCGTCTGCCGGGTGGTGACGGGTTTCCGAAATCTGCGCGTGGGGGCCATTGGCGCACGCCCGACCGCATTCAACACCGTGCGCTACAGCGAAAAGATTCTTGAGTCGCAGGGGATCTCGATCGAGACCCTGGACCTCTCCGAGGTGCTGGGCCGTATCGAACGCATGAAAGATGACAGCGATGCCGCCCAGGCCAAGCTTGCCGCCATCCAGAAATACGTGGATTCCAGCAACGTGCCGAAACCGGCGCTGCTGAAGATGGCCAAGCTGGGGGCGGTGGTTGATGAATGGATGGCGGCCACTGAAGTGACCATCAGCGCCGTACAGTGCTGGACTTCGCTCGAGGAAAATCTCGGTGTGGTGCCCTGCACGGTGATGAGCATGATGAGCAATGAGCTGCTGTCGAGCGCCTGCGAAGTGGATATCTGCGGTGTGCTCGGCATGCATGCGCTGCGGCTGGCTTCGGGAACTCCGTCAGCGCTGCTCGATTGGAACAACAACTATGGTTCCGATCCCAATAAAGCCGTGTGCTTCCATTGCTCCAATCTGCCCAAGCATTTCTTCCGTTCGGTGAAGATGGATTTCCAGGAGATCATTGCCGGAACCGTGGGGAAAGAGAACACGTTCGGCACCTGCGTAGGTCTGATCCGGCCGGAAAAGATGAGCTTTGCGCGATTCTCCACCGACGACACTTCCGGCGCGATGCGCGGCTATGTGGGGGAGGGCCGGTTCACCGACGATCCACTGAACACGTTTGGCGGCGCAGGCGTCGTCGAAATTCCTGAGATGCAAAAACTGCTGCGCTATATCTGCCGCGAGGGCTTCGAACACCACGTGGCCGCGAATCTTTCTACGGTCGCGGCGTCGGTCCATGAGGCCGCTACGCAGTACCTGGGCTGGCCTACGTACTGGCACGCATCACCGAACGGAGTTTGCTGATGGCAATCGTGGCGGGAGTCGATTTTGGCACACTCAGCGTACGCGTGTCCCTGGTTGACAGCGAACGGGGGCTGCTGGAGTCGGCGGTGGCTGAATATCCTCTGCACCGCAAGCGCGAGGACCCGGAATATGCCACGCAATCGCATGAAGATCAGCTGCGGGGACTGGTAGCAGCGACCGGGGAGGTTCTCAGGAAGGCTCGGATTCGCGGAGAACAGGTGGAGGCGATCGCTCTTGATACCACCGGCTCCAGCGTAATCCCAGTCGGAGAGAAACTGACGCCACTCGGCGAGTACTACTTGTGGTGCGACCACCGTGCCAAGGGCGAAGCCGCCGAGATTACCGAGGCTGCTCACCGCGAAGGTCTGGAGGCGATCCGGTGGTGCGGCGGCGTGTACTCCTCGGAGTGGGGCTTCTCGAAACTCCTGCACTGGTTGCGTCACAACCCGGACAAGCGCTCCCAGTTTGTTTCGGCTTTCGAGCACTGCGACATGATTGCGGCCACCCTCGCTGGCATCAGCGATGCAAAAAAGGTTAAGCGCAGCGTTTGCGCCATGGGCCACAAGTGGCTCTGGAATCGGAAACTGGGCGGGCTGCCTCCGGAAGAATTCCTGGTCAAAGTAGACCCCCTCTTGGCGGGGATAGGGGAGAAGCTTGCCGGGGAATATGCCACGTCCGATCAAATCGCCGGACGGCTCTCGCCGCATTGGGCCGAGAAGTTGGGGCTTAAAGCCGGCATTCCTATCCCGGTAGGCGCTTTCGATGCGCACTGGGATGCCATCGGCGCCGGTTGCCGCACCGATGATGTGGTGAATGTGGTCGGCACCTCCACCTGCATTATCGGGATTACTCCTTCTGTGAACCTGGTGCCCGGAGTCTGCGGTGTGGTCGAGGGAAGCGTGCATCCGCTGCGCACCGGAATCGAAGCGGGTCTGTCGGCGGTCGGTGATATCTTTAGCGCGATTTCGACGCGCGCGGCGACCGATGTGCAGACCTTGAGCCAGGGACTTGAGAAGTACCGCGCCGGGCAGACAGGCCTGCTCCGGCTCACCTGGGACAACGGCGACCGCACGGTCCTGGTCAATCCCAATCTGCGCGGCATCACGCTGGGCTGGAATTTGCAGAGCACCGCGCAAGATGAATTGTTTGCCGCGATTGAAGGCACAGCGCTCCATACGCGGGTTATTCTCGACCGCATGGAGAAACACGGTGTCGACATCCGGCGAATTATCAATGCCGGCGGCATTCCCCCGAAGAATGAGGTTCTCAATCAGGTCTACGCGAATGTGCTCGGGCGACCGGTGCTGGTTCCCAGTAAGAGCGTGACCAGCCTCGGATCGGCAATTTTTGCCTTTCTGGCAGCGGGAACTTTCAAAACGATTGAGGAGGCGCAAGACAAAATCTGCCCGCCGCACAAGGTCTATCGGCCCAACCCGTCGGAACAGTCCATTTACGATGAGCTCTATACGCTCTACAGCAAGCTGTATTTTGCCTTCGGACCACCTGACGCAAAGGAGTTTGGCGATGTGCTGCCAAAACTGATTCAGCTTGCGGGATTCGGAGAACAGAAGAGGCGGGAAAAGTCTGAGGGAGCAAATCGCGGGAACAAGGTCGCGCTGCGTTCTGCCGGCGATTGAGATTGCTACACCTAAAACGGGGAATTCATGAAAATCTTAATGACCGTTACGGTGAGCGTAATGGGGCTCATCCTATGTGCCATTACGGCGGAGGCCAAGACCAACGTGACCTCACAACCATTTGGAAAATTGCCGGACGGAACTCCTATCGAGATTTATACCTTAAACGATGGGCGGGTTGAGGCCCGGATCATGACCTACGGCGGGACGGTGGTTTCCCTCAGGGTTCCGGACCGGAAAGGTCAGGCCGCCGATGTTGTGCTGGGATTCGACAATCTCGATGGCTATGTGGCAAACAATAATAATAAAGGTACCGCGTTTTTTGGCGCGCTGATCGGCCGCTACGCGAATCGAATCGCTCACGCCACCTTTACCCTGGATGGAAAGAAGTACGAGGTCCCCAAGAACGACGGGGACCATTCTCTCCACGGCGGGACGCATGGCTTTAACAATGTCGTCTGGAAAGCGAAGACGATCGCGAACGGAATTGAGCTGACTTATCTGAGCAAGGACGGGGAAGCCGGGTACCCGGGCAATCTGACGACAGTGGTTCGTTACACGCTGGTTAAGGGAAACTTGCGCATTGACTACTCCGCGACTACTGATAAGGATACTGTCCTCAACCTTACGAATCATTCCTATTTCAACCTGGCGGGACAAGGGAACGGCGATATTCTCGGGCATCAGCTGACGCTCGATGCCTCTCGGTTTACTCCGGTCGATGCGACCCTGATTCCGACGGGCGAACTCAAGTCAGTTGAGTTGACACCGTTTGACTTCCGCAAGCCTACAGCTATCGGGAGCCGCATCAACGCCGACGATGAGCAACTCCATCGCGGTCGTGGTTACGACCATAACTGGGTGCTGGACGCGAAGGGTGGGACTCTGGCAGAAGCCGCGCAAGTGTACGAACCGAACTCTGGGCGCGTGCTGCGCGTTCTTACCGACCAACCTGGAATCCAGTTTTACAGCGGCAACTTTCTCGACGGAACGATCAAGGGAAAAGGCGGCGTGGCCTATCAGCATCGCAGTGGGCTATGCCTCGAAACGCAGCACTTTCCCGATTCTCCGAATCACCCGGCTTTTCCATCGACTGAGCTGAAGCCGGGCCAAAAGTTCCACAGCGTTACCGTCTACAGCTTCTCTGCCAAATAGGCCCAGTCGAGCGACTCGGCGAATGGGGCTCGAATCGTGGGCTACGGCGGGCTGCGAAGGCGTCGCCCGGCGCCTGGCTGGATTCAGAAAACGAGTTCCCCACTCTCTGTCGCCTGTTCTGCGCCGGAGGGGTTCTTTGCAGGAGCAAGACCTGTATGACTCGGTCGAGCCATGGAGAGCGCTCCGAAGTGTTGGCAGCATCGGCTTCCAAGTATCAGATACCCAATTAAATAGCGTGTTGTGTGCCGATGAAGGACGCGAGTAAGCACCCCGCGGGGCGCTAGTATAAAAGTACTAAATTTTCCTTGACAATCAATGGAGGCGGGAATATTCTGCGGCGCCGATGCGGTAATCGTTTACTCAACAACAAGTGCCCAAGGAAACGGCGCTGGTGGGGGAAACCATGAGAACACCCAACCGGGTTGCGTGGCTTGTTGGATTCGTCGCTTGGATTTGCCTGGCGAGTTCCGTTCAGGCACAGCGTGCTGACCGCGGCCTTGTCACCGGAATCGTGACTGATCCGACCGGTTCGGCGGTCGCGGGGGCAACGGTTAAAGTGCGCAATGACAGTACTGGCGTCGAAACTGTTCTCACGACCAACGAGGCCGGCGCGTATACGACGCCGCCGCTGATTCTCGGCACTTATTCAATCACAGTCGATCATGCCGGCTTCAAGGCGGCGCTTCGCAGCGGCGTTCAGGTAATGGGCGCCGAAACCATACGCCAGGACGTCACGCTGGCAGTCGGCGCAGTCAGCGAGACGGTCGAAGTGAAGGGCGAAGCTGAGACTCTCAATACCACGACTGCCGACGTAAGCCACACCGTGGACGAGAACTATTACAAAGCTCTGCCAGTTATCATGGGGGCTGATGTGCGCTTAGCCGAATCGGTTCTCCAGATGCAACCCGGCTATCTGCCCATGAAACCCAACGGTGATCCGATGTTCCGTGGCAGCCAGTTCAACTCCCGCATCAATGGCGGGCAGACTCGGGCCACGGAGAACTTCTTCGATGGCGCTGCGTTCGGCTATGCCAGTGGACACCAGCAGAGCCAGGAAAGCGCACCTTCGGTCGAGGCGGTTCAGGAAGTGAAGGTCATTACTACGAGCTATTTGGCGCAGTATGGCCACACCAGCGGCGGCTTCATTGAGTACACCTCCAAGTCGGGCACCAACACCCTGCACGGAAGCGCCTATGAGTACTTTGGAAATGATGCCCTCAATGCCGCCGGCTTCTTCGGCAAGGCGGGCAAGACGCCATATCGCAACAATGACTTCGGGTTCACCGTCGGCGGTCCGGTCGTCATTCCGAAAGTCTATGACGGACACAACAAGACGCACTTCTTTGTGAACATCGACTGGACGCGTTTCCGCTCTGGCGTCCTGCCCGGTTTTGGCAACACGACTCCGACGGACGCGTTCAAAGCTGGGAACTTCAGTTCTCTGCTGACTGGCAACCAAGCCAAAATGACACTCTGCGATGGCAGGGTAGTCAATGCCGTCGATGCCCTCGGGAACCCCATCATGGAGGGTGCAATTTACAATCCGCTCGTCACGGCGACGGTGCCGACCACCGACTGCAAGGGGAATCCCGTCAATGTTC
>QIAU01000104.1 GCA_003225055.1 Acidobacteriota bacterium
AAGCTGTTCATCTCCTCGATATCATCCTGCGAAGTGATGCGGATGGGGAAACCTGTCTGAACCGTAACGATGCCCGACAGATCCCAGCCCTTAGCGATCTTTCCCGAAAAACCGTAGTCCCTCGGTGTTGGCAATTGCCAAACGTAACTCAGCACGAAACGATGCCGCGCATCAAATTGCGAAAGCGAGCGGCTGCGTCGCGGATCAAGGGGATTCAGAATGGCCTCGAAGCTTGAGGCTTGATCGAAGGACTTGCTCCAGGTGTATGCGGCCTGGAACTGCAAGCCCTGGGAAATACGTTTCTCCAGCGACACCTGCAGCGAGTTATAGCTGGCGTTCGCAATGGTGTCCTGAGCGAAAATGCTCGAGAAAACCGGATTTCCATCGGCGGGGCAGTCAGTTCCAGTCAAAGGCTGGCAGAACGGAGAGGAATATGGCCGCAACCCAACCAAAGTGATCCCATTGGGCGCCACGTTGCTGACCGGCCCAGCTGGCACGAACAGGCCCCCAGAACCCACGTTGTAAGGCAGATGGAGGCCCCCGGTCGGAATTACATCGCTAGCGGGAATGAAATATGGAGAATCAGCATAAAACGGGCCACAAGTCTGGTTGGGATCACTATTGAAATCCGCGATGGCTTGCAGGTCATTACAGGTCTGCGCGTTTCCGTAGTTAAGGTCGTGAGTCGCCAGCAGCCGGTGATTTTGTGATCCGACATAGCCGACTTGCAGCACAAGATCTCTCGTCAGCTCGCGCTGGACTGAGAAATTGTATTGCTCCGCGTATTGCGTGCGCATATGCGGTTGGAACTCACCGTAAAGTAAGATGGGCCGGAATACCGACCAGTCGACGGCATCGCCGGCTTTGGTCGGGAGAATTCCGTTAAATGGGTTCGGGAACTGGAACCCATACTGGCTGTAAAACGGGGTCTGAATGAAGGTCGTATTAATCAGCGGGCTTCCGCCGAAGGGAGGCTCGGCGCTGAATTGTTCCAGTACAAGCTGCTCGATGGGGTTGTAAAACAACCCAAATCCTGCGCGGATGCTGGTCTTACCATTTTTGCTCGGATCCCACGCAATGCCGATGCGTGGTGCGAAGGCTTTGTAGTAGGTCTGGGTTAATCCGGCTGGCACGCCCTTATCTCCGGGTACCACCAGACCCAATGGATAGATCGACCGAGCAGGGCCATTCGGACCGCAATCGGTTCCTACCGGGTAGAGTCCCAGCGCTCCGGATGAGATTTGACATGTGAATACGGTGTCGGCCTTCCCGGGGCGGAAGGTCTGAACTTTATGTCCGCTATCCGTAAGAGGCGTGTTCAATTCCCAACGTAGACCATAATTCAGAGTCAGATTGGGCTTCATTTTCCAACTGTCCTGTGCAAACAAGTAGAGCGAGGTGGTGCGAACCGCTTCCCGCTGGGCCGAGCCTTGCACGTACTGATCGTTCATGCCCAACAGATAATTGGGAATCAAGTTGTCGAAACCCGCGTCATTCGCAGTTCCACCAAACAAGAGTTGCTCACCATTGACATCGAAATACAGAGTCTGGTCAAAGCGCTGCCGGCGGAGGTCCACACCAAGTTTGGCAGTGTGGTTGCCCATTGTTTTGGTGAGGTTGTCCGTCCATTGGAACGTGTTGCCGACTTGAGGAATCTCGCCTTCCAGGTTGTTCCCCAAGTTGAACTCGCCGGAGATGCTGATGAACGGAACCCCTTCCCGATTCGCGCCGAGGCCAGGCGTCACTCCGAAATTGCTCCCGGTGAAGGGCGGGTAAGCACCCGAGTCCGTGTTTCCGTTGAAGCACGCATTCTTGGCAGCCGCCAAAAGTGTCGAATCCAGAGCGTTGGGGAATTGGCTGCACGAATCAGTTACCAAAAACGTGTGCTGCGGATGCAGGAACGTCAATTGCCCTTCGCGAAAATAGGTGAACCGGGCCTCATTGACCGTCGTGTTGTTCAACGTCCACGTGTGGGTGAGGTTCCACTGTTGGAAGCGTTCGTTTGTGTTAGCACCAAAACCGGGCAGGTTGGCACCCCCCGACTCGAACTTGGCAAAGGGATCAAATTCCTTGTGATTGGTGAAGTAGTAGTAGGCATTGAGTTGTTGGCGGTCACTAATCCGATGATCGAGGCGCAGCGTGAACTGGTCGGCATTGTTGTCGCCATTGGGAACTGCCTGGAAAAGTGTGAGACTGCCGGAAGAATCCGTGACGTTCGCGTGCGGCACATATTGCTGCAGAAGAGCCAATGACACCGGGTCCTGGCAGTCACGTGGGATAACGTTGGTGGGAAAAATGCTTGCCCACGCCATGCCCGCGGTTGGCGCCGAACCACCCAGGTTCGCGATGGCCGTAGTGCATGGTGTGCCCGTCCAGTTACGCGCGGTGAGGATGTCGGCAACGGTCTGTGTGCTTAAGGTTCCTGCGAACTGACTGCCGGCGGAGAATTCACCCAGCCGTTCTTGATCGGTTGGAACAGTGACAGTATCCGATGAAATTCCCTGAATAATTCGGCGGCCTTCATAGGAGCCAAAGAAGAAGCTGCGGTCCTTCTTGATAGGGCCGCCCAAGGTAGCGCCGAATTGGTTCTGCTTCAGGTCCGGCTTAACAGTGTCGAAGTAGCCACGGGCGTTAAGGACCTTATTGCGGAAATACTCGTAAACATCGCCGTGCAAGGAATTGGTTCCCGATTTTGTGACTACGTTGACGACCGCTCCGGAATTCCGCCCGTATTCGGCATCAAAGGTGTTGGTGATAACGCGGAACTCCTGGATGCTATCCGGTGAGGGTTGGACCACCGGCAGGTTGGCAAACTGGTCGTTGCCGTCCCCGCCATTCACGCTATAGTTATTCGAACGTCCACGACCGCCGTTCACTGAGACGACCCCTGGTTTGTCGCTGCCATAAAACAGATCCGACCCTATCTGCGATTGGACCCCTGGCTGGAGCTGTAGCAACGCGTAGGTGTCTCGCGCGTTGAGGGGCAAGTTGGCAATTGCCTGCTGATTCACCACCGCGCCCAACTGCGTGCTCGTGGTGTCCACCAGCGGCGCTTCCGAAGTCACTTCCACGGTTTCCTTGGTCTCGCCCACCGCCATGCTCATGTTGAGCGTGACCACGCCGTTGACTTCAACCGTGATACTCCTGCGAACGTTCGTCTTGAATCCTTTCTGTTCGAACGACAAGGTGTACGACCCAGGCTGCACTTCCAGGAAGGTGTAATCGCCACTGGAATTCGTCTGGGTGGTCCGGTTTACCCCAGTCGCCTCGTTGAGAAGTGTGATGTTGACGCCAGCCAGCACGGCTCCCGTCTGATCCGCGACCCGGCCAAGGATTCTGCCGCCCGTACTCTGGGCGACGGCTAACGTGCAAGACCCGAGCCACAGCAAGACGACCAGACAGCGGGTCGCCCAGGGGGAACTAGTCGGATGCATGTGGGGCCTCCGGAATTTTTCGCTGGAAAAATTGCCAATCAGCGACCGCTTGCGCACCAAGCAAACCTTGCTATAATCGCGCAAGGTTAGAGAAGCCGCCGTAGGCTGTCAAGGAAAAAATAGCCGCTTCCTGTTCCGCGAACTTGCGAGGGCTTTTTTGGCGAACAACCTGGCAGAATCAAAAGCTTACTTGAAGATCGGAGACGTGGCCCGCAAAGTGGGCGTGTCCCCGTCGGTCATTCGGTCATGGGAGAGTCTGGGGTTGACCCGGCCGCGGCGTACGGCAAGCAAGTACCGGCTTTATTCCTTGGAGGACGTGAAGCTGCTCAAGCGCGCCCG
>QIAU01000163.1 GCA_003225055.1 Acidobacteriota bacterium
CGCTCTTTGAGAGCATCGTTGTACAACTGGCGGCACACTTCCAGCGTCGAAAACAAGACTTGCCGCTGTTTGCGGTTTGGCCACAGCCGATATTTATACGTTCTTCTGATTTTCGACATATGGTTGGATGACCGCTAGCGGCGCCCCCCCAACGGTGGACACGAAATAGCTGTTCGTCCACAGCGTCGGCAACCGTGATTTCAGGGTGCGAAATTCCTGCCGCAAGCTGTGCCAGGAAACCCCCTTGAGGTGCTTAACCAACCGATGAATACCCAACTGCGGGTCTACTTCTACCAGCACGTGTACGTGGTCGGGCATGATTTCCAGAGCCATCACGATATTTGTTTGCCACTTGCCTAAGCACCTGTTCGCATCGTTTAGCGATTGGTCCGACCCGCACAGCTCGCCGATACTTAGTCGTCCACACGCAATGGTACTTTGCTTGAATAGACCACGTTGTGGTTTGATTTGTACCCTTCCAGGGCCATACTGATGCTTATACCTAATGAAGCAATCTAAGACAAGGCAAAATCACGCCTTATATCCCCAGCCCTAAAGGGCCGGGCTTTACGGCGCTTCTCGGTAATGGCGATTGTCTATCGCATCAAAGCCGGACCTCGAGAATGGGTGGAATACCCGCTGCTTGGTCGGGTGGCCGCAAGATCCTGAAGATTGGACCGGAGTCAGGTTGTCGCCGTGACTAGAACGGGCCGGCCGGTGCCGATATTTCCCGAGTATCCTGCCTCTGCTTTACACTGAACAGTTTGAATGACCAATGGCAGCAATGGATTGAGCGGCTGCGCGGCGGGGATCCGCGGGCGCTGGCGCGCGCCATCAGCATGGTGGAGAACCGCGAGCCCGGCTGGTCGGAACTGTTGAAGGCGCTTTTTCCGCATAGCGGGCACGCGCGAATTTTAGGGCTGACCGGAGCTCCCGGGTCGGGCAAGAGCACCTTGGTTGATCAGCTCGCCAAACACTATCGCAAAGAGAATCGCATGGTGGGCATCGTTGCCGTTGATCCAACCAGTCCATACAGTGGGGGCGCGATTCTCGGGGATCGCATCCGGATGCAAGATCATTTTACCGATCCCGGCATTTACATCCGCAGCATGGCAACCCGGGGTTCGCTCGGCGGCCTGGCGCGCGCTACCGCCGATGTCAGTACCGTGCTCGATGCCTCCGGGCGCGACCTGATCATGATTGAGACGGTCGGCGTGGGACAGGATGAAATCGACATCGTGCGTTTGGCGGATATTACGATTGTGATTCTGGTGCCGGGCATGGGCGACGATGTACAGACGATCAAAGCTGGGATCATGGAGATCGCGGATATCTTTGTGATCAACAAATGCGATCGCGAAGGGGCGGAGCGAGTGGAGCGGGAGATTCGCGCCCTCGAGTCGCTGGCGACGCGCAGCGATCATTGGGTTCCTCCGATCGTGAAAACTGTGGCCAGTGAAGGAAAAGGGATCGCGGAGCTGGCGAAGACCATCGCGCAATACGATTCTTATTTGCAGAAGGAAAATCTCGTGCTGAAGCGCACCATTCAGAACTGGCGCGAGCGGTTGGTCGAAATGCTGCGGGATGCTATGTTGGAAAAGGCGCAGGCGCATCTTGGCGACGGCGAAGTCGGCCGATACGCCGCGGAAGTGGCCGAACACAAACGCGATCCTTACACGCTGGTGGAAGAGATTGTTGGCAAAGTGGGAAGGAATTGATGAAGATTGATCACTTGGGTATCGCGGTGAAGTCGCTGGCGGCGGCCAAAGCCATTTACGAAAAGCTGGGGCTCAGCGTGTCTTCAGAAGAGACAGTCGAGGCCGAACAGGTGCGGCTGGTCATGGTGCCGGTGGGCGAAAGCCGGCTGGAGTTGCTGCAACCGACATCGGAAAATTCCACCATCGCGAAATTTATTGCCAAGCGCGGCGAGGGATTGCATCACGTGTCGTTGCGCGTGCCCGACTTGCGGGCTGCCGTGGAACGTTTGAAGAACGATGGGGTGCGGTTGGTTTCAGAAGACATCAAGGTCGGGGCCGAGGGTCATCGCTATGTTTTTGTGCATCCGTCGAGCGCGGCTGGAGTGTTGCTGGAATTGGTGGAAGCCGCCGGTTAATCCGTCTCAGGAAATCGGCCGAAGATTTCACGGATCACGACGGATTTTAGCTCTGCTGATCAAATGCTCCTTCTAGCCGCAGATACTTCCGGAAAACACGGCAGCATTGCATTCGCGCGCGCCGAGTCAGATTCGCTCGAGGTCGTCGAGATAGTGCCGCTCCTGGGGGGCACTTTTTCTGCGCAGCTGGTTCCGCAGATTGCGGCTTTGCTGTCCAAGCACGGATTCTCCAAGCAGGAGGTCGGCGGCTTCGCTGTGGCTTCTGGGCCGGGGTCATTCACCGGGCTGCGAGTAGGACTGGCGGCGATCAAGGCGCTGGCGGAAGTCTTGCACAAGCCAATTGCCGCGGTGTCGCGGCTGGAGGCGGTGGCGGTTGCGAGCGGAGCGCAGGGCAGACTGATGGTGGCGCTCGATGCGGGTCGCGGGGAGGTGTATGTCGGCGGATACGAGGTCAACGCCGGCTCGGCTAAATGCATCGAGGAGGGTATTTTGACCCGAGAAGGCTTAGGGCACGCCTTCGATGATCGTGTGGTGGTTACGCCGGATGCGAGTGTTGCAGAGATGGCTAGATCGGCTGGCGTCAAAGTTCATGAAATCGAGCACCCGAGAAGTGATGTCATCGCGCAGATAGGGTGGAAAAAGATCCGGGCCGCAGAGACAGTCTCGCCGGAAGAGTTGGAGGCGAATTACATCCGGCGGTCGGATGCAGAGATTTTCGCCAAGCCCGCGCGTTAACCGGGACGCCCTGTCGCCGTACAGGGATGCTTCGGCTTCGCGGGTTCGTTCGCAAGCGAAGGGACCCGCTGCGCTCAGGGATGACAACTTTATTGTCAATTTTACTGTCAATGTCAATGAAGATACGTTGCGCGACGCCCGACGATACCCCGGCCATGATGGCATTGGAGCGCCACGCGGTCACGGCCGCGCACTGGGATCGCCAGAGCTACGCCAGCTTGTTTGCCGGCGCAGGGGCCGAGCGACTGCCGCTGGTGATCGAAACCGAAGCCGGCATTCAGGGTTTCCTGGTCGCGCGCGCAGTAGGCCCAGAATGGGAAATCGAGAACATTGCTATCGCCGCTCCGGCCCGGCGGCACGGGTTGGGAACCCGGCTGGTGGGGGAATTCCTGGAGCAGGCGAGGGCAACGGGCGCCGAGGCGGTTTTTCTGGAAGTTCGCGAGTCAAACCTGTCGGCGCGTGCGCTCTACGAGAAATGGGCCTTTATTGAAAACGGCCGTCGCAACCGCTACTATTCGAACCCCCAAGAGGATGCCATTCTCTACCGCCTTCGGTTGATTTAATTTGCTTGGTTGCTGGCGCAAAAATGGTCACTTGCTCTGGCGACCAAAGCCGCGAACCTATGGAAATTAGGATTGAAGCAGGGTAAGTCGTGTGGTAGGTTTAGCCCTGTAATGGGTTTTTAACAACCTGGGGAGGAGGTCTGCTGGATGCTCACTCCGAAGGACCAGCTCCTGGCCAGCCACGAAGAGTTCCGCCGTCTGGCTCAGGAGCACATGCAGTACGCCCAACGCCTTGATTTACTCACTCAGAAACGATATCTCAGCGAAGACGAAAAATTAGAAGAGGTACGGCTGAAAAAGCTGAAACTGCGCCTCAAGGATCAGATGGAGTCTATTGAGCGGCAGTACCGGCAAGGCCAGCATCAGGTCGCTTAAACCCTTGGCCACTCCCGGCGGCTTTTGCCGTTTACGGGATGTTTCGTTTACCGCGAGGCGCGTCGAAGCGCCTTTTTTTGTTGGTACTTAGAGCCGAACCAGGGCTGTACGTGAACTATAATCTGGAAAGGCCCCATGGTTCGCGATGGCTACTATTACGGCGCCCTGCTGCTCGCCGCCGCCTGGCTGATCGGCTGGGTGACCCGAGCCCTATGGGCAATACCGTGTGTGCTCCTGGCGGCCTTCTTTCTTTGGTTCTTCCGCGATCCCGAACGCGAAATTCCCGATACTCCCGGAGCCGTCGTCTCTCCGGCTGACGGCAAAGTCACCTCTGTGTCAACCATCATGCTGGATGGAGTGCCGCGGGCCCGCATCAGCATCTTCCTGAATGTCTTTGATGTGCACGTGAATCGCTCGCCTATTGCCGGAACCGTGCGCGATATCCGCTACCACGGTGGAAAATTCTTGAATGCGATGAGCGAGGTCTGCGCGGATCAGAACGAGCAGAATGTCGTCACGGTTGAAGGAGAAGGGCAGACGGTCGTCTTTAAGCAGATTGCAGGGCTGCTGGCGCGAAGAATTGTTTTCACCAAGAAGGTCGGTGATCGACTGAAGCGGGGCGAGCGCGTAGGATTGATCAAATTTGGGTCACGCACCGATATCCTGCTGGACTTAGGTTCCAAGCTGCAGGTCAACAAAGGTGATCGCGTGAAGGGCGGGTCCAGCGTCCTGGCGTATCTCGAGCCCAAACAGGCGCTGGTGGCGAGTATGGCAGTCGAGTCGGGCGAGGGAGATCGCTGATGGGGACCGATTTTGATGCAGGAGTGCCCCGGCGGCGCAAAGAAGATCAACCTCCACGGCGTCTGCGGAAGGGGATGTATATCCTTCCCTCCCTGTTCACGACGGCTAACATCGCCGCCGGTTATTACGCCATCTTGCAGATCATGCACGCGTCAGTTAACGAGCCTTGGCACCTGGACAATGCTGCCAAGGCGATTGGCTTTGCCGTCCTATTCGACGGCCTGGACGGCCGCATCGCGCGCATGACCAAGACGGCGAGCGATTTTGGCAGGGAATTGGACTCCCTGGCGGACGTGATCACCTTTGGTGTAACCCCCGCCTTGTTGGCGTGGATGTGGGGCTTCCGTCTGCTGCCGGACGGGATACCTGACCCCCTGTGGCATACCAAGTTGCTGCAGATCGGCGCTATCGCCAGCTTCCTTTTCTTGATGGCCGGTACGAGCCGCCTGGCCAGATTCAATATCCAGGTCAACCCGCAGCCTTCCAATCCGGGGCGGCCGGGAAAGAAATATTTTGTCGGTATGCCGATTCCGGCCGGCGCCGGAGTCATTGCGGCGATTGTCCACTTCTCCGATGGCCAGCCCATCTCCTCGTGGTGGACGGCGCTGAGCTGGACGCTCATGGTGCTTGCCGTAGGTTACCTCATGGTGAGCACTTGGCGGTTTTACAGTTTCAAGGACATCGACTTCCGGACCCGCCAGCCCTTTCGCGTGATCATCATTCTGGGCGCATTGTTTGCCGGTATCTGGTTTTTCTCCGGCCCTTTGCTGTTTGCCCTGGCCCTGCTGTACATGGCTTCGGGAGTATTCTGGCGACTGCAGTGGATTTTCCGCCGCCGCGAGGTCCCGCCTCCGCCCTATAAAGAGGTTTCGCAGACACCGTGAGTACGCCGCCTAAACCCGTTACTGCCCCTCACGCCGGTGCTACCAGAAGCGCTAACCTTTACCGGGTTGCCATCGTGGGCGCTGCCACGCTCAAGGGCAAGGAAGTTGCCGAGGTCCTCAATGACCGCAACTTCCCTGCGCTGGACGTGAAGTTGCTCGATGACGATGAGTCGCTCGGCCAATTGGAGGCGATGGGCGACGAAGTCACGTTCATTCAGAACCTGCGAGCCGAGCAGTTTGAGCGCGTCGACTTCACGTTTTTCGCCTCCGACCAACACTGCACTCGCAAGAATTGGGGAACCGCGCGACGCGCCGGCAGCGCGATTGTCGACTTGTCCTATGCCCTGGAGGAGGACGAGAGTGCGGCGTTGCGTTCGACCTGGATTGAGCGCGAACTGGGCCAGGCGGTGCAGGTGGATTTGCAGCCTGGCCCCGCCGTCACGGCGCACCCGGCGGCTATCGTGCTAGGGCTGCTGATTCTACGCGCGCAAAAGGCGGGTGAGGTCAAGCGCGTGGTCGCCACCATCTTTGAACCTGCTTCCGAGCACGGCCAGCGCGGCATGGACGAATTGCACCAGCAGACCGTAAACCTGCTTTCTTTTCAGCAATTACCGAAAGCCGTCTTTGATACGCAGGTGGCCTTCAACATGGTCACGCGCTACGGCGATAAATCCACTCCTCCGCTTGAAAGCGTCGAACGGCGCGTCTTGAAGCACTACCAGCGAGTGGTCGGAGAGCGAGCCCCGAAACCATCCTTGCTGATGGTGCAGGCCCCCATTTTCCATGGACATGCGTTTTCGATTTACCTGGAAATGGAACAACCGGTGGCGCTCGGCGATTTGTCCCAGGTTCTGACCGGCGAGCATGTGACCATCACCCGACTGGCCGAAGATTCGCCCAGCAACGTGAATGCTGCGGGCCAGGGGGAAATCCTGCTCTCGGTCGGGAGCGACGCTAATCATGAAAATGGGTGCTGGTTGTGGGCCGCCGCGGACAATTTGAGAATCGTGGCGTCCACCGCCGTCGAGTGCGCCGAAACCATGGCTGCCACCCGCCCACGAGGGAAGATCCAATGAGGCTTGTGACTGTCGTCCTGCCTGGCCTCCTTTCGCTGACCGTCTCCGGATGCGGTTACCACACTGCCGGGCACGTCAAGACGTTGCCGGAAGACATCCATACGATTGCGGTGCCCGCCTTCATTAACCAGTCACGGACTTACCGGGTGGAGCAGAGGCTTACCGCGGCGGTAGTCCGGGAACTGGTTACGCGCACCAATTATCATGTTGTAAACGAACCGGACCAGGCGGCCGACGCAACGCTGCAGGGAATCGTGCTTGGCACGGTGGCTGTGCCGGCGACTTACGATTCCCAAACCGGCAGAGCCGCCAGTGTGCTGGTGGCGGTGACGGTCAAAGTCTCATTGACGGACCGGCATGGTAAGGTGCTCTACGATAATCCGTCCTACGCATTCCGCGATCAGTACCAGGTCTCAAGGGAACTGTCCAGCTTTTTCGAAGAAGGCTCGCCCGCGTGGGAACGTCTCTGCCGGGAATTTGCGCGCTCTCTGGTGAGCAACCTCCTGGAGGGCTTCTGAATGCGGGCCTTTGCCCAGACCGACCGCTTCCTCTCGGACGTAGAAGCCCGCAAGCTGCGGCCCGCCTACGTCTTCGTGGGTGATGAGACTTTCTTCCGACGGCGCTGCCGCGAGGCCATTCTCCAGCATCTGGTGCCGCCTGACCTGCGCGATTTCAGCCTGTTTGAATTTGATCTTGCGGAAACCGAGCTCAGCGAAATTCTGGACCGGTCGCGGACACCCTCATTGATGGCGCCCTTCCAGGTGTTCTTCATTCGGGGGGTGAAGGCGCTTTTCGGCCGTGGGTCGAATGAAGACAAACTCGCCGCCATTGA
This sequence comes from Acidobacteriota bacterium, assembly GCA_003225055.1. Lineage (GTDB taxonomy): Bacteria > Acidobacteriota > Terriglobia > Terriglobales > Acidobacteriaceae > Gp1-AA122. The sequence continues at coordinate 7,380 of QIAU01000163.1, forward strand.
GGACTACTGCAAGAATCCCAATCCGGATGCCCTGCTCATCTTGGTTGCCGACCACATCAGCATTCCTGCCGATGCCCGCCGCATGGAGATGACGGACCGCGAGCGTTACCAGCGCATCCGCGAAACTTTGGGCGGATATTGCGGAATTGTGGAACTGGCGCGCGTCGAGGAAGGCGAGGCGGTTCGCTGGTTGACCGATTATTCCAGCGCTCGCAGCGTGAAAATCGACGCCGACGCTGCCCGCGAACTGGTCGACGCACTCGGCGGCGACATGATGATGATTTCCAACGAATTGGAGAAGCTGATTTTGTACGCTGGGGAGAAGAAACGGATCAGCCTTGGCGACGTTGAAACCATGGTTCTGGCCGCCAAACAGCGCAGCTTATATGAGCTGACCGATGCGATCTCGGCCAAAGACCGCGTGCGCGCTCTCGAAATGCTGGATGCCATTTTGAACACGGGCGAAGGTGACGAGGCGGCGATCGGACATCTTTACATGCTGGCCAAGACCTTCCGCCAGATGCTGGTGATTACCGAGCGCAACGTGCGCGACACCCGCATGTTATGGGCGGCGCTCTGGCAGGGCTTCCGCGTCCCTCCGTTTGCCGCCGAAGACCTCATCAAGCAAGCCCGGCGCTACAAGTCTAAACGGGAATTGACGCGCGCGATTCGCCTGATCGCAAAGACGGATTTGGCGCTTCGTTCCAATCCGCCCGGCAAACGCATGGTGCTGGAGAAGCTGGTGCTGGACTTGACCAGCGAGCCCAAGCCGGAGGGGGGATGGCAACAGGAAGAGTTGCCGGGGTGAAGAGAGCTCTTAGCTATTAGCCTTTAGCTCGCAGCTTGGTGGTTAGGAGCGCTGAGGACACGAGCGGCGCCGCGCGGCGAGATCTTTCGCGGACTTGCAGCCCAGTCAGGATGACGACATCTTGCAAGTTAAGAATTCTCCGAATCCCGAGCGCCCCTTGTGCGATCCTGTATAGAAATGTCAGTGAATGTGCCAGCCTATCTGGAGCGAATCGGCTATTCGGGGCCGCGCGACCCTACCCTGGAGACGTTGCGGGGCGTGCATCGCGCGCACATGCTGACCGTCCCGTTTGAGAACTTAGATATTTGGCGAAAGCGAAAGATTGTCCTGGACCCAGAGCGGTTCGTCCATAAGGTGGTCGACGAGAGACGAGGCGGTTTCTGCTATGAGCTCAACGGCGCCTTTGCCGCCTTGCTGGAGGCGCTGGGATTCCGCGTGACACTGCTGTCGGCCCGCGTGGCCCGCGACGATGGAAGCTACGGCCAGGAATTTGATCATTTAACCTTGCGCGTGGACTTGCACGAACCCTGGTTGGCCGACGTAGGCTTCGGCGATTCTTTCCTCGAGCCATTGCAACTGAAAGTCGGTCTGGATCAGAAACAGGGAGTGCGCAAGTTTTCCATTATCAAATCCGACGGGGCACTCCTGTTAGCCAGGAAATATGGCTGGTTCAGGAAGCCCGAGTATTCGTTCAGGTTAACCGCGCGCAAACTGGACGAGTTTGCCGCCATGTGTCACTACCATCAAACCTCTGGCCATTCGCCGTTCACCCAGAAGCGCCTTTCGACGCGCGCAACTCCCGACGGCCGGATTACCTTGACCGACAACCGCTTGATAGTAACCCGGCATAGCATCCGCGATGAGTATCCTGTCTCCAGTCAGGACGAATGGTATGGCCTGCTGCGTGAGCACTTCGGCGTAGTGCTCCATCAGACGGCGGAGTTGGGCAGGAAGGCAGGATCGAAGTCCAGCGCCGGAGTAGAAGCGTTCCAGACGACAACTGCTTCCAGTTAAGCACCGGTTCCGGGGCACGCCCGTCGAATGCTCCTCACGATGGACATCAGCGTGGTCTTCCAGCGCTTCGAGGTGCGTGTTACCGCCTCTGGGGTACCCAAGTCGGAAACCGTACCCCGTGATAAGGCCCAATTCACTCGACAGGCCATCCCGTTTCTGGCGCAGGTCGCGGCCGACGACGGGGTTGGAATAGTCGAGCAAGCCTCGCGCGGGGCGCCACACCAGGTGCCCCCGGACCACAGAATTATTGAGCGCCACTCCGATGGCAAACAGCGGATCGAAAGGCTTCCCGCCGGGGATCAGGACCAGACCCAGGCCGCCGACCACGCCCCAGCTGGTCCAGCTGTCGGTTAGGACGTGCTTGCCGTTGGATCAGCCAATGGTTCTTGCCTCCCGTGCGCGCACGAGATACCGCCCCAGTTCGGCATGGATGATTGAGGCGGCGAGCACGAACCGGGTTCCCATGCCGAGATTCTCAATCCACAGCCCGCTTAACCATTTAGTGAATCGCGGCGCGGGTGCTGAGCCCCCGGCTGAAGGCGGCAAATCCCGCTGCCACAACATGGATCACTGACTCGGCGGCATGGGAGAGAATGGCCGCGGACCCGGTCACCAGATAGGCGGCGCCCTTTCCCAGAGCAGCATCAAGATGACGAAGACCAGCGACCGGCGCATGGCAAAGCGCGTCGCGTCGCCGCTTTTGCTGAACTCCGCCATAGAGGAGAATCCCGATGAGCGCAACCCTAACATCGGCACGCCAGGCATGTCTGTGACGTAGATTACGGGCGGCAAAAACGGGAGGCAGGCTCCCAGGTAGGGGAGTCCAATTGCTTAAGATACAAGCTGAAACCGAGCAAGAAGCTTCTCTACCTTGAATTCTTGTGGGCAGAGACGTGGCTTGCCGCGTCGCCAACTGTCTGATCGTGAGAGCCTGGATAGCTTATTTCGCCAACGCGTTCAAGCGGGCCGAAAGCCGGGATTTATAGCGCGAGGCGGTATTGTCGTGCAGAACGCCCTTCTGAATAGCCTTATCCAGCGCGGATACGGTCTGCCGGAAAACCTGCTCGGCGGACTGCTTATCGCCCTTGGCGAGCGACTCACGGAGCTGGCGCAGCGCGGTGCGCAGGCGGGAACGGTTGGCCCGGTTGCGGGCAGTACGTTTCTCGGTCTGACGGGCGCGTTTCAGCGCCGAAAAATGGTTTGCCATCTAGGTCTAGTTACCTTCGTTTCTTTAGGAAGATGTTCCGGTTGCTGCCAAATACGTTATTTTACGGGAGTAACTCCCCAGTGGTCAAACGGATATGGCTGATCCAATAGAGCGGATGAAGGTCCTCATCAACTCCTCGACTCCGATCGTGGTGATCGAGACGGTAGAGGAAATGCGGGCCGTGGGCATGCTGCGGGCCGCCTGCGCCGAACTGAATCTGGCTGTGTTCGAGTGGAGTATTGCTGATGGCTTAGTTCGTTCCGGCACCAATGCCCCTGCCATTCCCGCAGCAGGGTTACAGATGCGCATAAACGCTCGCCGGCACGCTGCCGATGCCAATGCCCCGGAATCCAGCCAGGCGGCTATCTACAACACACAGGATCCGGTGCAGGTGCTGGCCAACCTGGAATCCATGACTGTCGAGGCGGTGTTCGTCCTGAAGGATTTTCACCGCCACATGGATAGTCCCGTGGTAGTACGCCGCCTGCGTGATGTCGGGCAGAAGTTCTCGGCCAACCGCCGCACCTTGGTGATCACTGCACCCTCGATTGAGATGCCGCCCGAACTGACTGGCCTGGTCGAGTATCTCGATCTTCCCCTGCCCGATCAGGACCGCCTGAGACAAATCATCGAGGAAACTTTCAAACGCCTGTCTCAGACCCACACCCTTCAACTCAAGCTGGACGCTCCGGGAGTTGATCTTATGGCAGCCAATCTAGGGGGCCTGACCGAGGAAGAAGCGGAGCGGGCAGTCTCGCAAGCACTGGTGGCCCGGTATGGGCTAGGTCCAGAGTCTGTGACCGATGTCCTCGAAGCCAAGAAGGAGCTGCTCCGGCATTCGGGGATGCTGGAATTCATTGACGCTTCCGACAACCTGGCGGAGGTGGGCGGGCTGGAGAACCTGAAACGCTGGCTGGCCCTGCGGCACGGGGCTTGGGAAGACGGTGCGCGCAAGTTTGGCCTGGAGCCTCCTCGCGGAATGATCATCTTGGGGGTGCAAGGCTGCGGCAAGAGTCTTTGCGCGCGGGCCGTCGCCGGTGAATGGAAGCTGCCGCTGGTGAAGTTCGATACGGCTGCGGTCTATGACAAGTTCATTGGCGAGACGGAGAAGCGGATTCGGAAGGTATTCCGGGTGACGGAAGGGTTGGCGCCCTGCGTCCTCTGGATTGACGAGCTAGAGAAAGTCTTTGCCGGAACCGGTCCGGACTCGGCTTCGGCCGATGCTGGTGTCTCGTCTCGCTTGCTGGCTTCGTTTCTGTCGTGGATGCAAGAGCGCAAGGCGCCAGTGTTTGTGGCGGCGACTTGCAACAATGTTGCGGCGCTTCCGCCTGAGTTGATCCGCAAAGGGCGGTTTGACGAGCTCTTCTTCGTAGATTTGCCGAATCAGACAGAGCGAAAGCAGATCTTCTCAATCCAGCTCAGTAAGCGGAAACGAGATCCCGGGAACTTCGACCTGGATCCGGTCGCCCTCGCCGCAAAGGGCTATTCCGGCGCCGAGATCGGGGCGGCGGTCGAGACGGCCATGTACGTGGCCTACGCCCAAGCGAAGGTTGTGAAGGGAGGGGAAGGCCGGGTCAAAGACCCGCCCCCCCACGGGCAGGGCCCGGATGTCGACACCCAGACTCTCGTGGACGCCCTGAAATCCACCGTACCCTTGTCGACCACCCGGGCCGAGGAGATCGAAGCTCTACGGACATGGGCGCGAGACCGGGCGGTTCCGGCCTCAATCGCTGACGCCGACCTGGTTCGAGTCAGTTCGCGTTAGAACCGAAAGGGTCTTTCCCAGCTTCTCTTGCTGCCCAAGTTCATCAAATTACCGGGAACCGGGAGTACCGGGAGACCGGGAGTGGTTGGCATTGACTCCCGGGGATACCGGGGGTACCCTAAGCGCAATGGCAGTTGCTTGCACCTCGGTGGCGAGCATCCCGGCTGGTTCCTCTCCCTACAGAACAATCGTGCTTACCCGGTTTTGGCCGGACGCTGGGTATGCCTCGATGCCGGTAAACACATCCAAGCATTCCCGCGTGGGAGGGCCCGAGCCCACACGGTAAGGAGGGAAGCGCCAAAAACTTAATGAAGAAAAATATTGAGATCAGCCCGAATATAGAAACCCTGTTCGGCACGCGCGACGAAAATCTGCACGTGCTGGAAGACGGCCTGAATATCACTATCGACTTGCGCTCGGACTCTATCGAACTGGAAGGGGCCGCCAAAGACGTCGCCCGGGCCGAGCAACTCTTCTCCGACTACGATAACCTGCAGCGCTCCGGATACAGTTTCAACAATGGCGACCTGAACAGCATGCTGCGCGTGCTGGTGGCCGACCCCAAGGCAAGCCTGCGCGGATTGGCCGAGGCCGGCCGGCAGCGCTCGTTTGGGGGGCGTCGGACGGTGCTGCCCAAGAGCGTCAACCAGCGCCGTTACTTGGAAGCCATTGAAAAGTACGATATGGTTTTTGGGATCGGCCCTGCAGGAACCGGAAAAACCTATCTGGCTGTGGCCATGGCGATTTCGGCGCTGCTCGCCAAGCGCGTGAACCGCATCATCCTGGCCCGCCCGGCGGTAGAGGCAGGCGAGCGTCTGGGGTTTCTGCCCGGCACTCTACAAGAAAAGATTGATCCCTATCTGCGTCCGCTTTACGACGCGCTTTACGACATGCTCGATCCCGAGAAAGTGGATCGCTACCTTGAAAAGAACGTTATCGAGATTGCGCCTATCGCCTTCATGCGGGGACGTACGCTGAACGATTCGTTTGTCATTCTTGACGAAGCGCAGAATACAACTTCGGAACAGATGAAGATGTTTGTCACCCGACTGGGATTCAATTCCAAGGCAGTGGTGACGGGCGACATTACGCAGATCGACTTGCCGGCGGCGCGCCGCAGCGGATTGCTGGAAGCCGTGGATGTGCTGAAGAATGTGGAAGGCTTGTCGTTTGTCTATTTTGATCAAGGTGACGTGGTACGGCACCATCTGGTGCAGCGCATCATCCAGGCCTACGACGAGCACAAGGCGCGGATCGAGGAACAGATGTCGCTGCTTGAAAACAAAGCGAGCGCCAACGGGAAGACCAATGGCTCGGACACTGCGATACCGGGAAAGAACGAGACTTCGCCAGCGGAGAACCGGGTCGCGGAATAGCAAAGACGGAGACTAGTCAGGAGGGTGCTTAAGTGGCCCTCCTGTTTGTTTTGCCAAGAAAGCGAAGAATTCACCGCCGAGAACGCCAAGAAGACCCCAGTGGTGATCTTACGAAGCACCGTGTCCGGCCTGAGCGAAACTGCTCTGGTGCGATTTGTGGGCCGGGCAAGGCGAGCAGCTGGCTTACGCGGCGCGGTTAACGTGTTGATTACCACCAGCGGTGAGCTCCGTTCGCTCAACCGCCGTTTCCGCGGCAAAGACCAGCCCACGGATGTGCTGTCGTTTCCTGCCCCTCGGCACCTGCCGTTGAGCTATGCCGGTGATCTCGCCATCTCCGCCGACCTTGCCGCACAGAATGGGCGCAAGCTGGGCCACTCGTCGGCCGCAGAAATCAAAATCCTGGTGCTTCACGGTGTCCTGCACTTGGCGGGATACGACCATGAGCGCGACAATGGTCGGATGGCGCGCAAGGAAGAACGGCTGCGGCGGCAATTACGCCTGCCTGTGGGGTTGATTGAACGGAACAGCCAGTCTGCGCCGAGGAGCAAGCGATGAGCTACGCCGTCGCGGGCGCGATTTTTACCCTCCTTGGCCTGCTCACTCTCCTCTCCTACGTCGATCGCCTTTATACAGAGATCGGCAAATTCCTCTCCCGGGAATTCCAGGACAACATTGATGTCTTCGAGAAGGAAGTCGAGCCCAGGCTGGGCGTGAGTCGGCAGCGTGCGTCGCTGTCGGTGGCCATTCTGGCGCAACTCACGACCGCAGCCATCGCCATGCTGATCGGCTTCACGGTATTTCGTGACCGGGCGTGGACCGTTTATGAGATTCTGCAAGCTACTGCCAGCCTGATTCTCATTATCATCATTTGCAACCGGCTGTTACCCTTTGTTTTCTTTTCCCGCACCCGGGGGCGGTGGCTCACTCACTTTGTGCTCCTGCTGCGTCTTCTCAACTATCTGATGCTGCCTCTTACCCTGGGACTGGGCTTCTGCCAATCGGTAGCCTCCCTGACCAAGGAGCACGCCGACGAGCAGCCGGAGAGCCCCGCCGAAGCGGTAGACGCTCTGATCGAGGCGGGCCAGGAGGAGGGCATTCTGGACGAAGGTGATCGCGACCTCATCCAGTCGGTCGTGGAGTTCGGTGGCAAAACGGTGCGGGAAGCCATGAAGCCTCGCCCCGACATGGTCGTCGTGTCCACCCATACGACCGTGGAGCAACTGGTCGAGCTTCTGCGCGCCAAGCCCTTCTCGCGCGTGCCCGTGTACGAAGGCACAATCCACAACATCCAGGGCATCGTTGTGGCTCAGGACGTTCTGCAGGTCCCCGACACGGAGGCTCGCACGCGCACCGTAGATACGCTCATGCGCCGCGACGTGTATTTCGTGCCCGAGAGCAAGCTGGGCAGCGAACTACTCCGCGAGATGCAGAAGCGCAACATCAAGATGGCTATCGTTGTCGATGAATATGGGGGCACGGCAGGCCTGGTCACCATTGAAGACCTGGTGGAAGAAATCGTTGGCGAGATCCACGACGAGCACGAAAAGGTGGACATCGTCCGCGAGGGCGAGCACGCGTACGTCGTGACCGGCAATACGGACGTGGATCGCCTCGACGAGTTGTTTGGAGTCCGCCTGGAAGGAAAAGAGGCAGCGACGGTAGCGGGGCTGGTCAGCGAGTTGGCAGGGCGCATCCCGCAGGTCGGCGAAATCATCGAAGAGGATGGTTTGCGCTTTGAAGTGTTGGATTCGACCGATCGCCGGGTCGAGCGCGTACGCATCACGATGACGCAGCCGAAACAGATGAGATTGATATAGGGGCAGGGCGGAGGTATCAGGTCTCAGGCGGGTCCCAACGACTGAAGTTGAACCTGTCACGAAGCTTCTAAGGAGCCATGAACTCGCGCAGTTTAATCATCGCGGACAAAATACTTTGATCCTCAGGTCTGATACCGGGGCCCTGTCCCCTGAGACCTGACCCCCGAGACCTGATACCCTCAACCCAACCACCATGCCCTTCCACTCCGGTTTCGTCTCGATTCTCGGACGCCCCAATGCAGGGAAGTCCACGCTGTTAAATGCGCTAGTGGGCGAGAAGCTGGCCATCATCAGTCCCAAGCCTCAAACCACGCGTAACCGCATACGAGGCATCATCCATGTTCCGGCAAAACGGGGAAGCCCCGGCGGACAGGTGATCCTGGTTGACACTCCGGGCGTACACAAGCCGGACAGCTCTCTGGGCCGAAAAATGATGGTTGAGGTGCGCCAGGCCCTGGAAGGCTGCGATCTGATCCTGGTAATGGTTGATGTGACCCAAACATCCGGTCCGGGCGCCGAATTTGTGCTGGACATGGCCCGGCGGTCGGGTGCGCCCATCTTCCTGTTGCTGAACAAAATTGATCGCATCGAAAAAGGCAAGCTATTGCCGATCATCGATCAATGGAGAAAGCTGCACGATTTCCGCGAAATCATTCCCATTTCTGCGCTCAAGCGAAATGGCCTCGATGTCGTCCTCGACAGAGTGCTCGAAGCATTGCCGCAAGGCCCTAAATATTTCCCGGAGGATCAGATAACCGATCAGCCGGTGCGCTTCATGGCCGCGGAAATCATTCGCGAGCAGGTGCTGCGGGATACCCAGGAAGAACTCCCTTACTCAACCACGGTGGTCGTCGACGAGTTCGAGGAAGGAGAGAGGCTGACCCGAATCGCAGCCACCATTTACTGCGAGCGCGAAGGACAGAAGGGAATCCTGGTGGGAAAAGGCGGCCAAATGCTCAAGAAAATCGGAACCGCCGCGCGCCTCGAGATCGAAAAGATGCTGGACACCAAAATCTTTCTGGAGTTGTTCGTGAAAGTACGGCCCCTCTGGCGGGATTCCCGCGAATTTGTGGACCAACTGGATTGGCGTCGGCAACTGGAAAAGCTGGTTCCTCCCGGAAAACCGTAATCAGGGCGCACACCGAAGTAATCGAAGAAATTTGCCGTTCCTCCGCGCGGGCGATAGAATCCAGGTGCAAACGACGGCATCTAATGCTGGGAACGAGAATAGCGGCATGTCCAAACCTCCTGCGGTTTGCAATTTCGACTCCGACAAGCTGGTCATGAAGTTGAAGGTGACCTTGGCAGCGGAGCGCAAGTCGGTCGATCCGGTGGTGCGCAGCGTGATCGAAATCGTGCGCAACATCGAATGTGCCACGGGCAAGGAAGATAACATCGAAGTCGCGCTCACCGAGGCTCTGGCCAACGCGGTCGTACACGGGGCCAAAGAAGACCCCAACAAGATTGTCGAATGCCTGGTGGCCTGCGACGAGGAGCGCGGCGTGTTAATTATGGTGCGCGACCCAGGTTCCGGCTTCGATCCCACCTCTCTGCCTGATCCTTGCCATGGCGAAAACGTTTTTTCCGGTCATGGACGCGGGATTTTTCTGATTAACCAACTCATGGATGAGGTGGGATTTCACAAGAATGGGACGGAAATTCATATGGTGAAGAAATAGCGGTCAGTGGCTGGCGGCCCGGGGCCGGCAAAGACAGGATTCCATCTGACCCCGAACCTACTCCTTGGCCGCAATTCCCAAGGTCTTCATCTTGCGATATAAATGGCTGCGCTCGAGGCCCAGCACTTCCGCGGTGCGGCTGACATTTCCGTGATTCTCGTCCAGCTTTTTGAGGATGTAGTCACGTTCGTACGCTGCGCGGGCTTGGTGAAGGGTAGAAAATTCAGTTCCGGCAGCGCGTCGGCTACCGTCTCGATACACTAAGGGTGGCAAGTGCTTGCGGTCGAAGCGGGAAGTGGTTGGGTTCATGATCACGATACGTTCAATTACATTCCTCAGCTCGCGCACGTTGCCCGGCCAGGAGTAACGCATCAGCGTTTCAATGGCATCGTCCACAATTTCCCGCGGTCGACGCCCATAGGCTAAAGAAAACTCCTTGAGAAAATGTCGCGCCAGAAGCGGAATGTCTTCCTTGCGCTCGCGCAGGGGAGGCACGTAGAAGGGGATCACATTGAGCCGGTAAAAAAGGTCCTCGCGAAAATTGCCCTTCGAAATTTCTTCTTCCAAGTCTTTGTTGGTCGAGGCGATGAGGCGAGCGTCTACGGTAACGGCCTCCTCGCTGCCGACCGGTGTGAAGCGCTGTTCATCCAGCGTGCGCAGAACTTTGGACTGCGTCTTGAGGCTCATGTCGCCCACTTCGTCGAGGAACAGCGTGCCGCCATGGGCTTTCTGGAACTTGCCCTCTTTATCCCCTGTCGCTCCGGGAAAAGATGCTTTGACGTGTCCGAAAAGTTCGCTCTCGATCAGATCCTCGGGAATCGCGGCACAATTAAGCTCGACGAAGAGCGCATCTTGGCGGAGGCTCTGGGCGTGAATAGCATGTGCTACCAGTTCCTTGCCGGTCCCGGATTCGCCATAGATAAGGACACGGCCGTTGGTAGGCGCCATCAGCATGATCTGCTGCCGCAGGGCCTTCATCGGAATGCTGTCACCCACGATAACGCTCTTGGATTGCAGCTGCCGCTTGAGATCGACGTTTTCCTGGCGCAGACGCCGGGTATCAATGGCATTCTTGATGAGAATAAGGGTTTTTTCGAGTGACAGGGGCTTCTCGAGAAAATCGAAAGCGCCAAATTTGGTGGCCCGCACGGCGGTCTCGATGGTGCCATGCCCGGAGATCATAATGACCTCCGGTCCACTATCCATTTCCTTGATTTTTTGCAGAGTCTCCAGCCCGTCGATACCCGTCAGCCATATGTCGAGCAGGATCACGTCGAAGCTGCGCTTGCGCAACATCTCCAGACACTCTTCTCCGCTCTGGGCCACGGCCGCTTTGTAGCCTTCATCCTCCAGCGCGCCTTGCAGGGACTGCCGGATTCCCGATTCATCGTCCACGATGAGGATGCTAGGCATGTTCGCTGCGGGCCCGGGTAGGGTCCGGGATGGATTGAGGCACAATCGGCAGTTCAACGATAAACTTCGCGCCGACGGGTTTGTTTTCCTCCACCCGGATGGAGCCGTGATGGTCCTCGATGATGCGGCTCACGATGGCGAGGCCGAGCCCAGTACCGCGCCTCTTGGTGGAGAAATAGGGAAGGAACAGCTTCTCTTTTAATTCCTGGGTGACGCCATGACCGCTGTCGGCGACCGCAATTTCCACCATTTCGCGGTTGTCCACTAGAGACGTCGAGATTTGAATCTCACGCACGAGCGCGTTCTGCATCGCTTCGGCAGCGTTGTCCACCAGGTTCGCCAGGGCACGCTTGATGGCTTCGGCATCGGCCATGACATTGGGCAGGTCCGGCGCGAGCTGGGTGCGCACCTGGATAGTGTCCAGCCGACCATTGAACATCGCCAGCGTGCTATCGACGACAGCATTGATGTTGGCCGGCTGGGGCTGGGCCGTGGGGAAGCGGGCGAGGGTCGAAAATTCATCGACCAGCGCGCGCACCGTCTCAACCGCTCCCCCGATTGTTTCTGCACATCCCTGGATAACTTCCAGCGAGGCAGCATCAGGTCGCGTGCCGCGCTCCAGGTGTCGCCGGATCCGTTCTGCCGATAGGGCGATGGGCGTCAGCGGGTTCTTGATTTCATGTGCGACACGGCGCGCCACCTCCCGCCAGGCAGCTTGCTTCTGCGCCCGCAACAAGTCCGACAAATCTTCGAACACCAGGACATACCCCAGCCGCTGCCCCTCGTGTTCGAGGGTGGCTACGGTGATGGCGAAGTTGAGCTTGGCCCTCTCGAGCGGCATCTCCATCTGACTGCCGGTGGTACCCATGCGGTCGGCGCGACGCAGTAGCAATTCCAGATCTTCCAGAAGCTCTGCCGGAAACAGGTCGCGCAGGCCTGCCCCCGTCAGCGTGGCTCTCGGCTCGATCCCGTCAGGAAAAAACATGCGCATAAAGGCGCTGTTCACGTGCGTAACCCGCCGCCGGGCGTCGAGCGAAAGCACCCCGGTCGGAATACTCTCCAGGATGGTTGCGATGTGTCGGCGGCGCTGCTCAAGCGCATCATTCGCTTCCGCCAGTTCCCGGGCCGACATGTCTACTTGCCGGCGGCTCGACTCCAACTCCTCGGCCATTCGGTTAAACGAGCGCACCAGGTCGCCAATCTCGTCGGCAGCACGGACTTCCACGCGGTGGTCCAGGCGGCCGCGCGAGATTTCCTGGGTTGCTTCGGCCAGGGCAGCTAGCGGGCGTGTAACCAGCTTGGAGAGGAATAAGGCCAGCCAGGTGGCGGCAAACAGCACCAGCACCGTCAGCAGCATGAGCAATCCCATGTAGGTGCGGCGCACCAGGCGGCGCTGCTTGGCTAGCTCCCAGTAGCGCTTCTGGCTTGCCTCCACCTGTTTCTCGGTCTCAGAAAATTTCGGCGGCAGCGGCATTGCGATCAGGATCTCGCCGTGCGCACCTACGGGAGCGCTGGCCAGAATGTATTCTGTCCCTCCCCAGGCGAATTGCGCAGGCCGCTGGTTGGCCGCCTGAGCCAAGGGCAGAACCGGTTTCAGGACCGGCCAGGGAGCGGGCACAGCCAGGCTGGCTTCGGCGTTACCGTCCAGCAATGCCAGGGCGAAGCCGCCCTGGAGAGTATGCTCGTGCTGGCGAAATTCGCTGACGACGGTCGTGAAGCCGTGGCCTAGAAACCCACGCTGGGTCTCCGGGGAGGCAGCGATGGCCTGTGCTTCCGAGCGGGCGTTCTCGGTTGCATAGTCAGCCAGGAGTTCAGCCATCGCATGGGTATCCGCCCTGACTTCTTCTACCGGACTGGAAAACCACTTGTCGATCGAGCGGTTCATCAGTCCGTAAGCGAACCAGAACATAACGATGACCGGCAGTATGGACAGCAGCAGTCCGACTACCACCATGCGGGTGCGGAACTTGGATCCCAGTACACCCAGACGACGCTCGGCAAACAATTTCAGCAGATTGCGCGCTAATACGAAGGTGAGCGCTACAAACAGGAGAAAGACCACGGCAGAAAGGGTCGCGAAGAAGAGAAGCTGCTGGTTGGTATCGGGATTGAGGAAGGGCAGATCGAATGAGGTCTGGGACAGAACAATTCCAAAGACCAGCAAAAGAGCTACCGCCAGCAGGATGATCGTGCTCCTGCGCCGTGATCGTTCCTTGGAAACTCGAGTTGGATTAGGAGCCGACACCGAGTTCTGCGCCCGCACCAATGAGCCTGAGACCCTGGATTATGCGGGCTGCGGACTTAATTATAGCCAACCGTCGTGCGGCAGGTACTTCGTGGTCAGGAGTTACCGGTCCGCCTGAGGTGCGGGGAGCGGCTGACTCCCCGCCTGCTCGCCCGCATAGAGCAGGATCGAATCCGCGGTTTCGCCCCCGACAAGTTTCCGCCCCGGCCGTTGCTGCCGAAGTTTTTTCCGTTGGCGCGAACCGGCGGCTGAGCGATCCGCCGTAATCATGAGCCACCGACTCCAGGAACCTCTTCAGGCGTCTTGCCTTTTGGCGAAGATAGCCGCCGGAGCGAATCAGCGTTTCCAGCCGCGCCACCGGCGTTTCACGAACAGCGTGGATGGGTCAGCAAGCCCGCCGTGCGCAGCCGCCTTAAGGCGCCAGGTTTGTCCAGGCGGTATTTTGCGTGAGGAAAGTCCCGACAATCACTTCGAAACGCGTACGCGCCGGCCAGCCGTGCGGTTGTCCCCTAGCCGGAAAGAGGGGGAACACCTCAAGGTCGCTCGCGGATGAGCATTCTCAAGGCGATAGGACAGATCACGACTTACCGAAGTCCATGTCCCTCGGGCCGCTGCGCGGCGGAAAGTTACGAAATTCCGGCTAATCTCCAGCAATTTCGCCTTGGCTATCAAGCCTTCAAGCATGGGGGTCCCGGGACAAGTACCAAAGTTACTTTTAACCTCAGCCACTTACGTTGACAATTTGTGTCAACGCGAAGCGCTGCCCGTCTCCCCCCGAAAAAATAAGTAGCGTCTCCGCGCCAACTGGGCGTTTATCTATCTGCCTTTCAGACAGGAGTTCGAGGTATGTCGCAACGGCTGGGTGACCTGCTCGTAAAAGAGAAGGTCATTACCCCGGAGCAGTTGGAGCACGCGGTCAAGACGCAGAAGCAGAACAACTGCCGTCTTGGCTCGGCTTTGGTGAAGCTGGGCTACCTCACGGACGAGGACGTCACCAACTTTCTGTCGCGCCAGTACGGCGTACCGGCCATTAATCTTTCTTACTTCGAAATTGATGCCTCGGTCGTAAAGCTCATTCCTTTCGAGACCGCCAAGCGCTATCAGATTCTGCCGTTGAGCCGCGTGGGTGCGTCGCTGACCATCGCCATGGTTGATCCCACGAACGTCTTCGCCATGGACGATATCAAGTTCATGACCGGCTTCAACATCGAGCCGGTGGTGGCCTCCGAAAGCTCCATTAACGCGGGCATCGAAAAAGCCTACGGGACCAGCGATCAGGAAGACCTGGAAACCGTAATGCAGTCGATGACCGACTTAGGGGATGCCGACGTCGAACTGCAAGCCGAGGAGCAGGAAATGGAGCTGGCCGACCTGGAAAAGGCGGCCGACGAAGCCCCCATTGTCAAGCTGGTCAATCTGGTCTTGACCGATGCAGTCAAGCGTGGCGCCAGCGACATTCACATGGAACCGTACGAGAAGGAATTTCGCGTGCGTTTCCGTATTGACGGTGTGCTGCAAAGCATTATGTCGCCTCCTCTGAAGCTGAAGGATGCGATCACCTCGCGCGTCAAAATCATGTCCAAGCTCGACATCAGCGAGAAGCGCCTGCCGCAGGACGGCCGCATCATGCTGAAAATGAACATCGGCGGCCGCAAGAAGCAGCTTGATTTTCGGGTCAGCACCCTTCCCACGTTGTGGGGGGAGAAGATCGTGCTCCGGTTACTGGACAAGGAAAACCTGCGGCTGGACATGACCAAGCTGGGTTTCGAATCGGAATCGCTGGTTAAGTTCGAGAAAGCCATCCTCAAGCCCTACGGCATGGTGCTGGTGACCGGGCCAACGGGATCGGGAAAAACCAACACACTGTACTCCTCAATTTCTCGTCTGAATCAACCCGATACCAACATCATGACCGCCGAGGACCCGGTCGAATTCCAGTTGCAGGGCGTCAATCAAGTACAGATGAAAGAGCAGATCGGGCTGAATTTTGCCGCGGCTCTGCGTTCTTTTCTGCGCCAGGATCCGAACATCATCCTGGTCGGCGAGATTCGCGACTTCGAAACCGCGGAAATCGCGATTAAGGCCGCCCTCACCGGCCACCTGGTGCTTTCCACCCTGCATACCAACGGCGCGCCCGAAACCATCACACGCCTAATGAACATGGGCATCGAGCCGTTCCTGGTGGCGACGTCAGTGCACCTGATCTGCGCGCAACGTCTGGTACGCCGCATCTGCAAGGAATGCGCTGAAGTGGTCGAGGTTCCTTACCAGACGCTGCTCGAGGAAGGCTATACGCCCGAGGAAGCCAAGACCGTGAAGATCCAGAAAGGCCGCGGCTGCAGCGTTTGCAACAACACCGGATACAAGGGCCGCACCGGCCTTTACGAGGTGATGGAAGTGGACGAGGAGATCCGAGAACTTGTGCTCATCGGCGCGTCCGCTGTCGAGCTGAAAAAGAAGGCAATTGAACGCGGCATGTTCACCTTGCGGCGCAGCGGTTTGATCAAGGTGGCACAAGGGCTGACCACGCTCGAAGAAGTGGCGCGCGAGACCATTCACTAACAAGGGGAAAGGGAAAACGGATTATGTCGCTCTCGTTAAGCGATCTGTTGAAACGAATGCTGGAGATGGGAGGCAGCGACCTCCACATCACCACCAACTCGCCGCCGCAGGTGCGCGTACACGGCCATCTTCATCCACTGGATCTGCCGCAGTTAACCCCGGCTGAGACCAAGCAGTTGGCTTACAGCGTGATGACCGACTCGCAGAAGCACCGCTTTGAGGAAAACCTCGAACTGGACTTTTCCTTCGGTTTAAAGGGCCTGGCTCGCTTTCGTGCCAACCTGTTCAACCAGCGCGGCGCCACGGCGGCCGTGTTCCGCCTCATTCCGTTTGAGATCAAATCATTCAATCAGCTCGGTCTGCCTGCGGTGGTGGCCAAGCTATGCGAAAAGCCGCGTGGCCTGGTTCTGGTGACCGGACCCACGGGGTCGGGCAAATCCACGACCCTGGCGGCCATGATCGACAAGATCAACACCGAGCGCCACGATCACATCCTGACCATCGAGGACCCGATCGAGTTCGTGCACATGAACAAGAACTGCCTGGTCAATCAGCGTGAACTGCACGCCGACACCAAGAGTTTTGCCGATGCCCTGCGGGCCGCTCTTCGGGAAGACCCCGACGTGGTGCTGATCGGCGAAATGCGCGACCTGGAGACGATCGAGTCGGCTTTGCGAATCGCCGAAACCGGCCACTTAACCTTCGGCACGCTGCACACCAACTCGGCGGCCTCCACCATCAACCGAATCATCGACGTGTTTCCGGCGCACCAGCAGCCACAAATTCGCGCCCAACTTTCCATGGTGCTGGAAGGCATCATGTGCCAAAGCTTGCTTCCCAAAGGGGACGGCAAGGGGCGCGCCATGGTGATGGAAATCATGCTGCCGAACTCGGCTATCCGCAACCTGATCCGCGAGGACAAGATCCACCAAATCTATTCGGCTATGCAATCCGGCCAGGATAAGTTCGGTATGCAAACTTTGAATCAAGCCTTGGCTACTGCCTATTTCCAGAAGCAGATCACCTTGGAGATGGCACTATCCCGCTCGAGCTCGGCCGATGAGCTGCAGGAGATGATCAATCGCGGTGCAGGCCTGGTGAATCGCCCGACCGCGCCGATAGCGAAGGCGGCTACGCCCGCGCGCAGGTAAGAGACACCAGATCGTGAGCTCCCGTTCAGGCTACAGGCCGGCGGGAACAGAAAGACAAGGAATCGACCGGGGACGCCGAAGCAGGCGGCTCCGGAAGCAAGTCGCAACCAGGAGAGGCACACCATGCCAGTTTTCACGTTTTCAGGTAAGGATGGGTCAGGGCAAAAGATATCGGGAGAGCGCACGGCGGCAAACAAGCAGATGCTGGCGTCGCAATTGAGGCGGGAACGCATCACGCCAGGCTCGATCCGGCAAAAAGGCAAAGAATTTTCCCTGCCTACCTTCGGATCGAGCAAGGTCAAGACCAAGGACATCGCCATCTTCTTCCGGCAGTTCTCGGTCATGATCGACGCCGGACTTCCGCTGGTGCAATGTCTGGAGATTCTGGCGGCCAACCAGGAAAACCCGACTTTCCAGAAGACGCTCACCGGCGTGCGCACGACGGTCGAAGGCGGCGCTACTCTGGCCAACGCCATGCGCCAATACCCCAACGTGTTCGACGACTTGAGCACGAATATGATCGAGGCTGGCGAAACCGGCGGTATTCTCGACATCATCCTGCAACGCCTGGCGACCTACGTGGAAAAGGCGGTTCGCTTGCGCGGCGCGGTGAAGTCAGCGCTGATTTACCCCGTGTCGGTTATCTCGATCGCGGTGCTGATCGTGGGCGCTCTGTTGAAGTGGGTGGTGCCGATTTTCGCCAACCTGTTTGCCGGACTGGGCGTGGCCCTGCCTCTGCCCACCCGCGTCGTCATGGGCCTGAGCGCATTCGTGGGACAGTTCTGGTGGTTTTTCATCATCGCGTGCGTGGGCCTAGTGTTCGGCATCAAGCAGATCCGCAAACACCCCAAGGGCAAGTACGCTTTTGACAAGCTTCTGCTCAATATGCCGATTGTGGGCATCCTGCTGCGCAAGATTGCGGTTGCGCGCTTTACCCGAACCCTGGGAACCCTGATTACCTCCGGCGTACCCATCCTGGAAGGACTGGCTATCACGGCCAGAACTTCGGGTAATGCCGTTCTAGAAGAAGCCCTGATGAAGGTGCGAAAGGCGATCGAGGAAGGCCGCACCATTGTCGATCCGTTAAGAGAATCGGGCGTCTTTCCCAACATGGTGACCCAGATGATCGGCGTCGGCGAAGCGACC
The DNA here is from genome assembly GCA_003225055.1 of Acidobacteriota bacterium. GTDB lineage: Bacteria > Acidobacteriota > Terriglobia > Terriglobales > Acidobacteriaceae > Gp1-AA122. The sequence continues at coordinate 25,563 of QIAU01000163.1, forward strand.
GGCGCGATGGATTCCATGCTGCAAAAGATCGCCGACTTCTACGAGGAGGAAGTCGACGCCGCGACCAAGGACCTGTTGGCCATGCTGGAACCGGCCATCATCGGCTTGCTGGGCGTTTGCGTTGGCGGCATCGTGATTTCTCTGTACATGCCGCTGTTCTCCATGATTGCCAAGCTGGCCGGCTAACCACCTTCACCGGGCTGCCGCGGGGCGCAAAGGGGCGGGCTGGCTTCCAGCAACGCGAAGAAACAGAGATCGAGAGCCGAGATGCAACGAATGTTTGACGAGCGGGTATGGCTGGAGTGGCTGGTCAAAGTCCGCGTCATCGTTCTCACCTTCTTGCTAGGCATCGAGCTGGCTATCACCCAGTTTACGCCGACGCCGCTGCCCATGCGGGCGTTCGTGAGCTCGATCGTGCTGTGGTATACGATCTCGGTTTTTTACATTCTGCTGCTCCCCTTCTGGCGCGAAAACCGGGTGCAAGCGGCAGTGCAGGTCCTGACCGACCTCGCGCTGGCTACCCTGCTGATTCAGGTAACCGGGGGCGCAGAGAGTTCCCTGAACTTCCTCTATCCCCTGATCATTATCGTGGCCTGCATCCTGCTGCCTCGCGCCTGGGCCTATCTGACAGCGGCGTTTGCCTTCCTGCTCTATGGCTCGATGCTGGAGCTGAACTATTTCGGGATGATTCCCTCCTACACCGCCAGCCACCCGGAGTGGAAGTCGCTGCAGGCCATTATCTTTATCAATCTCTTCGCTTACCTGATGGTCGCTTATCTGGCGGGACAGCTCGCGACCAAGCTGCGCCAGGTTGGCGTCCAGCTCGAGGACACCAGCGGCGCCTTGAAAGACTTAAGGGCCCTGCACGAAAACATCATTCAATCGATCAGCGGAGGGATCGTCACGACCGGTCTGGACGGCCACATCACCCTGGTAAACGAGGCGGGAGAAAAGCTGCTGGAGCACAGCGAGAGCGAGCTGGTGGGAAAGCCAATCGGTGACTTGTTCATCGATCCACTTCCTTACGTGAGTACAGAGCGGACGCATGGGGAAGTCCGTAAGATTGCCGCCAATGGTTTCCGAAAAACCTTCCGCGTGATCGTCTCCACGCTGCGCGTGGCCGACCGGGGCGTGCTGGGACAGGTTTACAGTTTCGACGATCTGACCGAGATCCGCCGCCTGGAGCGCGAGGTACGCATGCAGGACCGGTTGGCGGCAGTGGGGCGGCTGGCGGCGGCCATCGCCCACGAAATTCGCAATCCTCTGACATCGATTGCCGGATCGGTGCGGATGCTGGAAGCAATCTCCAGCCTGACCGACGAGCAGCGCACGCTGGTTGAGATCGTCACCCGTGAATCGGAGCGGCTGAACAACATCATCACCGATTTCCTGGCCTATTCCCGAGGCAAGCAATACAAGTTCGAGAGAGTCGACCTGGTGCCGTTACTGGAAGACACGCTCACGCTGTTGGAAAACCGCCTGGTCAACGAAGAGCGGGGAATCCCTGTCCAACGAAGGTTCTCGACCGACAACGCCTTTGTTTTGGCCGATGGCGACAAAATCAAGCAGGTGTTCTGGAATTTTTGCGAGAACGCCGTGCGCGCCATGCCGAAGGGAGGCACGCTAACGGTCTCGGTAGAGGCCATCGGCGACGACTGGCAGGTCAACTTTGCCGACACCGGCCCGGGCATGACCCCGCAGCAGAGCGAAAAAATCTTCGAGCCATTCCAGTCGCAGTTTGAAGGGGGGACCGGACTGGGCCTGGCCATCGTCTACCAGATCGTGCAGGCACACGAAGGCAAGGTCTGGGTACGCTCCAAGCCAGGGCAAGGCACAACCTTTGTGCTGCGCTTACGCCGCAGCCACGAACATGCGTTGGCTCCTCCCCGCGCCGCGCTGAACGCCGCCGCCGCAGCCGGTGGGAGGGCGCATGCCTAACAACATTCTGGTCTGCGACGACGAGCGCTCCATCTGCGAAGTGCTGGACATTGCGCTGCGCCGCGAGGGGCACAAGGTCGAGACCGTGAATTCTGGCGAGGCAGCTAAGAAGAAGATTGATGGCGCCCTTTATGACGTGATCGTCACTGATATCAAGATGCCCAAGACCAACGGCATCGAGGTGCTGCGGCATGCCCACCAGGTCTCGCCTGACTCGGCCGTCATCCTGATCACCGCGGTTGACGACTACGAGGCCGCCGTACAGGCTGTCAAGGCCGGTGGCGCATCCGACTACATTCGCAAGGGCCCGGCTCTGGTGGACGAGATCAAGCTGGCAATCCGCCGATCGCTCGAGAAAGTTGCTCTCAGCCGCCAGAACTTCGCACTCAAGCGCGATGCTGCCACCCGCAATTCGCTGGACAACATCGTGGGTGTCAGCGCCGCCATGGAAAAGCTGAAGCAGACGATTCGCACGGTGGCTTCGACCAGCAGCACGATTCTGGTTCATGGCGAGAGCGGAACCGGAAAGGAATTGGTTGCTCGCGCCGTCCATGCCTGCTCGCCACGAGCTGCCGAACCGTTTGTTTCGGTGAACTGCGGAGCATTTCCCGAGACCCTGCTGGAAAGCGAGTTGTTCGGTTACGTGAAAGGCGCTTTTACTGGCGCCAATCAGAATAAGCGCGGCCTCTTCGAAGTGGCCGATGGCGGGACCATGTTCTTGGATGAAATCAGCGAGATGAGCCTGGCCATGCAGGTCAAGCTGTTGCGCGTCCTGCAGGAACGGACGGTGCGTCCCGTCGGCGGTACCGACGAGATCGCCATCGATGTTCGCGTGATTGCTGCGACCAACCGCGATCTTGACAGGCTGGTCTCGGACAACACCTTCCGGGAAGATCTGTATTACCGGCTGAACGTAATCCCGATTTCGGTTCCGCCCTTGCGCGAGCGCCGCGAGGATGTCGCTTTGCTCGTCAATCATTTCCTCAAGAAGTATGCGCCCGCGGCAGGGAAGAGCATTGTGCGGGTGAACCAGCATGCTCTGAACGCACTCTGTGGTTACGAGTGGCCGGGCAACGTTCGCCAACTGGAGAATACCGTCGAACGCGCGGTTGCGCTGGAAATGGGTGAAGAACTCGAGGTGGAACTGCCGGTTGAGCGTCCCAAGGCCCGTCGGGCGGCGGCGGGCGTGGGCCTAGCCGGCACCCAAGTAAGCTCAGCCGGGGTTCTCCCTGAAGGCATGGACATGGAAAAGTACGTCGCCGATATCGAGCGCTCCTTGCTCCAGGCGGCCCTGGGGCAATCCCACGGCGTGCAGACCAAGGCTGCCGATGTCTTGCATATTTCCTACCGATCGTTCCGGCATTTGATGAAGAAGTACGATCTGTAAAGTGGCCAGTGGTCAGCGGTCAGGGGCCGGCCCACGCCGCCCACCGACTCACCCGTTCCCCCAGGCCGCATTCCACACTCAGCATTTATACTGAGTCGACGGTTATGCGCTACATACTCGGTTTCCTCTGGAGTGCCACCCGCGGGCACCGTCTTGCGCCCTGGCGCAGTCCCTATCTTCTCTGGCGCATGGAAACCTACTGCGGCGTCAAGATGCAGCAGATTCACTTCCTCGAGTTTTGGGGATTTGTCTGGAGGGAGCGCGGAAATCTGTGGCGCTTCTTGAAGTGGACCGCGGAGATGGACCGCTACGCGCATCCTAAGCCCAAGGCTTCTTGAATTACCCGCCAGGCTAGGATTCAAACACGATGTTGACATCACTGCCTTTGCCCCCTTCTACCAGCTTGGAAGCGGCTCCGCGGTTGGCGGCGATCTCCAAATAGCCCATGCTGCCGAGGATGCCAAAAACTTCGCCGGGAGCGCCCTCGGCGTAGGCGTTGCGGATCTTGGAGATCTCCTTGTTGCCAATCACAATCTTAAACCCACGCTTCTCTCCGCCAAACACCCTAGGCGCGTCCTCGGGGGTGATGTTGGTGATGAGATTACCGAAGCGGTCTACCCTTAGCACCACGCCGCGCAGGGTGCGGCCATCCACCGGTTTAGGACGCGGCGCCGAGAAGCGGACAAAGTCGCTAACCTCGTCGCCCATGCGGGCAGGATCGACACCCTTGGCCAGATAAGCCGCAATGGGTGAAAAAACATCGCGGGCGTGAAATGTGTTGCTCACCGGCTGCAGGAAATAGTGGTCGGCAGTGATGTGGCGCACGCTGAGGCGTTCCTCGCGATCGTAAATCAACGACAGAACGCCATTGTCGGGCGCTACGAAAAAATATTTCTCGGTAGAAACCGCCAGCGCCCGGCGTTCGGTGCCCACTCCCGGGTCCACGACCACCATGTGTACCGTGCCAGCCGGAAAATACGCATAGGACTGCGCAATCGTAAGCGCTCCGTCGAGCACGTCGAAGGCCTGGACCGCATGGCAGATGTCCACAATCCGGACATCAGGCACCGTCGCCATGAGGACCCCTTTGATGGTTCCTATGAAATGGTCCTGAATACCAAAGTCGGTGGTCAGGGTGATGATCGGGGGTTGAGCCACACGGTCCTTTCTGTTAATCGGTTAGCGCTTGGGAGCGAAATTAAATGGGGATCGAAGGCGGAGTCAAGAGAGCGGCCAGTGGTCCGGGGTTCACCAGCAGTCATTAAAACCTCCGGACGGGCCACTGCCCCTTGGCCCTATTCGTACCGCAAAGCTTCAATGGGGTTCAATCGCGCCGCCTTCCAGGCCGGAAAGAAACCCGACACCATGCCTACTAGCGACAGAAGGATGAAGGACGCGGCCATCACGCTGGTAGAGGCGTCAAGAAAGATGTCGCCCTCGTGATTCGTGGTCTTGTAGAACTCGCTGTACAAAGGCATGGGCGGGATGACCCAGGTTAAAAAGACGGCCAAAGCCATGCCCACGATCCCTCCCGCAAAGCTGAGCACCAGCGCTTCGAGCAGGAATTGAATCAGGATGTGCCTGGGCCGTGCACCGACCGCCTTGCGCAATCCGATCTCGCGGGTGCGCTCGCTCACCGAAACCAGCATGATATTCATCACGCCCACACCACCCACGCCCAGGGTGACGGCACCAATCAACCCAAGCACGGCCTCCAGTCCCAGCGAGAACCGATTGACCATGGCGCGGTCTTCGATGGTGTCCCAGGTTGGTGTTGCCTTGTCGTCCTTGGGGTCAAAATGGTGCCGCCGTGCCAAGACTTCGCGCACCGCTGCCAGCGCTTTCTTGTTCAGCTCTGGCGCCGTCGGCTGAATGACGATCATCTCCGGGTCTTTAATGTTCTTGAGATCGCGGAACAGTTGGAAGGGAATAAACCCGTCTTCGTTGTCGGGGCCGTTATACATCGAGTCCTGGATCTTGTTGCGCATCACGCCGATTACTTCAAAATCGAGGCCACCGATCGTGACGTCCTGCCCCACGGAAGGGGCTCCCTGGAAAATACGCCGTGCCGCCTGGTAACCGAGAATGACCACGCGGTGGTGCTCGGTGAAATCAGTTTCGGTGAAGTAGCGGCCATCCTCCAGGTCGAGCTTGCGCATTTGCCCGTAGGGCATCTCGATGCCGCGGGTCATCACCGAGACAACTCGGGTTCCGGTTTTATACCCGAAGTCGCGTGTCGCTTCGGCGCTTACGGCTCGCACGATGGGGACCTGGTCGCGAATAGCTTCCACATCGGCGTATTCGTAAAGCACGCGCTTGCCGGCGCGCTGTCCTCCGGCCTGCATGCTGGTTTGCCCCGGCCAGAGGACCAGGACGTTATTGCCCATATTCAGGAAAGCATGCAGCACGCTGCTCCCCAGGCCGTGCCCGTAGGCCAGCAGAATGACCACCGAAGCCAAGCCCCAGACCATGCCCAGCATCGTAAGCAGGGAGCGCATAGGGTTGCAGATCAGCGCCTGCCAGCCTTGCAAGATGAGTTCTTTCAAGAACATGGACCTGATCCCAAATTACAAGATCTCGATGTTGCCGGAACCGGTTTGTACCTCGATCTCGACACCGCCACCGCGCACTCTGCCGCGGATTTCTTTGCGGCCGAGGGTTCCTTGGACGGTGACCGGGTGCTCGAGCGAGATCGAACCGGAACTGGTTCGCGCATTCAGGTCAAAGGAGGCATCGCTCGGTAGGCGGAGATGAACGCCACCCGAGCCGGTATGCACGATCCAGCCACCGGTCGGATCTCCTTCGGCGCGGATATCTCCGCTGCCGGCGCGGGCTTCCAGCGACCCGCGCACCCCGCGCAATTCCATCCCTCCCGATCCGGTCTCGACCCGCACAGCGCCAGGTGATATCTGGCTCAAGGTGATGCGTCCGCTGCCGGTATTGGCTTGAAAGCCGCCGGCGACATCGGTCGCACGAATCGAGCCGCTCCCGGCGTGGGCGCGCACATTGCCCTTTACGCGATCGATATCAATGTTGCCCGAGCCCGTGTCCGCACGCACGGTGTCGCCGATGTTGGATATTCTCACGCTTCCTGAGCCGGCGTTGATCTCAACTGGTCCCCGGATGCCGTCCACAGTCTGGTTACCGGAGCCGCTGTGCGCCTTCATTTCAGTCTCGGCCGGTACGGTCAGCTCGTAGCTGATGGAAACGTTGCGGCGCAGTTCGGGGTCCTCAATGTGGCCGATGTGAATGGAATTGCCGCTCTGCTGAATGGGAGGGTCCGCTTCCAGGCGCCGGACCTTCTCGCGGCCGTTACCCGACCAGTCGCTGGCACGGATCCGTCCTCGCACCTCGACCCTATCGGAGCCGCCGGCGTGCACCGTAATCGTGCCCGAACCGGTGTTGATGTCGATATCCACCGGCCCGCTCACCTTCAGGCTGCGCTCAAATGAGCCCTCGACTCGGGCGACGGCAGGTACGGCACAGGCGACCGCAATCGCCATGCAGACCTCGAACCCGACCCTGACGAATAGCGCTGGTTTCATAAGCCCTCCGACTCTATTCCGTCGCAAAGTCGATGATCAGTAAACATGAATATCGCCCGAGCCCGTATGCACGTTAATAAGCGGCCCACCACCGTGAACGGCGCCGCTGATGAAGCGCCGCGATTCCTCGACCCTGCCCTGAACCGTCATGGTGATCGAGGGATCGACGATAACGGTGCCGGAGGTCGTGCGTGCTTCCAGGTTGAATCGAGCCTCTGGGGGCAGCCGCAGTCGGACATTCCCCGATCGGGTCCGGATTTCCCAATTTCCCGCCTGCGCACCTTCGACGGTGACATCGCCGCTGCCGGCATCGGCGCGCAGCCCGCCGCTGATTCCATTTATCTCGATGTTGCCCGAGCCGGTATGAGCGTTCACTTCGCCGTCGGTTTTTTCTTCCAGGCGAATATCTCCGCTGCCCGCCTCCGCGGTAATGGGGCCGGCGATGCTGCCAGCTTCGATATTACCCGAACCAGTATGCACCTCGACGTGTCCTGTCAGGTGGGAAAGCCGCAGGTCGCCGGAACCGCTCTCCAGATCCAGGTCGGCGCCCAAATCCTGGATGGTCTGGTCTCCCGAATCGCTGCGGGTGCGCACCCGAGTATCCGCCGGAACCGCGATTTCGTAGTCAATCGAAATATTCCGCAGGTCCACGTAATCGATCCGAATACTCCCTCCAGACTGGCGAATGGGAGGATTCTGTTCCAGTTTCTCGACCTCGGCCTGCTTGCCGCCATGCCACCAGGCCTCGCCCACGTGGATTTTTCCGGAGACCGCAACCGTGCCCGCCGGCCCACCGCGCACGATGACATCGCCCGAGCGAGTGAAAATCTCCAGATCGGCGTGGCCGTTTACTTGAAACGTGCGCTCGAATGCTCCCTCGACAGAAGAGGCGTGGGCCAGGCTAATCGACAGAAGGACGATGAGGGTTGCTATGCCGAATTTCCAGGCTGAGGTGCGCATGGGAAGTCTCCTCGCTTCACTCATGGCGGAGCGACTCGACCGGCGTCATCTCTCGAGCTCGTTGCGCCGGATACATGCCGGCAATGAACGCGACCAGCGATAGTGTGAAAATGGCAGCCACGATCGATACCGGAGAAATAATCGGATGGGGAACGAAGTCGGGCAAAGGCACTGCCTGGAGTGCGAGACACAGGCCCATGCCGAGGAACAATCCCAGGACGCCGCTAATCGAGGTCAACACCGCGGACTCAGCGAAGAACTGGCGCAAGATATCGCGCCGGGTGGCGCCAATCGCCTTGCGGACTCCGATCTCGCGCGTGCGTTCCGTTACTGAGACCAGCATGATGTTCATGACACCAATGCCACCCAGGCAAAGGGTCATAATGGCTACACATCCGAAAAACAGGGTGACTACGTCGAAGATTTTCTTCAACTGTCGCGACCCGTCCATGGTGTCCCAGATGAAGAGTGCATCCTTGTCTTTATCATCAAAATGGTGCCGGCGGCCAAGCGAGCGCCGCACCTGGGCGACAGCCTCTTCGTGGGTCTCCGGGTCAGATACTTCGAACACGATGTTGTCGAGGTAGCCTTTCACCATGCCGGGTTTATTCCCGGGCGGCGGGAAATCGCGCGAGACTGCCGAATATGGCGCAAACAGATAATCGTTATCTGGGCCGTTGTAATTCGAATTCTGCTTCTTTTCCTGGAGAACACCCACCACGGTGTAGGGAATGCTTTTCACCGAGATGGTCGACCCTACAGCCGGCTGTCCGGGAAAGAGCTGCCGGCGCGCGGCATAGCCCAAAACGGTCACGCGCCGGCCATCGCGTTCATCCTCTTCGGTCAATAGCCTTCCTTCTCCCAGCAGCAGGGAGCGGAAATCCTGGTAAGTGGGCCACATCCCCACCACACCGCGGTTCGCCGAGTTGAACTGGCTGACTTCGCGAATCGTGCGCCGCAGTTCCGGGCTGACATTCTTCACGTAATAGCACTCATCCCGAATGAGACGGGCATCGTCGATGGTCAGCGTGATCTCGCGACCCGCGGCGAGTCCGCCGACCTGGGAGCTGGTGCGCCCGCCCCAGACGATCACCAGGTCTTTGCCCAGGGTTTTCATGTGCTCCTTCTGGTCCACCATGAAGCCCTTGCCCAGACCCACCAAGATGATCACCGACGCGATTCCCCAGATGATTCCGAACATCGTAAGGAAGCTCCGCATCTTGTGAGCCCGGAATGTGCCCAGCGTTTGGCGGAGGATTTCGAGGAGGTTCATGAAGCACCAAAAAAGGTCGCAGGTGGCAGGTCTCGGGGATGGCAGCGATGTTTGCGGCGAGTTCGCAGGGAACTGATCGGCCGAATTCTGATAGCTGAAACCTTCAACCGATGCCTGAGCCCGGCGCCCTGCGGCCTTGGACCTGACACCCTCCTTTTACTGCAGAACGACCTGATCGCCTTCCTTCAGGCCGCTCAACAGCTCGGTCTTGGCGCCGTTGGAGATGCCAATATTCACCGCCACCTTGCGCTTGCCATCCTTAGCTTTGGGGTCTGGCACCTCGACGGAAGCTTTCTTCTGGTTGTCGTACATGATGGAGCCTTCCGGAATCTGCAGCACGTTCTTGTGCTCTTCCAGGATGATTTCGGCGTTAGCGGTCATCTCGGATTTCAGCTCGCCACCCGGGTTGCTGATGGAAACCCGGACTTCGAAGGTCGTAACATTGTCCTTCTCGACCCCCATGGGGGAGATCTTAGTGACCTTGCCGGTAAAGGTTTTGTCTTTGAACGACTCGACTTTGATCCGGGCGGGCTGCCCCAGGTAGACCTTGCCGATGTCGCTCTCGTCCACCTTGCCTTTGACGTAGACTTCGCTGGTGTCGCCCAGGTTCATGATCAGGGTCGCCGAGGAACCCAGCACCAGGATGGAGCTGACCGCATCGCCAATCTCGACATCGCGGGAGAGCACGACGCCATCGATCGGTGATTCGATGTCGGTATAGCTGAGCTGCTCTTCCAGTTGCTTGAGGTTGGCGCGATCCTGCGCGACCTGAGCCTCAGCCTGGGCCGTCTTGGCGCGCAAGACGACGACTTGCGCCTTGGCCACATTCTGCTTGTTCAGAGCCAACTCATAGGCTTTCTGGGCATCTTCCAGAGCCGAGGTGGACACCACACCTTCCTTGGCCATGCCGACGGCACGTTCATAGGCCCGCTTTAACAGGGGGACGTCCGGTCCTTCTGCATCCACCTTGGCGCGTTCAAAATCAGCTTCCGCACCCTTCATGCTGGCTTCAGCCGCCTGGAGCCCTGCCCGTGACTGTTCTACCTGGGCCTGAATCTCTTCCTTATCCAGTTGAGCCAGCAATTGGCGCTTCTTGACCTTGTCGCCGGCATCGACGAAAAGCTTCTTGACGATTCCGCTGGCCTTTGACTTGACCTCAACCTTAGTGATAGGCGTGACCTTGCCGGTGGCAACCACGCTCTTGGCTAAGTCGCCCTTTTCGACCTTGGCCAGCTTCGACGGATCGATCTTAGTGCTGCCGCTGGTTGCGGCGATCAGTCCGCCTGCGATCACGAGAACCAGAGCCACACCGACCGAGACATAAATGATTCGTTTGCGCCGCTTCTTCCTGCCATTGCCGTTGATATTGCCGTTCACAAACACCTCCTCGAGCAAAGTGTGGCTCTCCGGCACCCAATCCCTAGTACGAAGGTCTCTGGCGGATTGTTCCTGAGATTCATGGAGAACGTCCGAAGCAGGGCCGCGGGCTCAAAAACCAAGCCGGGTTCGGTGGTTAGACCGTCGAATCGAAAAAATGGTAGCGGGAATTGCCTGGAAGCAGTGTACGGGAAATTGTCCTACTCTGCCAGTCAGTTAGCTCCATCCGCTCCATCTGGCGAGTCACCAGCGAACCGGCCCGAAGGATGGCTTGGAACCCGTGAGCAGAGCCTTTGGAATGTTAAAATTAGACTTCCATGATAACTTTTGCGCTGCTGCGGGTGTTTCTCATCCTGCTCCTGGTTGCGGCCAACGCCTTTTTCGCGGCCGCCGAGTTTGCCCTGGTCAGCGTCCGCGACACCCGAATCCAGCAACTGATCGAAGCCCGCCGCATCGGCGCCCGCATTGTCCAGAGGCTGCACCAGAACCTGGACGAGGTCATCAATGGAGTCCAGCTGGGCATCACCGTCGCCAGCCTCAGCCTGGGCTGGATCGGCGAGCCTGCGCTGGCTCGGCTGTTCGAAGAATTCCTGGGCCGGGTCCCCCACGTCGCGGTGTATGCCCACACCATCGCCATCGTCGTAACCTTCCTCCTGATTACGTACTTGCACGTCATCCTGGGCGAGCTGGTACCCAAGTCCCTGGCCTTGCAACGAGCCGAGCGTGTCGCCCTGGCAGTAGCCGCGCCCATGGACGTCTTTCTGAAAATCACTCGTCCGTTCCTTTTTGTCATGCGCAAATCGGGCAGCTTTGCGCTGAAAATGTTCGGGTCCCGCGAGCTCCGCCGCAGCGGGCGGAGCGTGGTGCACTCGCCGGACGAGCTCAAGCTGATCGTGACCGCCAGCCGCCGTTTTGGCCAGATTCCGGAATTCCAGGAAGAAATGATCCACAATGCCCTGGAACTGGACAATACGACCGTTCGCGAGCTGATGGTGCCGCGCCCCGATATTTTCGCGCTGGGCGCCGACCTCACGCTGGAAGAAGCGCTGGCCCGGGTGGTGACCGGGCAACACTCGCGCGTTCCTGTCTATGACCCGCAGCGCGGCCCCGAACACATTGTCGGCGTGCTTTATGTCAAAGACCTGATGCGCTGGTTGCGGCTGCGCCTGGCGGTTGGCTTAAGCCAAGCCACGGCGGCACGAATTTCCACCATGCAGACCAGCCAGATCATGCGCAACGTGCTGGTCGTGCCGGAGACTAAAATCGTCACCGATCTGCTCTTCGAATTTAAGGAACGCAGACGCCACCTGGCCGTCGTGGTCGATGAATTCGGCTCGACGGCGGGTGTGATTACCATAGAGGACGTCCTGGTGCGACTGGTTGGCGAGATTCAGGACGAGTTCGAAGCGGCCGAAGCGGAGCCGGTTCTGATTGGTCAATCCTCCATGGTGCTGGAAGGCTCGACCAGCCTGCGCGATCTGGAAGCGGAATTCCAGTTGATCCTGCCACGCGATGCCGGCTTTGAGACTCTCGCCGGGTTCATCTTGTCCCGCATGCAAAAAATTCCACGCGTCGGCGAAGCTGTCGAATTCGAAGGCCGCCGTTTCACCGTGCAGGAAATGGAAGGCCACCGCATCGCCAAAATAAAGATCGAAAACACTCCCAGCGCAGCTATGCAGCAGGCGGGAGATTAAGAGGTCGGCGTACTCTCGGGGTTTTGCAAAAACGGGAGCTCTGAAATGCAAGGTCTGATACGGCTGCGCGCGCTGCTTGATCAGGTTCCCGCCCGGCTGGAGCCGCTTCCAGCTGACCAGATCGAGCCCAAGCCTGCACCTTCGAAATGGTCTCCGAACCCGACTTGTCAAATTCGGGCTAAAAGAGGAGCTGGAACACCTGCCGGATTCCGCCGCCGCCCGTCAGCCGCGAACGGTTCGCACACCCTGGGAAGACGGTCCGGCGATGCCAGGGTATGACGGTGATCGTGGGGTGGAACTACAGGCTTACCAAAAGCGGGATTGGCGTGAACGAATTGAGTTTTGGCGAGCCCTCCACCGGCAACGGATGGCCGCTCGAGATGGGATGCCAGGTGCAGCCTGGCTAGGAACCTGCACGATCGCCGGTTCTGGTCCAGGCACGCTGCAGTTTGTCTTCTACGATTATCTTGGGCACAGGGTTCGTCATCTCGCGCACATCGGGATTCGAGGGGATGAGCTGGAACGGTCGGCGATGACTGCGGACCAGAGCGGTGGATTGAATACCAATCAACAACGGAGAGCCGAGAACTGAGAACTGAGAACTTGCTTCGCTATCTCTCCCAGCGCGTGCTGTACACCGTCCCGGTCGTTTGGCTGGTCGTGTCACTGGTGTTCCTGCTCATACATTTCGTGCCCGGCGATCCCATCCAGCAAATGCTGGGAGAAGGCGCACCGGCGGCCGACATAGAGGCCGCGCGGCATGCCTACGGACTTGATCTCCCGATTCGGGTCCAATACCTCAATTATTGGAGAGGCGTGTTACACGGCGACCTCGGTCCCTCGATCCGCTATAACCAGGGCGTGAGCAGCCTGATTGCTCAGCGCTATCCCTACACCTTGCAGCTAACTGCGGCGTCGCTGTTGGTCGCCATCGTGCTCTCGATTCCCGCCGGGGTGCGCTCAGCCCGAAGGCGTAATCGCTGGGATGACCGGGTGCTGGGCGTGGTCAGCCTGTTTGGGCTGTCGTTCCCCAATTTCGCGCTGGGTCCGGTGATGATCCTGTTTTTCGCGATCAAGCTCGGCTGGCTGCCGGTTTCAGGCTCGGGCACCCTGGCTCACTTAGTGCTTCCGGCCATTACCATGGGGAGCGCGCTCGCGGCCATCCTCACGCGCATGGTGCGGACATCCATGCTGGAAGAATTGGGTCAGGATTACGTCCGCACCGCTCGCGCCAAAGGACTCCCCGAGCGCACGGTGATTTATGGGCACGCATTGCGCAACGCGATGATCCCGATTGTCACCGTGCTCGGCCTGCAGTTCGGAGCCATGCTGGCCGGAGCCATTGTGACGGAAACCATTTTTTCCTGGCCGGGCATCGGGCGTTTGACTATCCAGGCAATTTCCAACCGCGATTATTACCTGGTCGAGGGTTCGATCCTGGCCATCGGCCTGACTTATGTGGCCGTGAATTTTCTGACTGACCTCGTGTATTCCGTCGTGAATCCACGGATACGGCAATAAAAGCAACCGAGAGCGTTCCATGTCTGCCGCCGCCATCTCGTTTCGCCGCGCCGCCGGGAGTAATCCACTGGCAACGACGGGCGTCGTGCTGGTGTCGATTTTTGTGGTGTTCGCGATTTTCGCGCCCTGGCTCGCGCCACAGGATCCGGCCGCGATTGACTTGCCGCATCGCTTGTCGGGCCCTTCTCTTATGCACTGGTGCGGCACCGATGAACTGGGCCGGGATATCGTCTCCCGCCTGATCTACGGGGCACAGATTTCCATGCTGGTGGGGAGCTCGGTGGTAGCGGGCTCGCTTTTCCTGGGACTCGTGATGGGCTCTATTGCGGGCTATTACGGGGGCCGGATTGATCGCTTCGTCAACGTCGTAGTCATGAATGCCTTTCTCTCCTTTCCGGGAATCCTGCTGGCCATTGCTTTCGTCGCGTTTCGCGGGCCGGGAATTTTCAATCTGGTGCTGGCGCTCTCGCTGGGCGGGTGGGTCGGCTATGCGCGCCTGGTCCGGGCTCAGGTGCTTGCCACCCGTGAACGCGAGTATGTGGAAGCAGCGCGGGCTTTGGGCGCAAGCGACTGGCGCGTGATGGTTCGCCACATTCTGCCCAACATCATTCAGCCGATCATCGTGCAGGCGGCAATCGGTATGGCGGGCGCTATTCTTGCCGAAGCGACTATGAGTTTTCTTGGCCTCGGCGTGCCGCCGCCAACCGCCAGCTGGGGATCCATGCTCAACGACGGCCGCGCCCACCTGTTCGATGCGCCCCATCTGGTGATGTTTCCGGCTGGCGCGGTCATGCTTGCCGTGTTGTCCTTCAATTTCATCGGAGACGCGCTGCGCGATTATCTCGACCCGCGCTCCCGAATCGAAGTCGGTCTGTAGGGCTCGACCGCCGAGAGCGCCGCGGCCGGCGGTGAGGAGGAAAGGCCGGTGCCTGCCGGGATTCCAATGCTCTCCCTAGGTCGCTGAAAACACGATCTTTAGCTTCGGATCGGCCACCTGCTGGGCAAAGCTCGCGCCCAATTCTTTGTAGCTCATTCTCAGCAGCGCCGGCGTCTCGCCGGCTGTCGCGAGGGCGTCCTCGCCTTCGCATCTCGCGATGGATGGGACCAGGCTCAGGCGCAAAGTCTTCCATTTCGACTCTCCGGCGGAGGCTTACACCGCCGACCCTGCGGTCGTCTGCTGCTTTGATCATCGAATCAACCTAACCGTAGGCAAATTTCTCCAGCGAAAAGCCATCCTGCATCCGGACATGATCATTGTCGCCGGTGGCGCCAAGACGCTGGCCTTCTCCCCGCAACGATTCTGAGCGCGAATTTATCCTTGAGCAGATTCGACTCTCGATTCGTTCGCGCGCATGCCGCCCGTGTCCTTCTCGTGAGCCATTCCGATCGCGCGACCTACGGCGCCTAGCCCATTTTCAGCATGGCCGCCCAGCCGAGCCAGCCCACCACCGGCAAGAACTCGAGCGGGCCGCGGATGGATGGGCGCCGAGTTCCCGGAGGTCGAAGTGGACTTACTTCGTTGCCTGGACGGAGTTGGGAAACTACTTGGCGAGGCGGCGGAAAAAGTGGCGTGAAACCAGCGCGGCCAAGAGTGTCGGCGCCTCACAGATCGGGTAGAGTAGCTGATGTGGCTTTGTTCCGATACACTTTTACTGCGCGGCCCCATAGCTCAGTTCGGATAGAGCGGCAGCCTTCGAAGCTGACGGTCGGGGGTTCGAGTCCCTCTGGGGCCGCCAGACGAGAGTAGCTAGTCGCCAGCGGCCAAACCCAAATGTCATCCTTCCGGATGAGCGCTTCCGGATGCGGCAAAAGCGCCCCGCTCTGAATAAACACGAAAATTTACGCGCTGGCCTTGTCGGTTAGCGCGCTGGTTTCTGTCGATTGGTCGAGTTCCAGTTGCTCCTGACCGCTGAGGGCGCTCACGCGGCCGCGATAGGTCTTCAGGTGTTTGGAGGCGGTGTCGAACGCTTCTTGCGCTTTGTTCAGGTTCTTGCCCACGCTCTCGAACTGCGTCTGGAAATAATCGAATGACTTCTGCGCCTTGTTGAGCTCGAGACGGCTCTTCTCAAAGCGGCTGGCGACCTCGTACCACTTGTGCACCAGCGCGATGGTTTGCAAGGTCATGAGCAGGGTATTCGGTGAGACCGGGAACACGTGCTGCTGGTTGAGCCAGTCGGCCAGGTCGCGGTTGCGCACCGCCTCCATGTAGAGCGTTTCGCTGGGCAGGTACATGAGTGCGATGTCCGTGGTTCCGTTCTCCGGCTGAATGTACGCCTTGATGCGCTTGGCTTCGGTCTTCATCACGCGCACAAATTCGTGGCGCGCCGCTTCGATTTCCGCCTGATCGCTGCTCTCAAACAGCGCCAACACTTGCTCGCGCGGGAACTTCGCGTCGATCGGAAGCCGCCGGTCGGGGAATTGAATCACGGCGTCGGCGCGGCCGCCGCCCTCGCCCGGCGACGACTGGAATTCGTATATGTGTGCGGGCAGAAAATCAGCCAAAAGGCGTTCCAGGCTCGCTTCGCCAAACTGACCACGCAGGTGCGGAAGCTTGAGAAGATTATTTAGATCGTTGATGGAATGTCCTAACGCACCCACCTCGCGAAGCTGTTCTTCGGCCGCCTTGAGGTGCTGCTGCACTTTTTCGAAGTGCGCGAACCCTTCTTTGATGTTTTGATCGAGCTTCTCCTGGACCTGCTGCCTGATCTCCAGCAGCTTGGCGTCTACCCGGTCGCGAATGGCCTCTAGGCTCTGAGCGGTTTTCTGGTTGAGGCCTTCGAACTCGGTCTTCAACTGGGCCGTGGTTAACGCCAGAGAACTCGTCAGCTCCGTGCGGGCATCCAGCAAATGCTGGGTCTGCTCCCGCCGGCCGTTTGCCAGCTGTCCGTCGACCGAGTCCCGGATATCCCGGAAGCCGCTGGCGACCCTGTCGGTGAGCACCTGGCGCAGGTCTCCCTTGGTGCTCTCGAGGCGCCCCGCCATGTCAGCGGTAGCCGATCTAAGTTCTTGAGTAAGGGATAGATCCAGATTCCCGAGCTGACTGGAGAGCTGCCTTAAGATTTCCGAAGGCTGGAAGAGCCGGCGAAAGGCGACCAGCAGTACGCCCAGCAGTATCAGGTTGAGACCGACGGCGATGACGAGCAAAACTGTCTCCATGGTAAATTGGCTGACCTTGATTCTACGTTCTACCCTGAAGGAAACAAAGACAGAAGTTTGCCCTTGCTGGGCATCTCAATAGAGGTAAACAGGCGATGCTTTGGGCCCTGATCGCAGCGTTGGCTCTGCTCTCTCCCCGCTGCAGCCGAACCCCTGAATCCAGAATCCTCGCTGGCTTACGACTTCGAGGCCGAGCTGCGCCTGCTGGAGTTGACCAACCAGCAGCGTCCGAGGGCCGGAGCGCCGCCTCTCGAGCTCGACCGGGGGCTGACCCCGAGGTTGCCCGTCAACATGCTGCTCTGCTAGCCTCCAAAGGCGAGTTGTCGCACCAGTTTCCGGGCGATCGAGCGGCTGTCAAAAGCCTCCCCGCACCTGAACCATGCAGCAGAGAACGTAGCCTTCGACAGCGACGCCGATCAGGCGCACCAGGGCTTGATGCACTCGCCGCCCTATCGCTGCAACCTTTGAATGCCAAGTTCAACCTAGTTGGCTTCGGAGCCATCCGAGTTGGGGATACGATTTACCCCATTCGGGCGCAGCCGTACGAGCGTTTGGGGCTCGAGCGTATTCTTGATGTATTCCTCGCCGCCTGCATCCTCTGCTTCCACATACCCCAGGCGCGGCCGCAGTTCAGGAAGGCGATAGCCTCTTTGCGGGTCATGGCGGTGCCGAGTTGGCCGGCGAACTGGCTCAGATGAGCGGCTGTAATTTGTGCAACGACTTTTCCCCGTCTCCGGTTTCTCCTCATGAGCCACCCCCGAGTCGCTAACATACCCCTGCTGAGCTAGCGGCAACCCCAGGGGGTCACATGTGATGGTGACGTCCATCACAAAACCGGCTGGACCGGCTGGACCACGAGGGCAACTTGAGTCTTTGTCCTCCGTGCTAAGCTGGACGCCGGTTTCCGACCCAC